>NZ_BAAAGX010000028.1:50952-146188 GCF_039524755.1 Cryptosporangium japonicum
GCGCCGACGTCGTCGACCAGCGGCTGCCGCTGCCGGTCGACGACTACCTCCCGGAGACGCCGGAGGAGGAGCTGGTCCTCTACGCCGACAAGTTCCACAGCAAGCTCGACCCACCGGTCTTCGTCTCGGCCGACACCTACCGCACGATCGTGGCCCGCTTCGGCCCGGAGAAGGTCGCCCGTTTCGACGCCCTGCGCCGCCGGTACGGCGACCCCGACCTCGGTCCGCTCTCCACCGCCACCGGCCACCGGATCAGCTGAGGTACTCCGCGATCAGCGACGTCACCGCCGACGGGGCCTCGCGGTGGGGGAAGTGGCCGACGCCGTCGAGTACCTCGAGCCGGTAGCCGCCGGTGAAGTGCTTCTCCTGGCCGGCCAGCAGCGACGGCGGGTCGCAGTGGTCGGCTCCGCCCTGGACGGTGAGCGTGTCGACGCCGATCGTCCCCACCTCGGCCAGGCGCGCGGCGAGCGGGTCGTAGCGGGGGTCGCGGGGCTCGTCGGCGGCGAACCGCGACCGGTACCCGCTGAGCGTGATCGCCGCCCAGTCCGGGTTCGCGAACGCCTCGGCCGCGGCCGCGAACGTCTCCTCGTCGAACCAGCCGGGCGGGCTCCAGGTCTCCCACTGCAGCCGGGCGAACCCCGCCGGATCGCGCCGGATCGCCTCCGCGCCGGCGTCGACGAACATCAGCCACTGGTACCAGAACGCCCGGGCCTGCGCGAAGTCCGGCATCGTGAACACGCCGTGCGGCTGGTAGCCCAGCGACAGCGTGACCAGGCGGGTGACCCGCTCCGGGGCCAGCGCGGCCAGCGTGTACCCGGCCCGCGCGCCCCAGTCGTGGCCGACGACCGCGCACCGCTCGACCCCCAGCGCGTCGAGCAGCTCCAGTGCGTCGCCGGCCAGCGCCACGCCCCGTCCGTCGCGCACCGTGCCGGGGTCGAGGAACCGGGTCTGCCCGTGTCCACGCAGCTCCGGCGTGATCGTGCGCAGCCCCAGCCCGGCCAGGTGGTCGGCGATCGGCGTCCAGGCCGACGCGGCGTCGGGCCAGCCGTGCAGGATCAGCACGGCCGGGCCGTCCGCCGGGCCCGCGTCGCGATAGGTGACGGACAGGACGTCGGTGCGCAGCGTGGTCATGCGCTACAGGTAACCCTCCCGGAAGGCGTAAGCAACCGCGTGTGTGCGGTTACGGAGCCGGAACCGCGCGTTCAGGCCGGCGAGCACGTTCTTCACCGTCCGCTCGGAGTACGCGAGCTTGGCCGCGATCGCCCGCGTCTCCCACCCGTCGGCGAGCAGCCGCAGCACGTCGAGCTCCCGGTCGGTGAGCTGCTGCGAGCCGGGGAGCAGCCCGTCGGCGGACTCCCTGCGCATCCGGTTCACCGCGTCCACGAGCTGGCCGAGCAGGTCGCTGGGCAGGTCCCGGTCACCGCGTGCGGCGGCCCTGACCGCGGCGGCCAGCCGCTCCGGCGTCGCGTCGGACCGCAGGACGATCGCGGTCACGCCGCTGTCCAGCGCCCGCAGCAGCTCCGGCTCACGCATCCGTTCGACGACGAGCACGATCCGCTTGTTCAACGCGAGCCGGCGCAGCCGGGCCACGTCGAGGTCGTCCAGGCGCCCGGCGAGCACCACCGCCACCCCGCCGACCGTGCCGACGCTGACGTCGAACGGTTCGAGCAGCGGGTCGCCGCGCAGATGGCTGAGCAGACCGGCGCGGGTCAGTGGATCGTCGCAGTGGATGGTGACCGGGATCCGATTCGGGTCCGGTCGCGGCCCGTCGTCGGGGCGGGAAGCGACTCGGGAACGCGGCACGCGGCTACTCCTCGGTGCTGGCCAGCAGAACGCGCGGAGCGTACGAGAGCACCCGTGTAGGAAATCTGTACGCGCTCTGCACGGGCCGGGCGAGCAGCGCGCGGAGCTCGGTACGCAGCTGCTCGGCGGCGGGCTGATCGGCGTCCTGCACCAGCGTGAGCGCCCGGTTCCAGGAGTCGCGCGCGTTCTCCGCCGAGCCGAGGTTCCACCAGCAGATGCCGTGCTCGTGGTGCGCCTGCGCGGCTTCCAGCCCGCCGTGGATCTGGGCGAACAGCCCGAGGGCCCGTTCGTTGCAGCGCAGCGCCGCGGTCCACTCCTCGCGGCGGCGGTGCAGCTGCGCGAGGTTGGCCAGCACCGACGCCTCCCCGAACCGGTCGGCCGTGCCGGCGAACAACATGGCGGCCCGCCAGTAGTGCGTCGCGGCGTCGTCGAGCGTCTCGGGGTTGAGCGAGAGCCGCCAGCCCATGTTGTTCTCCGAGTAGGCCTCGCCCGCCCGGTCGCCGATGGCCCGGTGCAGCTCGATCGCCCGGCGGTCCTCCTCCAGCGCCGCCTCCGGACGGCCCGCGAGCGAGAGCGCGGCCGCCACCCCGACCTGGGCCATGGCCTGCCACCCGGTGTCGCCGACGGCGGCGAACAGGCGGGCCGCCTCCCGGCTGTGGTCGACCGCCTCGGCCGGCCGGCTCAGCTCGCTCAGCCCGATCGAGAGCCGGTGGTGGGCGTGCGCCATCCACCAGGCGTCGTGCTGCCGGGCCGCGGACAGCAGCGCCAGCTCGGCCTGCACCATCCAGTCCCGCCACCGCCCGGACATGTGCTGCACCATGCTCAGCGCCGCGGACAGCTGGCAGACGTACGCGTCGAGGCAGCGGCGTTCGGCCGCACGCACGATCTCCAGCAGCGCCGTGCGCTCGATCTCGTACCAGGCCACGACCGCGTCGGCGTCGGCGAAGTCGTGCCGGGCCAGCCCCGGCGGCCGGTCCATCAGCCGGTCCAGCGGACGCGCGGGCGCCAGTACCTGGCGGGTCTCGATCGCGGTGTGCAGGTAGTAGTCCAGCGCGCCGACGAACCCGTCGTCCTCGGCCCCACCCAGCTCGAGCGCGTACTCACGCAGCAGGTCGTGGTAGACGAACCGGCCCGGGCGCAGCTCGGTGAGCAGGTTCGCCGCCACCAGTTCGCGCAGCCCGCGGCGCACGACCGGTTCCGGCGCGCCGGCCATCGCCACCGCCGCGGGCAGGCCCAGATCCGGGCCGGGGTGCGCGGCCATCCGCCGGAACAGCGCCGCGGTCTCCGGGCGCAGCGTCCGGTACGAGGAGGTGAACACCGCACGCAGGTCGCCGCGCAGACCCGGCACCGTGAACGCGTCGAGGCCGACGTCGGACTCCAGCTCGTCGGCGAGCGCGGACAGCGGGAACGTGGAGTTCAGCGCCGCCCGGGCCGCGACGATGGCCAGCGCCAGCGGCAGGCGTCCGCTGCGGGCGACGATCCGGTCCGCCGCCTCGGGCTCGGCCGCCACCCGGGTGGTGCCGAGCCGGCCGCGCAGGAACTCGCGGGACGCCTCGGGGGTGAACGCGTCCAGCGCCACCGACGCCACCGCACCGGCCGCGACCAGCTCGGCCAGCGGATCCCGGCTGGTCACCACGGCCGTGCAGCCCGAGGCGCCGGGCAGCAGCGGGGCGACCTGACGCGCGTCCCCGGCGTCGTCGAGTACCACCAGCATCCGGCGGCCGGCCAGCAGGCTGCGGTAGAGCGAGGCCTGCGCGTCGAGGCCGTCGGGAACGGAGGACGGCGGCACCCCGAGCGCGTCCAGGAACGCGCGGAGCGCCTCACCCGGGTCCACCGGCGACTCGTTCTCGTCGAAACCACGCAGGTCGACGTAGAGCTGGCCGTCGGGGTAGCGCGCGGCGACCGAGTGGGCCCACCGCACGGCCAGCGCGGTCTTCCCGACGCCGCCCATGCCCCGTACCGCGACGGCGACGGCGGTGTCGACGGCGGCGTCGATCGCGGCCAGCTCCGCGCCCCGCCCGGTGAACGTGGCCAGCGCGGCCGGCAGCTGGGCCGGGACCGTGCCGCGCTCGGCCCCGTCGGAGTGCAGGACGTCCTCGTGGGCGCTGCGCAGCTCCGGCCCCGGTTCGATGCCCAGCTCGTCGACGAGCCGGTCGCGCACGCTGCGGTAGAGCGCCAGCGCCGGGCCGCGCCGCCCCTCGGCGGCCAGCGTGCGCACCAGGCGGGCCTGGAGCGGCTCGTCGAGCGGCTCGAGCGCGGCCTGACGCTGCAGGAACGGCAGCACGTCGCGGGTGAGGCCGGCGTCGAGGGCGGCGTCGGCCGCGTCGGCCAGCACCTCGGCGTACTCGCTCTCGAGCGCCCGGAACACCGGGTGCGACCGGACCGCGACGTCCAGGCCGGCCGCCACCGGACCGCGCCACACCTCCAGCGCGTCGACGTAGGCGGCGATCGTGTCGGCGGCGACGGCCGACGCCCGGGCCTGGGCGACCCGGCGGCGAAACCACAGCAGGTCCACCTCGTCGGCGTCCGCGACCAGCCGGTAGCCGCGCGACACCCGCTCGATCCAGCGGCTGGGGGCCCGCACCGGGCGGTCGGGCTCCAGGACGCGGCGCAACCGGCTGGCGTAGCCGTGCAGGCTCCCGGCCGCGCTGGCCGGTGGCCCGGCCGGCCACAGCGCGTCGATCAGCTCGGCGAGCGGAACCTCCTCGCCGGCGCGGGCCAGTAACAGCGCGAGCACAGCCCGTTGTTGCGGTGGGCCGACGTCGACCGAGCGTCCGTCCGCCCAGGCCTGTACCGGTCCGAGGACGCACAGCCACATCGGGCGGGATCTCGGCAGATCCACACGAAGAGCCTATCCCGCTCCGGCGGCCGGTGGGCGGCTCCGGTCTCAGCCGCGGCGTCGCGGATCGACGTGGAACTTCGGCCCCGGACCGGCGCCGGCCGGTCGCGTACCGGCCAGCACCGCCGCGACGTCGTCCAGCCCGACCGTGGCCGCGACCAGCGGGCGCGGGTCGACGACCCGGTCGGCGTACGCGTCGATCGTGGCCGCGAGGCCCGGGGACGCCGACAGGATGCCGACCGCGGTGACGTCGCCGAGCACGAGCGCCCTGGTGTCGATCGGGCTCGGTGCACCGGCCAGGCCGATGTACACCAGCCGGCCGGCCGGCTCGACCCGCGCCAGCGCGAGCGCGGGCAGGTGGGCGGCGTTCGACGCGTCGACGATCGCGTCCCACGGCCCGTCGGGCACGGTGTCGGACACCGCGAACCCGAGGCCAGCCGCGAACGCGAGCGAGTCGGCGTCGCGGCCCAGCAGGTGCACCTCGGCGCCGGCGGCCTGCAGGAACGCCGCGACTAGGAGGCCGATCGTGCCGGGCCCGAGCACCAGGACCCGGTCGTCCGGCCCGGCCTGGGTGGCCCGGGCGGCCCGCCACGCGTTCCCGCCCGGCTCCACCAGCGCGCCGCGCACGGCGTCGACCGAGGTGGGCAGTGGGTGCAGTGACCGGACCGGGACCGCGAGCTGTTCGGCCAGCGCGCCCGGCAGGCCGTCCCGGATGCCCACCTCACGGAGGTTCTCGCAGACGTGCTGGTGGCCGCGACGGCAGCGGCGGCAGGTGCCGTCCCCGACCATCGTGTCGCCGGTGACCCGCCGCCCGATGCACGCCGGGTCGACGCCGGGGCCGACCGCGGCGACCCGCCCGCACCACTCGTGGCCCAGGCGCATCGGGTACGACGAGACGCCCTGGTGCAGGTAGGCCATCTCGCCGGTGAAGAACTCGACGTCGGTGCCGCAGACGCCGACCCGCTCGACGTCGACGACGACCTCACCGGGGCCGGCGACGGGCGCGGGCACGTCACGCACCTCGGCCTGACCGGGCCCGGTGAGGACGAAAGCTCTCATTGCGCCCACGGGGTGACGGGCAGGCCGGGCACCTCGACCGGCACCACGAACAGGTGACCGGACTCGGGGTGGTCGCGCTGCTGCTGCTCGGTGAGCGCCACCGTGGCGGTGGTGATCACCAACCGGTCCAGGTCGTCGCCGGCGAACGCGACGCTGGAGACGTTCGGCGCCGGCACCGCACGACGGTCGACGAGCGTGCCGTCGGGCGCGTACCGCCGCACCTCACCGGCGCCCCAGACCGCGACCCAGAGGTGCTCCTCGGCGTCGGTCGTGATGCCGTCGGGGTAATCGTCGCCGAGGTCGAGGTGCACGCGGCGCTCGCCGACCGCGCCGTCGGCCGGGTCGTAGTTCCGCACGTAGATCCGGCGGCGGAGCGTGTCGGTGCTGTACAGGCGGTGGCCGTCGGGCGACCAGGCGAGCCCGTTGGAGAGCGTGAGGTCGTCGTCGAGCACGGTGACCAGCCCGTCGTACTCCACCCGGAGCAGCCGCTCGTGCTCGGACTCGCCGTCGATGAGCATCGTGCCGACGAGGAAGCGCCCGGCCGGGTCGACGGCGCCGTCGTTGAGGCGCCGCCCCTCGCCGGGGACCACCAGCCGGGGCCCGATCTCGCGGGTGCCGTCGGGCCGCAGCACGATCAGTTCCTCCTGCGCGGCGACGAGCAGCGAACCGTCCTCGGCCGGTACGACCGCGCCGAGCGTGCCGTCGAACGTGTGCGTGCGGGTCACCCGGATCCGGTCACCGTCGAGCGCGCCCTCGAACAGGGTGCCGCTCGGAATGTCGACCCAGAGCAGGCGCCGGCGGGGTTTGTCCCAGATCGGCCCCTCAGCCAACGTGTACGACTCATCTGTGGCCGGTTTCATCGGTAGAAAATAAGACACCGCGTTCATCGTCGGAAAGGCGGCCGCCCGTGACCCTCCGCAGCGCCCACTGGTATGCCGGGCAGGACCGCAACGCCTACATCCACCGCGCCTGGATGCGCCGCGGCACGCCGGACGACGCGTTCGACCGGCCGCAGATCGCGATCGCCAACACCGCGTCGGACCTCACGCCCTGCAACGCGCACCTGACCGAGGTCGCGAAGTCGGTCGCCAACGGCATCTACGAGGCCGGCGGCATCCCGCGCGAACTGCCGGTGGTGTCGCTGGGCGAGACCAACGTGCGGCCGACCGCGATGCTCTGGCGCAACATGGCCGCGATGTCCACCGAGGAGATGCTGCGCGCCAACCCGATCGACGGCGTCGTGCTCCTCGGCGGGTGCGACAAGACGATCCCGTCGCTGCTCATGGCGGCCGCGTCGGTGGACCTGCCGGCGGTGGTGATGCCCGGCGGGCCGATGCTCACCGGCACGTTCCGCGGTGTCCCGCTCGGGTGCGGCACCGACGTGTGGCGGCTCTCCGAGGAGGTCCGGGCGGGCACCCTCTCGAACGAGGACTTCACGCGCTCGGAGAAGTCGATGATCCGTTCCCGGGGCCACTGCAACACGATGGGCACCGCGTCGACGATGGCGCTGGTCGCCGAAGCCCTCGGCACGGTGATCCCGGGCGTGGCCGGCACCCCGGCCCCGGACAGCCGCCTGCTCGAAGCCGCCCACGGCACCGGCCGCGCCGCCGTCGAGCTCGTCGCCGCCGACCGGCGACCCTCGACGTTCCTCACCGAAGCCAACTTCCACAACGCGATCGTGGCGCTCGCGGCGATCGGCGGGTCCACCAACGCGGTCGTGCACCTGCTCGCGATCGCCGGCCGCCTCGGCATCGAGCTGACGCTCGACGACTTCGACCGGATCGGCTCCCGGGTGCCGGTGCTCGTCGACCTGCTGCCCGCCGGCCGGTTCCTGATGGACGACTTCCACCGCGCCGGCGGCCTGCTCGCGGTGCTGCGCGAGGTGCGTGACCTGCTCGATCCGGCCGGGCTGACGGTGACCGGCAAGCCGCTGGTGGACTACCTGGACGAGGCGCCGATCTGGGACGCCGAGGTGATCCGGCCGCGGAGCGCGCCGCTGGTCGCCGAGGGTGGCATCGCCGTGCTGCGCGGCTCGCTGGCACCGTCGGGCGCGCTGATCAAACCGGCCGCGGCGTCGCCGGAACTGCTGCGCCACCGCGGCCGGGCGGTCGTGTTCGACTCGATCGAGGACTTCCACGCCCGCATCGACGACCCCGACCTCGACGTCGACGCTTCCTCGGTGCTGGTGCTGCGTGGCTGCGGCCCCAAGGGCTACCCCGGCATGCCCGAGGTCGCGAACATGCCGCTGCCCCGCAAGCTGCTCGAGCAGGGTGTCCGCGACATGGTGCGGATCTGCGACGGGCGGATGAGCGGCACCGCCTACGGAACCGTCGTCCTGCACGTGGCGCCGGAGGCGGCCGCCGGTGGCCCGCTCGCGCGCGTGCGCACCGGCGACTGGATCGTTCTCGACGTCCCCGGGCGCCGGATCGACGTCGAGGCCGACCTGAGCGACCGCGCCCCGAACACCGACGGCTTCGCCGCACCGCGCCGGGGCTGGGAGCGGCTCTACGTCGACCACGTCCTCGGCGCCGACACCGGCGCCGACCTGGACTTCCTGCTCGGCTCCAGCGGTTCGGAGGTCAGCCGGGAGTCGCACTGATCGAGGCGGCGTGTTCGTGCAGCTCCTTCTGGGTCATCACGACGCCGAACCGGCGCAGGCGGACGTCGAGCTCGCGGGCGAGCTCGTCCACCGAGGCCGCGGGCTTCTGCTTGGCGACCTGTTTGACGGTGAGCTGGATGCGCTGGGCGAGCTGCCAGCCGAGCACGGTCGGCGAGTTCTCGACGGTCGCGCCGGATAAGCCGGTGATGGAGAGATGTGAAGTCATGCCGTGCGCATCGGGGGCGGTCCGCGGCGGGTGAGCCGTCCGGCGGATCCGCTCCCCGATCGCACCCCAGTTCACTTTCCGTCACGGAGAACAACGCCCGCTGAGCAGCTCGCCGGGTACCTGAGCACGCACCTCAAGGTGGTGCAGGACGCCGGTTACGTCGGCATCTCCCAGCCCACCGGCCGCCGCCGGGTGAAGAACCTGCGTGAGCCTGACGCCGAGCGGCAAGCCGCGTACCGCCGGCACGTCGCCGCGCTCGAAGCACTCTTCGAGCACACGAGACGACGACCCGGCTCCTCTTCCGGCAGATCAGTGACGACGCTCCCCCGCCGGCCGGGGTGGATCTGGGCAAGGTGGTCCGCCGCGCGGAGCGCAAGCGTCGCCGGCACCGGCGGTCGGCGGCCACGGCCGCCGCGGTGGCCGTCCTGGTGATCACGGGCCGTGATCGCGGTCGCCGACCGGGACGCCCCGGTCCGGCCGGCGGGCCCGGAGCTGACCTACGGGCCCCCGCTCACCGACGCGCCCACCGAGTTCGACCCGCTCCGCCAGGCGATCCGGGTCGGGTGGATGCCGTCCGGCCTGACCTACGTCACCGAGGACGTCCGGCTGACCGAGGCGTCGTACCTGGCCACCCGCACGGACGGCCAGCCCGAGTACTGGGTGCGGATGGCGGCCCGCGGCCGGTCCTTCGCCCTGGACGACGAGTTCGCGCTGCCGGGCGCCACGTCGGTGCCCGGGCCGTCGGTCGACGGCGTCCCCAGCCGCTGGTACAGCGCGACCTACGACGGAGGGCACACCACGCGCCACGAGCTGCGCTGGGAGTGGTCCCCGGGTGCCCGCGCGGGTGTCCTGCTCCCCGACCGGCCGGACGCGCTGGACGTCGCGGTGCGCATCGCCACCTCGACCCCGCATGACGAGTACGCCGCTGCGCATGCCGTACACGCTCGACGTGCCGGACACGTACCGCACCTCCCAGGCCGGCACCTACTGGCGCCGCGACGAGCTGCGGTCGTTCCACTGGTACTTCGAGGACACCACCACCGGCGCGATCATCAGCACCGGAGCGTCCGCGAACACGATGACGCTGGACTTCGAGCCGAACACCGTGGTCGCCGACCGGCCCGGGCAGACCACCCGGGACGGCGACTTCGCCGGGGTCCGCGTGCGGCAGCCCACCGTGCAGTTCGGGTTCGGCTGCGACGACCGGCCGAAGACCGCGGCGAGCATCGGGGTGGCGGCGAAGCGGTGCCGGGCCGTGGCCGAGTCGGCGGAGCTCGTCGCGGATCCACTGGAGTTCCGCACCTGGCCGGAGGCCAGGGCCCGCTGACCGCGCCACCTGGCCGGAGGCTAGGGCCCGCTGGCCGCGGCCGGGAACGACACCGTCACCCGCAGGCCGTCGTGGCCGGTGGAGGACGCCGTGATGACGCCGTCGTGGGCGCGGGTGATCGAGCGGGCGATCGCGAGCCCCAGCCCGACGCCGCCGCTGTGGTCGATCCGGGTGCCGGCCAGCCGGCGGAACGGCTCGAACAGCGCGGGCACCGCGTCGGGCGGCACGTCGTCGCCGGTGTTCGTGATGACCAGCGCCGGGTCGTCGCCGACCTCGACGTCGACCGTGCCCTGGTCGCGGTTGTACTTGACGGCGTTCTGCACCAGGTTGGTGATCAGGCGTTCGAGCAGCACCTGCTCCCCCATCACCACCCGGGGACGCAGGGTGCTGGTGATCGTGATCCCGGCCCCGGCCGCGCGGGCGCGGTGGGCGTCGAGCACCTCGGCGGTGATCGTGTCGAGCCGCAGCGGGGTGCGTGAGAGCAGGCCGCGGTCGCTCTCGCTGAGCACGAGCAGGCCTTCGATCAGACGCTCGTTGCGTTCGTTGGTGGCCAGTAGCTGCCGGGTGAGCAACGCGAGCTGCTCCCCGGTGGGCGCGCCGGACAGGCCGACCTCGATCAGCGTGCGCTGGACCGCGAGCGGCGTGCGCAGCTCGTGGGACGCGTCGGCGGCGAAGCGGCGCTGCGCGTCGTAGCCCACCGCGATGCGGTCGGTCATGTCGTCGATCGCGCGGCCGAGCACCGACAGTTCGTCGCGGCCGGGGCCGGGACGGAGACGGTAACCGAGGTTCTGCGGCCCGACGTTCGCGATCATCGGAACGAGGTCCCGTACCGGCCGCAGGCACCACCGCACCGCGACGACGCACCCGGCCAGGATCACGGCGAGGATCAACACCAGCGCGATCACGGTGGGGATGGTGGGCCGCCGGTTGACCTGCGTGCACACGTACGAGCCGTTGAACTCGTCCGGGGGGCACCAGGACGGGACGAACTCCCGCCACAGCCAGACGAGCTGCTCGGCGATCCACGGCGCGAACTGCGAGGCGACGAAGATCGCCCCGCAGAGCACGAGGATCCTCCGCGCCGGCGTCACGTCCCGAGCCGGTAGCCGACGCGCGGCACGGTCCGGATCGGCGAGGGTTCACCGAGCTTGCGGCGCAGGGTCATAACCGTGGTGCGCACCGTGTTGGTGAACGGGTCGGTGTGCTCGTCCCACGCCTGTTCCAGCAGGTCCTCGGTGCTCACGACGCGCCCGTCCGCGCGCATCAGCACGTGCAGGACGGCGTACTCCTTCGGGGAGAGCGCGAGCGGCAGGCCGTCGCGGGAGGCGGCGTGCCTGGCGACGTCGAGCACGATGCCGTCGCGTTCCAGCACCGGCGGCAGCGCCGGGGCCGAACGGCGGGACAGCGCCTGCAGCCGGGCGACGAGCTCGGCGAACGCGAACGGTTTGGTGAGGTAGTCGTCGGCGCCGAGGCCCAGTCCCTCGACGCGCTCCCGGATGCCCGCGGCGGCCGTCAGCAGCAGCACCCGGGTGCCGGTGCCGTGCGCGACGATCCAGCGGCAGACCTCGTCGCCGGTGCTGCCGGGCAGGTCCCGGTCGAGCACCGCGACGTCGTAGCGGTTGACCGCGAGCCGCTCCAGCGCGGTGTCGCCGTCGTAGGTCACGTCGACGGCCATCGAGAGCCGGCGCAGGCCTTCGGCGACCGTGTCGGCCAGCACCCGCTCGTCCTCGGCCACGAGTATCCGCACCCCTGCAGGCTGACACAGCGTTCATAAAAGATCCGTCAAGGCGTCGCTTAACGTCGTCGGACGCCCGGAATTCCACCATCGATCCCATGTTCCTCCGGTTCCTCGCCGTCACCGTGCTGACCGCGGCCGCGGCCGTCGCTCCGGTGGGTGTCCGACCGGCCGCCGCGATCGCCAACGGCACCGACGGCGCCTATCCGTTCGCGGTCCTGCTGGTGATGTCCGGCCTGCCCACCGCGGAGCACGGCACCCGCGACAGCTCCTGCTCCGGCGCGCTGATCGCGCCGGAGTGGGTGATCACGGCCGGTCACTGTTTCCGCGACGTCGGCGGGCGGCGGGTGAGCCGGACGGTGGCCGACCGCACCACCGCGGTCGTCGGCCGGTCCGACCTGGGCGGCACGGAGGGCTGGGAGCGCGAGGTCGTCGACGTGCGCCAGGCCGGCGACGCCGACGTGGCCCTGGCCCGGCTCGACGCCGACGTCCCCGGCGGAACGCCGCTGGTGGTCGGCACCGCGCCGCCCACGGTCGGCGAGACGGTGCGCCTCGCCGGGTACGGGCTGACGATCCGGGACGGCGCCTACGCACCGGCGACCCGGCTGCAGACCGGGCAGTTCGCCGTCGACCGGGTCGGCGACAGCGTGCTGGAGATCTCCGGCCGGGTGCCCGGCCCCGACACCAGCGCCTGCGAGCACGACTCCGGCGGACCGTACTTCCGGGAGCGGCCGGACGGGGTGGCGGTGCTGGTCGGGGTCGTCAGCACCGGGCCGTCGTGCCCGCACCCCGGCGCGGACATCGGGGCGCGCACCGACAACCTGAGCGGCTGGATCGAGGACACCGTACGGGGCGGCGGCGTTCCGTTCGGACGGCTCGCCCTGGGGGGCCTGGTCGTGCTCGCGGTGCTCGTCGGCGCCCACCGGGTCCGGGCCGGGCGCCGGTGATCATCCGCTGGGCGGTGCGGATCGCCGGGGGTGTCCTGATCGGAGCCCTGGTGCTGGCGGTGGCCGGGTTCTCCGCCGTCGAGCTGCCGCCGTTCCCGGACCAGCCCCAGACCAGCACCGCGGTCTTCGCCGACGGACGGCACCCGCTGGCCCTGTTCGCCACCGAGAACCGGCAGCGCGTGCCGCTGGCCCGGGTGCCGCGTTCCGTGCAGGACGCGGTTGTCACCGCCGAGGACGCGGGCTTCTGGGACGACCACGACGGGGTGTCGCTCTCCGGGATCGGCCGCGCGGTGCTCGGGCTGGTGCGCCGGGACGCGGGCAGCGGCGGCGGCTCGACGATCACCCAGCAGTACGTCCGCAACGCACTCGACCTGACCCGCGAGCGCAGCTACGCGCGCAAGGCCAAGGAGCTGGTGCTGGCGGGCAAGCTCGCGCGCACCGCGTCGAAGACGGAGATCCTGGAGGGGTACCTCAACACGATCTACTTCGGCCGCGGCGCCTTCGGGATCCAGGCCGCCGCCCAGGCCTACTTCGGGCTCGACGTCGACGAGCTCACCGCCGCGCAGGGCGCGGTACTGGCCGCGGTGATCAAGGACCCGACGAACTTCGACCCCCGGATCCGACCGGACAGCGCGCGCGGCCGCTGGCGGTACCTGATCGACCGGATGGTCGAGAACGGGTACCTGTCCCCCGGGACCCGGCGGTTCCCGGCCACCGTCGAGCGCCGGGCGTCCGCCTCCGCCCGGGCGGCGCTGCGGTCCGGCTGGCGCGGCGTGCTGGGCGGCCGGATCGAGCGGGAACTCGCCGGTGTCCTCACCGAGCAGCAGCTCTACACCGGCGGCTACACGATCACGACGACGATCGACCGGGCCGAGCAGCGGCGGGCCGCCCGGGCGGTGGCGACCCGCCTGCGCGGCCAGGACACCCGCCTGACCGCCGCGCTGGTCGCCGTCGAGCCCTCGACCGGCCGGGTCACCGCGTACTACGGCGGCGAGGCCGGGTACGGGTACCTGGACCTGGCCGACACGCCCCGGCTGGCCGCGGAGACGTACTGGCCCTACGTCCTCGCGGCGAAGCTCGGCGGTTCCCCGGTGCCCGGGACCGACCTCCCGACGATCTCGCCCCTCGACCAGGCGTCGGGCTACGCGACCTTCGCCGACGACGGCCACGCCCGGGAGCCCTACTTCGTCCAGCGGGTCACCGCGTCCGACGGCACCGTCGTCTGGGAGCGGCCGCCGTCACCCGGCTACCGGGTGCTGCCGGCCGAGGCCACCGACGTGCTGGCCGCCCACGCCGCGGCGCGGCCCGGCACCTCCGACGGCAACACCAACGCCTGGATGTGCGGCTTCACCCCCGAGCGCGCGGTCGCGGTGTGGGTGGGCAGCAGCGGCGACGACTTTCCGATGCGGGACGCCCGCACCGGGGAGCGCGTCACCGGCGACGGCATCCCGGCCGAGATCTGGGCGGACCACCTCGACGCCGCGGGCTGATCAGGCGGTGGCCGCGCGGTCGAGGACGAGGTCGCGGGCCGCGGCGAGGCCGGACGCGAGCGCCCCGAGCAGGACGGCGTCGCCACCGAGGGTGGACACCTCGATCCGGGGCGGTTCGAGCGCGACCAGGTGGCCGAGCCGGTCGAGCAGCGGAGCGGTCAGCAGGTCACCGGCGTGGCTGCCCACCCCGCCGCCCAGCACCACGAGTTCCGGGTCGAGCACCGCGGCCACCCCGGCCACGGCCCGGCTGAGGTGCTCGACCTCCTGCTCGACCGCGCGACGCGCCGGCCCGTCCCCGGCGCGGGCCGCGTCCAGGACGTCCTTCGCGCTCCGCGCGCCGGTCAGGCCGAACCGCTGGGCGGTCGCGAGCAGGCCCGCCGCCGACGCCACCGATTCGAACATGCCCCGGCCGCGGACCCCGGGCCGGTGCAGCAGCGGGTCGCCCTCGCCGATCGGCAGGTAACCGATCTCGCCGGCGGCACCGCGGAAACCGCGGTAGAGCTTGCCGTCGATCACGATGCCCATCCCCAGGCCGGTGCCGATGTGCAGGTAGACGAAGTGCGGTACGTCGCGGCCCAGGCCGTAGGTGGCCTCGCCGATGGCCGCGAGGTCGACGTCGTTCTCCACCGTGTACGCCGGGCCGGCGACGGCGGCGAGCCGGTCCAGGCTGTCGCGCTCCTCCCAGCCCGGCAGGTTGGGCGCCAGGTGCAGCGAACCGTTGGCCTCGTCGTGGATGCCGGGGGTGCCGAACACGGCCAGCGTGACGTCGGCGCGGGTGATGCCCGCGGTGGCGGTGAGCTCGTCGGCGAGCCGGGTGAGCTGGGCGACGAGGTCGTCGGCGCCGGGCCCGCACGCGGGGTCGTCCACGCGGGCGACGACGTCACCGACGAGGTCGGCCAGCGCCGTCCGCACGTAGGCGCGTCCGATGTCGACCGCGAGCACGTACCCGGCCTCGGGCCGCACCTCGTAGAGCAGCGCCGAGCGACCGGCGGAGCCCGCGCGCGAACCGGTCTGGCGGAGCAGGCCCGCGCTCTCCAGGTTGGTGAGCGCCACCGCCACCGTGGGCTTCGACAGCCCGGTCAGCTGCGCCAACTCGGGGCGGGACGCCCGGCCGAGCCGGAACACCGCGGCGAACACCGCCCGTTCGTTCATGACCCGGAGAAGCGCCGTCGTACTGGCGGTCTGCACCCCATCAGGCTGCCACACCCGTTCGTAAAGGTCACTTATCAAATTTGTAAAGGACATTGCCAAAGGCGCGGTGATGGCCCACGATCCACTCCACACCCCGCGAGAGAGGCGCCGCCATGAGGGCCAGAATCGTCGCCGTCCTAGCACTTCTCCTAGTGACCGCCTGCAGCAACGGATCGTCGTCGGGCGACTCCGACGCCAAGACGATCGCCCTGTTCCTGCCCGAGTCGAAGACCACGCGCTACGAGGCGTTCGACCGCCCGCTGTTCGAGGCCAAGGTCAAGGCACTCTGCGCCGACTGCGAGATCCTCTACTCCAACGCCGACCAGGACGCCGCCAAGCAGCAGCAACAGATCGAGGCGGCGCTCACCCAGGGCGCGGACGCGCTGGTGCTCGACGCGGTCGACGCCGGCGCGGTGGCGCCGCTGGTCAACCAGGCCAAGCAGAAGGACGTGCCGGTCATCGCCTACGACCGGCTGATCACCGGGATCACCTACGAGTACTACGTCTCGTTCAACAACGTCCGGGTCGGCGAGATGCAGGGCCAGGCCCTGCTCGACGCGCTCACCAAGGCCGGCACGGCCGACAAGGGCCAGATCGTGATGATCAACGGCGCCCCGACCGACCCCAGCTCGGCCGACTACAAAAAGGGCGCGCACAACGTCCTCGACGGAAAAGTGAAGATCGGGCGCGAGTTCGACACCCCCGACTGGAGCCCGGACAAGGCTCAGCAGGAGATGGAGCAGTCGATCACCGCGCTCGGCCGGCAGTCGATCGTCGGCGTGCTCTCGGCCAACGACGGCATGGCCGGTGGCGCGATCGCCGCGATGAAGCGGGCCGGGTACACCACATTGCCGCCGATCACCGGGCAGGACGCCGAACTCGCGGCCGTGCAGCGGATCCTGACCGGCGAGCAGTACATGACGATCTACCTGGACATCCGCAGCGAGGCCGAGAAGGCCGCCGAGCTCGCGGTCGCCCTGGTCAAGGGCGAGAAGCCGAGCGCGCCGACGAAGGTCGGGGAGATCCCGGCGTTCCTGCTCGACCCGATCCCGGTGACCGCCGACAAGGTCAAGGACACGATCGTCAAGGACGGCTTCTACTCCGCGGCCGACCTCTGCACCGCCGAGGTCAAGGCGGCCTGCGACCGCGAAGGCATCAAGTAATGCTCTCCGCGTCCGGCATCTCCAAGCGCTACCGCGCGGTCCAGGCGCTCGACGACGTGCGGCTGGACCTGCCCGACGGCGAGGTCGTCGCGCTCGTCGGCGACAACGGGGCCGGCAAGTCCACGCTGGTCAAGGTGCTGTCCGGGGTGGTGATCCCGGACCAGGGCGTGATCGAGCGCGACGGCGACCCGGTGCGCATCGGCTCACCGCACGACGCCCAGCGCCTCGGCGTCGCGACCGTGCACCAGGACCTGGCGCTCTGCGAGAACCTCGACGTCGTCGCCAACCTGTTCCTCGGCGACGAACGGCGGCGCTTCTCGGTGCTGCGGCCGATCCGGATGGAACGGGCCGCGCGTGAACTGCTGACCTCGCTCGACGTCCGGATCCGGGACATCACGGTGCCGGTGGCGATGCTCTCGGGCGGCCAGCGCCAGTCGGTCGCGATCGCGCGGGCGCTGGTCGGCGAGCCGCGCGTGGTGATCCTGGACGAGCCGACCGCCGCACTCGGCGTCGAGCAGACCGCGCAGGTGCTCGACCTGATCCGCCGCCTGCGTGACCGCGGGCTCGCGGTACTGCTCATCTCGCACAACCTCGCCGACGTCCGCGCGGTGAGCGACCGGGTCGTCGTCCTGCGCCTCGGCCGCAACGCCGGGGAGTTCCGCACCGCGGAGTCCACTCCGGAGGAGATCGTCGGCGCCATCACCGGGAGTTCGGCCTCATGATCGATCGGTTCCGTGCTCGCGCCGACCTCGGCGCCTGGCCCGTCGTCGTCGGGCTGATCCTGATCGCGGTGGTGTTCCGGTCGTTGAACGACCGGTTCCTCTCCCCCGAGAACCTCACCAACCTGGCCCTGCAGATGGCCGCGACCGGCACGATCGCGCTCGGCATCATCATGGTGGTGCTGCTCGGCGAGATCGACCTGTCGGCCGGGTCGGTCAGCGGGCTGTGCGCGGTGATCATGACGATCCTCTCGGTCAAGCACGGCTGGCCCCCGGTGGCGGCGATCGCGGTGGCGCTGGTCGGCGCGGCGCTGATCGGGCTGCTCCACGGCTGGATGTTCACCCGGCTCGGGATGCCGTCGTTCGTCGCGACGCTCGCCGGGCTGATCGGGTGGCAGGGCCTGATGCTCTACCTGCTGGGCCGCGGCGGCACGATCAACCTGCCGTTCGACGGCTTCCTGGCGAAACTGAGCGACACCTGGCTCCCGGCGTGGCTGTCCTGGCTGGTCGTCGTGGTGATCGTCGGGGTGTGCACGGCGAGCGCGGTGGTCGACCGCCGGCTGCGCCGGGCGTCGTCGCTGCCGGTGACGCCGCTCGCCGGGGTGGGGCTGCGTCTCGGCGGGCTGGGGCTGGTGCTCGCCGTCGTCGTCGCCGTGCTCTCCGCCGACCGCGGCGTGCCGCTGCTGCTCGTCCTGTTCGCGGCGCTCGTCGTCGCGGTCGATCTCGTCCTGCGGCACACGGTGTTCGGCCGGCACGTGTACGCGGTCGGCGGCAACGCCGAGGCCGCGCGCCGGGCGGGCATCAACGTCACCCGGATCCGGCTGATCTGTTTCGCCGCCGCGTCGGTGCTCGCCGCCTGCGGTGGCATCCTCGCGGCCAGCCGCCTGGCCGCGGTCAACCAGAGCTCCGGGAGCAGCGACACGCTGCTGATGGCGATCGCCGCCGCCGTGATCGGTGGCACGTCGCTGTTCGGCGGCCGGGGCCGGGCGTACGCCGCGCTGCTGGGCATCCTGGTGATCCAGTCGATCACCAACGGCATGCTGCTGCTCAGCGTCGACTCGTCGGTGCGGTTGATGGTGACCGCCGGTGTCCTGGCGCTGGCGATCGCGGTGGACTCGGTGGCTCGCCGGGGTGCGCCTTCGTGAGGCAGGTGCTGGCGATCGACTTCGGCGGGACGAAGATCGCGCTGGCGACGGCGGCGGTCGGTTCGTCCCGGCCGTCGGCCACCGTCCGCCTGGACACGCTGGGCACCGCGGGGGCGGCGCAGGCCGTGCGGCGCACGTTCGACGCGGCCCGGGAACTCGTGGACTCCCCCGCGGCCGTCGGCGTGTCGACGTTCGGCGTCGTCCGGGGCGACCGGATCCGGCTCGCTCCCAACGTGCCGGGGTGGGACGGACTGGCGCTGCCCGCGCTGCTGCGCGAGCGGTTCGGCGACGCCCCGGTCGCGATCGACAACGACGTCAACGCGGGCGCGGCGGCGGAGCTGCGGTGGGGCGCGCTGCGCGGGGTCGACGTGGGTCTCTACGTCAACGTCGGCACCGGGCTGGCCGCGGCGCTGGTGGCCGGTGGGCGCGTGGTGCCCGGGGCGCACGGCGCGGCCGGCGAGATCGCGTACCTGCGTGGACACGGTGACGGGTACTTCGCCGACGGGCACGCGCCGCTCGAGGACGTCGTCTCCGGAATGGCGTTGAGCCGGCGCGGATCCGCGCTGCTGGGGCGGCCGGTGACGGCGGCCGCGCTGTTCTCGCTGCGCGGCGAGGAGGGCGTGGCGGCACTGCTCGACGAGACCGTCGACGCGCTGGCGCGGGTCGTCGCCAACCTCTGCGTGACCCTCGACCCCTCGACGGTGGTGCTCGGCGGTGGCCTGATGCGTGCGGCCGAACACATCGTGCCGCGGGTCGCCGCGGTGCTGGAGCGGGCGGTGCCGTTCCCGCCCGAGCTGGCGCTGGCGCACTTCGTCGACGACGCGCCGCTGCTCGGCGCGATGGCGTTGGCGCTGGAGAACGTTCGTTAGTCAGCGGGCGGGCCAGTGCCAGGGCGGCTCGTCGAGGCGGCCCTGGCCCTCGACGCCGGTTTCGCCGAGCTCCTTGACCAGCTCGATCGCGTGGTCGGCGTCGAGCGCGCCGACCAGCGCGCGGGAGTGGCTGATCACCACCACCTGGGTGCGTGCCGAACCGGTGGTGATCAGCCCGGCCAGCGGCCGGAGCAGGTCGGGGTGCAGGCTGGCCTCCGGCTCGTTGAGCACCAGCAGGGCCGGCGGCCGCGGCGTCAGCAGGGCCGCCACCCACATCAGGTACTTCAGGGTGCCGTCGGACAGTTCGGCGGCACCGAAGGGCCGCAGCAGACCGGGCTGGCTCAGGCGCAGCGCGAACCGGCCGGCCTCCTCCTCGATCGACAGCGCGCTGCCGGGGAAGGCCGCGTCGACCGCGGTGTCGAGCGCGTCGGCGTCGCCGATCTCGCGGATCGTCTGGAGCGCGGCGGCGAGGTCGGCGCCGTCCGGGCCGAGCACCGGGGTGCGGGTGCCGATCTGCGACTGACGGACCGGTGCGTCGGCGTCGGTGCGCAGGTGGTCGTAGAACCGCCAGGAGCGGATGCGCTCGCGGACCTCGAGGATCTCCGGCGCGCGCTGCGGGTCGGAGTACTCGCTGAGCATGCTGTCGTAGCTGGCCAGTACGCCGGGCACGGCCAGCCAGCTCCGGCCGTCGCGCAGCCGCAGCGCGCCGTTCGCCCGGTCGGCCAGCAGCCCGGCCGGGCGGAGGAACGGCCCGGACCAGATCACTTCCCGCTTGATCTCCGGATCCAGCCCGAACGCCGAGCTCGACGGCCGGGGCAGTCCGAAGTCGATCGCGTAGCCGAAGTCGTCGCCGGCGAAGCCCAGCCGCAGGCTGACCGGGCCGCGCCGGACGGTGCCCTGCGGCCGGTCCTCACGGGTGCCGTTCTCCGGGCCGGCCCAGAGCGTCGAGGCCAGGCCGCCCTCGCGGGCCAGCGCCGCGATCGCGCCGTTGCGTGCCGAGTCGGCGAGGAGCCGGAGCGCACGGTAGAGGCTGGATTTGCCGCTGCCGTTGGCCCCGGTGACCACGGTCAGCCGCCCCAGGGGCACCACGAGATGCCGCAGGGAGCGGTAGTTCGCGACGGCCAGCGTGGTGATCATTCCGCCCACGCTATCTTCTAGCGCCGCTTGTCGTTCTAGCACCGCTAGTGTTAGCGTCGCCTCGTTCGCTAGCAGCGCTAGAAATTGGAGAAACCCTCATGATGACGACCGTCGCGTACTCTCTGGCCGTCGTTCTCGACCTGTTCATCCTGTTCATCGGGGGCCGATTCCTGCTGCAGCCGTCAGCGGCCGCGGCGGGGTACGGCGTGCCGTCCGAGCGCAGCGCCTACCTCGCCGTGAAAGGCGTGCGCGATGCCGCCCTCGGCGTTCTGGGCCTGGCTCTGCTCGCGTTCGCCGGCGCCACCCCGGCGGCCTGGTTCATGCTCGCGGCCGCGATCATCCCGCTGGGCGACACGGTGATCGTGCTGCGTTTCGGCGGCACCAGGACCACCGCGTTCGGTGTCCACTTCGCCACCGCGATCGTGGTGCTGATCAGCGCCGCCCTACTGTTCGCGGCCTGACCCCCAGCTGCCCGCCCACGCTGCCTGGTCGGAGACCAGCAGCCCGCCCCGGGACGACCCGCGCGGCGTACCTGCGGCCCGTCGGTGGGCTGGAGGTGCCGCCGTACACGCTCTCCGAGGAGTACGCGGTGGTCCCGCTCCGGCCGGTCGGGCCACCTGCGTGACGTCGAGGTCGTCTACGACGCGGCGGGCGTCGTGCACCGGCAACGGATGCGGGCCGACCACGGTGCCGTCCTCGCGCCCGGGTCGCGGTGAGTGACGTTGTGCATCCGGGACGCCGGACCGGTGGGGCGCGCACTACGCTTTTCCTGCGAGCACCGAGCTCCATGCTCAGCGGAAGGCGGATCGATGACGAGCGGTTCCGGGTCCGACCTGCAGGGTCGATTGAAGACCGATCGGCCGCACAGCGCGCGGATCTGGAACTACCTGCTCGACGGCAAGGACAACTTCGCCGCGGACCGCAACGCCGCCGACTCGGTGATCGACCAGCTGCCGGAGATCGTCGACTTCGCCCGGGCCGGACGGCGGTTCCTCGCGCGGGCGGTCGAGTTCCTGGCCGGTGAGGCCGGTGTCCGCCAGTTCCTCGATCTCGGCACCGGGCTGCCCACCGCCGACAACACGCACGAGGTGGCGCAGCGCATCGCGCCGGAGTCCCGGATCGTCTACGTCGACAACGACCCGCTGGTGCTGGTGCACGCCCGGGCGCTGCTGACCGGTAGCCGGCTGGGCGTCACCGACTACGTCGACGCCGACATCCGCGAACCGGAGAAGATCCTGCGCGCCGCCCGGGACACCCTC
Source organism: Cryptosporangium japonicum (assembly GCF_039524755.1). Lineage (NCBI taxonomy): Bacteria > Bacillati > Actinomycetota > Actinomycetes > Cryptosporangiales > Cryptosporangiaceae > Cryptosporangium > Cryptosporangium japonicum. Next base: position 72,461 of record NZ_BAAAGX010000028.1, read on the forward strand.
GACTTCACCGAGCCGATCGCGGTCATGATGATCGGCATCCTCGGCCACGTCCCCGACGAGGCCGACCCGGCGGGGATCGTGCGCACGTTCGTCGACGCTCTGCCGGCCGGCAGCTACCTCGCGATCAACGACAGCATCACCACGCCGCAGAACGACGGGGCGATCGAGACCGCCAAGAGCGAGGGCTGGGACTACCACCTGCGCACCCCGGCGCAGATCACCGCGTTCTTCGACGGTCTCGAACTCGTCGAGCCCGGCGTCGTCTCGAACCCCCGCTGGCGGCCCGCCCCCGGGGACGACGACACCGAGCTCGCCGTCTACTGCGGCATCGGCCGCAAGGTCTAGCACCCCAGCATGCTCTGGTAGCCGGGCGGGACCTGGCCGGCCACGACCTGGTCGGTGACCAGCCAGAAGAACGGGGCCGGCGGGCGCTTCGGGGGAGGTCGGTCCGAGCGCGAACACTCCGAGCAGGGCGGCCGGTGGCGCGGCTCACCCGCGAGCGGACGCCGGACTCGGCGATGCCCAGCACCGCCGCGGCGTCGGCGTAGGAGACGCCGGACCAGACGCACAGCACGAGCGCCTCCTGTTCGGACGGAGGCAGCATCCGCGTCGCGTCCAGCACCACCGCCATCCGACGCTCGTCGTCGAGTTTCTCGGCGACGGCGTCGGCGTGGTCCGGGCTCTCCGGCGGTGGCCCGGCCCGCGCGATCAGCGCCCGGCGCCGTCGGGAGGAGCGGTGTTCGTTATGGACCTGGTGGGTCGCCACGGTGAGCAGCCACGGCAGCGCGGAGTCGCGCACCAGCCGCAGATCGGCGCGCCGGCGCCAGGCGGCCAGGAACACCGCCGAGGTCGCGTCCTCGGCCGACGACCAGTTCCCGGTCAGCCGGAAACAGTGGTTGTAGACCGCCTGGCCGTGCCGGTCGAAGAGCTCACCGAAGGCGTGGTGATCACCGGCGGCCGCGGCGGACCAGAGGTCGCGGTCGCTGGGCGGATCGGCGTGGGTCATGGCTACCTGTCGCCGGCACCGCCCCGCGCGTCACGTCCCGGCTAGGCCGGCAGGTCCGGGAGGGACCGGTCGGTGTCGGCCACCTGGGTGAGCTTCGCGGTGAGCGGCGCGAGGAGCTTCGAGGTGAGCACCGTATCGAACAGTTCGCGCGCCGCCAGGCCGAGCCGCGTCTGCGGGTAGGCGAAGTGCTCGATGCCCGGCGGCAGTTTCTGCACGTCGTCGACGAGCGGGCGCATCCACTCCTGGTAGCGGGTCAGCGCCGACGGCAGGTCGCCGGGCTCCACGGCGAGGTAGGCGGCGAGCACGTACCCGCTGGTGAGCGCCAGTGACGCGCCGCCGCCGCCCATCGGGGTGACGCACCACCCGGCGTCGCCGGCCAGGACGACCCGGCCGCGGTGCCAGGTGCTCATCCGGATCTGGGTGAGCCGGTCGAGGTAGACGTCGTCGGACTCCGCGAACCCGTCCAGGACCCGCTCGGCCTCCCAGCCGGCGTCGGCGTAGCGCTCCCGGAGGCGGGTGAGCGCGTCGGCCCGGTCGAGGCCGGTCAGGTCCTCGCCCCGCGCGTAGGACAGGATCGCCCTGGTGGTGCCGTGGTTGTCGGGCCGGAGGTGGATCTGGCGCCCGCCGACCGTGGTGTACCAGCGCCAGCGGTCGTCGTCGGACGCCGTGCGGGGGATCGTGCCGAACACCATCGTGATGCCGAGTTCCCGGCGCTCGACCGCGTCGCCGAAGATCCGGTCGCGGGTGGCCGACCGCACGCCTTCGGCGACGACGAGCAGGTCCGCCCGGAGCGAGCCACCGGACGACGTGGTGACCGTGACGTCGTCGGCGCCGTCGTCCACGTCCTCGATCTGCTCGCCGTAGCGGAACACGACGCCGCCGGGCAGGTGGTCGAGGATCGTGCGGGCCAGATCGCCGCGCAGCACCTCGAGCTCGGCGGTGGGGCCGTCCGGGCCCTCGGACGGCAGCTCGGCCCGCACCGCCCCGGACGCGTCGACCAGTACCGTCCCGGTCTCGGTCGTGTTCTGCGCCTTCACCGCGTCGAAGAGGTCCATCCGGGTGAGGACGTCCCGGGCGACACCGCGGACGTCGACGTTCTGTCCGCCGTCGCGGAAGGCCGGCGCGCGCTCGATCACGGTGACGTCCCAGCCGGTACGCGCGAGCCAGTAGGCGGCGGAGAGCCCGGCGATGCTGGCCCCGGACACCACGGCACGTCGTGAGCTCATGACCTGCTTCACTTCCTTCCGATCGGAACCGAATCGTGCTTTACAGTGAAGCTACTTCAGAGTGAAGGATGGCGCATGGCGAGAGTGGACCCCCTCGCGGTGGCGTGGGCGCCCGAGCACACCGCGGCGATCCAGGGCCTGCGGAACTGGGCGATCCGGTTCGCCGAGCTGAACCAGCACCTGGCGGCCTGGATGAACCTGCCGGGCTCGGACGCGAACGCGCTCAGCCACGTCGTCTGGGCCGCGGAGGACGGGAAACCGCTGTCACCGGCGGAGCTCTCCCGGCAGATCGGCATGACCTCCGGCGCGACCACCGTGTTGCTCAACCGGCTGGAGGCCGCGGGGCACATCCGACGCAGCCGGGAGCACACCGACCGGCGCCGGGTCACGCTGCGGCCCGAACCGGAGGCCCGCGAACAGGTCCGCCGGTTCCTCGCGGTGGCCGGCGTGGAGGTCGCCGAGGTGCTGCTGGACACCGGCCTCGACGACCTGCGCCGGATCACCGCGTTCGTCACCCGCCTCGGGGAGGCCGGCGCCGTGGCGAACGAGCGCCTCCGACGACGCGGTACTACCTGAGCGGCCGGGGCGGAGCCGCGGTGGCGAACCCGGTGCGGTGCGCGTAGGCCACCGCGTGGGTGCGGTCACGCAGGCCGAGCTTGCGCAGGATGCTGGAGACGTGCGTCTTGACGGTCTCCTCGCCGACGTGCAGCTGGCGGGCGATCTCCGGGTTGCTCAGCGCCCGGGACAGCAGTTGCAGCACCTCGCGTTCCCGCGCGGTCAACCGGGTGATGTCGTCGGGCGGCACGGCCGGGGCCAGCGTGCCGGCGAAGCGGGTGAGGTGGCGGCGCACGATCGACGGGTCGATGAGCGCGTCGCCCCGGGCGGCGATCCGCACCGCGGAGATGAGCTCCTCCGGCGGCAACGACTTGAGCAGGAAACCGCTGGCGCCCGCGGTGAGCGCGTCACGCACGTAGTCGTCGGTGTCGTGGGTCGTCAGCACGACGACCTTGGTGCGGTTGCCGGGTACCGCGAGGATCGTCCTGGCCGCCCCCAGCCCGTCGCGCCGGGGCATGCGCACGTCGAGCACCGCGACGTCGGGGCGCACCCGGATGGCCTGCTCGACCGCCTCGTCGCCGTCGGAGGTCTCGGCGACGCAGACGATGTCGTCCTGGGTCTCGAGGATCGCCCGCAGACCGGCGCGGAACACCACGTGGTCGTCGGCGAGCAACACGGTGATCACGCGGGCTTCTCCAGATCGAACGAGACGTAGGTGCTCCAGGTCCGCCCGTCCGGCCCGGGGCCGCTGCGGACCTGCCCGCCGAAGACCTCGGCCCGGTTGGTGATCCCGGCCAGCCCACGCCCCCCTCCGGTGCGGGTGACACCGGGGGCGTAGGGATTGACCGTCTCCACTTCGACCGTGCCGTCGCCCCGCCGCACCGCCAGGTCGACCGGGCCGCCGGTGCCGTGACGCAACGCGTTGGTCAACATCTCCTGGCTGATGCGGTAGAGCGCGATGTCGAGCGGTTCGGGCAGGTCGACCGGCGGGCCGGTGACCCGCAGACGGACCTCGACGTCCGCGCTGCGGAAACCGCGCAGCAACTCGTCGAGCCGGGCCAGACCGGGCCGGTCCTCCGCCGGGGTGGGCTGGCCGTGCAACACGTCGAGCATGTGCCGGAGGTCGCCGAGCGCGGACCGGCTGGTCTCCTCCACCGACCGCAGCGACGCGAGCGCCACCGGGTCGGTGCCCGGGCCGGTGAGGCGCAGCCGGGCCGCGCCGGCGTGCACGCTGATCGCGCTCACGTGGTGCGTGATGACGTCGTGCAGGTCGCGGGCGATCGCGGTGCGGTCGGCCGCGACCGCCCGCTCGACCGCGGCCCGCTCGTCGCGTTCCTGGTTCTCGGCCCGCTGCTGCAACTCGTCCAGGTAGCCGCGCCAGGCCGTGGTGTAGCGCCCCACCAACCAGGTGACCAGGCCGAACTTCACCGACGAGACGAACACGGTCCAGTCCAGCTCGATGCCGCGCGTCGCGTGGGCGAGCACCAGGCCGCCGACCACCGCGGCGAGCGCGGCACCCGCCTGCCGCCCGTGCAACCACGCCCCGGCCCGGTACGAGGCGACCAGCAGGCCGGCCTCGTTGAGGCTGAGCGACTCCGGCCCGCCCAGCAGCGCGGCGCCACCGGCGTTGACGGCGACGGCGACCAGCACCACGGCGAGCGACAGGCGCACCGGGGCCACCAGCGCGACGTCGGCGACGACGACCGCGACCAGCACCGCGAGGGCGGCCGGGCGGCCGACCGGGACCTCCTGCCCGAAATAGACCAGCACGTCGGTGACCACGCAGACCGCCGCGATCAGCAGCGACATGTGAGCGAGCCGACGATGGACCTGGGCGGGGGTGCTCACCACGCTCCTTCGACGACGACGGGCCTCCGCGATCATCGTCGTTCACCGGCGCCGCCGCATCCCACACGTGGGGGAGGTCAGCTAGCGGGCGAATTCGTACGGTTCGCAGCATGACGATCAAAAAGACCATCGCGGTCACCGTCAGCGGGCTCATCCTGCTGTGTCTGGTCGGTCTCGCGTTATGGCCTTCCTCCACTCTGGAGGTGCCCGAGGGCGCACGTGCCGGTTCCCTCTCGATGGAGTCGTGCGAGTACGACACCGAGGACGGGACGGTGGCGGCCGAGTGCGGCACGCTCGTGGTGCCCGAAACCCGGAGCGACCCCGACTCGGAGCTGATCGCGCTGCCGGTGGTGCGGATCCGGGCCAGCGGCACCGCGCGCGAGCCGATCTTCCGGCTCGCCGGGGGCCCCGGCGGGACGAACATGACGTTCCCCCAGGCCAGCCGCCTCACCGATGGCCACGACCTGGTGCTGGTGGGCTACCGCGGCGTCGACGGGTCACGGCGGCTGGACTGCCCGGAGGTGGCCGGAACCCTGCAGACCTCGGACGACCTGATCGGCACCGGGACCCAGCGCCGGGTGCGGACGGCGTTCAAGGCCTGCGCCGAGCGGCTCACCAAGGACGGCGTCGACCTCACCGCGTACTCGGTCGTCCAGCGCGTCGAGGACCTGGAGGCGGCCCGCAAGGCCCTGAACTACCCGCGGATCAACCTGCTCAGCTCCAGCGCGGGCACCCGGACCTCGATGGTCTACTCGTGGCGGCACCCCACCTCGCTGTTCCGCTCGGCGCTGGTGTCGGTGAACCCGCCGGGCCACATGGTGTGGGACCCGACGATCACCGACGCGCAGTTCGGTCAGTACAGCCGGCTGTGCGCCGCCGACCGCGGCTGCTCGGCCCGCACCGACGACTTCGCGGCCACGATGCGCGAGGCCGCGGGCGATCTCCCGTCCCGGTGGGGGCCGCTGCGGGTCAAGGACGGCAACGTGCGCGCCGCCGGGATGTTCGGCATGCACAACAACGGTCCCGGCGCCGCCCCGCAGACCGCACCGAACGTCCTCGACGCGTTCCTGAGCGCCGCGGAGGGTGACGCGAGCGGCGTCTGGGCGATGTCGGCCCTCGGCGACCTCCTGCTGCCGGAGGGCATCGTGTGGGGCGAGTTCGCCTCGTTCGCCATGCTCGACGCGCCCGCCGCCAGGAAGTACTACGCCGCCGGCGGTGACCCGGGCTCGATCCTCGGCAACGCCGGCGCGGAGTTCCTCTGGGGCGGCCCCGAGGGGGTCGCCACCGTCTGGCCGGACAGCCCGGACAACGCCGAGTACCGCACGCTGCGCCCCAGCCAGACCGAGACCCTGCTGGTCAGCGGCACGATCGACTACTCCACCCCGGCGCAGCTGGCCCGCGACGAGCTCCTGCCCACGCTGGCCCGCGGCAAGCAGGTGATCCTGCCCGAGCTCGGGCACACCGGGGACTTCTACGAGCACCGCCCGGAGGCCAGCAAACACCTGCTCCTGACGTTCTTCGACACCGGCGCGGTCGACGACTCCCAGTTCGGCACCCGCCCGGTGGACTTCACGCCGGCCGGACCGAGCATGTCGGCGATCGCGACCGCCCTCGCCACCACCACGCTGGTGCTGGTGCTGCTCGCGCTGGCCCTGCTCGGGTTCCTCGCGCTGCGGGTCCGCCGCCGCGGCGGGATCGGCCCCCGCGCCGGGGTGTGGCTGCGTGTCCTGGCGCCGCTCCCCCTCGGCCTCGGCGCACTCAGCGCGGCGGCGCTGCTGGTCTGGTCGGTGCTGCCGCAGACCCCGCTGTTCAGCAGCCGGGTGATCGTGCCGTCGCTGGCGCTGTTCGTCGGTCTCGGGGTGGTGCTGGCGTGGATCGCCCCGGACCGCCCGGCACGCGCGCGGCGGATCGGGGCCGGGGTCGCGGTCGGCGGTGCCGCCGCCGGTGCGTTCCTCGGCCTGTTCGCGCTGGCCGGCGTCACCGGGTTGCTCACCGCGCTGATCGGCGCGGCGGCCGGGGCGAACCTGGCCCTGCTGCTGCTCGACCGCTTCCGGCCGACCGAGCCCGCCTAACCGGCGGAGACCAGGTCGCGCAGGCGGGCGGCCGCGACCAGGGCTCCGTCGGTGCGGACCCGGGCGCTGAGGGCGGCCGCCCGCGCCCGGGTTCCGGCGGTCAGCGCCGACGCGACCGCGGCACGCAGGGCCCGCACCGTCGCGGCCGGACCGTCGATCGCCGCCCCGAGGCGCAGCGCCGCCACCCGACCGGCCCAGTACGGGTTGTCGCCGACCGGCATCGGGACCGCGATCTGCGGCACGCCGGCCCGCGCGGCGGTCAGCACGGTCCCGGCCCCGCCGTGGTGCACCACCGCGGCCACCCGGGCGAACAGACGCTCGTGGTTGACGTCGCCGACGACGAAGCAACCGGCCGGGTCCAGGTCCGCCCAGCCCCGGGAGACCAGGACGCGCCGTCCCTCGGCCCGGACCGCTTCGACGGCCCGGTCGGCGACGCCCGGGGCCGGGCGGGCGCTGCCGAAGCCGACGTAGACCGGCGGGTCACCGTCGTCCAGGAACGCGGTGACGTCGGCCGGGAGCGGGCGGCGGTCGGGGCGGGTCCACGCCCCGGTCTGCACCACGTCGGGACCGGCGCCCCCCGGCCACGGTCCGAGCGTGGGGTCGGCCGCCAACCAGGGCCGGTCGGTGTGGACGTGGTCGCGGACGTCGCTCACCGGTGCCAGCCCCAGCGCGGCCCGGTGCGTGTTCAGCGCCGCCCCGAACTGCGTGTTCACCTGATCGGCGTCGCGGGCCCAGAGCGTCGCGTGATCGGCGGGCTCCGGCTCGGGCCAGCCCGGACGCGGTGGCGGCGCGTGGTGCGGCGAGGGCAGGTTGACCGCGGCCCAGGTCGCGTACACGTAGGGGATCCCCGCGGCCTCGGCCACCGACCGCGCGCCGACCTGCGCCAGGCCGACCGCGAGCAGCGCGTCGCAGTCCGCGGCTGCCGCCGGGAGGCGGTCGAACTGGGCGTCGAGCAACGCGGAGCGGTACCGGGCCAGCGTGGCCGCCGACGGCGGGGCCGAGCCGCTGGTCAGCGCCCGGATCGGGGGCCCCACCGGCACGGCCGGCAGCCCCAGACCGGCCAGCCGGTCGACGAACTCCTCGTCCGGCGGCACGCACAGCCGCACGTCCACGCCGAGCGTCCGCAGCCGGAGCGCGAGGACCGCCAGCGGGCCGACGTCACCGCGTGTCCCGTACGTGGCCAAGAGAACACGCATCCGGCGACCTCTTCCGTGTCGGCATCGCTGTCCCAGGATGCCCGCCGAAGTACCTCCTTTGTGGAATTTTTCGTCTCTTGTAGATCGCAGCGCCCTCCGATGGTGCTAACTTCCACAATCGACAGAGAATTCGCCCGACCTCGGCTGCGACGGCACGACGCGGTACCGGCTCGCAACGCGGTAGCAGTGCGCGTATCCCCGGAAAGGTCGCCCCCGATGCCGGTGTCCGCTCCCCTGTCGTCCGGTCAGCAGCGCCTGTGGACCCTCTCCCAGCTCGACGGCGCCGGTCCGGCCTACAACGAGACCATGGCGTTCACGCTGCGCGGCCCCCTCGATCGACGGGCGCTGCGCCGCGCGTTCGACGCACTCGCCGACCGCCACGAGACGCTGCGTACCCGGTTCGCCGTCGAGGACGGGCACCCGGTGCAGATCGTCGAGTCCCCCGGCCACGGCTTCCCGCTCACCGTCACCGACACGACCGGGCGGCCGGACGAGCGGGCGCGGATCCGCCGGGACGAACCGCTGGAGCCGTTCGAGAGCACCCGCGCTCCGCTGGCCCGGGCCCACCTGCTCGTCGACGGCGAGCAGCACGTCCTGCTGATCACCGTCCACCACACCGTGTTCGACGGCTGGTCCCGCTCGCTGCTGCTGCGTGAGCTCGGCGTGCTCTACGCCGCCCAGCGGCGCGGCCAAACCGCGGCGCTGCCGGAGACCCGGCCGTACCGGGACCACGCCCACCAGCAGCGGGACTGGCTCGCGGGCGGCGGGCCGGCACCGCACGAGGCGTACTGGCTGGACCGGCTCGACGGCGTCGCCGGGGTGCTCGACCTGCCCGCCGACCGTCCCCGCCCGGCCCGGCGCGACCACCGGGGCGACCGGGTGCCGGTGACGCTCGGCGCGCCGCTCACCGAGGCGCTGCGTGCGGTGGCCCGCGAGCACGGCGCCACGCTCTACTCCACGATCCTGGCCGGCTGGTTCCTGCTGCTCTCCCGGCTGTCCGGGCAGACCGACGTCGTGGTCGGCGTGCCGACGACGAGCCGCGGTGGTCGCGACGAGTTCCCCGACACGATCGGCTTCTTCGTCAACACGCTGGCCGTCCGGGCCGACGCGGCCGGAGCCCAGACCGGCGCCGTCCTGCTCAAGCAGGTCCGCGCGACGCTGCGCGGCGCCCTCGACCACGCCGGTCTGCCGTTCGAGCGGGTCGTCGAGTTGGTGAACCCGCCGCGGAGCCCGGCGTACAACCCGCTGTTCCAGACCATGTTCGCCTGGGTGCCCACCCTGCACGACCTGCTCGAACTGCCGGACGTCCTGGTCGAGCCGTGCGACGTCGCGTTCGCACCGGCGAAGTTCGACCTCTCGCTGAACCTCGCCGACGAGCCCGGCGGCGTCACCGGGCACCTCGACTACTCGGTCGCGCTCTTCGACCGGGCCACCGCGGCCCGGTACGGCGGGTACCTCGTACGCCTGCTCGAACAGCTGAGCACCCGGCCGGACGACGACGTCGCGAGCTACGACCTGCTCGACGACGCCGAACGCCACGAGATCCTCACCGGGTGGAGCACCGGCCCGCGCGCCAACCCACGCCCCGGCGGGCTCGTCGAACGCTTCACCGCCTGCGCCGACGCCACCCCGCACGCCCCGGCGCTGGTCTGCGACGGCCGCACGCTCTCCTACCGCGAGCTGGACCGGCGCTCGACCGGGCTGGCCGACGCCCTGCGGGCCCGCGGCGCCGGGCCGGGCCAGGTCGTCGCGCTGGAGTGCGGGCGGTCGGTGGAGCTGGTCGTCGGGGTGCTGGGGGTGCTGAAGGCCGGGGCGGCCTACCTCCCGCTCGACCCGGCCCAGCCGCCGGCCCGGCGCGCGGCGATGCGCGAGGACGCGCGCCCACTGCTGGTGCTGAGCGACGACCCGGGCTCGATCGCGGCGCTGGCGGCCGAGGGCGCGCCGGTCCGCACCCCGGTTCCGACCGGGCCGGACGAGACGGCCTACGTGATCTACACGTCCGGCTCCACCGGGCGTCCGAAGGGCGTGGCGGTTCCCCACCGCAGCGTCCTCGCGCTGTTCGACCAGTGGCTCGACCGGTTCGGCGCCACCCCGGGCGAGGCGACCTCGGCCTGGTCGAGCATCGGCTTCGACGCCTCGGTGCACGAACTGCTGCTCCCGCTGACGACCGGCGCGGTCGTGCACGTGGTTCCCGAGGACATCCGGGCCGACCCGGCCGCGTTCCTGGCCTGGCTGGCCGAGCACCGCGTCGTTCAGGCGTTCCTGCCGCCGGCCTACGTGCGCTGGATCGACGAGGACCCCACCCGGGTGGCCGGCCTCGCGCTCCGTCAGGTGCTCACCGGCGTCGAACCGCTGCCGGAGGCCGCGCTGGCCCGGTTCGCCGCGGCGCGGCCCGGCCTGCGCGTCTGCTTCGGCTACGGCCCCACCGAGGCCACGCTCTACGCGGCCGCCTACCTCGACCCGCAGCCGCTCGACCGTCCGGCGCCGATCGGGCGCCCGCTGCCGGGATCGCGGATGTACCTGCTCGACGAACGGCAGCGCCCGGTGCCGCCGGGCGTGGCGGGCGAGGTGTACCTCGGCGGCGACTGCCTGGCCCGCGGGTACCTGAACCGGCCCGACCTGACCGCCGACCGGTTCGTCGCGGATCCGTTCGTGCCGGGCGAGCGCCTGTACCGCACCGGCGACCTCGCCCGGTGGCGGACCGACGGCCAGGCCGAGTACGTCGGCCGACGCGACGACCAGATCAAGTTGCGCGGGTTCCGGATCGAGCCCGGCGAGGTGACCGCCGCGCTGCTGGCCGTCCCCGGCGTGCGCGAGGCGGTCGTGCTGGTGGACCGCGACGGCGAGCCCCGGCTGGTCGCCGGGGTGGCCGGGGGCGGTGGCCGGAGCACGCCCGAGTGGCGCGCCGCGCTCGCCGACCGGCTGCCGGACTACATGGTGCCGTCCGTCTTCGCCGAGTTCGACCGGCTGCCGCTGAACCGCAGCGGCAAGCTCGACCGGGACGCCGTGCTGGCGCACGCCCGGGCGAGCGCTCCGGCGGTCGTCAACACCGCGGCCCCGCGCGACCACGTCGAACTGACGCTGCTGCGGATCTGGCAGAGCGTGCTGGTGCACCCGTCGATCGGGGTCTCCGACAACTTCTTCGACGTCGGCGGCACGTCGATCTCGGCGATCAAGCTGGCCACCGCCATCGGCGCGGAGTTCGGCCGGGAACTGCCGATCCGGGAGGTCATCGTGCACCCGACGATCGAGGCGCAGGCCGCGCTGGTGCGCGCGGAGAGCCCGCCGGCCGGTGGCAGCCTGATCGAGTTCCGGCGGGGCACCGGGCGCGTCCGCGTCGTCTGCGTCCACCCCGCGGGGGGCACGGCGTTCTGTTACCTCCCGCTCAGCGCGGCGCTGCCCGGGGAGATCGGCGTGGTCGGGATCCAGTCCCCCGGGCTCAACCCGGGCGAGGAACTGCTGCCGAGCGTCGACGCGATGGCCGAGGAGTACCTGCGGCTGGTCGGGCCGCGGCCGGACGAGACGCTGGTGCTCTGCGGCCTGTCCTACGGCGGCCTGGTCGCGTACGAGATGGGCCGCCGGCTCGCGGCGAGCCACCCCCGGGTCACCGTCGTGCTGCTCGACACCACCGGCACCGACGACCGGGCCGGGATCGAACCGGTGTCCGCGGCCGAGTTCCGCGAGAAGCTGGTGCGGTTCAACGGCATGTACCCCGGCATCGACGACGCGCAGGTCGAGCGCTACCACCGCACGTACAACCACAACCGGCTGACCGCGCGCGACCACGACCCGGGCGAGTCGAGGGCCCGGGTGGTCTTCGTGCAGGCCGTCGGCGAGGACACCGTCGCCGGCTCGGACGAGTTCTGGCGGCGACGGGCGCGCGGCGGGTTCACCGTGGTGCCGGTCGGATGCGGGCACTGGGACCTGCTCGAGAGCGACGCGCTGCCGCGGGTCGCGGAGCTGATCACGGCCGAGTGCGAGGTCCGATGAGCTCGATCGCGCGCCGCGTCCACGACCGGGCCCGGCGGCACCCGGACGCGCTCGCGGTCTCCGACGGCGACCACCAGCTCACCTACGCCGGGCTCGACGCCGGCGCGGCGTCGGTGGCGGCGTCCCTGTCCCGCCGGGGTGTCCGGCCGGGCGACGCGGTCGCCGTCGGCCTGCCCCGCTCGGCCGAGCTGGTGCAGGTCATGCTGGGGGTGCTGCGGCTGGGCGGCCAGGTCGTGCCGCTGGACCGGCAGAGCCCACCGGCCCGCCGCGACGTCATCCTCGCGGACGCGCAGGCGGCCGCCGTCGTCCACGACGGACTGCCCGACCTGCCGCCGCTGACGCCGGCCGAGCTCCTGGCCGACCCGGCCGGCGCCGGGCCGCCGGCCGAGCCCGCGGCGTCGTCGTTCCTCTTCTACACCTCCGGCACGACCGGCCGGCCCAAGGGCGTCGAGGTCGGCGACGCCGGTGTTCTCCGGCTCGCCGAACCCGGCTGGCTCGCCCCCGGCCACCGGTTCGCGTGCCTGGCCAACCCCGCGTTCGACGCGATCAGCTTCGAGGTGTGGACGCCGCTGCTCACCGGCGGCACCTGCGTCGTGCTCGACGACGCCACCGTCGGTGACCCCCGGGCGTTCGCCGACGCGCTGGTCCGCGAACGCGTCGACACGATGTTCGTGACCGCGACACTGTTCAACGCGGTCGCGGAGGCCGTCCCGGACAGCTTCGCGACCGTGAACCGGGTCCTCATCGGCGGCGAGCAGCTCAACGCCGCGGCGGTGCGCCGGTGGTACCGGGCCAACCCGGACGCGCCGACGCGCCTGCAGAACGGGTACGGCCCCACCGAGACGACGACGTTCGCCGTCAGCCACCCGATCCCCCGGTCCTTCGACGACGACGTGGTGCCGATCGGCCGCCCGCTGCCCGGTACCGGCGCGGTCGCGGTGACGCCGGACGAGCGCGTCGCCGCCGAGGGTGAGGTCGGCGAGCTGTACCTGTCCGGCACCGGGCTCGCCGCCGGCTACCGGGGGCGGCCCGCGGAGACCGCGCGGCGGTTCGTCCGGCTGCCGTGGCTCGACCAGGGCCGGACCCGGCACTACCGCACCGGTGACCTGGTCCGGGTGCTGGCCGACGGCCGGTTCGCCTACGTGGGCCGCACCGACCGGCAGGTGAAGGTGCGCGGCTTCCGGATCGAACCCGGCGAGCTGGAGCAGCGGCTGCTCGCCCACCCGGCGATCCGGCAGGCCCACGTGGCCGTGCGTCCCGGCGCCGCCGCCGAACTGCACGCGTTCCTGGTGGCACCCGACCTCACCGCCGACGCGTTCGAGGAGCACCTGGGCGCGACCGTGCCGGCCTACATGCGGCCGCACCACGTGTTCCGGGTCGACGACCTGCCCCGCAACGCCAACGGGAAGATCGACGAGGCCGCGCTGCTGGCCACCGGGGTGCCGGCGTGGCGGCCGGCGTCGGACGGTGCCGCGGCGTCGGCCTGGGAACGCGAGGTGCTGGCGGTCGTCGAGGAGGCCCTCGGCGTCCGGGACCTCCGGCCGGGCGACACCTGGCTGCGGTCCGGCGGCGACTCGCTCAAGGCGCTGCGCCTGCGGTTCGCGCTCCGCGAGCGCTGGGGTGCCGACCTGCCGCCGTCGGCGGTGCAGCGTGGCACGTTCGCCGACCTGGCCCGCGCGCTCGCCGAGGCGACCGCCACCGTGTACCCGGTGCCGGCCGCGCCGACGACCGGAACGACGGCGCCGGCCACCAGCGAACACCAGCGGCTGTGGCTGCTCCAGCAGCGCAGCCCGGCCTCCACGGCCTACTTCGTACCGATGGCGTTCCGGATCACCGGCGACCCCGACGTCGAGGCGCTGCACGACGGGATCCGCGGCCTGGTCGAACGGCACCCCGCGCTGCGCACCGCGTTCGTCGCGACGCGGGACGGGCTCCGCCAGGAGGTACGCGCGCCCTACGACCCGTGGACCGAGCCGGCCGACGACTTCTTCACCGCGCCGTTCGACCTGGCCTCGGGCCGGATGCTGCGCGCGGCCCGGCGCCGGGAGCCCGACGGGTCGAGCACGCTGCTGCTGTGCCTGCACCACATCGCGGTCGACGGCTGGTCGCTGACCGTGCTGCTGCGTGAGCTGTCCGGCACCCCGCCGCGCGCGGGCACGCACACGCCGCTGGACTTCGCCGCCTGGCAGTCCCGGTGGTTCGCGTCACCCGTCTACCAGGCCCTCCGCGAGGCCCACGCCCGGCTCGACGGACCCGCCGACGACACCGTGGCCGCGGCCGACCGGTCGCTCGCCGGACGGCTGCACACCACCGCGATCGGGCGGGAGCGGGTCGACGAGTGGGCCCGCACGCTCGGCCTGACCCCGTTCCAGCTGCTGCTGGGCGTGTTCGCGTCGAGCCTCTGGGCGGTGACCGGCCGGACCGGGCCCCGGATCGCCGCGCCGGTCGTCAACCGGCCGGTGCGTGAGTTCGAGGACGCGGTCGGGATGTTCGCCAACACCGTCCCGCTCGCGCTCACCGTCGACCCGGACGAGGACCTCGACCACCAGCTGCGTCGCCTCGGCGAGGCCGCCGGCGTCGCGCTGGACCACCAGGACGTCGCGTTCGCCGACCTCGACCCGCGGCGCGCGGCGTTCGACTACCTGTTCGTCCTGGAGAACACCGACTTCACCGCCCTGCGGCTGCCCGGCGGCACGGTCACCCCGCAGTGGGTCGAGCCGGCCGACGCCAAGTGCGCGCTGACGCTCTCGGTGGTGGAGGAGCCGGACGGCTTCCGCTGCCTCTGGGAGTACGGCGACGGCCACTTCACCGCGGCCGAGATCGAGGCGCTCGGCGACCTCTTCGCCCGCACCCTCGACGGCGCCGGGCGCACCCCGGCCGACCTGGCCGCACCGTACCGCCGCAGCCTGCCCGACCACGGGCGCGGCCCGTCGCTCGCGGTGGAGCACGACACCGTCGCGGCCGCGTTCGCCGCCCAGGTCGCGCGCACACCGGACGCTCCCGCGCTGACCGGCGACACCACGCTCTCCTACGCCGAGCTGGACGCGCACGCGGCCCGGCTCGCCGCGGTGCTCCCCGACGACGCCACCGACGTCGCGCTCTACTTCCGCCCGTCGGTCGAGCACGTCGTCGCGCTGCTCGCGCTCGCCCGGCTCAACGTCACCGCCGTGCCGCTCGACCCCGGCTACCCGGCCGACCTGCTGCGCACCGTGCTCGACCAGGTCCGGCCCCGGTGCGTGCTGCTCGCGCCCGGCGACGCGGAGGCGTTCGACCCGATCGACACCGGCCTCGAACGCCGGTTCGTCACGCTCACCGACACCCCGGTGCCGCACGTACCGCCCCGGCACGCCGGGCGGCCGCTCTACACGCTGTTCACCTCGGGCTCGACCGGCACCCCCAAGGGGGTACGCGTCCCGGAGAGCACGCTGGCGAACCTGCTCCAGTGGCAGGACGCACCGCCCGCGGTGACCCAGCAGTTCTCGATGCTGTCGTTCGACGTGTCGTTCCAGGAGATCTTCACGACGCTGCGCGGCGGGCACCTGCACCTGGTGCGGCCGGAGTGGCGCCACGACGTGCCGGCGCTGCTCGAGGCGCTCGAGACCGGCGGCATCGAACGGATCTTCCTGCCGTACGTCGCGCTGCAGCTGCTCGCCGAGCACGGCGTCCGGCTCGGCCGCTTCCCGTCGCGGCTGCGTGACGTCATCACCGCCGGTGAACAGCTGGTCTGCACGCCGGCGATCCGGCGCTGGTTCGCCGGGCTGCCCGGAGCCCGCCTGCACAACCACTACGGCCCGACCGAGACCCACGTCGTGAGCACGCTGACGCTCGACGGGAACCCGGACCGGTGGCCCGAACGCCCGGCGATCGGGCGGCCGGTCGCGAACACGCTGCTGCGTGTCGCCGACGCCGCCGGCGCGCCGCTGCCGCCCGGGCAGGTGGGCGAGCTGCTCATCGGCGGGCGGCCGGCCACCCGGTGCTACCTGGGCGAACCGGTGGACGAGAAGTTCCTCGAGCTCCCCGCGCTGTACTACCGCAGCGGCGACCTCGCGCACTTCGACCGCGACGGGCTCCTGCACTTCGACGGCCGGGCCGACCGGCAGGTCAAGCTCAGCGGGTACCGCCTGGAGCTCGGGCAGGTCGAGGCCGCGCTGCTGCGCCACCCCGACGTCGTCAACGCGGTCGTGGTGGCCGAGAACGACCGGTTGGTCGCGGTCGTCGAGTGCCACCGGACACCGGCCGTGGCCGAGCTGACCGGGCACCTCGCGTCGCTGCTGCCGCCGCACGCGCGGGTCGAGAAGTTCCGGGTCGTGGACGCCCTGCCGCGCACGCCGAGCGGGAAGCTCGACCGGGACGCCGCGCTGCGCACGCCCGGGCGCGACCTCGACCGGGGCCGGGCGCGGCCGGCGGGTGAGCTGGCGGCGCTGTTCGAGGAGGTGACCGGCCGGCCGATCGGCCCGGACGAGACGTTCTTCGCCGCGGGCGCGACCAGCCTGTCGCTGATGCGGTTCCACCTGCGCTGCGCCGAGGCGGGGTACCGGTTCACCGCGGCCGACCTGTTCGAGCACGTCACGCTGCGGGACCTGACCCGGCACCTGGCCGGAGAGCCGGTCCGGGCACCGGCCACGAAGGACGGGGACGCCGCCGGCGTCGACGAGCCGGTGGCGGTCGTCGGCATGGCGGTGCGGCTGCCCGGCGCGCCCGACCTGGCCGCGTTCTGGCACCTGGTCACCGAGGGCCGCCGGGGCATCGAGGACTTCCCGGCCGCGGACGGGCTGGTCGGCGCGCGCAGCCTGCTGGAGCGTCCGCTCGCGTTCGACCCGGAGCACTTCGGCATCAGCCGCCGCGACGCCGCCCTGATGGACCCGCAGCAACGACAGCTGCTGATGGCGAGCGTCGAGGCGCTGGTGCACGCGGGTGTGACCGCGGCGGCGGGCCGGGTCGGGATCGTCGCGGGCGGCGGCGAGGACACGTACTTCCAGCAGCTGCTGCGCGACGGCGACCCGGCCGCGCTGCCGGACGGCTTCCAGCTCGCCCTGCACCACGAGAAGGACTTCCTCGCCACCAAGGTCGCCTACCACCTCGACCTGACCGGCCCGGCGCTGACCACCCAGACCGCCTGCTCGAGCTCGCTGGTCGCCGTCCACCAGGCCGCCGGGATGCTGCGGACCGGCGAGGCCGACGTCATGCTGGCCGGCGGCGTCCTCGTCGACGTCACGCTCGCCGAGGGGTACCGGTACCGGCCGGGACACATCTTCTCCCCGGACGGGCACTGCCGCCCGTTCAGCGACGACGCCGACGGCACGGTGGGCGCGAGCGGCGTCGGCGTGGTGGTGCTGAAACCGCTAAGTGCCGCCCGGCGCGACGGCGACACGGTGTACGCGGTGATCACCGGCTCGGCGCTGACCAACGACGGCGCGGTGAAGCAGGGCTTCAGCGCGCCCTCGCCCGCCGGGCAGCGGGGCGCGATCCGGGCGGCGCTGCGCCGGGCCGGGCGCACCGGCGCCGACGTCGGGTACGTCGAGACGCATGGGACCGGGACGCGGCTCGGTGACCCGATCGAGGTCGCGGCGCTGCGCGAGGCGCTGCCCGACGCCGCGGACTGCGTGCTCTCGTCGGTCAAGAGTCAGCTCGGCCACCTGGGGGCCGCGGCCGGGGTG
Organism: Cryptosporangium japonicum; assembly: GCF_039524755.1. Lineage (NCBI taxonomy): Bacteria > Bacillati > Actinomycetota > Actinomycetes > Cryptosporangiales > Cryptosporangiaceae > Cryptosporangium > Cryptosporangium japonicum. The sequence goes on from NZ_BAAAGX010000028.1 coordinate 90,011, forward strand.
GTGGGGTTGATCCGCGCGGTGCTCGCCGTCCACCACGGGGTGGTGCCGCCGACCGTCGACTTCCGGGCGCCGAACCCGGCCCTGGACCTCGGGCCGTTCCGGGTGGCGACGCGGGCCGAGCGCTGGCCGGCCGAGCGGCGGGTGGCCGGGGTGAGCAGCTTCGGCATCGGGGGCACGAACGCGCACGCGGTGGTGGAGTCGGTCCGGCCGGTTCGCGCGGGTTCCGGCGAGCCCGTGCCGTGCGTGGTGCTCTCCGCGAGCAGCCCGGAGGCACTGCGTGCCGACGCCGAGCGGATCGCGGCGTACCTCGACCGGCGGCCGGAGTCCTATCCCGACGTTCTCCGGCACCTGCAGTCGGGGCGCCCGGCCGGGCGGTGGCGAGCGGCGGCGACGTGCACCTCCCCCGCATCGGCGGCCGAGTGGCTCCGCCGCGCCGAGCCGCACGACACGGCGTCCCCGACGGCGCTCACCGCACCGGATACGGCCGCGCCCGCGGCACCGGACGCGGCCGCGCCCGCGGCGGCGGGTGCCGGCGCGGACGTCGGCGCGGTGTGGCTGGCGGGGGGTCGGGTGGAGTGGGGGTCGGGGTCGGCGCCGGCGCCGTGGGACTTCCCGCCGCCCGCGTTCGCCGTGCGCGACTACGACTTCCCGCGCCCGCCCGCGGTTCCCAAGCGCCCGGAGAGCGAGTGGCTGCACCAGCCCACCTGGGTGCGGCTCCGCCGGGCGACGCTCCCCGGTCGCACCGACCGCACCCTGGTGATCTGCGGCGACGGCCCGCTGACCGCGCCGGCGCTGGACGCCGCCTACGCCCGGGTGGTGCGGGTCCACCCGGCCACCGGCTTCGCACGCCGCGGCCCCGACACCTTCGACGCCGACCCGGCCGACCCGGCATCGCTCCGCCGGGTCCTGGACGCGCTGCCCGGCGCCGAGATCGACTGGCTGCACACCCTGCCGCTCGGCCTCACCGGCCCACTGGACGGGAACTCGCTGGCCGAGGCCGCGCGGGCCTGTGTGGACACCCCGGCGGCCCTGCTGGTGGCGGCGTCCGGCCGGGCGCTCACGACCTGGTGGATCTCGGCCGGCGCCGCGCCCGCGACCACGGCCGTGACCCGCCCGGAGGCCGGCCTGCTCGCCGGCGCGAACACCACCGGCGCGCAGGAGAGCGGGCTGCGCGGCCACTGGGTCGACCTGCCCGGCCCGGCGCTGGACGCGCTCGCCGACCTGCTCACCGGCCCGGTGCCGTCGCCGCGCGTCGCGCTGCGGGACGGGTTCTGGTGGACGCCGGGCAGCGCACCGGTCACCGCGGGCGAGCCGGTGGCGGTGGACGGCGTGCACCTCGTCCTCGGCGGCACCGGCGGGATCGGCGCCGCGGTCGCCGGGACCCTGCTCGCCGCCGGCGCCGACCGGGTCGTGCTGCTCGCCCGGCGACCGCGCCTGCCCGCGGCGCTCGAGCCCTGGGCCGACCGCGTCGACCTGTTCGCCGCCGACCTCACCACGGTCACCGCCGAGGAGGTGAGCGCGCGTGTCGGCGCACCGCTGGCCGGGATCGTGCACGCGGCCGGAACGCCGGACGGTGCGCTGATCGCCACCCGCGCCGGCGGCACGCCGTCGGCCAAACTGGCCGGTGCGCTGCTCGTCGAGCGGCTCGTCGAACGGCACGGGCCCGCGTTCGTCGTCTACTGCTCGTCGCTGTCGGCCCAGTTCGGCGGCGTCGGCCAGCTGGACTACGCGGCGGCCGGCGGTTTCCTCGACGCGCTCGCGCACCGCGCCGGTCCGACGGCCCGGCTCTCGATCGGCTGGGACGTCTGGCGGGAGACCGGCATGGCCGTGTCCGCGCTGGAGACCGACGCCAGGCACCAGGCGCACCTGGCCGTCGGCCTGACCGACGAGGAGGGGCAGCGGACCTTCGTCCGCGCGCTGGGCTCCGGGCTGCCGCAGGTCCTGGTCGCGACGACCGGGCTGGAAGCCGTCCGGGAGTTCCACCAGCGCGACACCGCACCGGCACCGGCCGAACCGGCCCGGCACTCCGGGTCCGAGCTGATCGACGAGGTGCGTGCGTTGCTGGGCGTCGCCGAGCTCGAGCCGGACGTGCCGCTCTACGACCTGGGCGCCGACTCGCTGCTCCTGCTGGAACTGGTCGAGGCGGTGAAGCGGCTGTTCGGTGTCGACCTCGACCCGGCCTCGCTCGGCCCCGACGTCACGATGGCGTCGTTGCTGGCCCAGCTGGCGACCGACGTCGACACCGACGAGATCACGGTGCAGGTGTGGCGGGAGGGGACGGGCCGGGACGCGGTCTGTCTCGTGCACCCGATCGGCGGCGACGTCCACGCGTACCGCGCGCTCGTCGCCGCGCTCGACCCGGCGCTCGGCGTCTGCGTGATCGCCGACCCCGCGCTGAGCCGGCCGGAACCGCCGGGCTGGTCGGTGGCCGAGCGGGCCCGCCGGTACTACGCCGCGCTGCGGGCGCAGTTCCCGGCCCGCACCTGGCAGCTGGCCGGGTGGTCGTTCGGCGCCTGGGTGGCGGCCGGAATGGCCGCCGACGCCGAGGCGACCGGGCAGCCGGTGCGTGCGGTGCACCTGCTCGATCCGCCGCCACCGGGCGCGGACGCCTCCGACTACGACGACACGCAGCTCGCGGCGCTGTTCGCACGCGAGCTGGGGGCGAGTGACGGTGTCGCCGCCGAGTACGCCGGGCGGCTCGCCCGTGCGTGCCGGGCCAACCTGGACAGCATGGCCGGGCACGTGCTGCCGCGCCTGACGTCGACACCGAGCCACGTCTGGCTGGCCGTCGACGCCGAGCCCGGCCTGCCGGTCGCCGACCGCGGCGGCTGGCGGGACCGGCTCGGTGACCCGAGCCACTGGCACGAGCTGCCCACGACCCACTACGGCATCGTGCGCGCTCCCCACGTCACCGCCGTGGCCGCAGCGTTCGACCCGACCCCGGAAGGATGAGCATGGAGCAGTACGAGCTCGACGCCGTCAGGCGGATCACCACCCGGCCCGCCCGCGACTACCGGACGCTGGCGGTGCGTGGCCTCACCCCGGTGATCGGGGCCGAGGTGACCGGCCTCGACCTGACCCGGGAACTGACCGGTGACGAACTCACCGAGCTCAGGACCGCCTTCCTCGACCACCACGTGCTGGTCTTCCGCGACCAGGACATCGCGCCCGAGGACCACAAGCGGCTGGCCGCGCACTTCGGTGAGCTGCGCCCGGTGAACCCGCCGCCCGAGCACGGCGACCCCTGCATCCTGGAGGTCGCGACCTCGGCCGAGGCCGCGAACGTGTTCGGCAACGGCTGGCACGCCGACGGCACCGCGGACGCCGAGCCGTCGCTCGGCTCGATGCTGCACATCACCCGGATGCCCGAGCCCGGCACCGGCGGCGACACCCTGTTCGCCAACATGCACCTGGCCTACGACATGCTCTCGCCGCCGATGAAGGAGCTGCTGAGCGGGCTCACCGCGGTGCACGACGGGGCGCTGGCCTTCCGCGGCACCACGATCCCGCCCGGCTACGAGCCGCCGTCCAGCGAGCACCCGCTGGTGGTGCGTCACCCGGAGACCGACCGGCCGCTGCTCTACGTCAACCCGGCCTACACCTCGCACATCCCCCAGCTCTCGGCCGACGAGAGCCGGGCGGTGCTCGACCTGCTGTTCACGCTCGTCCCGAACCGGCCGATGCTGGCCTGCCGGGTGCGCTGGGAGCCGAACACGCTGGTGTTCTGGGACAACCGCTGCGTCCAGCACCACGCGACGTACGACTACTACCCCTTCACCCGCTACGGCCGCCGGATCGCGATCAACGGCGGCCCGCTCAAGGGCTGAGGAGAACCGTGCTCGACGACGTGATGGGCGCGCTGGAGCGCGTCCTGCCCCGGCTGGCGGCGGCCACCGGCACGCCCGGTGTCGCGGTCGCGGTGGCGACCAGCACCGAGCTGCGTACCGCCGCCACCGGGTTCGCCGACCTGCGTTCGGCCACCCCGATGACCGCGCGGACGCGTGCGCCGGGCGGCTCGCTCACCAAGCCCGTCACCGGACTGGCGTTCCTGCAGCTGGTGGAGGAGGGGATGGTCGAGCTGGACACCCCGATCGACCAGGTGCTGCCCCCGGGCCTGCGGGGGGCGGACCCGGCGCCGGTCACCGCGGCGATGCTCGCCTCCCACCAGGGCGGCTACTACAGCGACATCGTCACCGCCACCGCGCCCTCGTCGCCGGCCGAGGGGATCCTGGACTACGTCCGGCGCCGGCACCGGGCGGGTACCGCGGCGGAGTACGACGGGACGCTGCCGCTGACGACGACGCCCGGCTCGTACTCGTACTCCAGTTTCGGCATCGGGGTGCTCGGCGGCGCGGTCGAGCACCTGACCGGCGAACCGTACGGCGCCCGCGTCCAGAAGCAGGTGTTCGCCGCGGCCGGCCTGACCGGCACCAGCGTCGAGGACGGCACGCGGAACCCGTGGGCGACCGGTTCGCGCGCGCGGGCCGGGGACGCGGCGACCGGCTACATGGCGTTCGGCGACTGGTGCGTGCCGAGCCCGCCGCTGCGGACCTCGGCGTATCCGGGCGTCGGGTTGCACACCACCGTCGCCGACGCCGGGCGGCTGCTGCAGTCGCTGCTGCGTACCGCCCGGGGCACTCCTGGTCTGATCAAACCGGACACGCTCGAGGTCATGGTGGCTCCGCGGGCGCGGCGGCCGAGCCCGGGCGGCGCCCGCTCGTACTCCGGGTTGACGATCGAGATCGCCGACCCGGCGCTGGGCGAGGACCACTGGTGGGGGCACACGGCCGCGTTCCCGTGGGGCTTCTGGTGGGAGGCGCGGGTCTGGCCGCACCGCGACGTCGCCGCGGTGGCGGTCGGCAACCGGTGGGACATGGCCCGGTTCCACAACCCGGCCACCCGGAGCGCTCCGGGCCTGGCCGTCGAGTGGGCCGGCCGGTGGGCCGCGACCGGCGTACCGGCGCGGCTGCCCGCGCACGACGGCCGGCCCGGCTGGACCGGGCCCCGCCCCACCCCGGAGAGCTCCCGGTGGATGGGGATCCTCGCCGGGGAACGCACCCACGGTCTGATGGCGGTGACCGATCCGCTGCCGCCGGCGACGCTGGCCGCGATGGCCGACGGGGCGCGCGGCCTCGGGGACGCCGATCCGGCCGGCTGGGATCCGGACGCGTTCCGGCTCGGGATCGGGCAGGCGCAGGCCGTCTCCCCCGACCCGGAGGCGCTGCGCGCGCTGGGCGGTGGCCTCGGCCCCGCGGCGGCGCTGTGGATGCTCGAGTGCGGTGCGTCGAGCGCCGAGGTGACGATGCCCGTCGACGCGTTCGCCCGCCCGCGGTGAGGCGCCGCCCGGTCAGCGCAGCCGCACCCGCAGGCTGACCCGGTGCCGGCCGCGGGGCAGCGGCACCCAGGCCGGCTCGTCCACCGGACGCATCCCGGGGAAACGGTCGAAGAGTCCGCGCAGCGCGACCTCGGCCTCCAGCTTCGCGAGCGCGACCCCGAGGCAGTAGTGCGGCCCCCAGCCGAACCCGACGCCCCCCTCGCGCGCGCCGTGCTCGTGCTGCCACCGCACGTCGATGTGGTGGGGGTTGGCGAAGCGCTCCGGATCCCGGTTGGCCGCCCCGAGCACCACCTGGATCGGGTCGCCCGCGCGGATGCGGACGCCGCCGACCTCGAGGTCCTCGGCGGCGTAACGCAGGCGGGCGAGCTGCACCGGCCCGTCGGTGCGCACCAGCTCGCGCACCGCGGCCGGCCACAGCTCGGGTTCGGCGCGCAGCAGGTTGCGCTGAGCGTGGTCGCGCATGAGCGCGAGCGCGCCGTTGGAGAGCATGTGCGCCATGGTCTCGTGCCCGGCGAGCACCAGGAACACGACCAGGGCCACCGCGTCGACGTCGGTCGTGCCCTCCTGGGCGAGGATCCGGCCGAGCACGTCGTCGGCCGGCTCGACGCGGCGCCGGTCCACCAGGGCGTGGCAGTACGCGAACATCTCGCCCAGCGTGGGCGTGATCCGGGCCGGGTCCTCGCCGACCAGCACCTTGCCCCAGCGCCACCAGTCGGGCCAGTCGGACTCCGGTACCCCGACCAGCTCGCACACCACGTCGGTGGCGAGCGGATAGGCGAACGCGTCGAGCAGGTTCACCGGTTGCGCCGACGCGTCCAGCCGGTCGAGCAGCCGGTCGACGATCTGCTGCACCCGCGGGCGCCGCTCCTCGACCCGGGACGCGGTGAACGCGTCCCGGATGCCGTGGCGCAGCCGCGCGTGCGCGGCGCCGTCCAGGCTGAGCATGCTGGCCCGCAGGTACGGCAGGTGCTCCGGTGGCGTCCCCAGGTCGAGAAAGGCCTGTTCCTGGCGCCGTGCGCCGGGCCCGGGCAGCCCGGCCGGGTCGTTGCGCACGGCCGGGTGGGCGAGCACGGCCCGCACGTCGGCGTTCCGGGTGATCACCCAGCCTTCCTCACCGCTCGGGAGCCGGGCCCAGCAGACCGGCGACTCGGCGAGGAGGCGGTCGTAGCCGCGCATCGGATCACCGAGGACGGCCGGGTCGCGGAGGTCCACTACGGGGGTGGCCGATGACGAGTGCGACATACGGCCATTTTGTCAGTGATTCGGCGTCTCGACCGGGCATTGAGGACAGTCGTCACCCGTGCTGCACGCCGGCGGTGCTCAGTCGCCCCGGCCGACGAGCCCGAACTCGTAGGCCGCGATCACCGCCTGCACCCGGTCGCGCAGCCCGAGCTTGGCCAGGATGTTCCCGACGTGCGTCTTCACCGTGGTCGCCGAGAGCACGAGGCGGTCGGCGATCTCGGCGTTGGAGAGGCCCTCGGCGATGCAGCCGAGCACCTCGAGCTCGCGCGGGGTCAGCGCACGCAGGCGAGGGTCCAGGTCGTTCCGGGCGGCCCCGTCGGCCGCGTCCGGCAGGTGCGACGCGAACAGGTCGAGCATGCGCCGCACGACGCGGGGCGCCACGACCGAGTTGCCGGAGGCGACGGTGCGGATCGCGTCGACGAGCTCGGCCGGCTGGGCGCTCTTCACCAGGAAGCCGCTCGCGCCCGCCCGGAGCGCCGCGAACGCGTACTCGTCGACGTCGAACGTGGTCAGGACGAGCACCCGCGACGACGGGTGCTCGGCGACGATGCGTCCGGTGGCCTCGATGCCGTCCATCCCGGGCATCCGGATGTCCATCAGCACGACGTCCGGGTGCAGCGCGCGGACCTGGTCGATCGCGACCGCGCCGTCGGACGCCTCGCCGACCACATCGAGGTCGGGCTCGGACTCGATGACCAGGCGGAACCCCATGCGCATCAGGGCCTGGTCGTCCACGAGCAGAACCGTCGTCACGTGTTGTCCTCCCCGGCTGGAACGCTGGTCGGCAGCGACACCCGGACGCGCCAGCCACCCCCGGCGGCGGGGCCGGCCTCGACCCGGCCGCCGAGCAGCTCGGCGCGCTCGCGCATGCCGATCAGACCACGGTGGGCTCCGCTGTCCGCACCGGGCCGGGTGCCCCCGGCGTCGGCGATCTCGACCTCGACGCTCGACCCGGCGCGACGGAGCGCGACCCCGACCGACCGGGTGCCCGGTGCGTGCCGGAGCACGTTCGTGAGTCCCTCGGTGACGATCCGCACGACGGCCAGGCGCAGCACGGTGTCGGGGGGCAGCGGGGTCTCCAGCCCGGTGGTCGTGAGCGGCAGCCCGGCGGCGCGGAACCGGTCGACGACCGCGGCCAGGTCGGTGTCGGTGGGCGCCGTGGGCTCGGTGTCGTCGGTACGCAGTGAGCCGAGCATGCCGCGCAGGTCGTCGAGCGCGTCCCGCCCGGTGCGCGACAGCTCGGTGAGGGCCTCCCGCGACCGGTCCGGCGCGCGGTCGAGGGCCGAGAGCGCGCCGTCGGACAGCGCCACCATCACCGAGACGCTGTGGGCGACGATGTCGTGCATCTCCCGGGCGATGCGGGCGCGCTCGGCCGAGCGGGCGAGCGCCGCGCTGGTGTCGCGTTCCCTGGCCAGCGCGGCGTACCGCTCGACCAGGTCGCGGGCGTGCAGCCGGCGGGTACGGGCGCCCGCTCCGGTCACCCCGCCGAGGACGAGCAGCGCGAGCAGCAGCATCACCGACATCGACCGGCGCCCGGCCGAGAACGGGGGTTCGGCCAGCTGACGCGCCGGCACCCCGCCGTCCGTCAGCGGGTAGGTGTCGCTCCAGAGCAGGATCTCGGCGAGCCCGATGTCCTGCCACCGCCAGAGCGCGACCGACACGACGCCGAGCACCACCGCACCGGTGATCCAGGCGGTGCGGGCACGGTGGCGCGCGGCCACGGCGTGCAGCGCCCAGGCGAGGCACACACCCACGACGCCGAGGACACCGGCGGTCCGCAGCGACACGAGCGCCAGCACGGTGAGCACGACCGTGATGCCCAGCGGCCAGGCGCGGCGGGCGGTCAGCGTGATCGCCCCGACGGCGGCACCGGCGAGCCAGGTGCCCACCACGCGTTCCTGCACGGGCTCGTCGGGCCGGAAGAGGCCCAGGGAGGTGGACCCGCGGACGGTCTCCGAGGCGATGATCGTGGTGATCAGCCCGAGCAGCAGTACGGCCGCGGCGACGATCGTGTGGGCGGTCCAGGGGCGGGCGGCGAAGAGCCGGCCGGGTGCGGTCGGCCATTGCACGTGCGACTCGGTGAGCTCGGCCGCGGCGTCGCTCTCCCGGGGCCGCCCCGGCATCCTCACCCGGCCACCCTCCCACATCCGTGGCGTTCCGCCGCTCATGTGACGTCGAAGCGTCGCAGCCGGTACGCGGCGGCGGCCAGCGCCGCGACGACCCAGGCACCGAGCACCAGTCCCCCGCCGCCGGCACCGAGGTGGGTCGGCAGCGCCCCCTCGTCGGCGAACAGGCGGGTCCCGGCGGCCGGCAGCGCGGCCCGGAGGACGTCGGTGATCCGCCCGGGGTTGGTCGCCAGCAGCTGGTCGAGGACGACGAACAGCACCACGCCGGCCAGCAGCGCTCCGGTCGGGCGGCGCACCAGCGCGCCGAGCCCGACGCCGAACAGCGCGACGCCGGTCAGGTAGAGCACGTACCCGGCCAGGATCCGGACGGTTCCGGCGTCGGCCGGGTCGAGCGTGAGCCCGGCCGCGCTGCGCGCCGCGGTGGTCACCAGCGCCGACCCCACCAGGCACACCACCGCGGTGGGCAGGGCGACGGCGACGGTCACCAGCGTCTGCGCGGCGAGCACCGGCAGCCGGCGGGGCACCGCGGCGAACGTCACCGTCGAGGTGCCGGTGCTGAACTCGCCCGCCCCGACCAGCACCCCGAGGACGAGCATCCCGAGCTGGGCGAAGAGGCTCCCGGACACCGCCACCGAGGCGCCGGAGACCGCGTCGCCCGCGCGCACGAACAGGCCCAGCGCGAACGCCAGCGAGAGCGTCGAGACGACCGTGCCGAGCGCGATCCAGAGCGTCGAGGAGACGCTCGTCAGCTTGCTCCACTCGGCGGCCAGGACCCGGGGGAAGGTGACCGCGAGCAGCCGGTGCCCGCTCACACCAGGTCTCGGCGGCGGAGCCGGAGCGCGGCCGCGCCGAGCGGAACGAACACCCAGGCCGCCAGCACCAGCGCGGCTCCGAGCGCCCCGATGTTCGGGGCGCCGTCGACCCCGGAGGAGCTCGGCTCGGTCAGCAGCGAACCGGCACCGGTCGGCGTGAACGTGATGATCGTGTTGACCACCGCGGTGCGGGTGGGGACGGTGTTCGACGCGGAGGCCGCCAGCGGGTCGGACGCGAGCTCGGACGCGAGCAGCAGCACGACCGGCAGCACCAGCGTCACGACGATCGTGGCCAGCAGGGCCGGGAGCGTGCGGCGCAGCAGCGCACCGGCCGCCAGCCCGAACAGCGCCGCGCCGACGAGGAACCCGCCCGCTCCGAGCAGGCTCTGCGGTGTGCCCTCGCTCAGCAGGTCCGGCGTGATGCCCCGCGAGGACGCCGGCGGAAGGATGCCGACGACGGCCGCGGCCACCGCGAGTACCGCGGCCAGCAGCGCGAGCGCGGTCGTGACCACGACCTGGGCGACCAGCACCGGCAGGCGGCGCGGCACCGCGGCGAACGTCGAGCGGAACATCCCGGTGCTGAACTCGCCCGTCCCGACCAGCACGCCGAGCACCAGCGGGCCGATGACCGCCACCGGGAGACCGGTGGTCAGCGAGTCGAGCGGATCGAACCCGGGGTCGCCCGACGAGGCGTTCGCCGACAGGTAGGTCACCAGGCCGGACACCGCGGCGGTGACGACCACGACGATCGTCGACGAGCGCAGGCCGAGCAGTTTGGTCCATTCGGCGGCGATCACCCGGGGCAGCGACGGCCCCGTCACCGTGAGCGTGGTCATCGGGCCCCTCCGGCCTGGTACTGCACGGAATCGGCGGTGAGGCGCAGATAGGCCTCCTCCAGGGAACCGGCCTCGGCGGCCAGCTCGAGGACCGTGGCCCCGGCCCGGCCGGCGGCGACCCCGACGTCCTCGAGCGACACGTGACGCACGTGCAGCACGTCGTCCTGCTGGGCGACGACGTCGCCGCCGAGCTGGAGCAGCGCGGGCACGAGCAGCGCGGGGTCGGACGTGCGCACACGCACCAGGCCCGCCCGTTCGGACTGGTGCAGGATCTCCGGCATCGACGCGTCGGCGAGCAGCCGGCCCCGGCCGATGATCACGACCCGGTCCGCGCAGAGCGCCAGCTCGTGCATGAGGTGCGAGGACAGGAACACCGTGCGGCCCTCGGCGGCCAGGTCGCGGACCAGCTTGCGTACCCAGAGCACACCGTCGGGGTCGAGGCCGTTGACCGGCTCGTCGAGCATCAGCGTCCCCGGGTCGCCGAGCAGCGCCGCGGCGATCCCCAGCCGCTGGCTCATCCCCAGCGAGAAGCCCTTCACCCGCCGCCCGGCGACCGACTCCAGACCGGTCATTCCGATGACCTCGTCCACCCGCGAACGCGGGATGCCGTGCGTGCGGGCCAGCGCCAGCAGGTGCCGGAACGCGGTGCGTCCGGGGTGCACCGAGCGGGCGTCGAGCATCGCGCCGACCGTGCGCAGCGGCGCGTCGAGGTCGGCGTAGCGCCGCCCACCGATCGTCACGGTGCCGGACGTCGGGCGTTCCAGGCCCAGCACCAGCCGCATCGTCGTCGATTTACCGGCACCGTTGGGGCCGAGGAACCCGGTCACCGTGCCGGGTAAGGCGGTGAACGACAACCCGTCCACCGCCGTCGTGGGCCCGTAGCGCTTCGTCAGCGCCTGCGCCTCGATCATGGCGTCCTCCTGTCGTCTGCGGTCGACACGACGATAGGAACGGGCGAGCCGGGGCAGTACCTGCGCGCGAACGAGATGGGGACGGCGCGCCGGCTCCTCCTCGAGGAGGAGGGACCGGGCCCACCGAAGGAGCGCGGCTACCGCGTTTCCGTCGGGCCCGGGTACTGACGGAGCAGCGGCACGAAGACCTCGTCGACGATCGACGCGATCCGGGCGGCGGGCGGCGGGCCGAGGTCCATCAGCAGGTCGTGGCGCACCAGGTCGAACGGCATCGCCAGCACCGCGTCGGGGATGCGGTCGAGGTCGATCTCGCCGCGTTCGTGGGCGCGCCGGTAGACGGTGCGCCGCCGGGCCGGGTCCTGGTCGCCGATGAAGCGGGCCCGCAGCTGCGCCGGCGTGAGGCCGGTGCCGGCGAGCAGCCCGGAGAACGCGGCTGCCATCGCGATGGCGAAGTGGGCGGCCCGGGCGTGGCTCACGGTGGTCAGGTGGGCGAGCAGGTCGTCGCGCAGGTTGCCGGTGTCGGGCGGGTCGATCGGGTGACGCTCCTGGTGGTGCGCGATCGCGGCCAGCACCAGGGCGTCCTTGTTGGACCAGCGGCGGTAGAGCACCGGCTCGCTGGTGCGTGCGCGGGCGGCCACCGACCCCACGGTCAGCCGGGCGTAGCCCACCTCGACCAGCTCGTCCCAGGCGGAGACGAGGATCGCCGACTCGAGCTCCGGGCCGTGCCGTCGGCGCCGCGGCTCGTCAGTCACACCCCCACGATAGAAGGGCTTTCCTTTCTTAGCAATCCGGCCTACCGTCGCTAGGAAGGAAAACCTTTCTTAGGAGCGACATGACGACGACAGTGCTGATCGTCGGCGCGGGCCCGACCGGGCTGACGCTCGCCTGCGTGCTCGCCCGCCGTGGCGTGCCGGTGCGGCTGATCGAGGCGGCGCCCGGCCCGCAGGGCGGCTCACGCGGCAAAGGGCTGCAGCCCCGCTCGCTCGAAGTCTTCGAGGACCTCGGCGTGATCGACCGCGTGCTCACCGCCGGTCGGGCGGCGATGCCGATGCACTCGATCGGCCCGGACGGCCGGGTGACGCGCGGCGGCGAGGTGCCCGCGTTCCTGCGCGACCGCCCCGACATCCCCTACCCGGCGAGCCTGATCACGCCCGAGTGGCGAACCGAGGAGGCGCTGCGGCTCCGGCTGGCCGAGCTCGGCGGCACGGTCGAGTTCGGCACCGCGCTGGTCGGCTTCACGCAGTCCGGTGACGGCGTCACCGCCCGGCTCGTCACCGACGGCGTCGCCGAGACGGTCACCGCGCGCTGGCTGGTGGGCTGCGACGGCGGGCACAGCGTCGTCCGCAAGCAGGCGGGTGTCGCGTTCGTCGGCGAGACCCGCGAGGACGTGCGGATGATCGTGGCCGACTGCCGGGTGGACGGTCTCGACCGGCAGGCCTGGCGCACGTGGCGGCACGAGGAGGGTGTCGTCAGCCTCTGCCCGCTGCCCTCGACCGACCTCTTCCAGTACGGGGCCGGGGTCGCGCCGGGACAGCACCCGGAGCTCACCCGGTCCGCGCTGCAGGCGACGCTCGAGCGGCGCACCGGACGCACCGACATCCGGCTCCACGAGCCGCGGTGGTCGTCGCTGTGGCGCGCCAACGTCCGCCTCGCCGACCGCTACCGGGAGGGCCGGGTGTTCCTCGCCGGCGACGCCGCCCACGTCCACTCCCCGGCCGGCGGGCAGGGCATGAACACCGGCATCCAGGACGCGTACAACCTCGGCTGGAAACTCGCCGCGGTCGCGCAGGGTGCGCCTCCGGCGCTGCTCGACACGTACGAGTCCGAGCGGCGTCCGGTGGCCGCGCACGTCCTCGCGCTGTCCGACGCGCGCCTGCGTCAGATGCTGGAGGACAACGACGTCCCGGTCCGACGGGACGCCAGCACGCTCCAGCTCGACGTGGGATACCGCGGCTCCGCGCTCGCCGCAGACGACCGCGACGACACCGCGGCGCTCCGGGCCGGTGACCGCGCGCCCGACGCGACGGGGCTGCTCACGGTGGGCGGCGAACGCCGGCTGTTCGCGCTGATCGGTGGCGGTGTCTTCACCCTGCTCGGCCACCGGTCCACGCCGGGGTGGCCCGGTCTGCGGGTGCTGCGCGTGGTGGACCGGCCGACCGGCGTCGACGAGCTGGCCGACACCCGGGGGCACCTCGCCGAGGCCTACGGCGCCGGTCCGGACACGCTGGTGCTGATCCGCCCGGACGGGTACGTCGGGCTGATCTCCGACGCCGGCGACCTCGACGCGGTGTCGCGACAGCTCGCCGCGACGAGCTGATCCGCCTCGTCCGCGTGGGGCTGATCATCGGCGGGATCGCGCTGCTCGCGTTCGCGCTCCGGGGCGCGGTCGCGCCGAGACAGCAGTGGTGGCGGCTCACCGCCGCCCCAGCCGTACCCGCCGCTCCGCCTGTTCCCGGTGGCACTGACCCAGCTCCTGGGCTCCCGCCCGCTGATCGACGGGAGCACCGCCACCGAAGCCATCGGCCGCTAGGTCAGCAGTCCCCAGAGATGGTCCAGGGTTTCCTCCGGGGCCTCTTCCGGGAGGAAGTGGCCGGCGTCGATCGGGGCGCCTCGGACGTCGGTGGACCAGGATCGCCAGAGCTCGAGCGGGTCGTACCACTGGCCGACCGGGCCGTCGGCGCTCCACAGCACCAGCGTCGGGCAGGTGATCCGGCGGCGGCCGCGGTCGGCCTCGTCGTCGGCGCGGTCGAGGGTCGCGGCGGCCCGGTACTGCTCGCAGATCGCGTGCACGGCCGCCGGATCGCGGAACGTGTCCACGTAGGACGCGCGCACGTCCGCCGGGAACACGCCGCGGACGCCGGACCAGGCGTCGAGCATGTGGTCGACCAGAACCTCGGGGGCGGCGGCGATCAGGTTCTCGGGCACCGGGGCCGGGGCGGCCAGGAACGACCACACCCAGTAGCCGAGGCTGAAGTCGCTGTCGGCCCGGGCGAACGCGTCGGCGGTCGGGACGACGTCGAGCACCGCGAGGTGGCTGACCGTGCCGGGGTGGTCGAGCGCCATCCGGTACGCGCACCGGGCGCCCCGGTCGTGCCCGACGACCGCGAACCGGTCGAAGCCGAGCGCCGCCATGGCCTCGACCTGGTCCCGCGCGAGCGCACGCATCCGGTACGGCGCGTGGTCGGGCGTGCTCGGCGGCCGGCCGCTCGCGCCGTACCCACCCAGATCGGTGGCGACGACGGTGAACCGCTCGGCCAGCGCCGGCGCGACCCGGTGCCACATCCGATGCGTCTCCGGGATGCCGTGCAGCAGGAGCACGGGCGGACCGGAGCCGCCCCGGACACCGTGCACCGACGTCCGGGACGTCGGGACGTCGAACTCGTCGAAGCCGTCGAAGGTCACCGGGTCCTCCGCAGCGACCGCCAGTTGGCGTCGCCCAGGGCGGCGACCAGCGCGGGAGCGAGCACACCGCGCACGATCGTCGCGTCGATGAGGATGCCCAGCGCGAGCGCCGTCGCCAGGATCTTCACCTCGACGGTGGGCACCTGCGCCAGCGAGACGAATGCCAGGAACAGGATCAGCGCGGCCGAGGTGACCAGGCGCCCGGTGCGTGCCACCCCGGCCACCGTGGCCTCGTCGGTGCCGAGACCGTCGTCGTGCTCCTCGCGGATGCGCGAGAGCAGGAAGACCTCGTAGTCCATCGACAGCCCGAACAGGAACGCGAACACCGCGATCGGCACCCACGTGGTGATCGCGCCCGACGCCGGCTGGCCGAACAGCACCTCGGTACCGTGCCCGTCCTGCCAGATCCACACCGTGATGCCGTAGGCCGCGCCCAGCGAGAGCACGTTGAGCAGCAGCGCCTTGACCGGCAGCACGATCGAGCGCAGCGCGCGGGTGAGCAGCAGTGCGGTGACGACGACGATGAGCCCGATCACCCACCACGCGTTGCCGTAGACCGCGGCGATGAAGTCGGCGTCACCGGCGGGCCGGCCGCCGACCCGGGCACCGGTGGCCTCGGCCGCGGACCGGATCGCCGCCGCCGTGTCCGACCCCGCGGCCGACGACGTGTCCTCGGTGGTCCAGACCCGGACCAGCGTGTCGCCGTCGCCGGTCCGCGGCCGGACGATCGCCGCGGCCACGCCGGGCAGGCCGGCCACCGCGGCCCGGACCGCGGCGGCGTCACCGGTCAGGATCTCCACCGGGGTGGACAGTCCGGAGCCGATCCCCGAGTCGTCCAGCCGGGTGATCGCGGTCGCGGCGGGCCCGTCCGAGGAGGCCAGCGACGCGTTCGTCGGCTCACCCAGCCGGAGCGTCAGCACCGGTGCGGCCAGGAGCAGCAGCACCACCGTCGCGGCGGTCGCCGACACCCAGCGGTGACGCACGACGACGGTGCCGACCCGCCGCCACAGCCTGCTGTCGGGGTCGCCGGTGCGCCGGTGCGGCCAGTCCAGCCGCCGGCCGGCGGTGAGCAGCAGCGCGGGCAGCAGCGTCAACGCGGCCAGCACGCTGACGACCGGGATGAGCAGCCCGGTGAAGCCGACGCTGCGCAGGAACGGAACCGGCAGGACGATCAGCGCCGCCAGGCTCACCGCGACCGTGACACCGGAGAAGAACACCGCCCGGCCCGCCGTGGCCAGTGCGCGGTGCACGGCCTCGTCGGGGTCCACGCCCCGGCCCAGTTCCTCGCGCCAGCGGGTGACGATGAGCAGCGCGTAGTCGATCGCCACGCCCAGGCCGATCAGCGCCAGCAGGAACTGCACGATGAACGAGACGTCGGTGATCGCGGTGAGGCCCCAGACGATCAGGAACGTCGTGAGGATCGACGCGGCCGCGACCAGCAGCGGCATCAACGCCAGCGCCGAGCCGAACACGACCAGGAGGACGATCAGCGCCCCGGTTCCGCCGACGACGGTCTCGACCAGCACGGTGGCGCCCCGGTCGCCGCCGCCCTCGGCCGCGAGCGCGTCCTTGCCGGTGACCGCGACCTGCTGGGCCTCGGCCACCTTCGCCAGCACGGGCAGCGCGGCGACGTAGGGTTCCGGGCCGGGCACCAGGCGCGGGTAGACGACCACCACCCCCGTGCGCCCGTCGGCCGAGGCCAGCGACCTCTCGTCGGCGTAGGACAGGACGTCGGCACCGGGCAACGCCCGTTCGACCGCCGCGACCACGCGCCCGGCCTTCTCCGGGGACGGGTCGTCGTCGACGAGCAGGACGGGCACCGCGTCCCCGCCCGACCCGAACCGCTGCGCGATGACCTGGTTGGTCTCGTACCCGGGTTGACCCGGCAGGGAGAAGTCGTAGGAGAGCCCGGCCGTCGCCCGGGGCGCCGCGAAGCCACCCACCACGGTCAGCAGCAGCCAGCCGAGCAGGATCCACCTACGCCGCCTGGTCACGAACCGTGAGAGCGTGGTCACGCAGGTAAGGTAACGCCGGTTGCGCGCCGCGGCGCGTCGAGAGCTCTCCGGCCGGCCGACCACGAGCCGGTCCTGACCGAGTTGCCGGACGGCGCGCTCCCGGTCCCCGCCGGTCCGGCCGTGCCGGCGGACGCCACCGTGCTGCGTGATCTGCTCGACACCCTGGGTGCGCTGTCCTGGAATCACCAGCCGGATCGGCCCCTCCGGTGATGGCGCGGCCCGGTATCCTGAGTCCATGACGGACGCCCCGAAATTTCTCGAGCGCGTGCTCTGGTACCTGCCGATTCTGACTGTTCTCGCGATTCTCGTCGGCGCGGATCTGCTGGGTTAGCGGCCCGTCGTGCCGGACGATCCGCGGGCGGTGGTCGCCGAGTTCCTGGCCGCGTTGGAGCGGCTCGACGTCGAGGCCGCGCTGGCTCTCGTCGCCGATGACGTGGTGTACCAGAACGTGCCGCTGCGTCCCGCGCGCGGGCGGGCCGCGGTGGGGCGGACGCTGCGTCAGATGTTGCGGTTCTGCAGCGGGTTCGAAGCGCGGACGCATCACCTCGCGGCGGACGGCGCCGTGGTGCTGACCGAGCGCACCGACGTGCTGCGGCGCGGGTCGTGGGAAGCCGAGTTCTGGGTGTGCGGAACGTTCGAGGTGCACGGGGGTCGCATCACGCTCTGGCGTGACTACTTCGACTGGACGACGTTCCTGGCCGCCGGTGTCCGTGGCGCCGGCCGAGCCGCCCTGGCCCGCCTCGGCCGGCGAGGCCCGGCAGCGCGCTGAGCGAGCCGCCCGGCCCGGCCCGGCGCGCTGAGCGAAACGGTGGCCGCGCGGCCGGCCCTCGGCGCACTGAGCGAGACGGGGGCCGCCCGGGCCGGTGCTGGCAGACTGGGGTGCCATGTGGTCGGTCGGTGCGGAGTCGGACGGAGAGCTGGCGCGTGCGGCCCAGCGCGGGGACACCGCGGCGTTCGCCGTGGTCACCGAGCGGCATCGTGCGGCGCTGCGCGCGATCGCGATCTCCCTGCTGGGCTACGTCGACGAGGTCGACGACGCGGTGCAGGACGCGGTGCTCACCGCGTTCCGCCGGTTACCCGAGCTCCGGGATCCGGAGGCGATCGGCCCCTGGCTGAAAGCGATAGTGCGCAACGTCTGCCGGATGCAGTTGCGTGCACGCACCCCGCTCCCGGTCGCCGAGCCGGAACTCCTGCTCCCGCCCGCGGGCGATCCGCGGCCGGACGAAGCACTGGAGCGCGCCGGTTCGCGGGACTGGGTGTGGCACGCGGTCGCGCGCCTCTCGGAACCGATCCGCGAGGTCGTCCTGCTGCGGTACTTCAGCCGGTTCTCGTCCTACGACCAGATCGCCCAGCTCTGCGACATCCCCCTCGACACGGTCGGCAGCCGGTTGCGTGACGGGCGCCGGGCCCTGGCCCGTGCGCTGCGCGAGACCGCCGGTGACGCCTACCGCGCCACCGACACCGAGGCCGCCGCCCACCGGCTCCGGGCGCGCGAGCACCTCGCGTCGATCGAGACCGACGGCTACGACCACGTCGTCCGG
Organism: Cryptosporangium japonicum; assembly: GCF_039524755.1. Lineage (NCBI taxonomy): Bacteria > Bacillati > Actinomycetota > Actinomycetes > Cryptosporangiales > Cryptosporangiaceae > Cryptosporangium > Cryptosporangium japonicum. The sequence goes on from NZ_BAAAGX010000028.1 coordinate 108,231, forward strand.
GACTGGTTCCGCCCGGACGCCTCCGTCGTCGTCCAGGGCAGCATCGTCGGCGACCGCTCGATGATGCGGACGATGATCGACTTCACGCTGCAGGCCGGTGTCGTCACCCGGTTGCACGACGCGGTCGGCAGCCGAGGTGTGCTGGTCTGGGAGGGCGACTTCGTGAACCCGCCGTCCGACCCGGAGCACTGCCCGCCGACGTTCGCCTGGCTGCTGCGGATGCGGGAGGGCCGGGTCGCGCAGCTCGGACTCGTCTACGGGACGAGCCGCACCGGCTGAGACGTAGGTCACCCCGAACCGCGCGCAGAAAGACCCGGTGGGCCGCATCTCGTTCCGACGGCCCGAGAACCGGGCCCGGAACCGAGGGACGACCGTGTCGATCGACGAACTGCCCGAGCTGCTGCGCCCGGCCATCGAGAAGTACCGAGACACTACCGAGGACCAGGGCCGCCTCGCCCCGGAGCTGGTGGCCGAGCTGCGTGACCGGGGGGCCTTCCGGCTGTTCACGCCGGTCGAGCTGGGCGGCCACGAGGCACCGGTCGCCGCCGCGCTGGACTTCTACGCGAAGGTCGCGCGCATGGACGGCCCGACCGCCTGGCTGCTCTGGAACTTCAACGTGGGGTTCGCCGCGGGCTGGCTGCCGGCGGAGGCCGCGGCGCGGATCTGGGGCGAGGGAGCGGATCCGCTGATCGCCAACTCCGGGCAGCCGGGGCTGCTCACCCCGGTCGACGGGGGTTACCGGCTCACCGGGCGCTGGAAGATCGTGAGCGGTGCGCACGTGGCCGAGTGGTTCCTGCTGGCCGGGGCCGACCCGTCGGCGGGGCCGGGCTTCGCCGGGCTGCGCTTCTGCGTCGTGCCGCGCGCGGACGTGTCGGTGCTCGACACCTGGGACGTCGTCGGGATGCGGGCCTCGGACAGCAACACGGTCGTGGCCGACGACGTCTTCGTGCCGGACACCCGGACGGCCGGCCTGTTCGCGCCCAACCGGATCGACCGGCCCGCCTACCGGCTGCCGGCGATCAACCTGCTGTTCCCGGGCTGCGGCGCCGTGCTGATCGGGATGGCGCAGGCCGCGATCGACGAGGTGATCAGGATCGCCCCGGCCAAGAGCGGCTTCGACGGTGTGCCGCTGGCCGAGAAGGACCACGTGACGGTCGCGGTGGGCCGCGCGCTCTCCCAGGTGGCCGCGGCCCGGTTGCTGCTGCTGGAGACCCAGCGCGAGCTCGACCGCACGGTGGCCGCGGGCGCGGAGACGACCGACGAGCAGCGCGCCGCGGTGCGCGGTGCCCTCTGCCACGTCACCGAGACCGCCCGCACGGTGCTGGTGGCGATGTACGAGCTCGGCAGCTCGGAGCCGCTCTACCGGGCGAGCCGGCTCGGGCGGATCTTCCGCGACGGCATCGCCGCGGCGCAGTCGGCGAACCTGTCGACGACGCAGTGGACGATTCCCGGGCGGATCGCGGTGGGACAGCCGTCGGGGTGGCCGTTCGTCTGAGGCCCGGACTCGTCAGCGGACCAGGCGCCGCAGGGCCCAGCGGGCGACCGGGAGGTAGCCGAGCACCACCGCGGCCGGTCCGTCGACGAGCAGGCCGGTGCGGGTGCCGGTGGCGGTCGGTTCGACGGTGTGGTGCAGGGTCAGCCGCACCCCGGCCGCGGACGCCGTCCAGGACCAGGAGCGCCGCGGGCCGGCCGGGTCGACCTCGAGGATCCGGAACCGCACCGGGAGCCCGGCCGGGCCGCGGACCGTGCCGCCGGTGCCGGGCGTGACGCGCTCGGCACCGTACTCGACCGAGCGGATCTGCGGTGACCATTCCGGCCACCGGCCCGGTCGCGTGTAACGGTCCCAGACCTCGTCGGGGAGCCCTGGTCCGTCGACGCTGATCCGGCGGCGCATGCCCTCATCCTGGCTCGGCCCGCGCGGCCCGGCGCACCGCGGCGAGCAGCGTGTCGTCGTCGGCCCCGAGCCGCCGCGCGGCGGCGACGTACCCGGCCGCGGAGATCGCCAGCAGTTCGTCGCGCTCCGCCGGGGTGCTGGACGCCGGTGCCTCGGCCACCCGGGTGCCGCCACCCCGGCGCGAGGTCACCAGCGCGGCGGACTCGAGCTCCCGGTAGGCCCGGGCGACCGTCCCGGCGGCCAGGCCGAGATCCGAGGCGAGCTGGCGCAGCGGAGGCAGCCGCGTGCCCGGAGTGAGCACGCCGTGCCGGATCAGGTCGGCGAGCTGGCGGCGGATCTGCTCGTACGGAGGGACCGGGTCGGTCGTGTCGACGGTCAGCCGCCCGATCACCGGCGCCCACCCCGGGGCACGACGAGCGTCGCCACGAAAACGCCGGTGAGCACGGTCGCGACCGCGGCGACCGCCGCGCTCGCCCAGCCGGTGACCGGCAGCCAGACCGGGGCGCACGGCTGACCGGCGAGCGAGAGGAGCCGGCCCGAGGCGATCAGCGTGGTGCCGGCCAGCGGCGCGGCGACGAGCACGCCGACCGCCGCGGTGACGGCGCGGGCCGACGCGGCACGCACCCGGTCGTCGGCGCCCCGGTCGTCGGGGTGGCTGCCGGGGCGGGGACGCCGCACGAGGCGCCGCAGCGCGACCGCGGCGAGAGCGAGCGCGGCGTGCACCACGACCGCGATCGGCAGGGCGTAGAACAGGCCCGGCCACGGCGACACCCACGCCGAGACGTCGCCGCAGCTCAGCGTGAGCGCACGGCCCGGGCGCCCCTGGTCGTCGGCGCTCCCGGCCAGGACGGCGAGGACGAGCCCGACGTCGAGCGCCACCAGCGCACCGGCGACGACCCGCGTCATCACCGGCGGCAGGTACGACCGGACGCGGCGCACCTCCAGCGCGGCCGTGCGGACCGCCGGGCGCGGCCCCACCGCGAGCAGCTCCCCCACCAGCACGCCGGCGAGCAGGCAGCTCGCGAACGCCGGTGCGGCCAGCGCCAGCCCGAGCCCCAGCCAGGAGGACGGGCCGCTCGCCAGGGTGGCGCCGGCCGCGAGGCCGAGAACCAGCCCGCCGACGCGGCCGGCCAGCACCCGGCGGGCCGTGCGTCCCACCGCGTCGGTGGGGTCGAGTAAGGGCGTGACCATCGGGCTCCTTGTATCGAGTACTTGATACAAGGAGAGCATTTTGTGTCAAGACCTCGATACAAATCCGTAGGTGATGCGCCGGAGGAGCACCTCGAACGGCCCGGGCGTCCCGCGCCGTCGCATCGCGTCGGCCAGCACCACCGTGACCAGCCACGTCGACGCCGCGAGCAGCGCGGTGCCGGCGACGGTCAGCGTGCCGGACAGGTCGAGCAGGAACGGCGCGAACGTCACGGTCCAGACCGGCGACTGGGCCAGGTAACACGTCATCGAGCGCTGCCCGGTGGCGGCGATCGCCTCCACCAGGGGGCCCCGGCGATCGGCGAACCGCAGCGCGACCAGCGACACCAGGGCGGCGTAGCCGCAGCCGCCCGGCACGCCGGTCGCGTCGTGGAGCGGGCCGATCAGCTCCAGCACGTCGCGGCCGGGCACGTCGACCAGGCCGGCCAGCACCAACGCGATCGGCTGGGCACCGGCCACCGCGACGCCCAACCCGCCCACCGCCACCGCGCGCAGCAGGACGCGATGGCGTTCCGGCCGCTCCAGGATCCGGCGGCGCCCCGCCCACAGGCCGAGCGCGAACGGGCACAGGAACCCGATCGGCCCGAGCACCGCCACGAACACCGATACCGGCGGCCGCCTGACGAGCATCGTCATCAGGTCGGGTGGCAGCATCTCGACGCCGGGCGGGTCGGCGTCGATCGTCATCGAGTCGCCGCCGGGCAGTGCGCCGAGCGCGAAGAACAGGCCCGCGAGCACCAGCAGCCGACGGTCCGGCCAGCGCACCAGCCACGCCCCGACCAGCAGCAGCACCCCGTACGCGGCGAGGATGTCGCCGACGTAGAGCAGCACGGCGTGCAGGAAACCGACGCCGATCAACCCGAGGGCGCGCCGCCACAGCAGCCGGCGCACCCGGCGTGGGCCACGGTGCGCCTGCCGGTCGGCGATCCGGGCCACGCCGTAGCCGAACAACAAGCCGAACAGCGGAAACGCCCGGCCGTCGACGAACGTCGTGAGCAGCCAGACGACCGCGGCGTCGAGCTCCGAGCCACCGCGGGGGTAGCCGCCGAGCACGGCCGGGCCGCGGAGGAAGTAGTGCGAGTTGGCCAGCGCGATGCACAGCAGCATGGCGCCGCGGGCCAGGTCGGGTCCGAGTGCACGGGCCGCGACCGGCGTCGGGCCGGGACCCGGTTCGGGTGCGGTCATGGGTCCAGGCAAGCGCCCCGGTGGCCCGTCCCTCAGCGGGCTTTCGTCGCTCGGTCGTCGACCAAGGTCGAGCGTCAGCTGCGGCGGCTGCGCCATTCGTCGGCGAGTTGGCCGTAGATCATCTCGTCGGCCCGGCGGCCGAGGTACCAGGCGGCGCTGCGGGCCCGGCCCTCTTCGACGAAACCGCAGCCCAGCGCGGTGGCACGCATCGGGGCGTTGACGTCGAGCGTGTCGATCTGGAGCCGTTCGAGCCCGCGGAACACGAAGCCGTACCGGCAGATCACCTCGATCGCGTCCCGCCCGACGCCCTGGCCGCGCACGGACGCGAGCAGACCGATGCCGATGTGCGCGGTGCGGTTGAACTCGTCGATGCCCCAGAGGCCCACCCGGCCGATCGCCGCACCGTCCGGGTCGTCCAGCCGCTGGACGGCGAAGAAGGCCGACTCCGGCTTGGGCTCGGCTTCCCGCCGGTCGAAGTCGGCCTGCTTCCCGGCCAGGCTCTGCGGCCGGAACGGATGGTCGTCACCGAGCGCGGCGTTCTCGGCGTCCGCGTCCATCTCGTACAACGCCTCGACGTCGGCCCGGCGCAGGGCACGCAGCCCGATCACGCGTCCACTCAGCATCGACCCATCGAACCAGCCGCCCACGCGGGAACGAAGCGACTTTTCCCGTCCCGGCTCCCGTCGGAACGAGCCGGGATCGATCGGGCCGGCGTCGGCTCCGGATATCGTGGGAACGAGACCGGAGGAGCGCGCTGGACGCCGTCCACCAGGCGCGGCTCCGCGACGAGGAGGTCGAGATGATCATCCGCGACCGGGACACCCGGGCCTGACGCGGGCGCGGCGCGATGGGGCGCGTGGAGGACGACCTGCCCGCGCCGCTGTGGGACGGCTTCTGCCCGGTCACCGACCGGCGCGGGTTCGGCCTGGCCCTCGGCGTCGTCCAGTTCCGGTCGAAGCCCGCCGACGCCGGGCTGTCCGCGGACGAGGACTACGTCATGTGGAGCCTCTCCGCGCCCACCGGGGCGCTCGGCCCCGACGAGGCCCTGTTCCGCCGGGCACCGGACGCCCTCCGGACACTCGTCGCCGACACGATCGGGCCGGCACCGGTTCCGGCCGCGGCCCGCTCCGAGCGGCCGGCGAGTGGCTCAGCCGGTTCCGCCGCTGACCCGCGAGCCGGTGCGGCGGTGCTGGTACCGCACCACCGGCGGGGCGGCCGCCGGTGCACGACGCGGATCATGTTGCCCACGTCGCGGGCGCCGCGATCACGCCGGCCGCGGCCCTGCCCCGCCGGTGGCGACCCGCCCGCTCAGCGGCACCACGCCGCGGCTCAGCGCGTCCGCGCCGAGCGGCCGGAACCCGCCGCGACCAGCCCCACGCCGAGAGCCGCGAGCGCGACCTGGGCGACGAGCTCCACCCCGCTGAAACCGGCCGTGCTCACGCCGGCCAGCCGGACGACGATCGTGCCGAGCAGCGCGGCAGCGATACCGATGACCAGCGTCAGCCACAGCGGTATGCGCTGCCGGCCGGGCACGACGAGCCGGCCGAGCGCCCCGACGAGGAGCCCGATTCCCACGGCACTGACGATTCCGGTGATGGTCATGGACAGTTCTCCTTCCGGGATGCCGACGTCGGTGCTGACGTGTCCCTCCGCGCCGGTCGTGTCCATCCTCGGAGCGGAGCGTGGAGGTCTCCCGGCGACCACATGACGGTTTCGCGACAGTTCGCGGGGCGTCGGGTCCGACTTGCCGGGGGTGCCGGTCGTGGGTACGTTCACGGGGTCGATAAGTCAGTTGCGGGCACGTTTGGTACCGATCATCTCGGCCGCGACTTCCCTTCCGCGCGGCCGACCTCACGGACGCGAAAGGGCACCGATGGCGCTCGATGGTTCCTCGCCGTTCACCGGCCGCCCGGGCTCCTCGCGACAGTTGCTCGAGCTGGCCGAGTCGTTCGACCGGGTCCTCGAACTGGTCAACCACGAGGCGGCCGACACCGTGCTCGACGCGGTCACCCAGGTCGCGGTCGCCCAGCTGCCGGGCGCCGGCTGGGCGAGCATCACGCTGGTCACCGGGGAACGCTTCCGAACCGCCGCGGCCACCGACGACCTCGCCCGCCGAGCCGATCACCTGCAGTACCAGCTGCAGTCCGGCCCCTGCCTCGACGCCGCCCGCAAACACACCGTCGCCCACATTCCGGACACCGGCCAGGACACCCGGTGGCCGGAGTTCGCGCGCCGCGCCGCCGACGAATGCGGCATCGGCAGCGTCCTGTCCTACCGGCTCACCCTCGAGGAGCCCGACGGCACCACCGGCTCCCTGAACCTGTACGGACGCCGCCCCGACGGCTTCGACGAGCAGCAACTCGACGTCGGCGGCCTGATCGCCACCGCCGGCGCGCTCGCCGTGACCGCCGCCAGGTACCGCGACAACGCGGTCAGCCTCGCCCGGGGCCTGCGGACCAACCGCGAGATCGGCACGGCCGTCGGCATCCTCATGCACCAGCACAAGGTCACCCAGGACCAGGCCTTCGACCTGCTGCGCATCGCCAGTCAGCACCAGAACCGCAAGCTGCGCGACATCGCCGCCGAGGTCACCCACACCGGCACCCTCGACCTGCCCGTCCCGGGGGTGACCCACGGATGACCCTGCGACGGTGCACGGACCGGAAAGCAGCCAACTGGATCCTCAGCAGCGGGCTGCCCTGGCAGCAGCTGGTCGGGTTCGGCCCCGGGGGGTTCGCCGCGTACGCCCGGCTTCGGCTGCTGCCCGACCCGGCCTGGGACGGACAGAGCGAGAACGACGTCGAGGTGGACGACGAACCGGAGCACGACCAGGTGGCGACGGCCCTGGACGTCCTGAGCCGGCACACCGGGACGCCGGACGACTGGTACTTCTGCGTCTGGGAAGGGTGGGGGGTGGACCTCGGCGGCCCCAGGATCGTCGTGCCGGAGCGGTCCTACTTCCTGCTCCGCGGCCGGTGGGACGAGTGGGGTGACCGGCCGGAACCCGCGTTCGTCTGGCCCGCGGACCGGGCCTGGTGCCTGGCGCACGACGTCGACCCGCACTGGGCCGGGATCGGAGCCGACGCCGCCGCCGTCGACGACCTTCTCGCCGACGCCCGCATCGACGTCGTTCCCGCCGATCCGACGCAGCCGCAGCCCTACTACGGATAGCGGCGCCGCGCTGGTCGAGTCATCGGCCCACGAAGACTCCGTCGAACCGTCCCCGCCGGTACGGCGACGTGTCCCACCGTCCACTCCGACCGCGGCGATCAGCCGTCGAGGTAACTTGATGAGCCTTACCGACCCGGGTGACGTCGCCGCGCGACGGGCCCTTCTGCTGGAGCGCGACGAACAGTTCGCCGCGGCCCTCCCGGACGACCACGTCACCGCGGTCGTCCGGCAACCGGGGCGGTCGCTCGACGCCGTCGTCGCCACGGTGATGGACGGCTACGCGGAGCGGCCGGCCTACGGCGAGCGCGCGACCGAACCCGTGCGTGACAGGGTGACCGGCCGGACCGTCCGGCGCCTGCTGCCCCACTTCGACACGGTCAGCTACGGCGAGCTCTGGCGCCGGGCCGGTGCGCTGGCCGCGGCCTGGCACCACGACGAGCACGAGCCGATCCGGGCCGGCGAGGTCGTCGCGACGCTGGGCTCCACCGGCGGTGACTACGCCACCGTCGAACTCGCGCTCATCCGGGTCGGCGCCGTGGGCGTCCCGTTACCGGGAGGATCGGCCCCCGGCCAGTTGCTGCCGCTCGTGCACGAGACGACGCCCCGGGTGCTGGCCGTCGACGTGGAACACCTGGACACCGCGGCGGACATCGTCGCGTCGGGTACGTCGCTGCGGCGGCTGGTGGTCTTCGGCCACCACCCGGACGTGGACGACGAGCGGGACCGGATCGACGCGGTACGCGACCGTCTGGCCGGCTCGGGCCACGGCGTCGTCGTCGAGACGCTGCCGGAGGTGCTCGGCCGGGGCGCCGCTCTCCCGCCCGCGCCGTCCCCACCGGCCGACGAGGATCGGCTCGCCCTGGTGATCTACACGTCGGGGACGACCGGTTCACCCAAGGGCGCGATGTACACCGCGCGACTGATCGCCGAACTCTGGCGCGGCTTCTTCCCGGAGCGCCCCGGTCTCCCCCTGATCGACGTCGGATTCCTGCCGATGAGCCATCTCGCCGGCCGGGCCGTGCTGTTCAGCACGCTGGCGCGGGGCGGAACGACGTACTTCGTGGGCCGCAGCGACCTCTCGACGCTGTTCGAGGACCTCGCGCTCGTCCGGCCGACCGTTCTCCTGCTCGTCCCACGCATCGCCGAGGCGATCTCCCAGCAGTACCAGCTGCTGGCCGACCGCGCCGACGAGTCCGAGGCCGGGCGCGCGATCCGCGAGGACGTGCTCGGCGGGCGCGTCCTGTGGGCCGTCTGCGGCTCGGCACCGCTGTCCGCGACGCTGGCGACGCTCCTCGCGTCGGTGCTGCGGGTCACGCTGTCCGACGGGTACGCCTCGACCGAGGCCGGCGCGGTGCTCTTCGACGGCCGGGTGATGCGTGAGCACGTGCTCGACTACCGCCTCGAGGACGTCCCCGATCTGCACTACTTCCGCACCGACCAGCCCCATCCGCGGGGAGAGCTGCTGATCCGGTCGGCCACGCTCTTCGCGGGGTACTACCAGCGTCCCGACGCGACCGCGGAGGTACTCACCGGGGACGGGTTCTTCCGCACCGGCGACATCGTCGCCGAGGTCGGACCGGACGAACTGGTCTATCTGGACCGCCGCAAGAACCTGCTGAAGCTGTCCCAGGGCGAGTTCGTGGCGATCGCCCACCTGGAGGCGCTGTTCGCGGGCGGGCCGGTGATCGAGCAGATCTACGTCTACGGCAACAGCGAGCGCTCGTCCGTGCTCGCGGTCGTCGTGCCCACCGCCGAGGTGCTGACCCGGACCGGGGGCGACCCGGAGCAGGTGGCCCGGCTGGTGCGGGACTCGCTGCGTCGGACGGCCAGGGCCGAAGGGCTCGAGGGCTACGAGGTCCCCCGGGACTTCCTGGTCGAGACCGAGCCGTTCACGACCGCGAACGGGCTGCTGTCCGGGGTCCGCAAACTCGTCCGCCCGGCGCTGCAGGAGCGCTACGGCGAACGGCTCGAGCGCCGCTACGAGGAACTCGCACGGCACGAGTCGGACGAGCTCCGGCGGCTGCGCGGCACCGGCACCCGGCAGCCGGCCCTCGACACCGTCACGACCGCCGCACGCGCGGTCCTGAGCGCGCCGGCCGACGACCTAGACCCCGCGGCCCGGTTCGTCGACCTCGGTGGTGACTCGGTGTCGGCCGTCCGCCTCTCGGCCCTGTTGGGCGAGGTGTACGGGTTCCCCGTCCCGGTGGCCGAGATCATCAGCCCGGTCAACGACCTGCGCGGGCTCGCGGCGTACGTCGAGCGGCAGCTCGGGACCGGCGGCGGACGCCCCACCGCCGGCACCGTGCACGGGGCGGCGGCCACCGAGGTGCGGGCCGGCGAGCTGACCCTGGACCGGTTCCTCGGCCCCGCCGAACCGGATGCCGCGAGCACGCTGCCGCGGCCGGCCGACGCGCCGCGCACCGTGTTGCTGACCGGCGCGAACGGCTACCTCGGTCGCTTCGTCGCGCTCGAGTGGCTACGCCGGCTCGGCCCGATCGGGGGCGAGCTCGTCTGCGTGGTCCGGGGCAGCGACGACGCGGCCGCCCGGGCCCGGCTGGACGCCGCGTTCGGCCCGGACGGCTCCGACGCGGCCCGGGCGTACCGGGAGTACGCCGACGCCACCCTGACGGTCGTCGCCGGTGATCTCGGCGAGCCCCGGTTCGGGCTCGAACCCGGTGTCTGGCGGGAACTGGCCGCGACGGTCGACGTCGTCGTGCACGCCGGTGCGCTCGTCAACCACGTGCTTCCGTACTCCCAGCTGTTCGCGCCCAACGTGCTGGGAACGGCGGAGGTGATCCGGCTCGCGGTGACCGGGAAGCTCAAACCGGTCACGTACGTCTCCACGATCGGCGTGGTGACCGGCTCCGCGCCGGAGACGGCCGACGTCCGCGTCACCGATCCGGTCCGCCGCCTGGACGAGGGGTACGCGAACGGCTACACCACCAGCAAGTGGGCCGGGGAGGTGCTGCTGCGCGAGGCGCACGACACGTTCGGGCTGCCGGTGACGACGTTCCGGCCCGGGCTCGTGCTGGCCCACACCCGGTACCGCGGGCAGCTGAACGTCCCCGACCTGTTCACCCGCCTGCTGCTGAGCGTGGCCACCACCGGGCTGGCTCCGCGATCGTTCCCCCGGCTGAACACGCCCGCGCACTACGGCGGCCTGCCGGTGGACTTCGTGGCCGAGTGCGTCGCCGCGCTCGGCGCCGGCCCGGCGCCCGGGTTCGAGACCTACCACGTGACGAGCCCACCGGCGGCCGTGCCGTCGCTCGACACCGAGGTCGACTGGCTCGTCGAGGCCGGGTACCCGATCACCCGCATCGACGACTACGACGAGTGGCTGGAACGCTTCGAGGCCGCGCTGCGCGGCCTGCCCCGGAAACGCCGGCAACAGTCGCTGCTTCCCCTGCTGCCCGCGTTCGCCGCCACCAACCGAGCGGTCGATGCCCCGGCGATCTCCGCCGACCACTTCCGGGAGGCGGTCCGGAAGGCCCGGCTCGGAGTGGACGGAGAGATCCCGCCGGTGACCGCCGATCTGATCCGGAAGTACCTGGTCGATTTCGCTCAGCTCGGCCTGCTCCGACCGGGACCGGGGCGATCGGTACCGACGCGGTCCGCCGGCTCGTCCGCGGCCGAGCCCGATCTCACCGCGACGTTCCTCGAGAAGGCCGCCCGTTCCTGAGCCGGTGGCGCCGGGGACGTCTGTTGCCGGGCGCACGGTCCGACCGTCGTTGCGCTGATCGTGCCCGGCGCCGTCATCGCCGACCCTGTGCGTAGGCCGGCGGCATCGCCCGGACCATCCCCTCCCGAGGAGTACCCACGATGACCGCCGGACGCCCCCGTCTCGCCATCGCCGTCGCCGCCGTCGCCGGGCTGTTCGCCCTCACCGGGTGCGGCGGCATCACGATCTCCACCGACCCGGTCCCGGACGAGACCTACACCGAGCCGGTCAGCAGTGGCGCCTTCGACGCGAACGGCAACCTGCCGAACCCGTGCACGCTGCTGACGCCGGCCGACGTCAACGAGGTCACCCGGCGGGAGATCACCCGGATCGACCGGTCGCGATCGGCCGAGGGACCCGACCGGTTCTGCCGGTGGGAGCTCGAGCAGGGTGAGCTCACCCTGTTCATCTCGCCGACGTCCGCCGACGACTTCGAGAAGCGGGAGCCCGGCGCCGAGGACGTCGACGGGCTCAGCGACGCGGCCTACAAGACCCCGTCGGGGCACCTGTTCGTCCGCGAGCTCAACGTCTACCTCGACGTCTACACGACCGCGGCCAACGGGGGCGCAGCCAGCTCCCAGAACATCGCGATCGGTGAACTCGTCGCCGAGAAGGTCTTCAGCAAGTTCTGACCACGACGGCCACCCGCGTCAGAAGACCGCGATCGGGTTCACCGGCAGGCCGGTGGTGCCGGCGATGCGTGGCACCGCGAGCACGAGCTGGAACGTCCAGCGGCCCAGGCGTTCGCACATCGCCGCCAGCGCTTCCGGCTCGGCGGCGTCGACGAGCGGGATGGCCAGCCGGCCCAGCGCGAGGAAGTGCAGTGCGCCGGGGACCTCGTTCGGGAGCGGCGGGCGCGCGTCGCCGATGTCGCCGGCGTACACGGCGACGCCGTGCTCGTGCATCCAGCGGATCGCGTCGGCGGTCATTCCGGGTTCGGGCTCGTCGCTGCCGTTGACCCGGTCCCAGCCGCCGCGCACCACGATCGCGTCGCCCGGCAGCACCTCGACGCCACCGCGGGCCGCCGCCGCGTCGAGGTCGGCGCCGGTCACCGGGTGCGCCGGGGCCAGGCGGCCGCCGGGGGCCAGGTCGAGCAGGACGCCGCGGGTCAGGATGCCCTCGGCGTAGACGTCCGCGGCGCCGTGCCGGACACCCGTGGGCCCCACACTGTCGGCCACGTCGACGCCGGGGTAGACCTGGCCGCCCGCGACCCAGTGGCCCATGCCGTCCAAATGGGTCACTTCGGCGTGGTGGGTGGTCACGATCATCACCTCGGCCATGGCCGGGGCCCCGAACCCGGTGAACAGCATCGCGGTCTGCACCGCGGTCGTCGACGCCGTGGTGGCTCCCATCGGGCCGCCGGTCAACGGGAACGGGGTGGTCACCCGGGCCAGCGACACCGTGATCCCGGTGCGGGCCTCCGCGGCGCCCCGGGCCCTGGCCTCGTCGGTGATGAGGTTGACGGCGCCCAACTCGTCGTCGTCACCCCACCGTCCCCAGTTGCTGGGGAAGTCGGGTGCGGTCGTGCCGGTCATGTGCCTCCTTCGATGGCGGAACCCCCATCGTGGCGAGGTGGTCGGTTGGTCGCCTGCCCATCCGGTGCCCACCTGCTGCCCTTGTTCGCCGCCCTAGGATCGTCGGCATGGCGACGCTCGGTGAGGAACTGGAGGAGCTGCGGCGACAGTCGTTCGTGGGCCGGGACGCGGAGATCGCGGCGTTCCGGGCCGCGCTCGACGCATCGGGCGTGATCTTCGTGTACGGTCCGGGCGGGGTCGGCAAGAGCGCCCTGCTCGCCGTGTTCGCGCACCTGGCCGCGGAGCGGGGACGCACGCCGATCCGGGTCGACGCCCGGCACCTGGCGCTCGGAGCAGCGACGCTGCCCACGCTGACCGGGGCCGAGCGAGCGGTGCTGCTGATCGACACCTACGAGTTGCTCGACCCCGTCGACGACTGGGTCCGCGACACATATCTGCCCGCGCTGCCGTCGGACTGTCTGGTGGTGATCGCCGGACGGGAGGGCCCGGGGCCACGCTGGCGTGCCGACCCGGCCTGGCGTGCGCTGCTGCGGATCGTTACGCTGGGCAACCTGCCCCGCGAGGACGGGCACGCCTGGCTCACCGCTCAGGGGTTACCGTCCGACGCCCGGGACCGGCTGCTGACGATCAGCCGCGGCCATCCGCTCACGCTGTCCCTGCTGATCGACGCGGTGCGCCGGGGAGCCGAGCCACGCGCCCTCGGTGACGTCCCCGACGTGGTGGGCGCGCTGATCGAGCGCATCGTCGGCGACGCTCCGAGCCCGCGGCACCGGGCCGCGCTGGAGGTGTGCGCGCACGCGCCGGTCACGACCGAGGACCTCCTGCGCACGATGATCGGCGGCGACGTCGGCGAGGTGTTCGCCTGGTTGCGCAGCCGGCCGTTCGTCGACGAGAGCCCGCACGGGCTGCACCCCCACGACGCGGTCCGCGAGGTCCTCGAGGCCGACCTGCGCTGGCGGGACCCCGAACGGTACGCCGACCTGTACCACCGCAAGCTCGCCGCGTTCCCCCATCAGGTCAGGGCGCTGCCCGGCGAACGCGACCGACTGCAACTGCTCATGCGGACGGTCGTTCTCAACGGGGCCCGTTCCGGGCTGGAGGCGCTGAGCGCACTGGCGCCACCGATGGGGACGTACGCCGACCCGCTGACGGAGGACGACCGGGCACCCGTCGTCACGATGACCGCCGCCTGGCAGGGCGCCGAGCAGGCCGAGCTGGCGGCGTACTGGATGGACCGCCGTCCCGAGGCGTTCCGGGCCTTCCGCACCGCCACCGGCGAGCTGTGCGGCTACACCGCCTGCCTCGAGGTGACCGAGGCCGACCTCGGCGTCGATCCGGGGGTGGACGCGCTGTGGCGCTACGCGTCGAAACTCGGCGGGCCCCGCTCCGGCGAACGGGTCCGGGTCTGGCGGTTCTTCCTCGATCGCGAGCAGGGCCAGCGTCCCTCCCCGTCGCTGACCCTGTTCGTCGCCTGCCAGATGCTGGACATCATCCAGCTCCGCGACGACACGGCGTGGACTTTCGTCGCCGCGCTCGAGGACGCCGACCGCTGGACGCCCACGATGGAGTTCCTCGACTTCTGGGCGGCCCCCGAGGCCGAGTTCCCGATCGGCGGCTCGCGCTACCCGGTGTACGCCCACGACTGGCGACGGGCCGGCATTCCGGAGTGGACCGAGGTGCTCCACGCCCGCCAGCTGGGGTTGCCGGCCCGCCCCGCCGCGCGGAGCATCGACGAACCCGTCCTGACCCGGCCCGAGTTCGACGACGCCGTGCGTTCCGCCGTGCGCACCCTGCACGCCCCGGACCAGTTCCTCGCGAACCCACTGCTGCGCGCACGCATGATCCGGCGGAGCACGGGCGCCGGCCGGACGCCCGCCGAGGTTCTCCGGCGGATGATCGAGACGGCAATCGAGTCCCTGCCGGCGGACGCGAGCGAGGTGATGACCCGGACGTTCCTGCGGCCGACCGTCGCCCAGGAACGTCTCGCGGCCGAGTTGCACCTCTCGTTCAACACCTACCGCCGCCACCGGGACCGGGCGGTCGCCTCGCTCGCCGCGGCGCTCTGGGAGCACGAGACCGGCAACCGCTGAGCCGTCACGGCGTGGCCCGTAGCGCGCGGAAGGTCGCCCGGAGCTGATCCGTGAGCACCCGGGGCTGCTCCAGCGCGGCGAAGTGCCCACCGCGGGTGAGCTGCTCGTAGTGCACCACGGCCGGGTAGCGGCGTTCGATCCAGCGGCGGGACGCCTGCACGGCCTCGCCGGGAAAGATGCTGAAGCCCGCGGGCACCGGATTCGGTTCGACCGGACCGGCCGGACGGCTCCGCCGGTCCTCCCAGTACAGACGCGCGGACGAGGCGGCCGCGTTGGGCAGCCAGTAGAGCATGACGTCGTCGAGGATCACGTCGCGGTCGACGACCTTCTCCGGGTCGCCGTCGCTGTCGGTGACGTCCTGGAAGAGCGTGTAGATCCAGGCCGCGAGCCCGGCCGGCGAGTCCGCGAGCGCGTAGCCGATCGTCTGCGGGCGGGTGGCCTGCTCCCGGGCGTACCCGTCGAGCTCGCTCTGGTAGCGCTGCGCCCGCGCCAGCATCCGCTGCTCCTCCTCGGTGGCCTCGCTCATCTCCTGCGGATCCGGGAACACCAGCGGCAGGTTGAAGTGCACGCCGCGGCACCGCTCCGGCGCCGCGCGGGAGATCCGTTCAACCACGGCGGAACCCCAGTCGCCGCCCTGGGCGAACCAGCGCTCGTACCCGAGCCGCCGCATCAGCGCGATCCACGCGTCGGCGATCCGGTGGACGTTCCAGCCGGGGCCGGTCGGCCGGTCAGAGAACCCGAAACCCGGCATCGACGGGATCACGACGTGGAACGCGTCCTCGGCGTTGCCGCCGTGCGCGACCGGATCGGTCAGCGGGCCGATCAGCTCCCGGAACTCGAGCACGGAGCCGGGCCAGCCGTGACACAGCAGCAGCGGCGCCGCGTCCGGCTCGGGCGAGCGGACGTGGAGGAAGTGGACGCCGACGCCGTCGAGCACCGTGCGGAACGAGCCGAGCGTGTTGAGGTCCCGCTCGGTGCGTCGCCAGTCGTACGTGGTGGCCCAGTGGTCGCAGAGCGCCCGGATGCGGTCCAGCGGCGGGCCCTGCCCGGCGTCGGTTTCGCGGTCCGGCCACCGGGTGGCGGCCAGCCGTCGGCGCAGGTCGTCGAGGTCGGCGTCGGCGATCGCGATCGTGAACGGCTCGACCGCGTCGTCGTGGAGGTAGGACGTCATGAGAACTCCCGTGATCGGTGTGGCGCCACCGTACCCGGTAAGTGGAAGACTAATTCAACTTGGAATTCCTCTTCCACTTAGCTAGCCTGGCTGACGTGTCCGACCCGAAACCGCCGCTGCGCCGCGACGCCGAGCGCAACCGCCAGCTGCTCCTCCACGCCGCGTACGACCTGATGGCCACCGAGGGCCTGGACGTCGCGTACGAGGACATCGCCCGCGCCGCCGGCACCGGGATGGGCACGATGTACCGGCGCTTCCCCCAGCGTCAGGACCTGCTCGACGCGCTGTTCAGCCAGCACATCGACACCGTCATCGAGCTGGCCGAACAGGCCGCGCGCCACGACGACGCCTGGGCCGGGATCACCTGGTTCCTCGAGCGTCAGCTCGAACTGGAGGCGCAGAGCCGCGGGCTCGGTGAGCTCCTCCGGAGCCGGAACCAGGCCACCGAGTCGGTGCGGCGCGCCCACGACCGCATGACC
This sequence comes from Cryptosporangium japonicum, assembly GCF_039524755.1. NCBI lineage: Bacteria > Bacillati > Actinomycetota > Actinomycetes > Cryptosporangiales > Cryptosporangiaceae > Cryptosporangium > Cryptosporangium japonicum. The sequence goes on from NZ_BAAAGX010000028.1 coordinate 124,683, forward strand.
CCGCTCGTCGCGGGCCTCATCGACCGCGCCGTCCGCGCCGGGCAGCTCCCCGCCGGTGCCACCCCGGCCGACTTCGCCGCCGCCCACGTGATGGTGGGCAGCGTGCTCGACGCGAGCCGCTCGTCGGCCCCACAGCTCTGGCGGCGCGCTCTCGTCGTCGTCCTGGCCGGCCTGCGCCACGCCGACCTCTCCGGCGACGCACCGGACGAGACGGTCATCGATCTCCTGTACAACGATCAGAAGAAATAAGGTGCGACCGCCATGCCTCTTCCCGACGCCCTGCTCGAGGTCCTCCGCGGGAAAGCGATCTGCTTCGTCACCACGCTGATGCCCGACGGCTCGCCCCAGATCTCGCAGACCTGGGCCGACACCGACGGCACGCACGTCCTCATCAACACCGTCGACACCCACCAGAAGGCACGCAACATCCGCCGCGACTCACGCGTCGCGATCGGGGTCGCGGACCCGGCCGCGCCGCTGCGGTCGTGGGCACTGCGCGGCAACGTCGTCGCCGTGGAGACCGAGGGCGCCCGGGAGAACCTGGAAGGCCTCTCCCAGAAGTACATCGGCCGCCCGTACCCCAACTACGGCGGCGGCGGTGAGCAGCAGCGCGTCCTGCTCACCGTCGAGGTGGACAAGATCCACACGCCCTGACCGGCCACGCCGGCCCAGGGCGTGCGCTCAGGGCTGGAAACCGTCGCTGCCCACACCCATGCTCGCGCAGAACGTCGTGGCGGTCGCCGGGTCCACCCCGGTGGCCACCCCGGCCACGATGCACGTACCCACCGGATCACGGCGGAACTGTTCCTCCAGCACCTGGCCCCGCGCCTCCATGTACTCGCGGGCGGCTTCCTCACGATCGGCCAACCAGTCGGTGAAGTCGTTGATGCCCCACCCGGCGGGGCGGACGACGGGCGCGGCGGCCGACGCCGGCGCGTTCCCACCGAGACTCCCGGCCACGATCGCCGCTACGGCAGCGATCCGCAGTGAATACCTCATCGGTCCCTCCTAGTTGAGAACGTGCACTTCCGTACGGTTGGACCCGGTCCCGCTCTTCTTGACGGCGAACACGTCGGGCCGTCCGTCGCGATTCCAGTCGGCCACCCCGAAGTCGAAGATGGAATCCGTCTCGTGCAGCGCGGTTCCGGTCTTGACCAGCCAGTCCTGGAAGTTCGAGGCCCCGGAGAGGATGTGCACCTCGGTGCTGTTGGTGCCCGTCTGGCTCTTCTTGATCGCGAAGAGATCTCCGCGCCCATCGGCGTCCCAGTCCGCCACGCCGAAGTCGAAATTCTCGCCGGTCTCGTGCAGCGGCGTCCCGGTCTGCACGAGGAACTGCTGGTAGTTGGACGCGGCCGAGAGAATATGGACCTCGGTGCTGTTCGTGCCGGTCTGGAGCTTCTTGATCGCGACGATGTCCGGGCGCCCGTCACGGTCCCAATCGGTGGTGCCGAACTCGAACAGATCCGCGCCCTCGTGCACGGGCGTTCCGGTCTGGAGGACGAAGCGACGGAAACCGGAGGCCCCCGACAGAACGTGGACCTCGGTGCTGTGCGTCCCGGTCGCCGCCTTCTTCAGCGCGATGAGGTCGACCCAGCCGTCCCGGTCCCAGTCGGCGAAGCAGAAATCGAACGTGTTGTCGGTCGGCGGCAGGTCGACGGCGGTGCCGAGGAGATGGTTGTGGAAGTTGGACGCCCCGTTGGCGATCCACACCTCGGTCGCCCCGCTGTCCGTGCCGTTCTTCTTGACGGCCGCGAGATCCGGCTGTCCGTCCCGGTTCCAGTCGGCCAGTGAGAAGTCGAAATTGTCGCCGGTCTCGCGGAAGACCGTGCCGGTCTGGAGCAGAAATCCGTCCCACGCGGCCGCCGAGGGCTCGGCTCGGAAGACGGTGGCAGCGAGCGCCAAGGCGGCCGCTATCCACAGCCGGGACGAGGTGCGCCTTCCCATTGCCACCCCTAAAAAGTGACATAAATTCACGTAAACGACATTAACGACTTACTCTATCAATGCCGTAAACCACCCTGGCATCCGGAGGACACCATGTCGCCGACCGACGAGATCATCCATCTCGTGCTCGTGGAATGGCGGGCGGGTATGCCCGCCGCCTCCGCCGAGGCGAACACCCTGGTGCAGCGCCACCTCGCTCCGCTGCCGTTCGTCCGGGAGACACGCAGCGGCGCCAGCGTCAGCCCGGAAGGGCTCGAGAACGGCTTCGAGTGGGCGCTGGTGATCCGGTTCCCGAACCGCGACGCACTGGAGACGTACCTGCCGCATCCCGAGCATTTGGTCGTGGCCGAGTACCTCCGCGCCCATGCCGGCCGGGTGGTGGTGTTCGACCTCCCGGCTACCTGACGCTGCGCCGGGGCTACCGATATCCCTACAACCGGCGATATTACCGACGCGTTACCTGACCACTAGGAGTCACAGTTCGGGGACCCCGACGAGGAGGTTCCTATGCGCAGAGTACTCACCCTGTTACTGGCAGCGGTGGCCGCGATCGCGTTCGCACCCACCGCTCCGGCCCACGCGGCCACCGACGTCCCGGTCGTGTTCGTCCACGGCTACACGGGCAGCGCGTCGAACTGGACCACGGCCCAGGCGATCTTCCGGGCCGGTGGCTACTCGAGCAGCCGGCTCTTCGCCTACGAGTACAACTCGTACGGCAACAACATCACGAACGCACAGGGCCTCTCGACGTTCGTCGCCAACGTCAAGCGGCAGACCGGCGCGTCGCAAGTGGACATCGTGAACCACTCGATGGGCGGCCTGGTCAGCCTCTGGTACATCAAACAGCTGGGTGGGGCGCCGAGCGTCCGCCGGTTGGCGTCCCTGGCCGGCGCGAACCACGGAACCACGTCGGCCGGGTCGTGCCTGGCGTTCACGACCTGCCAGCAGATGTATCCGGGGTCGTCGTTCATCAACACGCTGAGCGCGGGTGACGAGACACCCGGCCCGACCGTGTACCGGACCTGGTACTCGCCCTGCGACGGGATCATCCTCCCGTACACCAGCACGGCGCTGAGCGGGGCGACGAACACCTACGTGGCCTGCGAGACCCACCTCGGGTACCTCACCGACACCTCGATCCTCACCCAGGTGCGGAGCTATCTGACGGCCTGACGCACGAGACATGGCCTCCCCGGCAGCGGGGAGGCCATGTCGGCCCAGATCAATCGTTGCGTGACGCGTCGTCGCCCCGGGTCGCTCCGGCGGATTCCTCGGCTTTCCGGTGGAACCGGCGCAGCACGTGAGCCTCGGGAACCAGGCGGGACGTCTGTCGACCGTCGTCGTGCGGGTGCCCCGCCGGATCCCGGCCGGCGTCGTCCGTCGCACCCCTCCACTGACCCGCGATCCGCAAGACCCGCTGAACGAACGGCGACGGGTTGGCCAGCTCGAACCAGCATCCCATCGCATCGCAGCAGCGCCGGGCCGAGGTCACGGCACGCACGCCACCGACGTCAAGGAACCGCACTTCGGTCAGGTCGAGAACGATCGACCGCAGACCGCCCGGCGCAAGGGTGTGTTCGACGGTTTCGATCAGCAGCGGCGCCGCGGTCCGGTCCAGGGCGCCGGTCAGGGCGATCCGCGCCGCGTCGGCACTCGGATGCGACACGACAACGGTGAGCCCTGGATCCGAGGACCCGTTCGAGTCGTACGAGGTGCGGACCATCGAAGGCGATCCCATCGACCGGCGCCGACGCGTGCTCTCGTCCCAAAAGCCACGCCGCCCGGCTTGACGGTAGCCGATCAGCGGCCATGTGGCAGTACCCGAGGGCATGCCGGAGGACCTTAGGGGTCAGACAGAACGCGAACGTCAAACTCGTCGACGTCGCCCGTTACCTGGTCCGGACCGGCGAGTTGAACGATCCGTGGATGAGAACCACATCGCACCGGACGAGTTACCGGATCCCTAGCGGATGAGCTCCAGCTGTTCAAGCAGCCTCTCGTCACCGATGGCGACCTGCGGCTGGCCGCTGCGGTCGTGTTGGCGCTCACCGGAGTTCCTCACCGACGACGTGGCGACACCATCGCTGTCGCTGGCGACAGCGACGGGTGCGGCCTGTCGATTACTGGTAGTCGTTCTGCTTCAGCTCGACGACGTAACTGCGACGCTCCTTGATCAACCCGTTCTCCATCACCCAGGTCTCAGCCATGATCATGCGCATGGTCGAGCCGTCTGCTCGCAGCCCCTCACCCGACAGCTCGCCCATCACGACATCGTCCTGTTCCACGAGTCGGATCACGTCGAGCTTCGGACTCCCCTTGAAGGCTGGGTTCTCGATCTCGGCGTCATAGGCCTGCTTCCCCTGCAGCCGGAACCCTCCGAACAAGGTCCACGTGATGTCGTCGGTGAGACAGGAGAGCACCTGCTCGTGGTCTGACGTCCGGAAGCCGTCGAGGTACCGGTTGACGGTGTCGATGTTCTGGCTCATACAGCATCCCCTTTCGCGTGCAGGGCGGGAGGCTCCTGCGACCGGGTGGACTCATCGGTGGGTTGGAGTCGGGCGACCGTCCCGCAGATGTGTGGCGAGAGCCTCGACGATCGAGGCGAGCCCGTCTGCCGCCTGAGCCGTCTGTAGCTCCGGGGGCAGGTGGCGCTGGCGGACTGTGAGGTCCGTGCCGTCCGCAGCAGGTCGGAGGGTGACGGTCGTGCGCAGGCCGGTCACCGGCTCGTCGAACACCAGCTCGTGCGGCGCTGCGACGACCACGTAGACGAACCGCAGCCGGCGGTTCGCGCCGTCCGGCCCGCGCGTGTCAAGGGAGAACCCTCCGCCCGGACGCAGGTCGACGGTCACCGACCCGGGTGGCACGGTGGCGTGCGACCCGCCCCAGAACGCGGTTATGGCCGCCGGGCCGGTGAAGGCGGCCCAGACGCGTGCAGGGTCCGCCGAGAGGTGGCGGGTGGCGACCAGCTCGTCGCCGGAGAGCTCCGTGCTCGTGGTCACCGGGCGTCTTCCTCGTCCGCGAGGTGTCGCTCGAGCACATCGAGTCGGTCCTCCCAGGCGCGGCGCTGCTCGTCGATCCAGGTGCCGAGTCGCGATAGCTGCTCGGTGCGCAGTCGGCACGGGCGCCGAGTGCCTTCGCGACGCTGTTCGACCAGGCCGCTGCGCCGCAGCACGCCGACGTGGTGAGAGATCGCCTGCTGGGTGAGGGCGAACGGTGCAGCGAGCTCACCGACCGTGGCGTCACTGCGGGCGAGCCGGCTCACCAGCGCGCGGCGCACGGGGTCGCCCAGGGCAGCGAAGGCGGCGTCGAGGTCAGGGTCGGCTGTGGCGAGAGGTGCAGGCACTACCCGACAATACAACAAACAATCACTTGTGAAAACAGAGGTTTGTGAATAGCTCGTCGTCGTGAGTGCTCGACCTCGCAGCCCGCTGCTGCAGAAGTCGTTGGTTCGCTGGGTGATGCGTGGCTCGTGGCGATTTGACGAACGCGGAGTGGACGTCCTCTCGGCGGTGTCGCCGCCGGCGAAACCGGGTGGGCGGCCGCGGCGGCAGATCATCGACGGAATCCGGTCAGAACTCACGAACATGCGCGGTCACGACTGACGAGCAGAACCAACCCCGCGGGTTTCGTGGGCCCGGCGAGGCGGGCTAGCCCAGCCACGGTCCGGCAATTGAGGACCCAGCCGCACGGCGGGCGGAATTGGAGGTTCCCGCGGCCGATACCCTGACGCGGTGCCAGTGCCCGCTCTCATCCCGATCGCTCGCGAGCCGGGCTACAGAACCGACACCATCGGCCGGTTCGCCGAGGGCCAGTTCTACGCCGTGGTGCACGGCGCGCGCCGAAACGACGACGATGAGCTCGATCTGCGTCGCGAACGCGTCCGCTGGTACGCCTACCTGCACCGGTTCGATCATGCGGGCAACCACGTCGACTCGAAGATCGCGCTGATCGGTATCGGCCCTTACCTGCGCGGCGAACTCCGCCGGCGAGCCGAGGAACGCCTGCGGGAGTTACTCGATGAGCTTGCCGACCCGGACTACGGCGACATCGCAATCCGGCCGTTCCGGGTCGTGCACGACGGCGTTACGTTCGGCCTAATCGACGAGTCAGAGGCGGAATGGGGCGACTGGGTCGAGCTGTATCCGGATCGACTGGTATTCACCGATCCATGGGACGGCACCTACAACACCTGACTCCGGGTCCGCTGCTGGGCGGCGGCTAGTTGCCAGTTCGGACAGACGGCGCCGCCGCAGCGCCAACAAGGGCAGACACGTGCCACCTGCTTGGAGCAAGATAGACATCCGGTTCCCGGATGTGGCTGCTTCGACCGAGCGCGGTCGGGCCAGCAGCGTGGACGCGCCGCACCGCGAATCGTCGTCCGTTGATTGATCGCAGCTGGCAACGGTCTCGTCAGCGCCGACAGTGAACGCTGAGCCGGTAGCGACGAAGAATGCGGGCGGCTCGGGTCCGGCCCCTCAGCGTGGCCGCGATCGGCGGCACCGCTCACCGGGGCGTCCTCATCGAATCAATCTGCGTCTGAACGCGGATGAGTTCGAGTCGGTCAGTGAAGCAGCGGATTCGGTCGGGCTGACGGTAGTTGGCTCGACTGGCCTTGGCGCCGCGATAAGCGCCCAGCGCCTCGGGATGCTCACACTTTGTGATGCTGGCCACACCGAGTGTCGCGGAATGGCGCCCTCGGCCGGGCGATCCGTCTAACAACAATCCAACCGGGCCGCACGGAGACCAGAAAGAGCCCCGCAAAGCGGGGCTCTGACCTGCTAAAACACTGTCGGGCTGACAGGATTTGAACCTGCGACCCCTTGACCCCCAGTCAAGTGCGCTACCAAGCTGCGCTACAGCCCGAGTGCCATCGCGACGGTGTCGCGTTGACGGGATAACCCTACCGCACGCTCGCGACCAGGTTCTCACCCCGGTTGCTACCCCAGGTGCAATTCAGGTGCCAATTGCCCCAAACCATGGTTGACGGCGCGAACCGGCCGGAGAGTGGAGGACACCACCCCCACGAGGAGATCTCGATGACCATCCCCTTGCCCGCCGGCACCCAGCTGATCCTCACCGGCCCCGCCCAGGCCGTCGAGTTACTGACGCTCGCGGCGGCCGAGGTCGGCGACCAGGAGCAGATCCCGGTGCTGGTGATGGGCTCGGAAGCCCCGCCGCAGCGCGGCATGATCAGCATCCCCACCCCGTTCGGCGTGATGCGCACGATCGCCTCGCTCGACGCCGACGAGGGCACGATCACGCTCAAGATGTCGAAGATCCCGCCCGCGTGGCAGCGCCGGGACGCGCACCGCATGCCGCTCGTCGTCCCGATCCGCGGCACGACGGTGTCGCTGCCCGCCCTGGCCGGCGCCGGTGCGCCCGGGCCGCAGCGACCGGTGCGGTTCAACGGCACGACGCTCGACATCTCGCCCGGCGGGCTGTCCGCCCACCTCACCGTGGAGTCCGACGCGCTGCGGCTGCCGGCCGGCGTCCGCGACGTGTTCCTGGAGATCGACCCGTTCAGCTCCCACCCGGTGGCCGCCACGCTGCGGGTGGTGGACGTGCGCTCGGACCGCCTCCGCGGCGAGTTCGAGTACCTCTCCCCCAGCGACTGGCTCCACCTGGCCCAGCTCGCCCGGGACGCGTCCGAACTCCCGCCCTTCGACTAGACCCCGGGGTCCGGTCCGGTACGGCCGGACCGGACCTAACCGAACTCGCGGTTGAGCGCGTCGATCACCCGCTGCACCAGACCACTGTCGGCCGCCTCCAGCGGCCCGTGCATCTCCACCGACGACCAGGGCGAGGCCACCCCGACGCTGCCCCTCAACTGGTCGTCCCACGCCGGCCCCTCGCACAGCGACCACCAGTGGAAGTCCGCGAGGGTGCCCAGCGTCTCCGACCGCTGTTTCGCCGCCTCGTCGCTGCGTACCCAGATGTCGCCGAACCTGTCCCGCCACGCGGTGTTGTTCGCCGGCTCGTTCACTGTCGATCTCCTTCTGCCGCCCGTTACCAGCATCAGGCATGGCGACGCCGCTCCGCGTGCCCTTCCCGGCGACTCACCCGTCCCGGCCGCCACAGGACTCGATGGCCGCCAGTTCCTTCGCGTACCAGGCGGCCTGGTCGGCGTCGGGCCGGTCGAGCACGTCGAACACCTCGTCGAGGTTGGCCGGATCGGTCAGGACCGGGCCGATCGACTCATCGGCCGACCACCGGGGCGTGCCCCCGCTGAGCAGCAGCCAGGCGGTGACGTGATCGACGGCGGCGACCAGGGGCCGGTCGTGCACCGGCGGCAGCGGCTCCCGGTAGCACCCGGACGGCGACGGGACCATGTTCACGGCCAGCGTGAACCGCACCAGCTCCGCGTCGTGGTCCGGCCCCCACCGGAAACGCACCCGGCCCGGCCCGCCGGCCTCGCTGACCGTGCCGGGCATCCGCACCCCGTAGGGCGCCCAGGCGCGCTCCAGTTCGGACATCGCGACCCCGACCTCGGCCAACGCGTCCACGTGCTCGGGGCGCAGGCAGATGCGCACGTCGCCGTCGAAACAGCGGGTGTCGTCCCGGCGGGGACCCGCGGTCGCGCCGCGCAGGGCGTCCGGGAGAAGCAGTGCGGTGACCGACGCGACCACGACGGGAACCGTGACCGCGATCGCGACGGACCGGGCCGGACGCCCGGCCTGGTGGACGGCGGCCAGCGCACCGCCGAGCAGGCCGAGCGCGACCGCGACGGAGGCAGCCGCGGCCGGGCGGTACCACGTTTCCTCGCCGGTGCAGCAGCCGGCGAACTGCCCGTTGAGCTGGGTGAGCACCGGGAGGCCGAGCCAACCCGGGAGGAGCAGCCACACCAGCCAGAAACCCACGAGCGCGAAGGTAGCGGGACCCCCCGACAGAACCACGCCGAGCCACGCCGCGAGCACGACGTGCGCGATCAGCGCGACGAGGCCCACCCCGACCAGGCTCCAGGTGACCCCGGCCCCGCGGTACAGCGCGACGGCGCCGACGACGGCCACCTGGGCGACGACCGCGAACGCGAGCAGCGGCCGGATCGCGCCGAGCAGTGCCACGACCGACCGGCTCCCGCCGCGCAACGAGGACCCGCGCAACGCGGCCGCGATCCCGATCAAAACCGCGAGGTACACCGGCTTCGCGGTCTGGGCGGTGAGCGACACCGCGTAGTCCGAGTCGCCCGGGTCGAGGACGTAGACCAGCAGGAACACGACGTAGACCGGCAGGATCGCGGAGAGCACCTTGAGCTGCTGCGGCATCAGCGCGCACCGGACCGGCGTCGGTACGCCGGCCCTCCGGCGACGAACGCGCCCGACATGTCGTGGTGTCCTCCCGGTCGGCGGAGGACCGAGGTTAGCTGGCGACCGCACCCGCTCGTTGCGCTGCCTCGTACGCCACTTCCATGCCCTGGTGCTTGGCGGTGGCGATGGCCGCGGCGAGCTGGGCCGCGGTCAGGCTGACGACCTGGTCGGGGTCCTGCTGCCACTGCGCGCGGCTGGTGTCGATCAGCGCGGCGCCGATGCCGGTGTCGAGCCCGCTGGCGTTCAAGCTGAGCTGGTGCTCGGAGATCTCCTCACGGATCGCGTAGAGCATCTCCTGGTTCGGCGTGTTCACGGCCCCTCCTTCGCCCGGTTCTGACGGCTGGGGCATTCCCCGCCGATACCCACTCGACACCGAAACTACGAAATCGTATAGTCCGATCTCGTGACTTGGTCGCCGCTCCTCGCGTTGCAGCGCGCCACCCACGCCACCCTGCAGGTTCTCGCCGCCGAACTCGTCGACCTGGACCTGACCGCCTCGGAGATCAACGCGCTCGCCAACCTCGCCGACGGGCGCGCCCGCACGGTGTCGGAGCTCGGCGCCGACGTCGGCTCCCGCCCCACCACGCTGACCAGCGTCCTCGACCGGCTGGAACGGCGCGGCCACATCACCCGCGGCGTCCGCCCCGGTGACCGCCGCGTCGTCCTGATCGAACTGACCCACTCGGGGCGGGCCACCGCCGCGATCGTCACCGACACGATCCGCGCCCTGGAACAGCGCGCGCTCGGCGCGCTGCCGCCCGACCACCTCGCCGGCCTGCGGGCCGGGCTCGACGCACTCACGGAGGGCTCCCGATGAGCTTCGACGCACTACTCGACCAGGTGACCGGGGGCACCGGACGCTTCGGCCACCGCGAACACGTGCACCTGACCTGGCTCGCGGTCCGCGCCCACGGTGTTCCGGCGGCCACCGACCTGATCGGCGACGGCATCCGGCGCGTCGGCGGGCGCAAGTACCACGCGACCGTCACCCGGGCGTGGGTGGAGCTGGTCGGGTCGGATTTCGACACGTTCATCGCCGGTCACCCCGCGTTGCTCGACCGGAACCTGCTGCTGCGCCACTACTCGCCGGAGGCGCTGGCCGCGGGCCGCGACCACTGGGTCGCGCCGGACAAGGCGCCGCTGCCGTGAAAGCCGTCCTCTTCTCGCAGTTCGGTGGTCCGCTCTCCGTCGCCGACGTCCCGGACCCGTCGCCCGCACCGCACGGCGTCGTCGTCGCGGTCGACGCGACCGGGGTGTGCCGTAGCGACTGGCACGGCTGGCAGGGCCACGACGACGACGTTTCGCTGCCGCACGTGCCGGGGCACGAGCTGGCCGGCACGGTGGTCGCGGTCGGCGGCGCGGTGCGGCGCTGGCGGGTCGGCGACGTCGTCACGACGCCGTTCGTCACCGCCTGCGGTTCCTGTGAGGAGTGCGCCACCGGCAACCAGCAGGTGTGCCGCGAGCAGACCCAGCCCGGCTTCACCGGGTGGGGCTCGTTCGCCGAGTTCGTCGCGCTCGACCACGCGGACGTCAACCTGGTGCGCGTCACCGGTTCGCCGGTGCACGCGGCCGCGCTCGGCTGCCGGGTCGCGACCGCGTTCCGCGCGGTCACCGACGTCGCGCGGGTACGGGCCGGCGAGTTCGTCGCCGTGCACGGCTGTGGTGGCGTCGGCCTGTCGGCCGTCGCGATCGCGGTGGCCGCGGGTGCGCGGGTGATCGCCACCGATCCTTCTCCGGACGCCCGGCAGCTCGCGTCCTCGTTCGGGGCCGCGCACGTGCTGGATCCGTCCGCGGCCGACGAGATCCTCGACCTGACCGGCGGCGGCGCGCACGTGTCCCTGGACGCGGTGGGCCACCCGGCGGCGTGCGAGGCGTCGATCCGCTGCCTCCGCCGCCGTGGACGGCACGTGCAGGTCGGGTTGCTGCCACCGGTCGCCGGGCGCGCGGTCGTGCCGATGGAGCGAGTCATCGCGTTCGAGCTCCAGGTGCTGGGCAGCCACGGCATGGCCGCCCACGACTACCCCCGGCTGTTCCGGCTGGGGCTGCCGCTGGAACGCCTGGTGACCCGCGAACTCCCGCTGACCGCCGGGCCGTCCGCACTGGCCGAAGTAGCCGCCGCGACCACGCCCGGCATCACGGTGCTACGGCCCTGATTAGGTCCGCTCGCCCAGACCGGGCAGACCGCCGCTGTAGGCCCGCACCGAGACCTCGCTCTCCAGGTCGGGGCCGTAGTTCGGTGGCAGATCCGCCAGGTCTCGCCGACGGCCTCCGCGAGCGACGCGATCGGTGGCCGGCACGACGAGATGCTGGTGTACCCGGGCGGCGCTCTGTCGCGTCCGGCGGAAGGCCCGCGCGCAATCGCGGCATACCCGGACACCATCGGGCTGTTGCTCGCCCCCGGTGGCCGACGTCGGGATGGTGAAGCCGCACATGGTCCGGGTGGGAGTCTCGATACTCACCCGGTGCGCTGAGTTCGCGCCGCGTGCCGTTCCGCTGCGCCAGGAGGGATTCCAGACCGCCCAGTCGGGCGTCCAGCTGCGGCGGATCCCGTTCGTGGCAGCCACCGCACCGGACCGGTCGTCGTCGACCGTGTCCGCTCGGCCGGCGTCGGCAACGGTTCGCCTGACCCGGCCGAGCGCCTCGGCACAGTTGCCGCAGCTGGTCACCCCGATCGGACGTTGATCGCCGACGGCGGCAGCGGTCGGGATCCCCAGGCCGCACAAGGTTCGCGCCGAGGTCTTCCCGCTCCTCCGGTGGGCTGATCCGGCGCCGGTCAGGCCACGGGTCCGCTTCGACGCGCCCCAACTGACCCACGGCGGGCTCCACAGCTCCGCTGTCGCGCCGAACTGCGACTCGACGACGAGCTCCTCAACGTCGACCTCTTCGTCGTCGTCGACCTCTTCGAGCTCCTCGTCGAGCTCCTCGGACTCGAGGGTGCACTGGACCAGCGGCCACTGGTCGAGCTTGCGGTAGTCGTACCGTGAGGCGGACCAGACGCTCGTGACTCCGCCGTCGAGAAGCTGGTCCCGGAAGGCGGCCGTCGCCGCCTCGACCGCCGCCTCACCAGCGGCTAGGACGCGCTCGTTCCGTGCTTTGCGACCACCGAGCGTGAACTCGACGGTGAGGGTCACGACCTTGGTCTCGGCCATGGGGTTCCGATCGGGAGGGGGATACGACCTCCGACGTCATCGGCACCCGACCTCCCGAGTTGAGTCGCTTCGCTACCGAGCGGTCATCCCCCACGCAGGTGGTCGACGACTAGTTGCGGGGTGGTGGGGTCGTCGGAGGGCCAGTCGGGGAAGTCGAAGACCGCGATCATGTGCTGCATCGGGTAGTCGGGCGGGTCGGGGCACTCGCGGACGGGCTCGCCGTCGACCAGGAACGTCGCGCGGGTGGGGGTCCAGTCGACGGCGTAGGTGTGGAACTCGGCGACGTCGATCGGGAGGCGGGGCGCGGCGAAGTCCTCGGGGGTGCGCGGGTCACGGAAGGCGTGCAACCCCATGCCGACCTCGGCCGACGCGCCCGGCTCCACGGCCCGGCCGAACACCTCGGCGACGCAGATCTCGGCGCACCGCTCGGGGTCGTCCTCGAAGCCGACCATCCACCACGCCGCCATCGAGCGGGGCGTGAGCACCATCCGGGCGCGCATCTCCAGGTACCCGTGGTGCGGCAACCAGCCCCGGAACAGCGGTTGCGCCTCCCGGACGCGGAGCCCGGGCCGGTACGGCTGCTGACCGACCGTGCTCCCGGCCGGCCCGGAGAAGTTCCCCGACTGCACCGCCGACACCCGGAGCGGAGGCTGGTGGTCGCCCTCGCACCACACGCCCTGCTCCGGCGGAACGGAGAGACGCAGACACGAGTCGCGCACCTCGTACGTGGCGCGGGTCGCCGCGCGGGAGCTCCAGGCCGGCAGGTAGTGCGGCAGCCAGGTGCCGGTGTCGAGCGTGGTGCCGTCGAACTCGTCAGACACCGGAGGCCTCCCGCAGCTCACGCAGGTGGTGCTCGGCCTGCGGGTCACCCGCGTCGACCGCCCGCTGGTACCAGCGTTCGGCCTCGCTGAGCTCACCCCGCTCCCGGTGCAGCACCGCGAGGTTGTTCATCGCGCCGGAGAACCCGGCGCGGGCGGCCCGGCGCAGCCATTTCTCGCCGGTCCGCTCGTCGCCGCCGGCCAGCGCGAGCTGGGCCAGCGAACCCATCGCGTACGCGTTGTCGTGCCGGGCGGCCCGCTCCAGCCAGCGGAGGCCTTCCTCGTCGCGCCGGTCGTGGAGGAGTAAGCCGAGCAGGTACATCGACTCGGCGTGCCCGGCCTCGGCGGCTCGCCGCCACCACGGTTCCGCGTCGTCCGGACGGCCGGCGTCGTCGAGCAGGGCACCCAGGCCACACCAGGAATCCGAGCCGACGGACGAGCCGGCCAGTTCCTCGGCCGCGACGACGACGGCGTCGGCCTGATCGGTGTCCCCACGGTCGCGGTAGAGGCGGCGCAGGGCGATCGCCGCGGTCAGGTCACCGGCCCCGGCGGCCGCGCGCAGCCCCGGCTCGGCCCGGGCACGGAGCTCGGCCGCCTTCGCGAGCTGCCCGCGCCGGGTGTGCACGGCGGCGAGGTTCAACGCCGCCTCGGGCACGCCCGCGTCGACGGCCTTCCGCAGCCACTGGAGCCCCTCGATGGTCTTGCCGGCCCGGATCCGCTGCTTGCCCAGCTCGTTGCAGGCGCCCCCGTGACCGGCCGCGGCGGCCTGCTCGAACAGCGGCACCGACGGCAGCTCGTGCCCGAGCAGATCGAGCCGCCGCCCCTCCCGGTACAGCTCCTCCGGTGTCCGACGCCGCCTCCGAAACATGCGCCCAGTATGCCGTCGGGCCGGCGACGGCTACTCGACGCCGGGGTAGGCGGCGTGGACGTCGCCGCCGAACAGGCGCCAGTAGAAGTCGTTCGTCGTCGCGGCGGCGGGCGCGTGCCGAGCGAGAATCGCGGCGACGGCCGGGGGCACGTTCCCCGGGACGTACCTGGCCGCGTCCTCGTCGAGGCGGGCGCGACCCAGGCGGGCCGCGGCCGCGTCGACGTCCGCGAACTCGGCGGTCATCGGCGGGCGCCCCGGCAGCACGCGCCAGTGATGCAGCAGCGGTAAGGCGCTGGTGCGGCCGGCCCGGACCGCGGCGGAGACAAACCGGTTCGCCGCCAGCTCGCGCCAGGCGCCGAACCCCGGGCTGCCGATGCCGTACTGGCAGAACGTCGGTAGGTCGAACAGGTTGCCGGTGTCACCGGGGCGGGCCCGCTCCCGGTCGGTCAGCGGGATCCGTTTGGCGAAGATCCGGACGCCGTCCACGCGGAGCGTAACGGCGGCGTCGGCCGGTGCGGTCTCGAGGAGGGCGGCCAGGTCGGCGTCGCTGCGGGCGGACAGGGCGGCCGACATCCGGGTCAGGGCGCGTCCGCGTGGCCCAGGGGGCGGCCGGGGGCCACCAGGTCGCGGACGCGGCGCTTCACGGCGGTGGGCTCGGGGAAGCCGTCGTCCTTGCGGTTCCACACCACGGTGTCGTCGACGCGGACCGTGAAGACGCCACCCTCGCCCGGGACCAGCGCCACCGCGCCCAGCTCGTTCTCGAACGTGGTGAGCAGCTCCTGGGCGAGCCACGCCGCCCGGGGCAGCCAGCGGCACCGAATGCAGTACTCGACCTCGACCCGGGGTTTGTCCACCCGGCCGAGCATAGTGAGACGCCCCGGCCCCGAGCGGCTCCCGCTGCCCGCAAACGGAGGGCAGCGGGAGGCGGCGCAGCCGGTAACCTTTCCGGCGTGCCCGCGCCTGGCCCTCCCCCGCCGGTCGGCCGCGATCGTGAACTCGACGTGCTGCGGCGTGCCCTCTCCGACACCGCGGACGGCACCGGCGGCTGCGTCGTCCTCACCGGACCGGCCGGGATCGGCAAGTCCCGGCTGCTGCAGGCCGCGGTCGGGGTGGCCGCGCGGATCCCGCTGTCGGTCGCGTCCCGGCGGGCGTTCGAGCTGGACCGGGCGGTCGGGCTGCTGACGCTCGGCTCCACGCTCCGCGCCTGCGTGCCGCCCACCGACGCGTTCGCCTGGCTGGCCGACGAGTCCGGTCACTCGTTCGGCACGGTGGAGCGGCTCGGCGCGACCCTGGAGTCGGTGGCCGCCCACCGGCCGCTGCTCGTCGTGATCGACGACGCCCACTGGATGGACGAGTTCAGCGCGGCCGCCGTCCGCCAGCTGATCCCGGCGCTGGCGTCGTCGCCGGTGCGGTGGCTGTTCGCCCGCCGCCCCGAGCCGGCGGGCACCCCCGGCCGGCGCCTGCTGGACTGGCTGGTGCAGGACGGCGCCGTCGAACTGGCGCTGGGCCGGCTGGCCGACGAGGCGGTCGGCGAGCTCTGCGCCCAGGTGCTCGGGGCCGCGGTCGACGACACCGTGCTGGCGCTGGCCCGCGGTCTCGACGGCATCCCGCTGCAGATCACCCAGCTCATGTCGTCGTTACGGGTCACCGACCAGCTGGTGGTCGCCGACGGGGTCGCGTCGGTCGTCGGCACCGATCTGCCGTCGAGCTTCGTCGCGATGATCAGGCAGGTGCTCGACCAGTTCCCGGACGAGACCCGCCGGCTGGTCCGGGCGGCGGCGGTGTTCGACCGGCCGGTCGGCGTCGACGAACTGGGCCGGCTGCTCGACCGGCGGCCGGCCGACCTGATCGGTCTGGTCGAGCAGGCCATCGCGGCGGGCGTGCTGACCGAGGAGGGCCGCGACCTCACGTTCGTGCACGACCAGGTGCGCCGCGCGGTCTACCACACGCTCAGCCCGTCGATCGCGGCCGCGCTGCACCGGGAGGCGGCCGGAATCGCCCGCGCCGACGGACGCGGGCCGATGGAGATCGCGCGCCACCTCGTCGCCGGGGGCGCCGGGGGCCGCGAGGACACCGTCGACCTGCTGCGTACCGCCGCCCGTGACGTCGCCGACGTGGCTCCGAACACCGCCGCGGACCTCGTCCGGCACGCACTGGAGACGCTCGGCGACCGCGACCCGGACCGCGATCCACTGGTCGCCGAGGCCGTCGGGTACCTGGCCGCGGCCGGGCGGCTGACCGAGGCCCAGCAGCTGGGGCGCACCGTGCTGCGTGCCGGGCTCGACCGCGGCACCGAGGCCCTCCTGCTGCTCGGGCTGGCCGAGGCGTGCAAACACGCCGGCCGGAACCAGACCGCTGTCGACTACGCCGACCAGGGCCTGGAGCACGTGTCCGGCACCGATCCGCTGGCCGCGCGGCTCTACGCGATCCGGGCCCACGCGCTCGTCTACGCCGGCCCGCTCGCCGAGGCCGACCGCTCCGGTGAACGCGCCGACACGATCGGGCGGGCGACCGGCAACCCGGGCGCGTCGGTGTTCGGGCGCACCGCGCGCAGCCTCGTCGCGCTCACCACCGGCGACCTCGTCGCCGCGCACCGGCACGCCGCCGCGGCCGTCGAGGACGCCGACGCCGCCGGCGGGGAGGCGCTCCAGCGTCACCCCCGCATCTGGCTGGCCGGCGCGTTGACCGCGCTGGACCGCTTCGCCGAGGCCGGGCGGGTACTCGAGCGGGGCCGGGCCGAGTCCGAGCGGCTGGGTACCGGCTGGTCGGCGCCGCTCTGGCACTACTACACCGCCGGGATGCTGGTCGCGGGCGGCCGGCTCGACGAGGCGCTCGCCGAGGCCGACGCCGGGGTCGCGGTCGCCGAGCAGCTGGGCTCCCACCAGCTCGCGGTGCCGCTGCTCGCGACGCTGACCCGGCTGGCCGTCGACCGCGACGACCTACCCGCCGCCGAGGACTACCTCGGTCGCATGCACCGGCTTCTGCGCACCGGCATCACCGCCGCGCCCGAGGACGTCGACTGGGCCGAGGGTGTGCTCGTCGACGCCACCGCCGGACCGGCCGCCGCGATGCCGGTCCTGGCCCCGCTCTACGACGCGCTGCCCGACCGGCCGATGCTCGTGGCCCACGACCCCGGCACCGCCGCGACGCTGGTGCGGATCGCGGTGGCCGCCGACGACACCGACCGCGCCCGGATCGTCGTCGCCACCGCCCGTGCGCTCGCCCGGCGCCATCCCGGGCAGCACGCGCTCGCCGGCGCGGCCGCCCACGCCGACGGGCTGCTGCGCCGCGACGCGCCCACGCTGCTGGCCGCGGCCGACCAGTTCCGGCGGACGCCGCGCCGCCTCGCGCTCGCCGCCGCCCTCGAGGACGCCGCCGCGCTCACCGGCGATCCCCCCACCGCACGGGACCGGCGGCGCGAGGCGTTGACGCTCGCGGTCGCGTGCGGGGCCCACCGCGCCCGCCGGCGTCTGGAACAGCTGCTCGGCGTGGCGTCGGAGTCCGTGCTCGGCCAGCTGTCCCCGGCCGAGCGCCGGGTGGCGCTGCTCGTCGCCGACGGGCTCACCAACCACCAGGTCGCGCAGCAGCTGCACCTGTCCCGGCACACCGTCGACAGCCATCTGCGCAAGATCTTCGCGAAGTGGGAGATCCAGAGCCGGGTCGCGCTGGCGATGATGGTGGCCACCGGGAATCACGGAAAGACGTGATGGCGTCCCGGCGGTCCCCCGCCCCAGCATGACTTCCACACGGGGGATCCACGGGGAGGTCCGATGGCCGGGGACGCATCGGAAGCGCAGGTACTGATCGTCGGAGCGGGCTCGGTGGGGTCGATCCTCGCGCTGGAGCTCGCGCACCACGGGGTGCCGAGCGTCGTCGTCGACCGGGCCGTGAACCCGCCCCAGTCGTCCGACGTGGACTACCTGGACAGCCACAGCATGGAGCTGTTGCGGCGGCTGCGGCTGGCCGCGGCGATCCGGGCGCAGGGCGTCGGGGCGGAGCGCCCCGGCGGCGTGGAGTGGCGGAGCCAGGGTCTGGACGAGCCACCGGTGCTCGTGCTCACGGTTCCGTCCCTCGACGACCTGCGCGGCCGGTACGCGCACGTGGACGACGGCAGCGCACCGGTGGAGCTGCCGCAGCGGGTGTCCGGCGTCCGGCTCGCGACCGGGTTGCGGGCCGCCGTCGGACACCATCCGCTGATCGACCTGCGCCTCGGCTGGACGTTCACCGGTCTGCGTGTCGACGGTGACCGGGTGGTCGCCACCGCTATCGACCGGGGCGCCGGGCCGGCGCGGCGAATCGTCGAGACGCGGTTCGTCGCCGGTTGCGACGGCGCGCGCAGCACCGTGCGTCAGTGCCTGGACATCCCGATGGCCGCGCTCACCGCCCCGGTGCAGCACTGCTCGGTGTACTTCCGCAGCCCGGACCTGACCCGGCGGTTCGGCGCGCGACGCCCGTCGACGGTCATCCTCGGCGCGCTGACGCTGGAGGCACGCGACGACGGGAACGACACCTGGGTGGGCCACCTGCGGGTCGCGCCCGGCGATCCGGTCACCGCCGACCCGGAGGCGCTGCTGCGTGCCGGGTTGGGCCACCGCCTGGGAACCACCGAGATCCTCGACGTGACGCAGTGGGACGACGCGCTCGCGGTGGCCGAGCACTACCGCGCCGGTCCGGTGTTCCTGGTCGGGGAATCCGCGCACCGCTTCTACCCGGTCGGCGACAACGCGGCGACGAGCATCGGGGACGCCGTGGACCTGGGGTGGAAGCTGGCCGGGGTGATCAACGGGTGGGGCGGGGCCGGGCTGCTCGACAGCTACGAGGCCGAGCGTCGTCCGCGGGCTCTGATGGACCGGGAACTGGTGGCGCGCCGGCTGGAGACACGGCGCCGCTTCGGGCGGCTGGCCGCGGCCGGGGCGTCGCGCGAGTTCCTGGCCGGCGTGCTGCGTCAGGAGATCGCGCCCGCCGACGACGCCGGGCTACCCGAGGGGCGGGCGCCCGCGGTGCGCCTCGACGACGGCACCCAGCTCTTCGACCGCCTCGGCCCGCAGTTCACGCTCGTCGACCTGACCGAGGTCGAGGCCGGTCGCGACCTGGTGCTGGCCGCGCGCCGCCGTGGGATCCCGATGGCCCACCTCGTCGTCACCGATCCGGCGGTACGCACCCGGTGGGACCGCCGGCTGGTGCTGGTCCGCCCGGACCAGCGCATCGCGTGGCGCGCCGACGACGCCCCGGCGGACTGGGACGCGGTGCTGGACCGGATCAGCGGCCACCGCGCGCGAGAAACCCCGTGATCACGTCATGTCCCGGCCGGGCCGGGCACGGCACCCTCGAAGCGTCGCCGACCGCGGTCGGGGACAGCGTCGGAGGGGTGCGCTGTCTTCGGCCACGGACCGTCACGGGGTTCGGGTGAGCAGCTCGAGCAGGTGGGGGGCGAACGGGGCGTCGACGGAGAGCACCACCCGGCAGCGGGCACCAGGTCGCGGGGGGTGGCCGACCCGCTCGCCCCGCAGGTCGCAGATCGTCTGGCCACGCCCGGGGCCGTCGGTCGCGTCCACCACGACCGGCACCGCCGGGGCCATTACGGGGGTGGCCCCGGCGGCGGCCACGGCCGCGGCCAGCGGGTCGTGCAACGGCGCGCAGCGCCGGCCGAAGCTCTCGACGTAGAACGCGAAGTACACGTCGAGCATCTGGCCGAGCGCTCGGGGAAGGGGCCGGTCGGCGTCCAGCAGCGCGGCCCGGTCGGGCTCCTCCAGCACGTGCTCCATCGTGACGTCGAGCGTCACCAGCGTGAGCGGCCAGGGCGCGGAGAGCACCCGGTCGGCGGCCTCCGGGTCGTTGACGATGTTCGCCTCCGCCACCGGCGTCACGTTCCCCGGCGCCTTCGCCGCGCCGCCCATGACGACGACGCTCTCCACCAGGCCCGGGAGGTCCGGCTCGGCGTCGAGGGCGCGGGCGAGGTTGGTGAGCGGGCCGATCGCGAGGATCCGCAGCCGTCCCCGGTGCTCGCGGGCGAGGCGCAGGAGCAGCTCGACGGCGGTGGACTCCGGCTCGCGCGGGCTCCGCGGCAGCTCCACGTCGCCGACGCCGTTCGCGCCGTGGATGTGGGCCGGGCCACCGTCCCAGTTCCCGGCCAGTGGCTTCTCGGCCCCGACGGCCACCGGGACGTGGTCGTGGCCGCCGAGCGCCAGCACGTCGAGCGTGTTGCGGGCGGCGCGGTGCGCGTCGATGTTGCCGAACACGGTGCCGACGCCGACCAGGTCGACGTCAGGGTGGGCCATCAGGTAGGCGATCGCGAGCGAGTCGTCGATGCCGGTGTCGCAGTCGAGGTAGATCGGGTGCCCCATGGGGCCATTGTCTCCGGATGCGAAATCGCGGCCGGCGGGTGAGGCTGGCGGTATGGGGCAGCGGCTGCGGTTCGACGGGTGGATCGCCGGAGTGGGGACGACGAGCGGCACCCGGCTGGTGCTCGGGCACTGGCCGGAGTCGCCGTTCGGTCCGGTCAGCGACGTGATGGTCGAGGACGCGTCGGGACGGCGGACGCTGATCGCGACGTCGGAGGAGCTGGCCGGTTTCGTCGCGGCCACGTACCGGTTCGACGAGGTGCGGGTGGATCCGGTGCGGGTGCGGCCGGGCGCGGAGTGGGCCGTGGAGGCCGGGCCGCTGCGGTACACGTTCGCGCCCGGCGGCCGGCGCCCGCTGGGGTGGCTGCTGCGTGCGGTGCCGTCGCGGCTGGCCGGGGTGCCCGCGTGGGTGCGGCTGATCGATCTGCCCGCGCGGGTCGTGCTGCCGGGGGTGCGGACGCACGGGAGCGCAGGAAACGGGCGCTACGAGTGGTACGGAGCGCGTGACGTGCGGCCGATCGTGTCCGCGTCGGCGACGTGGGAGTCGGCCGACCTCGGGACGCTGACGCCGATCGACCCGCCGGTGCGGTTCGGGTTCGGCTCGACGCCCCGGGATCCTTCGCTGGTACGGATCACCACCACGGTGGCGGTGCCCTGAAACCGCGAATCGGCCCGGCCGACGCAGTCGGGTGCCCGGGCCGATTCCGTGCGGGGTGATCAGCCGACGCGCTCGATCAGGGCGCGGCGGATCAGGAACTTGCCGGGCTCGCGGACCTGCTCGAACGCGGCGTTGTTCAGCAGCGCGCAGCTGCCCGACGCGCCGGTCACCTGGACGGTGATCGACTTGTTGTTGTCGAGGTTGGTCACCCGCAGCGTGGTGCCGACCGGGAACTGGTTGCTGGAGGCCGCCGGGGCGCCGTCCTCGCCGGACAGCGTGATCGTGCTGCCGTTGCAGACCTGCTGGGCGTTGCCCCCGTTGTCCGCCGGCGGGGCCGGGGCCTCCGCGGCCGGGTCCGCGGCCGGCGGCTGGGCGGCCGGCGGCTGAGCGGCGGGCGGCTGAGCGGCGGGCGGCTGGGCGGCCG
>NZ_BAAAGX010000028.1:146204-212671 GCF_039524755.1 Cryptosporangium japonicum
GCCGGCGGCTGAGCGGCGGGCGGCTGGGCGGCCGGCGGCTGGGCGGCGGCGCCGTCGGCGACGACGTTCGCGGTGCAGCCCGCGACCACGCGCCGCTGCTGGATCAGGTCGACGACGGCCTGCCGGTTGGCGATCCGCGCGTCGGACAGCGCGTCCGGGTTGGCCCGCTGCCCGGCGATGAAGTTCAGGTTGTTCTTCAGCGCGGTGTCGAGGCCGCCGCAGTCCTCCTTCGGCGCCTGGGGCGCGGCGGCGTTCTCGCCGGCCGAACTCACGCCGATGCCCACGGCGGTCGCGCCGCCGAACACCACCAGCATGCCCACCCCGACCGCTGCCTTACGTCGCCATCCCAGCTTCCGATTCGCCACGACACACCCTTCGACCGATCACCATTGACACCGTGCAGGCCCCTGCACTTTCGATACCGAGGTACGGACGCCCCGGTGGGGTCGGTTCGAAATATGGGATCTCTTAAGGTTTTTGACGCGACCCGTCCGGTTCAGCGGCCGCCGCGAACAGCCACTCCGGTCTCTTGTCGACAGTCGAAACGTGCACGTGGTCGTAGTGCCCGCCGGTGACGTCGGCCGGGTCGTACACGCCCCCACCGAGGTACCGGCGCCAGCCCGCCCGGTTGTGCTCCCAGGACCAGATCCGGCCCTGGAAGATCACGTAGTGGACGCGGAGCGCGCGGGCGTTGGCCCGCAGCCACCGGGCGAGTTCCCAGCCACGCCGGACGTCGGTGCGGTCGGGGAACGCCCCGATGCGCCCGATCGTGTAGTCGCAGGCGCGGCCGCGCGGATGGTCGCTGCGCGGGTTCCAGGCGTGCTCGTCCCAGCACGAGACCGGCAGGTCACCGAACCGGTGGCGCACCTGTGTGGTCAGCCACGCGATCGGCGCGGTGACGCACCCGCCGGTGTCGGACGGGTCCGGGATCACGCAGCCCCGCGGCCCACCGAGGTACGGCAGCGGCGCGGCCGGCAGCGCACCCGCCGCCACCGGCCCGGCCGGCGGGTGCGGCCCGCTCACGCCGAGCAGAACGCCGAGCACACCCGCGATGCCCTGAATCCCCATCCGCGCACGGTAGATCGCCCGTCCCGGGGGCGGACGGCAGCGCGCCGGTCAGTCGTCGGTGAGGAGTTCGCGTACGCGGGGGATCACCTTCGTGCCGTAGAGCTCGATCGCGGTCGCCATGTGTTCGTGCGGGATCGGCCCGTTGGTGTACTTCAGGTCGAACCGCTGGATGCCGAGCGCACGCACCGTCCGGGCGATCTTCTGCGCGACGGTCTCCGGCGAGCCGAGGTGCAGCGCCCCGTGGTTGACGTCGGACTCGAACCGTCCGCGGGTGTACTTCGGCCAGCCGCGTTCGGCGCCGATGCGGTTGTGCATCGTCCGCGCGTGCGGCCAGACGATCTCGGCGGCCTCCTCGTCGGTGGCCGCGACGAAACCCGGGGAGTGCACCGAGACCGGCAGCGGGTCGCGCCCGAACTCCGCGAGCGCCCGGTGGTAGAGCTCGACGAACGGCGCGAACCGGGCCGGGTCGCCGCCGATGATCGCCAGCGCCAGCGGCAGGCCGTAGCGGGCCGCGCGCACCACCGACTCCGGGCTCCCGCCGACGCCGATCGACGCGCTCAGCCGCCCCGACTCGACCTTCGGGAACACCTCCTGGTCGACCAGCGGCGGGCGCACGGTGCCGCTCCAGGACACCGGCCCGCCCTCCAGCAGCGCGACCACCAGGTCGAGCTTCTCGCTGAACAGCGTCTCGTAGTCGCTCAGGTCGTACCCGAACAGCGGGAACGACTCGGTGAACGACCCGCGGCCCAGCGTCATCTCGACGCGGCCGCGCGCGATCGCGTCGAGCGTCGCGAACCGCTCGTACACCCGCACCGGGTCGTCGGAGCTGAGCACGGTGACCGCGGTGCGCAGCCGGATCCGTTCGGTGCGGGCGGCGATCGCCGCGAGCACGATCTCCGGCGCCGAGATCGCGAAGTCGTCGCGATGGTGCTCCCCCACCCCGAAGCTGTCGACCCCGACCTGCTCGGCGAGCACCCCCTCGTCGACGACGTTCCGGATCACCTGCGCGTACGGGATCGGGTTCCCGTCCAGGTCCGTGCTCCGGTCACCGAACGTGTCGAGCCCGAACTCCAAGTCGGTCATCAGTCACCTCCGCGGGGTCGAGTATCACCCGGAACAGCCCGCGCGGATCCTGCAGGGTCGCCGGAGGCCGCGCCGCCGACCGGGCCACCACGTGGGTGAACCGGGCCGGGCGGCGGTGCGGCAGCGGCTGCCCGGGCGCCCAGAGGTAGTCGCCGACGATCTCGCCCAGCAGCAGGGCCGCGCCCTGCTCGACCGGCACGCCGACCGGATCGCCCGGCCGCACGTCGTCGAGGAACGACGACAGCTGGCGGAGCGCCTTGGCCGGGCGGCGGCCGGACAGTTCATGGGCCAGGCTCCGCAACTCGGCCGGCTGCAGGCCGGTCGCGTCGACGTCGACCCCGGATTCGGTGCCGATCCCCACGACGCCCTGGGACAGCGCCGTGCCCAGCGCGGCCGGGTCCGCGGGACGCACGATCCAGGCCGGCACCCCGGACGGCGCCGGTGCCGGTCGGACGTCGTCGGCCGGTGGCCACACGTACGGGAGGTCGTCGGGGGTGTCGGGGAACAGCGGGCCGTAGAACGCCGGGTCCTTGGCGCGCAGGTTCGACCGGTGCGAGCGGTGCACCTCCTCGTCGCCGACCCAGCTCGGCAGCAGCCCGGCCGCCGCGGCCTCACGCGGGGTGAGGCCGGCGGCGTCGGGGGCGAACTCCGCCATCTGCGGCGCGGTGGTGTCGGCGAAGCCCCGGGCCCGCCAGGCCCGCACCATCGCGAGGCCGTAGACGACGAGCCCGGCCGTGCGTCCCCGCCACATGACCGTGACCGGGTGGGACGCCCAGCCGTAGTCGGGCAGCTCGAGCGCGCGCAGCACCTGGAGCGTCTCGACCCGCTGTTTGCCGAGGCGGGGCGAGTCGAGGAGCTCCGCGGAACGGTCGAAGTCGGCGACGGGCAGGAAGGTTTGCAGCTAGATCACCAGATCGAGGAGGAGGACGCCGATCAGGCCGCAGACCGAGATGAGGCACTCCATCACGGTCCAGGTCTTGAGCGTCTGGCCGACGGTGGTGCCGAGGTACTCCTTGATCAGCCAGAACCCGGCGTCGTTGACGTGGGACAGGAACAGCGAGCCGGCGCCGATCGCCAGCACCATCAGCGAGATCTCCGGGCTGGACAGGTCGGCGGCCACCGGGGCCAGGATCCCGGAGGCGGTGACCGTGGCGACGGTGGCCGAGCCGGTGGCCACGCGGATCAGCACGGCGACGATCCAGGCCAGCAGCAGCACCGGGAGCGCGCTGCCCTCGACCGCGTCGGCGATGATCTGCGCGAGCCCGGTGTCGATGAGCACCTGCTTCAGACCACCGCCGGCGCCGACGATGAGCAGGATGCCGGCGATCGGCGGCAGCGAGTCGCCGAGCGTGGAGGCGATCGCGCCGCGGTCCATGCCGGCGCCGAGACCGAGCCCGACGATGCCGACGAGCACCGCGATCGTGAGCGCGATCAGCGGCGTGCCGACGAAGTCGATCGCGTCCTTCACCGGGCTCTCGCTGTCCGGCGCGACGACGTCGGCGATGGCCTTGGCCAGCATGAGCACGACCGGCAGCAGGATGCAGGCGAGCGTGGTGCCGAAGCTCGGCCGTTTGCGTGACGCGACCAGCGAGCCGGTGTCTCCGCGGCCCCGGTAGTCGTCGGTGCCCGAGGAGGCGTCCGCCGCGTCCTCGACGTCGGTACCCGCGGTTCCGGCCGTCCGCCGGCCGGGTTCGGCCGCGCCGTCGCCGGACTCGGACCGGGCGGCCGGGGTGCCGCCGGCCGTGTCCTGGTCGGTCTGGAACAGCGCCGGCACCGGCACGTCGACCCAGCGGGCGGCCCAGCGGCTGAAGATCGGGCCGGCGACCAGCACGGTCGGGACCGCCACCAGCAGGCCGAGCGCGAGCGTCAGCCCGAGGTTGGCGTTGAGCGCGCTCACCGCGACCAGCGGCCCGGGGTGCGGCGGCACCAGCCCGTGCATCACCGAGAGGCCGGCGAGCGTCGGGATCGCGATCCGGAACAGCGGCAACCCGGACCGGCGCGCGACCAGGATGATCACCGGGATCAGCAGCACGACGCCGATCTCGAAGAACATCGGCAACCCGATGATGGCCCCGACCAGCGCCATCAGCCAGGGCAGCGCGCCCGGCCGGGCCCGCCCGACGATCGTGTCGACGATCTGGTCGGCGCCGCCGGAGTCGGCGAGCAGCTTGCCGAACATCGCGCCGAGGCCGATCAGCAGACCGACCGACGCCATCGTGTCGCCGAACCCGCCGCTGAAGCTCTCCGCGACGTCGCCGGCCGGCAGCCCGGCCCCCAGCCCCAGCCCGATCGCGCCCACGGTCAGCGCGATGAACGGGTGCATCTTCACCCAGGTGATCAGCACGACGACGACCGCGATACCGATCAGCGCGGCGACGATCAGCCGCGGATCGGAGCTCGCGGGCGCGGGTGCGTCGGCGGCGAGAACGCTCGTGACATCCATACGGGCTCCCGGTGTTTCCCCGGCGGACCTCGGCGCCCGCCGACTGGCGCTTACCCCGACTTCGGCTCCGGTAGTCAGGTCGTACCAACCCGCTCCCGCCTGCGGCGACCACCACGGGGCCCGGTCACGCGCGCCGAGCTTCGCGGAGTACGCGAGACACGGACCCTTACCGTCCGGTAAACCGGAGGGCGACCGGGACCGAAGGAGGCGCTGTGGCCGACAGTGACGTGCTGAGTACCCAGAAGCGGGGACGCCGGATCGCGTTGTCGAAAGAGGAACTGGACTCGTTCCTCGCCGAGAGCCGCACCTGCCGGGTCGCGACGCTCACCTCGTCGGGCGCGCCGCACGTCTCACCGCTCTGGTTCGTCTGGGACGGCACGTCGCTCTGGCTCTACTCGATCGTGAAGAGCCAGCGCTGGGCCGACATCGTGCGCGACCCGCGGGTGGCGGTCGTCGTCGACGCCGGGCACGACTTCTTCGAGCTGCACGGCGTCGAGCTGCGGGGAACCCTGGAGCAGGTCGGGGAGGCACCGCGCACCGGCGCCGAGTCGATCGGAGAGCTGGAGGCCGCCGAGCGGCTGTTCGCGGCGAAGTACTTCGGCGGCGAGCAGAACATGTACCACGACGGCAGGCACGGCTGGGTGCGTCTCACGCCGAGCAAGGTCGCCTCCTGGGACCACCGCAAGATCGCCGGCCTGAACGGAAACTAGTCAGACCAGGAAGCCGCCGGTGGCGCGGAGGTTCTGGCCGGTGATCCAGCCCGAGTCCGGGCCGGCCAGGAAGGCCACGACCGCCGCGACGTCGGCGGGGCGGCCGAGGCGGCCCAGCGCGGTGAACGCGACCGCCTGCGCCACCGCCTCGGGCGGGTTGGTCTCCCGGAACAGCTCGGTCTCGGTGGAGCCGGGCGAGACCGTGTTCACGGTGATACCGCGCGGCCCGAACTCGCGGGCCGCGACCGCGGTGAGCTGCTCCAGCGCCCCCTTGCTCGCGCAGTAGAGGCCGTGGCCGGGCGCGGGGACGACGGTGTTGAGCGTCGAGACGTTGACGATGCGGCCGTGGTCGCGCAGCAGCGTCGCCGCGCGCTGCATCGCGAACAGCGGGAACTTCGTGTTGACGGTGAGCACGTGGTCGAACTCGGCCGGCGTGAGCGTGGCGATCGGCGTCGCCGGATTGATCGCGGCGTTGTTGACGAGGATGTCGAACCCGTCGGTGACCGGCGCGAACAGCGCCTCCAAGCCGGCGAGGTCGGCCTGGTCGGCGCGCACCGCGGTGGTGCCGTCGACGGGCGCGCCGGGGGCCTCGCGGTAGCTGAACACCACCCGGGCGCCCCGCCGGGCCAGCTCGTGCACGATCGCCCGGCCGATGCCCCGCGAACCTCCGGTGACCACCGCGACCTTCCCGGTCAGCTCCATGGCGGCTGACGTTAGTGAGCCGGCCGCAGGGCGTCTTGGACGAATGCGAACAGCTCACCCGGGGTGGAGCCGAGCAGCGCCCGGGTCTCCCGGCTCAGGTGCGACTGGTCGGCGAACCCGACCGCGGCGGCGTCGCCCAGCGTGGCGGTGGGTGCGGTCAGCACCCCGACGGCCCGCTGGAGGCGTGCCACCCTGGCGACGGTCTTCGGGGTCAGCCCGATCCGTCGCCGGAACTCCAGCTCGAGGTGGCGGCGGCTGACCCCGAGCTCGGGGGCGAGCGACCCCACCGGCGTCCCGGCCGGATCCTGCAGGCGCCACCAGGCCCGGTCGACGAGGCGCTCCACCGTGCGGCCCCGCAGCCGGGTGGTGAGGACCGCGTCCAGCGCGGCGACACGCGCGGGCCAGTCGGGCAGTTCGGCCAGCCGGTCGGAGAGGCGGCCCAGGCGCCCGTCCAGCGCGAACGTGCCGCCCGCCACCGCCGCGGCCTCGACGTCGAGCAGCGCGCGGACACCGGCCGGGGTCAGGCCGACCGAGACGCCGGACCGCCAGGGACGACCGTCGTGCACCGCGCCGTCGCGGCGGGCTCCGGTGACCAGCCGCGCGCCCTCGTCGGCGTCGAGGAGCAGCGTCGTGAGCGTGACCGGGAAGAGGCGGCGGCGGACCGGTGGGCCGCCGAGGACCCGGTACCCGCCGTACCCCACGACGTAGGGCCGCAGCCACGGCGCGGCGGCCGCCACCGCGCCGGAACAGCGGCCGGCGGCCCGCTCGGCGAGCGCGGAGTGGAGTTGGACCGGCACGGACCCAGTATGGCTGTGACGCGGACCTCTCTAGAACGTTCTAGAGAACTAGGTATAGCGTTACCAGCGGTTGTCCCGCGATCCGCGCACCGGTGCGCATCGGAACCGCACCGGGGAGGCGTCGGTGGAAACCCTGTCACGCGCGCGTCGTCACGCTGCGCTGCTCTCGCTCGCACTGGGCGGGTTCGCGGTCGGACTGACCGAGTTCGTCGCGATGGGGCTGCTCCCCGAGATGGCGCGGGGGTTGCTGCCCGCGGAGTACGCCCGCTCGACGTCGGACGCCGTGGCCGAGGCCGGGTGGACGATCACGGTCTACGCGCTCGGCGTCGTCGTCGGTGCGCCCACGATCGCCGCGCTGACCGCCCGGGTGCCGCGCAAGCAGCTCGTCGTCGGCCTGCTGGCGCTGTTCGCGGCCGGTACCGTCGCCTCCGCGCTCGCGCCGACGTTCCCACTGGTCCTGCTGGCGCGGTTCGTCGCGGCGCTGCCGCACGGCGCGTACTTCGGCGCGGCCGGCATGGTCGCGGCCGCGCTGATCGGCCCCGGCAGCCAGGCCAAGGGGTTCGCCGCGGTGCTGACCGGTCTGACCGCGGCCAACGTCTTCGGCGTGCCGCTGATCACAGGCCTCGGGCAGGCGACGAGCTGGCGCGTCGCGTACGCGGCGATCGCCGGGATGTTCGTGCTGACGCTGCTCGCCGTGGTGGCCACGGTGCCGTCGATCGCGGCCGCACCGGGCGGGTCGCCGCGGGCCGAACTCAGCGCGTTCCGCGCGCCGCAGATGTGGCTCGCCGCGGCGATCGGCGCGATCGGCTTCGCCGGGTTCTTCGCCGTGTACAGCTACATCTCCCCGGTGACGACGCATACCGCCGGCCTCTCGTCCGGCGCGGTGCCGTGGGTGCTGGCGACGATCGGGCTCGGCATGACCGCCGGGAACCTGCTCGGTGGCGTGGTCGGGGACCGCGACGTGCGTCGCAGCATCGTGCTGGGGCTCGGCGCGGTGGTGCTGGCCGCGTCGGCGTTCGCGCTCTCGGCCGGGCATCCGGTCGGGCTGTTCGTCACCGCGTTCCTGGTGGGGGCGGCGTGTCTGGTGACCGCGCCCGCGCTGCAGGCCCGGCTGATCGCGGTGGCGCCGGGAGCCCAGCTGATGGGCGCGGCGATCAACCAGTCCGCGACGAACATCGGCAACAGCCTCGGCGCCGCGCTCGGCGGCCTCGTCATCGCCCGGGGTCTCGGGTACACCGCCCCGGCCTGGGTGGGGGCCGGCCTCGCCGCCGTCGGCGTGGTGATCGCGGTGCTCAGCTTCCGCTTCGACCGCCCCCGGGCCGCGCCCGTCGCGGACGGCACCCCGGCGCGGACCACCGACACGCACCCCGCCGGGTCGGGCGTCGGTGCCGTGCGTTCCCGCGGCCCCGAGTGGCTCAGTACGCTACGGCGATGACCGAGCGGCGTCCCACCTTGGCGGACGTCGCCGCCGAGGCCGGAGTGTCGACCGCGCTGGTGTCGATCGTCATGCGGGACGCGCCCGGCGCGAGCGCGGCCACCCGGCAGCGGGTGCTGGAAGTCGCCGACCGGATCGGTTACCGCCCGGACCGGCGCGCCCGGTTACTGCGCAGTGGCCGCAGCCGGCTGCTCGGCGTCGTCTTCGCCGTGCAGCACACGTTCCACGGCGATCTGCTCACCGGCCTCTACGACGCGGCCGCACGGCGGGACTACGAGCTGACGCTCAGCGCGGTGACCCCGCACCGCGACGAGCGCACCGCGATCGCCGGCCTGCTCCAGGACCGCTGCGAGGCGCTGCTGGTGATCGGACCGTCGTCGCCGACGTCCGCGCTCGCCGGGATCGCGGCGCGGCTGCCGGTCGTGGCGCTCGGCCGCGACGTGCGTCACCACGCCGTCGACGTGGTCCGCAACGCCGACTGCCAGGGCCTGCACCAGGCCGTGGACCACCTGGTGGCGCTGGGCCACCGGCGGATCGTCCACCTCGACGGCGGGCGCACGCCGGGCACCGCCGAGCGGCGGCGCGGCTACCGCGACCAGATGCGACGGCACGGGCTGGACGCCGAGATCCGGATCCTTCCCGGCGGGCCGACCGGGGAGGACGGTGCCGCCGCGGTGGCCCCGCTGCTCGACGATCCCCCGACCGCGATCACGGTGTTCAACGACCTCGCGGCCACCGGTGTGCTCGACACGCTCCGCCGCGCCGGCCTGCGCGTGCCCGACGACGTCAGCGTCGTGGGCTACGACGACAGCCGCCTGGCCCGGCTCACCTACCTCGACCTGACCACGATCGCGCAGGACACCACCGCGATGACCACGCACGCGGTCGAACGCGCGATCGCCCGCATCGAGGGCACCCCGGTGCTCCAGCGCGAGGTGGTCACTCCCCCGCGTCTCGTGCCGCGGGGGACGACGGCAGCAGCCACCGCACCGCGGCGTCCCTGAACGGCGCCAGCCCCTTGTAGGACGCCATGTCGTCGGGAAGTTCGGCGAGCACGCGCCCGAAACGCCGGCGCCACGCGGGCACTGTCGCGATCTCCGCCAGCGAGGCCAGGTACGTCCGGATCAGGAACAGGATCGCGCCCGAGTGCCCCAACCGGATCAGGTGCTGCACCTCGACCCGCAGGCAGAGCCGTCGCGCCAGCTCGTCGCCGGCCAGCGACCCGGCCGCGGACCGCACCGGCCCCCACGCGGGGTAGGCCTCCGTCGACTGGTCGAGCCACCCGTCGAGCGTCACCGACCAGTTCGTGCGCCGGTACTCGTCGCCCGGTTGCAGGCGCATCAGGAACCGCTCGGCCCTGGCCACCACCCCGTCCTCGTGCACCCGCGGCACCGGCCCGTGGATCTCGGTGAACGTCATCCCGACGTCGAACGCCACCGACCAGCCGGCCGCGAACGTGACCAGCCCGGCCTCCATCCACAACGCCCCTTCGCGCTGGTCGAGCAGCACGATGTCGTCCTGGATCTGGCTGCCCAGGAAACCCAGCGGGCCGCCGGGCAGCGCGTCGCCCTCGCGGAAGGAGACGTCGACCCCCAGCAGGTCGTTGCGCCACCGGTACCGCTCACCCGCGACGTCCAGGCGCATGACGTCGGACCGGGAGACCGACAGCTCGCGCAGGACCGTCACCATCGCGTCCCAGCAGGCCGGACCGGCCGACGGCCGGACGGTGAGCCGGCCCGGATCCGCGGCGAGGATCCGGGCCCGCTCGGCCAGCTCGGTGCGGTACCCGGCGTCGACGTCGATCAACGCCGAGCCCCACGAGCCCGCCTCCGTGCGCACCGGCGTCCGGGCGCGTTCCACGTTCGTGCCGTAGCGGAACGTGTCGGCCCGGAACGGGAACGGGAACCGTTCGATCACCCGGTGATGGCCGCGACCTCGGCCGGCGACAACCGCAGCGACGCGGCCGCGATGTTCTCCTCGAGGTGCTCGATCGAGCCGGTGCCGGGGATCGGCAGGATCTGCGGCGAGCGGGCCAGCAGCCACGCCAGCACGACCTGCCGCGGCGAGACACCGTGGTTGACCGCGGCGTCCTTGACCGCGGCGATGTCACCGCTGATCGGCGCCCAGGGCAGGAACACGAACTGCTCCTGCTCGGCGAGGTCGACGACGGTCTCCGACGACCGGTCCTCGACGTTGTACCGGTTCTGCACCGAGACGACCGGCGTGAGGCCCTGCGCGATCGCGATCTGCGTCTCGTCGAAGTTCGAGACGCCGATGTGGCGGATCTTGCCGGCGTTCTTGGCCTCCACCAGGACGCCGAGGGACTCCTCGATCGGCACGTTCGGGTCGGGGCGGTGGAACTGGTACAGCGGGATCTGCTCCAGCTTGAGGCGCTTGAGGCTGCCGTCGAGCGCCTTCACCAGGTGCTCCGGCGTCCCGTCGGACGGCCACACCCCCGGCCCGGTGCGGGTCAGGCCGCCCTTGGTGGCGATGACCAGGTCGTCGGCGTAGGGGTACAGCGCCTCGGCGATCAGCTCCTCGCTGACGTTCGGCCCGTACGAGTCGGCGGTGTCGATGAAGTTGACGCCGAGTTCGACGGCCCGGCGCAGCACCGACTTCGCGACCTCGCGGTCCGGCGGGTCACCCCAGATGCCGGCCCCGGTGATGCGCATCGCGCCGAACCCCAGGCGGTTGACGGTGAGGTCGCCGCCCACGTCGATGGTTCCGGCTTCTGCGGCGTTGAGAGTCATGATCCGAACCTACGCCGCTCACCACGGAACTGCCCCGTGGCGGTCCTGGAAGGTGCCGGTGGGGCCGTCGGGGCCGATCGAGGCCAGTGCGACGATCGCGTCCGTGCCCTCGGTGATCGTCTGCGGACCGCTGTGGCCGTTGAAGTCGGTCGCGGTGTAACCCGGGTCGACGACGTTGATCCGCAGCTGCGGGAGCGCCTTCGCGTACTGCGCGGTCAGCATCGACAGCGCGGCCTTGGACGCGTCGTAGAGCGGCATCGCGAACGTCGACTCGAAGCGCTCCGGGTCGTGGGTGACGCCGAACGACCCGAGGCCGCTGCCGACGTTGACGATCACCGGCGCACCCGACCCGGCCAGCAGCGGCAGGAACGCGTGGGTGACCCGCACGACGCCGATGACGTTGGTCTCGAACACGGCGCGGGCGTCGTCGGCGGTGATCTCGGCCGCCGGCGGGTTGACGCCGGGGACACCCGCGTTGTTGATCAGGACGTCGACGTGGCCCTCGTGGGCGGCGACGTCAGCGGCCGCCGCGGCCACCGAGGCGTCGTCGGTGACGTCGATCCGGACGAAACGGGCGTTGAGCTCCGCGGCGGCCGCCCGGCCGCGCTCCGGGTCGCGGGCGCCGACGATCACGGTGTGGCCGGCCTCGATCAGGCGGCGGGCGGACTCGAACCCGAGGCTCTTGTTGGCCCCGGTGATGAACGTGGTGGTCATGGCGACGACGATCCGCCCGGCCGCGGCGGGCTACCAGTGCCTCTCGCGGCGGTAGGACTGGCAGTACCAGGCAGTTCACCGGATCGCCGGGGCAGAATCGAGGCATGCAGACGCTCGGCGAGACGCTCCGGATCTGGCGCGACCGGCTGTCGCCGGTGGACGTCGGCCTCCCCGCGGCCGGTGGGCGGCGGGCGCTCGGGCTGCGCCGGGAAGAGCTGGCGTACCTGGCCAGCCTGTCGGTCGACTACGTCGTGCGGCTCGAACAGGGCCGGGCCACGACCCCGTCACCGCAGGTCGTGGCCGCGCTGGCGCGCGCACTGCAGCTGGGGACGTGCGAGCGGGACCATCTGTACCGGTTGGCCGGGCTCGCGCCGCCCTCACCGGGGCTGATCTCCGACTACGTCTCCCCCGGCGTGCAGCGGCTGCTGACGCGGCTCGGCGAGATCCCGCTCGGCGTGTTCCGCGCGGACTGGACGCTGATCCGCTGGAGCCCGCTGTGGGCGGCGCTGATCGGCGACCCGGCCGAGTTCCCCGACGACCACAATCTGGTCCGCGGACGGTTCGGCTTGTCGCGCGAGCTGGCCCGGTGGCCGGTGGTGTCGGAGTACGGGCCGGACGTGCTGGACGCGGCGCTGGTGTCGGACCTGCGTGCGGCCGCGGCGACGTACCCCGACGACCCGGAGGTGGCGGCCCTGATCGCCGACGCGCGGGCCGGCAGCCCGCGGTTCGCGGAGCTGTGGGCGACCGGGGTGGTGGGGGTGCACATCGCCGACCGGAAGCGGATCGAACACCCGGTGGTGGGGCCGATCACGCTCGACTGCGACGTGCTGACGGTTCCGTGCGCGGACCTGCGGATCGTGACGTACACCGCCCCGGCCGGCTCGGAGGACGCGGGAAAGCTGGACTTCCTGCGGGTGGTGCCGGCCGCGTTGCCGTGACCACCCGGCGTGTCCGGCCGGCCCGCGGCCCGCTCGGACGCGCCGGTCAGCCGTACGTCACGAACGGGGCGGCGGCGAAGGGGCGCTTGAGTTCGGCGCGATCGGTGATCAGGGAGAGTTGCTCGGCGCAGAGGCCGGGCTGGTCGGCGGCCCAGGTGAGCAGCTCGTGGCCGGTGGCGGCGGCGAGCCGGCGCTGGACGGCGGCGAGGGCCTCGTCGACGGACGTGGCCGTGAGGTCGGCGTCGTCGGCGGTCAGGGCGTCGTGCAGCCAGGTCGTGAGGACAGCGGTGGTGAGACCGTCGACCGGGGTGGCGCTGGCGACCACGGCTCGGGCGCCGGCCGCCAGGAGCGTGCGGACCAGCACGGCCGGTACCCCGCCTTCGCTGTTGGCGAGGACGACGACCGTGCCGGTCCAGGGCAACGCGGCCAGGCCGGCGATGTCGATCCGTCCGGTGGCACCGTCGGGGCCGCCGTCGGGGGCGGGCAGGAGGAGCGTGGTGCGCTCGGGGCGGCGGTCGTCGGCCACGATCCGGCCGGCCAGGTGCACGACCGAGCCGGGGCTCAGGGCCGCGTCGAGTCGCTCGGGAGTGATCGGCTGGGGCTCGGTGCCCCAGCGGGCGGCGGCGTGCGCACCAGCGGTGCCGGCGAAGGAGAGATCTCCGGTGGGGTCGACCAGCACCGCGCCCCGCCGTGACGCCTCGGTTCGGGGGCGCGGCGGGAGCGGGGACGCGGTGGGCAGCAGCGACACCCCCGGGCGGGTGGCGCCGTCGGCGGTGCGGTGCACGGCCGTGCCGTAGAGCGCACCGAGCGCACTGACGACCACCGCCCCGGACGCCGCCCCGGCCAGGGCGGTCGCGGCGTCGACGACGGCGGCGCAGCGGGCCGGGGACGGGCCGCCGGGCGCGGACGACACGACCTCCCCGGTCACCCGCGCGCCGGGAACGGCGGTCAACGCGTACACCCCGCAGGCCCCGGGGACGAACACCACCCGGACCGCCTCCGGCGCGGCGGACGCCACCGGGAACGGGGGCGCGGACTCGCACAGGGCCAGCGCGTCGTCGAACCGCCCCAACCGGATCGCCACCTCGGCCGCGGTCAGATACGGCGGCTCCACGTGCGGATCCGGCCCCACCGGGTGGGCACGCAACTCGTCGTAGGCCGCACAGGCATCACGCAGACGCTCCCACGTCGCCTCGGTCCACTCGCCGGCGGCGACCGCTATCCGGCCCACCGCACCGCCGGCCGCGGCCCGGACCAGCGGGTCCGGCGTGCTGTCGGCCATCGCGGCCAGCCGTTCGCGCAGCGCGGCGATCTCGTCGGCGCCGCCCACCCCGCGGCGGGCCAGTATCGTCACCAGGCCGGCCAGCGCGCTGGCCCGCTGACCCTCCCCACCGCCCGCGAGCGCCGCCCGGCGGAGGTAGTGCTCGGCCAGGTCGAACGCGTTGTAACGCACGCACAGGGCGGCCGCGGGCGCGTCCGCGGTCTCGGGCGTCTCACCCCGCTC
Organism: Cryptosporangium japonicum; assembly: GCF_039524755.1. Classification (NCBI taxonomy): domain Bacteria; kingdom Bacillati; phylum Actinomycetota; class Actinomycetes; order Cryptosporangiales; family Cryptosporangiaceae; genus Cryptosporangium; species Cryptosporangium japonicum. The sequence goes on from NZ_BAAAGX010000028.1 coordinate 160,349, forward strand.
GGCCAGGAACTCGGCCAGCGCGGACGCGCGCGCCACCACGTCGAGCAGGCGCAGGTCCTCGGGGAGTTCCCCACCCAGCGGGCGCGCCTGGGCGGCCTCGACCACCGACTCCGCGTGCGCGGTCAGCGCGGCGAGCTCGGTGCGGGCGTCCCCGAGCGCGGCGGCCCGGGCCCGGGCCTGTTCGAGCAGGGGTCGCCCCGCCTCGGGCTCCCCCCGGCGCGCGGCCAGCCGGGCCTGCGCCACCCACACCCGGGGCAGCACGTGGGCGGCGCCCAGCGCCGACCACATCACCTCGGCCATCCGCAGTTTCGCGGCGGCGTCGTCGAACCGGCCCGCGGCGGTGAGCGCGACACCCTCGTCGAGCGAGCGCTGCCCGATCATCGCGGGCGCACCGATGGTCACCGAGCGCACCACGTCGGGCCCGAGCATCCGGGAGGCGGCCAGCACCGCGGGCGGCGCCACGGCGGGCAGCTCACCGGTGGCGGCCCGCCGTTCGGTCTCGGCCTCGACCTGACGCACCCGCGCGGCGAACCCCTCGGTGTGGTGCCGGACGTCGATCGGCGGCAGCGTCGCGCACGCCAGGTCGTGGGCACGGGCGAACGCGTCGGCGGCGACCGCCGGGTCGGTGCGCCGGGACAGCCCGGCCAGCGTCACCAGCGCGGCGTAGGTCTCGGAGTCCACACCGGCCTCGGCGAACAGCGCGGCGCCGGTACGCAGCCGTTCGGTGCCGGCGGCGACCCGCCCGCGCCGGTGCAGCTCGCGGCCGAGCGCGACGAGCATCGCGGCCCGGCTCGCCGCGTCGACGCCCGGCTGGTCGAGCGCCTCCTGGTAGAACGTGGCCGCACGCGCGTCGCCGACCCGGACGAGCAGGTCGGCGTAGTTGCGCAGCACCGCGACCCGGCCCGGGCCCGGCGCCAGCGTGCGGACCAGCTGCACCGCCTGCCGGAAGTACTCGTCGGCGCGGCCCAGGTCGTCCGCAGCGAGCTCGACGAACGCCATGCCGCTGACCGCCGCGCCGGCCAGGTCGGGGTCACCGAGCGCCTCGGCGACGTCGAGCGCGCGGCTGTAGTAGGCGCGGGCGGTGTCCAGGCGGCCGGTGGTGCGCGCGCACTGCCCGAGCAGGCGCAGCGTCAGAAACGCGTTGGTGTGCGGACCGATGTCGTTGAGCAGCGGCAACGCCTCGATGAGCGTCTGCTCGGCCTCGCCGGTGCGGCCCTGGGCCAGCAGCGTGTGGCCGGCGATGACCCGGTCGCGCAAAAGGGTGTCAGGGGACAGTTCGGCCGGTCGACGCTCCCGTCGCCGCCTGCCGAACATGCGTACCTCGGCTCGACTCGAACTGATGACTCTTCGCCCCTACCGTGCGCCAGCGCTCTGCTCCGGAAGAGTAACGACGGATGACAAGCCGGGTTGAGGTTGACCCCGTGGGGTAGCAACGAATCATGGAGACCGACGCCAGCTATCCGGTGCGTCCGGACCTGCGGACATTCACTCACGCCGGCGCCACGGTCACGCTCGTGGACGCCGAACGGATCCTGGTTCTCGACGACGGCCACCGTGTCGAGCTGCTCGGCGGGGTCGCGTTCCCGCCACCGGTCCGCGCGGTGTCGGTCACGGTGACGCGCGACGAGCTCGACGCGTACCTGGACGCCAGCATCCGCACCGGCACCGAGCCGTCCGACCGGGCCGGGCTCACCGTGCTCGGCAACGACCCGATCGGCGTGTTCCTGTCCCGGCGGGTCGAGTCCGGCGACCCCTGGGCCACCCGCATCGTCGACGGGGTCGGCGGTTTCCTGGCCAACGTGTCCCGCCGCCTGGAGACCGACCGCCCGGCGCACGCGCCCGAGCCCGAGCCCACCGACGTCCCGGTCATCGACGTCGAAGCCGAGGTGCGTGACTCCTCGAGCGGCCTGGTCGCCACCGCGAAGACCACCGAGCGGACGATCGCGCTGCGCTCGTCGGTGCCGGCGGGCGAGCTGAGCGTCGAGCACCTGGAGGGCTTCTGCCGCCTGGTGCTGGACGCGGTCGTCGAGGCCACCTCGCCGGAGGCGCTGGTCGGCCAGGTGGTCACCGTGAGCGCCACCTCCGGCAGCCCGGACCGGGTGACGCTCGACCAGGTCGGCGGCCTCGACGACATCGTGCAGGAGCTGCGTGAGATCGCGGCGTCGTTCCGGCACCCGCAGGCGCTGGCGCGGTGGGGCGCGAAGCGTCCGCAGGGTGCGTTGTTCTACGGGCCGCCCGGCACCGGCAAGACGATGCTCGCCCGCGCGCTCGCCAACGAGATCGGGGCGCGGTTCCGCGAGATCCGCACCACCGAGATCCTCGACAAGTGGCTCGGCGCGTCCGAGCGCAACATCAAGCAGATCTTCCGTGACGCGCGGCGCTACACCGAGCCGACCGTGATGCTGTTCGACGAGTTCGACACGATCATCGGGTACGCGAGTGAGGGCGGCGACGCCGCGAGCCAGGCCATCAACTCGGTCGCGGGCATCTTCAAGCAGGAGATGAACACGTTGATCGAGGCCAACCCGAACGTGTTCGTGGTGGCGACGACGAACTTCCCGGAGCGGATCGACCCGTCGCTCGTGCGGTCGGGGCGCTTCGACATCAAGCTCGCGGTGCCGGCCCCCGACGCGACCGGTCGCGCGCAGATCCTCGCGAAGATGATCCGCCAGCAGATCGTCGAACACGAGGTTCCGGGGTTCCGGATGTTCGCCGACGACGTCGACATCGCCGCGTGCGCGACGCTCAGCCAGGGGTTGACCGGCGCGGACCTCAAGGAGGTGTTGCGCCGGGCGCAGCTGGCCAAGGCGATGCGCGAGGCGCGCACCGGCACACCCGCGACCGCGATCAGCCAGGACGACCTGCGTCGCCAGATCGAGGCCGTGAAAGCCGCGGCCACGCCGGTCCGGCCGGCCCCGGCCTTCCCGGCCCTGGGCCGTCTCTTCCCCACTCCCCCGAAACCCGCACCGGCGGAGAAGGATCCGGGCCCGGAGTCAGACGCGCCCTAGGATGCGCCGGAGCGCACCCTCCAGCGCGCTCCCCGGATCCTCGGGCAGCGACGGCACGCGGTAGCCGACGTAGTTGTCGGGCCGGGTCAGCACCGCCCCGGTGTCGCCGACCCCACGCACCGCGGCCCAGTCGCCGTAGAGGTCCTCGTAGTCGGCGCCGGGCCCGATCCGCACCACCGCGATCTCGACGCCGAGCGCCGCGCCCACCGCGCCGGCCGCCGCCGTCCACGCCTCGCCGCCGATACCGGTGAGCAGCGTGAACCGGCCCTGACCGCCGAGGTCCAGCGTGGACAGCCGGGCCGCGCCGCGCCCCACCCACGCGTGCGGCACCTTGGCCCCGGGCGTGGTCGTGGCGTGGTGGAACAGCTCGTCGTCGCGCGGGTTCTGCGCCGCACCGCCGTCCGGCACCACCGCGGACGAGGTGTACCGCTGATTCAGCTCGACGCCGTGCGTGTTGAACTCGTAGTCCTTGAACGCCACCGCCTCGCGCAGCGCCTGCCGCTGCTTCTCCGCCTCGGCGCCCGGGTCCTTGCGGGCGGCCATGTTGGCCCGCATCTGCTCGGGGTCGGAGGTCGAGAGCAGCCCGAGCGCGTCGAAGATCCGGCGGGTGTCGCCGATGCTCTGGTTCGCCCGGTCGACGATCTGCTTCCCGATCGGCGCCCGCTCGGCGGTGTAGGTCTCCAGCAGCTCCGGCCCGGCCGCCCCGGACAGCACCAGCTTCAGCTTCCAGGCCAGGTTGTACGCGTCCTGGATGGACGTGTTCGACCCGAGCCCGTTCGACGGCGGGTGCCGGTGCACGGCGTCGCCGGCGCAGAAGACCCGGCCGCTGGAGTACCGCTCGGCGTAGAGGTGGTTCACCGTCCACGCCGAGGAGGACGTGATCCGCACCGGCACCGTGTCGTCACCGATCAGCATGTGCGCGACCTGCCGGGCGTAGTCCTCGGTGAGGTTCGGCGGCTCGCCGTTGATGTCATAGCCCCACACGATCAGCCACTCGTGCCACGGCCGCACGCAGCGCACCAGCCCCATCCCGATGCCGCCGACGTCCGAGCCGGTCTGCAGCACCCAGTACAGCGTGCTCGGGCGGTGCGCCACGTACTTCGTGAGGTCGGCCTCGAAGACGATGTTGATGCTGCCGGCCACGCCCATCTGGCCGACGGTCGGCAGCCCGATGTCCGCGGCGACCTGGCTGCGTCCGCCGTCGGCGCCGATCAGGTACTTGGCCCGGATCCGGTACTCGTCGCCGCGGAGCCGGTCGCGCACCGTGGCGGTCACGCCGTCGTCGTCCTGCACCAGGCCCACGTACTCGGTGTCGAACCGGAACCGGGTGCCGCGCGCGATCGCCGCGTTCACCAGCACCGGTTCCATCAGGTGCTGCGGCATGTCGCAGATCGACGTCGGCGACGCCAGGTCGTGCTCGGCCTTGCGCGCCGGGTGCGTGTACCAGGTGTGCAGCCGGCCGAGCTCCTCCCCGGCCAGCGACGTGCAGAACGGCGTGTCGCCCATCAGGTGCTGCGGGGTGGCCTGCGCGGTCACGACGTCCTCGAGGCCGGCGTCGCGCAGCACCTCCATCGTGCGCTGGTTGGTGATGTGGGCCCGGGGGGTGTCGGCCAGCGCGGAGTACTTGGTGACGACGACGTTGGGGACGCCGTACGTGCTCAGCAGCAGCGCGGCGGCACCGCCGGCCGGGCCGCTGCCGACCACGAGGACGTCGGTTTCGACCAGAGACATGTCATCCCATCCGGAACACGTAGGTGAGCACGCGCCACTCGCCCTCGACGGCGCGGCCGTCCGGCGGCGAACCCTCACCGGGTGCAAAGTCGACGATCAGGTCGTCCTTGACGCCGAACACGGTGTCGGAGTCGAGGTACGCGCCGCCGGCGACGAAGAGCTGGGTGATCAGCCGCCGGTGGCCGGGTGCGTCGATGAGGAAGTGCAGGTGCGGTGCCCGGTAGGGGTGGCGGCCGGTGCTCTCGAGCAGCTGCCCGACCGGTCCGTCGACCGGCACCGGGTACTCGCTCGGGAGGATCGTCCAGAACCGGACCATCCCGTCGGCGTCGCTGGTGAGGCGCCCACGTAGCACCGGCCCTTCGAGGTCGGGCAGCTGCAGGTCGTAGAAGCCGTCCTCGTTGCTCTGCCAGACGTCGACGGTGGCGTCCCCGATCGGCGCGCCGGTCGTGTCCTCGATCCGGACGTCGACCCGGAGCGGGATGCCCGGCAGGTCACCGGAGATGTCGGCGCCCGGGGCCACGGCCGGCGGACCGGGAACGTAGAACGGGCCGAGGACGGCCGAGGGGGTGGTCTCGGTGGTGCGTGAGTTCGTCAGCAGGTCGACCATGCTGGAGAGACCGAGCGTGTCGGAGAGCAGGATGAACTCCTGCCGGGTGGGGCTGGTGATCGCGCCGGTGCGGGTGAGGAAGTCGATCCCGTACTGCCACTCGTCCTGGGTGAGGTCGTTGTCGTTCGCGAACGCGTGCGCGCGGCGGACCAGGTCGCTCAGCAGCTGACGCACGCGCGCGTCCGGTGCGTTCGCGAAGCTCGCCACGACCTGGTCGGTGAGCCAGGAGAAGTCCGGGGCGCCGGCCGGCCGGGCGCCGGCGAGCGCGTCGGTGAGCAGCTCGGTGACGCCCTCCTCGGTGACCGGCCGCGGGTTCGGGTAGGGCCGGGCGGTGGCCAGCCGGGCCGCCTCGGCGACGTCACCGGCCCGGAACCCCAGCTCGGCGAGCGAGGTGGGGCCACCCACCTCGACGACGAAGTCGTACATCGCCGCCGCGGCGTCCCGGTCGCGGCCCAGCGCCGCGGCCACCCGGGCCACGGCGTCCGGAGCGGCGGACGCGTTGTAGGCGATGGCGTGCGGGAGCACGACGGTGTGGGTCCCGGCGTGCGGAAGGCCGAACGAGCCACCGAGCGTGTGGCAGAGCTTGTGGTGCAGGCCCATGCCGACCGCGCCGAGGCAGGTGCCGGCGAGCCACGCGCCGGTGAGCGCGTCGGCCCGGGCGTCGACGTCGGCCGGATCGGTGACGATGCGACGCAGCCCGGCGGCGAGCAACCGGATCGACTGTTCGGCGAGCGCGTCGACGGCCGGGTCGGCGTCCGGTGAGTACAGCGCCTCCACCGCGTGCGCCATCGCGTTGACGCCGCTGGTCACCGACGTCGCGACCGGCAGGTCGACGGTCAGGTCCACGTCGTAGAGCACGGTGGCGGGCAGGATCTCCGGTGCGCTGCGGGTGGTCTTCACCCCGTCGGCGGTCTCGCCGAGCGTCGACGTGACCTCGGAACCGGCGTAGGTGGTGGGGACCGCGATCTGCGGGACGCCGAGACGCACCGCGAGCGCCTTGCCCAGGCCGGTCGCCGAGCCGCCCCCGATCGAGACGACGACGTCGGCGTCGGACGCGGACTCCAGCGCCCGTGCGGTCACCTCGACCGGGGTGTGCATCGCGGCGCCGGAGAACCGGCCGGCGAGCAGGTCGCCGAGCCCGGCGGCGGCGCGCTCGACGACGTCCGGCTGCGACGAGCCGCTCACCAGCAGCACCCGGCGCCGGCCCAGCCGCTCGACCTCGGACCGCAGCGCGCCCAGCGTGCCCGCACCGAACACCACCCGGACCGGCGACCCGGTGTGTTCGAAGCTGCGCACGGTGCCTCCCGACCTCGTCGTCGCTGACCCGCCCAGTATCACGGCACCCCGGTCGCGGGTCCTGCATGATCACGCTGCACAAAACCGCTAGGCGCGGCGGAGCGCCGCCGGGGTGGTGCCGCGGTGGGCACGCAGGACACGGGTGAGGTGTTCCTGGTGGGTGAAGCCGCAGCGGGTGGCGACCTCGGCGATCGGCACCGCCGGGTCGCCGAGCAGGGCCACCGCGGCGTCGACACGCAGCCGGAGCAGGTACTGGTGGGGAGCCAGGCCGGTGCGTGCCTTGAACTGCCGGGCGAACTGGCTGACGCTCAGCCCGGCCACCGCCGCCATCTCGCTCAGCGGCACCGGCTGGGCCAGCCGGGCGTCGAGCAACGCACGCACCTGGGCGAACCGCCGGTCGTCGAGGCCGGGACGGCGCCGGACCGACGGCACCGACGGCGGGGGCCGGTTGCTGTGCCGGCGCACGAGCTGCGCCGCCAGCAGGTTGCCGAGCTGGTCGACGTAGGTGCGTGCGGTGGGCTCCCAGGCGGTGAGGACGCCGTCGAGCGCGAGCACGAGCTGTTCGAGCAGCGGGTCCTCGGTGCCGAGTTCCTCGGCGAGGTCGACGGCCGGACCGTCGTGGGCACCCTGCAGCGCGCGGTCGCTCAGGTAGACGTGCACGGTGTCCAGGGGGCCGCGGAGCTCGACGTCCAGCTCCTTGCCCGCCGGGTGGAGGAAGAACCCGCCGGGCGCCACCGTGCGGGCGAACGCGCCGCGGCTCACGGTGACCGGCCCGTCCCGGTGCAGGATCACCAGGTGGCTCCGGGCGCCGCCGAACGACGCCGCGTACGGCGCTTCGTGTTGCGTCGAGACGTAGAGGTCCGGCCAGCCGAGGCCGGCGCTGGTGCGGAACGGGTGCACCCACGGCTGGCGGAGGATGCCGTTGGTGTCGGCGAGCGAGAGCTCCTCCATGAGCGCAGGCTACCGTTGAGGGGTGACTGAGGCACCGGCTATCGACCTGAACCGCCACGTCTACGGCAATCCCGAAGCGCCGATCACCGTCGTGGAGTACGGCGATCTGGAGTGCCCGTACTGCGGTGCGGCCGCGCCGGTGCTGCACGAGCTGATCGACGCGTCCGACGGGCGGGTGCGGCTGGTGTTCCGCCACTTCCCGCTCTTCCAGGTGCACCCGTTCGCGCTGACCGCGGCGCTGGCCGCCGAGGCCGCCGGCGACAAGTTCTGGGACCTGGCCTGGGTGCTGTTCAAGCACCAGTCCAAGCTCGCCGACCCCGATCTGGAGGTCTGGGCGGCGAAGGTCGGCGTGGCCGACCCGGCGAGCGTGACCGGTGCGGCCGCGCAGGCGTTCCAACCCGCGATCCAGGCCGACTACGCCGCCGGCGTGGCCGCGGGGGTCCGCGGCACGCCGACGCTGTTCATCGACGACCGGCTCTACGCCGGCCGGGTGGAGCTGCGCGAACTACGCACCGCGCTCGGGCTCAACCGGTAGCGCGTCCGCCGGCAACGACCCACCCGAGGACGCCGGTCCGGACGGGGCCGGTCCGGACGGGGCCGGTCCGGACGGGGCCGGTGAGACCGGTGCGGCTGCCGGGTCGGTGAGCGTCACGCCGCGGGCCTGGGCCACCCGGGCGATCGTCGGGTCGAGCCAGTCGCCGGTGGGCAGCGCGGGCGGCCCGTCCTCGGAGTCGATCGTGCAGAGCGGCAGCCGCTCCCCCAGGTAACGCAGCAGCAGCGACCCGAGCACGGCCGCGATCAGCGAGCCCGCGAGCACCCCGATCTTCGCGTCCTGGCGCAGGCGCTCGTCGTCGAACGCGAGGTCGGTGATGAACAGCGAGATCGTGAACCCGATGCCGCAGAGCATCGCGCCGCCGATCAGGTGCCCGTAGCGCACGCGGCCCGGCAGCGCCCCGAGCCCGGTGCGCAGCGCGATACCGGCGAACAGCGAGACGCCGATCGCGTTGCCGGCGACGAGCGCCACCGCGATGCCGATCGTCACCCCCGACGTCGACGCCGCGCGCAGCGTCTCCCAGTTCAGCGGCACACCGGCGTTGGCCAGCCCGAACAGCGGCAGGACGACGAGCGCGCTGACCGGGTGCAGCGAGTCCTGCAGCCGTTCGTTGGACGAGACCGTGGCCCGCGCGGCCGTGTTCGCCAGCCGCACCCGGGCGGGCGTGGCGGCCTCCAGCACGGCCCGGCCGTAGTACGCCAGGCGCTGGCGCTGCACCGGGTCGACCGCGGCGGCCGGGACGATCAGGCCGAGCAGCGCACCGGCGAGCGTCGGGTGCACCCCGGACTCGAACACCGCCACCCACAGGGCCAGGCCGATCAGCAGGTAGGGCGCCAGCTGCCAGACGCCGGCGAACCGCAGGCCCAGCAGCACCGCGACCAGCACACCGGAGACGACGAGCGCCATCGGCGACACGTGATCGCTGTAGAAGATCGCCATCACGCCGATCGCGCCGATGTCGTCGACGATCGCCAGCGTCAGCAGGAACAGCCGCAGCTGGTCCGGGCAGCGCGGCCCGAACAGCGCGAGCACACCGACCAGGAACGCGGTGTCGGTGGAGATCGGGATGCCCCAGCCGGCCGCGGCCGGGCCGCTGGGCTGGAAGGCCAGGTAGATCAGGGCGGGCAGCGCGAGGCCGCCGATCGCGCCCAGCGCGGGGACGATCACCGTGCGCCGGTCCCGTAATTCGCCGACCGAGACCTCGCGGCTGATCTCCATGCCGACGACGAGGAAGAAGATCGACATCGCGGCGTCGTTGACGAAGTGACGCAGGTCCATGTCCAGCGACCAGGTGCCGACCGCGGCCGAGACCTCGACGTGCCAGAACTCCTCGTACGTGTCGCCGGGCAGGTTCGCCCAGACGAGCGCGGCGACGGTCGCGATCAGCAGAACCGCGGCGCTGCCGGCCTCCCGGGAGAGGAAGTCACGCACCCCGGGCGACAAATAGGGCAATCCGATCCGCGGTGCCGGACCGGGACGTCCCGGCAGCACCTGCGCGTTACTCAACGACGGCCCCTTTATCGATCACGCGAGCGAGCTTACCGATCGTCGGGAGCAGAGCCACCGTCGTGAGCAGCATGACCACCGCTCCGACGACGAACGGCGTCGGCAACCAGAGGCGCGCGAGGAACCCGCCGCCGAGCCCGCCCACGGCCAGGCCGCCGAGTGCGACCGTGAAGTACACCGCGTTGACCCGCCCGAGCATCTCCGACGGCACCACGCGTTGACGCGTCGACACGATCGAGACCCCGAGGATCAGCACCACGAAACCGTCGAGCGCGAGCAGCGCCGCCGCGGCGGCCGGGTTCGTCACGAAACCGAGCCCGGCCACCGCGGCCGCGGAGATCACACAGGTGCCGGCGATCAGCACCCCGGGCGGCACCAGCCGGGCCACCCGGTCGGCGACCAGCCCGCCGACGACCGCCCCGACCGCACCCACCGCGAGCAGGACGCCGTACCCGCGCGGGCTCAGGTGCAGGTGCCGGTCGGCGACCACGACGAGCAGGCCGTAGCTCGCACCGGTCATCGCGTTGCCCACCCCGGAGAGGAACGACAGGCCGCGCACGACCCGGTTGTGCCAGTACCAGCGGCCGCCGTCGCGGATGTCGGCCCAGAGCGAGGTGCGGTGCGCGGGCACCTCCCGGGGCACGCGGGGCAGGAACAGCAGCACGACCATGCTGGCCACCAGGCCCAGCGCCCCGGCCGCGAACGGCAGCGCGAGCGCGATCGCGAGCAGGAACCCGCCCACCGGCGGCCCGGCGAACTCGTTCGCGACCACGAACGTCGTCTGGATCCGGCCGTTGGCCTTCTCCAGCCCGGTCGTCGGGACCAGCGTCGGGACCAGCGCGGCGGACGCGTTGTCGACGAGCGTCTCGCACAGGCCGAGCACGACGAAGACGACGTAGAGCAGCGGGATCGACGCGGCGCCGAGCGCGATCACCAGCGCGAGCAGACCGAGCACGAGCGCACGCACGCCGGTGGTGACCTGGAGGATCCGCCGCCGGTCGAGGCGGTCGACGAACGCGCCGGAGACCATCGAGAGCAGCCACGGGGCCCGCTGGGCCACCAGCAGCCCCGCGATCGCGGCCGGGTCGGTGGTGAGCGTGGCCGCCAGCAGCGGAGCCGCCGCCACGTTGATGCCGTCCGCGAGGTTGGAGAGGCCGACCGCCGCCCACAACGTCGGGAAAGGAGGAAAACGCACGATGCGATGTCTACCCCCGTGCCGGGAGGCCCGTTTGCCCGACCCGGCCGGAGTGGGTTCGACGACGATGACGCGTAGCCGGTGGACATCGGTCAATGCGGTTCGGCTCTTCACTGCGGACACCTTCGTCCTCGTCAGGCGGTGATCGTGTCCCGGCTGAAGGCCGGCGCACCGCGCGGGGAGTCGGTACCGAGAACCACCGGGACGCCGAGCTCGGACTCGACGGCGGCGGGCCAGTCGTCCGGGCGGTACCGCTCCCCGACGCTGGTGCGCAGCAGCGCGGCGGTGAGGCGCTCCTGGGCCTCGAGATCGCCGCGGCGACCGACCGGGATCCGGTCCAGCTCCCGGTAGGAGGTGCAGATCTCCACCTCCGGCGGCACGTCCAGGTGCGTCACCGCCAGCGCGTCGACCCCGCCGCAGACCTCCACGGCGTAGCGGTGGGCCGGTGCGTCGAAGTGCCCGCGCCGGAACGCGCCCTGCCACTCGCCGGTGCCGTTGTGCGGCTCGGGCAGCCGCAACGAGGGGTCCTCGGTGACGAGCGGCCCGGCGCCGTGCCGGGTGGTGTAGGTCCGGACGACGCCGAGCCGCCGGGCCGGGGCGCCGGCCAGCAGCTCGAGCGCGTTCGCGAACGTGGTGGTGGACCAGGTCGTGTGCGGGTGCCAGCCGAACCACTCGTCGAGCAGCACCCCCTGGGCTCCCTCGAAGACGCACGGACCCCTCCGCAGCGCGTCTCCGAGGAAGCCGGGGCCCACGATCCGGACGGCGTCCCGGAACGCGGCGAACACCGCGAGCACGGCGTCGACGTCGGGCGCGGGAAGCGGACCGACCGCGGCGGTCAGCCGGTCGCGGACCGCGGCCAGCCGCTGCCGGAGCCGCGCCGGATGGAACACGTCGCCGACGCGCGGCGCGTCGCCGGGGTGGGCCAGCGCGTAGGCGACGGTCTCCCCCACGCCGAGCCCGCAGCTGCCGTGCCGGGCGGCACCGCGCCGCCGCTCCCGGACCCGGTTCGCCGCCGCGTGCCACGGCGTGGCGAGCAGGGCGTCCTCGTCGACCGTGAGCAGCGCGAACGGGTCGGGCACGCCGACCGTGACGAGGTGGGCCGCCTCCGCGGCGAGCGCCAGCGGGTCGACGACGACGAACCGGGAGAGGTGGGTGGGCACGCCCCGGAACGTGCCCGCCCCGAACTGGGCGAACGTGTGGTGCCGACCGTCCGGCAGCACCACGTTGTGGGCGGCCTGCGCGCCCCCGTTGAACCGGACGACGGCCTCGACGCCCGGTTCCGCGCAGAGCAGGTCGACCACGCGCCCTTTGCCGGCGTCCCCGTACCCGAGGTCGACGACGATCGTGTGGCTCATAGCCGGACGTTTCCCGACGACCGGCGGGGCGCCGGCAGCGACGCGCGCACCGGGCGCCCCCGCCGGCTCACCGCGCGGCTGAGCGGCATCAGGGCCTTGCCGACGGTCGCGCCCGCCGACGAGCCCAGGTCGGCCAGGTCGGCCAGGCCGGCGTGCAGGTCGACGGCGTCCTCGTTGAGGCCGATCGTGAGCGCGATCGTCTCGCACACCGCGTTCAGGTCCTCGAGCTCGATGACGTTCTCGCCCAGCAGCTCGCGCCAGCGGCGGAGCACGGTGCGGTCGCCGGCGTAGGCCGTGCCCTTGGGCAGCAGGTAGTACACGTGGTACCGGCGGCTCAGCTCGGCGACGATCGCCTCGGTGGCGATGTTCTCGCGCAGGTCGTCGCCGATCACCCGGCGCACCTCGGCGGCCTTGACCGACTCGTACGGCAGCTCGTCGCCGATCAGGAACACGTAGCCGCGGCGGCCGTGCCGGGCGGCGTCGGTGTCGGTGTGCCGGGCCAGGAAGTACATCGCCAGCTCGTACGACTCCTGCATCTGGCCGCCGCCACCGCCCTCCAGCACGATGTTGGCCAGGTCGTCGTCCATCCGGTTGTCGGACTCGAACTGCCCGACCTGCAGCGGGGCCCGGTCACAGGTGGCGTCGCCGACCGCGCCGAACAGCACCTGCGGATCGGTCGCGTACCCCTTGCGCAGCAGCAGGCCGAGCAGCTGGGGCAGCTTGGTCTGCAGCGTCCGCGGCACCCCGCCCATCGACCCGGTGACGTCGAACAGCACCGCGATCGGCGTGCTGCGCGGGTGTTCGTCGCTGTCGCGGCTCTCGCGCTGCCCGACCCCCTGCGGGTCGAGGCTCGCGTGCACCGTGCGTGCGCCGCTGTCGCTGTAGGCGAACGCGCTCTTTCCCGAGGCCGCGCGGTAGTCCGCGGCGGCGGAGTAGACGTCAGTGGACCAGCGTCCGCTTCCCATGATGTGTGCCTCCTCGTCAGGCCGGTAGTGCGAACTTGCGGAACCTGCGCGGCCCGTAAAGGGCCGGCAGAAGTTCGTCGAGCTCCCCCAGCAGGTGCCAGGCGTCGTCGGGGCGCATGCGGGGCGCCTTCAGCCGGCAGCCGTTCGCGAACCGGCGGAGCTCGGCGTGCGCCCGGCCGCCCATCAGCCGGAGCATCAGGCCGGACGCCAGGTACAGGTCGGTGGCCGGTACGGCCGGCTGCTTTCCGAGCACCTCGGGCGGGTAGGCGTCCCGGTACCGCTCCACCAGCGCGGGCACCGCGGCGCCCGGCACCGCCGAGTAGCACCAGTCGACGAGCACGAGCCCGTGGTCGTCGGGGTGGATCAGCACGTGTTCGGGCAGCACCGCCCCGTGCACGATCCCCGCGCGGTGCGCCGCCCCGAGCGCCACCAGCAGCCGGCGCCACATCCAGGCGACGTCACGCGGATCGACACCGTCCGGGTAGGCGCGCGCCACCGTGGCGAGGTCGACGAACCCGTCGCAGCGGTCCAGGACGTTCACCGCGCGGTAGTCGCCGTCGTCCTCGACCACCAGCGTCTCGCGCAGCGACGGGAAGTACGCCCGGTAGCGCCGGTCCTTGGGGCGACGCAGCGCGTCGGCCTCGGCGGCCAGCAGGTCGTTGTCGGCCGGGTCGCGGGCGATCTTCAGCAGGGCGGTGCCGCTGCGGAACAGGTCGGCGAGGTCACCGTCGATCGGCTTCTCTCCCAGCGGGTAGCGCCCGATCGTCGGCCCCCGCGCCTCCCAGAGTTCGGTGAGCCGCGTGAACGCCGACGTCGCGATGCCCTCGCTGCCCAGCGGCGCGACGTCGGGGTGGACGGTCCGGCGCAGCCGGCGGAACGTGTCCTCGGAGTCGAAGAGATCGGCGGGCGACTCGGCGGCGAAGATCGCGAACACCGCGTCCTCGAAGGCGCTCATCGGACCGCCTCCTCGGCGGTGGGCCGCAGCAGCGGCGGGTGCAGCACGCGCGCGTCACCGGCCCGGTAGAGCTTGGCCCGGGGCCCGCCGCGCTCGCCGCCGCGTGCCGTCGTCGTGCCGGTGCCCTCCACGAACCCCGGCACCGACAGCACCTTGCGGTGGAAGTTGCCCGCGTGCAGGTCCTCACCCCAGACCGCCGCGTACACCGCGCGCAGCTCGGCGATCGTGAACTCGGGCCCGACGAACGCGGTGGCCAGCGGCGAGTACTCGAGCTTGGCGCGGGCCCGCTCCAGCCCGTCGGCCAGGATGCGGCCGTGGTCGAACGCCAGGTCCTCGGCGCCCTCCACCGGCTTCCAGACCGCCGCCGCCGCGTCGCCACCGGCCCGGGGGTCGGGCAGGCTCGGCGCGAACGCCAGGTAGGCCACCGACACGACACGCATCCGCGGATCGCGCCCCGGATCGCCGTAGGTCCTCAACTGCTCCAGGTGGACGCGGGACAGGTCGCCGTGGCCGGCGTTGAGACCGGTCTCCTCGGCGAGTTCGCGCAGCGCGGCGTCGTCGAGCGTCTCGGACTTCACGAAGCCACCCGGGAGCGCGAGCCGCCCGGCGAACGGCGCCTCGCCGCGCTCGACCAGCAGCACCTGGAGCGAGCCCTCGCGGATCGTCAGCGCGACGACGTCGACCGTCACCGCGACCGCCGGGAAGTTCCGCGGGTCGTAGGACTCCAGGAAGGTCCGCTCATCCATTCGCTCGCCGTTCTTCTCAGGGTGAGTATTACTCGAACTGAGAAGAACCTAGCACGAGGTGGCCACCGGCGCTACCGTCGTCCAATGCGGATTCTCTTCTCCGGCCGGCCCGCCTACGGGCACCTCTATCCGCTCCTGCCGCTCGCCCGCGCGGCCCGCGACGCCGGGCACCGCGTGACGATCGCGACCGGGCCGACGTTCGTGCCGCAGGTGGCCGAGTTCGGCTTCGACGCCCGTGAGGCCGGCACGTCGATCGGCGTCGCCGAGGCCGAGGCCGTGCAGCGCCACCCCGACGGGCCGGTGGTCGCGGTGATGGCCACGATGTTCGCCGACATCCTGGCCCGCCGCACGCTCGCCGACCTCGGGCCGATGCTCGAGGTCGACCGCCCCGACCTGGTGATCTACGAGATGAGCGACGTCGGTGCGGCCGGCGCCGCCCGGCGTGCCGGCATCCCGGCCGTGTCGGTGACGATCGGCCGCTCGATGCCCGCCGAGGCCCGCGGCTTCGCCGCCCCGTCGTTCGACTGGATCTGGGGCGGCGACGTGCCCGCCGACCCGATGCTCGGCGACGCGTGCCTCGACCTGTGGCCGGCCGGGCTCGCCGACCCGGTCGCGGCCGCGGTGCCCACCCGCTTCCCGCTGCGCCCGGTGCCGTGGAGCGCCCCGGCGCCGCCGTGGACCTCACCGGGCCGGCCCCTGGTGTACCTCACGCTCGGCACCGTGTCGTTCTCCGCCACCGACGTGTTGCGTGCCGCGGTGTCCGGGCTGGCCCGGCTGCCGGTGCGGGTGGTCGTCGCCGTCGGACCGGGCGACCCCGCCGTGCTGGGGCCGGTGCCGGCCAACGTCCAGGTGTTCCGATTCGTCCCCCAGGGACGCGTGCTGGCCGAGGCCGACCTCGTCGTCCACCACGGCGGCAGCGGTACGACGCTCGGCGCGGCGGCGCACGGTCTGCCGCAGCTGGTGCTGCCGCAGGGCGCCGACCAGTTCGTCAACGCCGCGGCACTGGCCGCACAGGGTTCGGGTCTCGAGCTCACCGGCGACGAGGTGACGCCGGAGGTGATCGCCGAGTGCGCCCGGACCCTGCTCGGCGAACCCGTCCACCGCGCCACCGCCCGGACGCTGGCCGCCCAGATCGCCGCGATGCCCCCACCCGCCGCCGTCGTCGCGGACCTGGCCGGGTACGCCACCCGCTGACCCCGGTTGAGGGGTCATCTGACGCGGTATCGGTTGCGTCCGGCAACTCGCAGGTTTGGGCCGGAACTGCCCTGAGCAGCGACAACGCGCGGGTTGCTCACCCAGCGCGATTGTGGTCCACGTCACACAGCTGAGCCTGTGAGGATTCTCAGCCGTCCCCCGGGATGACCACGTTCACGGTTGATCCATCGTGGAGGACCCCGGATGACCAGCACGCCGCAGCGACCATCGAGCACCCCCGAGACGGGGCTGCCACCTTCCGCGCGGCGCACCGCCAACCCGCGCCGGGCCGCCGCGGTGTTCGCCGCCGCCGGCCTCGCTCTCACCTCCGCCATGATCGGTCTCGGACCGGGCAGCGCGCAGGGCTCGAGCCACCGGGAGGCCCCGCTGATCGCCGCGGACCCCGCGGTCGACAACACCGACTTCTACGCGTTCGCGAGCCCGGACACGCCCGGCTCGACGATGCTGATCGCGAACTTCCAGCCGTTCGAGGAGCCCAACGGCGGCCCGAACTTCTACCCGTTCGCGACCGACGCGGCGTACAAGATCAACGTCGACAACGACGGGGACGCGAAGCCGGACGTCGTCTTCCGGTGGACGTTCAAGAACAAGGACAAGCGCGGGAACGACACGTTTCTCTACAACAACGGCGAAGTCACCTCGCTCAACGACGAGAACCTGCTCTTCAAGCAGACGTACACGCTCGACGTCTCGTACGACGGCGGCCGGCGTTACAGCCAGACGATCCTGCGCAACGCCCCGGTCGCCCCGTCGTTCACCGGCAAGGCGTCGATGCCCGACTACAAGAACCTCCGCAAGGAGGCGATCCAGAAGAAGGGCAAGGTCAAGGCGTTCGCCGGCCAGGCCGACGACCCGTTCTTCGCCGACCTGCGCGTGTTCGACCTGCTCTACGGCGGTGACCTGAGCGAGACCGGCCAGGACACGCTGGCCGGCTACAACGTCAACACGATCGCGCTCCAGGTGCCCAACGAGGCCATCGCGCTGAAGAACAAGGTGAACCGCAACCCGGTCGTCGGCCTGTGGTCGACCACCGAGCGCAGCAAGTACCGGCTCTCCGGCGACTCGAAGGCCGGGCTCGACCGCGACACCGTGCAGGTGTCCCGGCTGGGCCAGCCGCTGGTCAACGAGGTCGTACTGCCGGCCGGCCTGAAGGACGCGTTCAACTCGCTCTCCCCGGACAAGGACGCCGACATCGAGGAGGTCGTGGACCGCGTCAACGACCCCGAGCTGCCGAAGCTGATCGAGGCGATCTACAAGATCCCGGCCCCGGACGCCCCGCGTGACGACCTGGTCGAGATCTTCCTGACCGGTCTGAACACCAAGCTCGACGGGCCGATCGAGGTCGACCTCAACTCGCAGCTGCTCAACAAGGACGTCAACGCCAAGCGGTTCCGGGCGTCGGAGATGCTGCGGCTGAACCTCACCACCAAGCACAACCCGAAGCCGAACGTGCTCGGCGTGATCGGTGGCGACACCCAGGGCTTCCCGAACGGCCGCCGCCTCGGTGACGACGTCGTCGACATCGCCATCCAGGTGATGGAGGGCGCCGCGCAGAACGGCAAGCTCGTCGACGCGCTCAAGGACGGCGACAAGGTCAAGTCGAACGACGCGCGCTTCCAGCGCGAGTTCCCGTTCGTCGCGCTGCCGAACGAGGAGGGCGTCAACACCCAGAACGAGGTCACGAACACCTCGAACGTCGCGTTGACCGACCGCCTCGGCCCGACCGGCGTCTCGCTGGTCACGGCCGTCAGCACCACCGCGATCCTGTGCGCGATCGCCGGGTTCGTCGCCTGGTACCGGCGCCGTCCCACCACGGCCACCCTCCCGTCCCGCGCCGGCCGCCGCCGCCGCTGACGAAATCCCCAGGCCGTAGCGTGCCGCCGCCCGTGCTCCATGCGGGCGGCGGCACCTGTCGCGAGGAGACCCGAATGACCCGCACGGCCGCCGCCGGCGCCGACGAGGCCCCGACCGTTCCCGAGGACACCCCGACGCCGTCCGCGGACGGCGATGCGGGTGGGCCGCGGCGGTGGCGTACCGCGGTGCGGGCCGTCGTGGTGGTGGCCGTGCTGGCGGCCGTGCTGGTCGTCGCGGGTGGGATCGTCGGGCTCCGGGAGAAGCCGTCGGCACCCGAGGTCCAGCCCGGCCCGAAGCGGGACACGTCGGCCGCGCTCGACGCCTCGATCGCGTCCGCCCAGGAACGGCTGCGCCGCCTGCCCCGCGACTACGCGACCTGGGCCGCGCTCGGCGGCGCCTACCTGGAGAAGAGCCGGATCACCGCCGACCCGACCTGGTACGCGAAGTCCGAGGGGGCGCTGCGCCGCTCGCTCGAGGAGCGCCCCGCCCCGAACCCGGCCGCGCTCCTCGGCCTCGGCGCGCTCGCCAACGCCCGCCACGACTTCGCCGAGGGACGCCGTTTCGCGCGCGAGGCCCTCGCTCAGAACGCCTACAGCGCCGACGCCTACGGCGTGCTGGCCGACGCCGAGACCCAGCTCGGTCACGCCGACGCCGCCACCGACGCCGTGCAGCACATGCTCGACCTGCGCCCGGCGCTCGCCGCCTACACCCGCGCGTCCTACGACCTCGAACAACACGGTAAGGACGGAGAAGCCGCCGCGCTGATGCGCCGGGCGCTGACGTCCGCCGTGGACCCCGCCGACGCCGCGTTCTGCCACTACCAGCTGGGTGAACTCGCCTGGAACAGCGGCGACCTGGCCGGCGCCGACCGGGAGTACCGGGCCGGGCTCGCCTCCTCCCCCGACTACCTGCCGCTGCTGCAGGGCACCGCGAAGATCGCGGCCGCGCGCGGCGACCTCGACGCGGCCCTGGCCACCTACCGCACGCTCACCCAGCGCTCGCCCACCCCCGGCTACCTGCTGGAGTACGCGGAGCTGCTGCGCTCGGCCGGGCGTGCGGACGAGGCCTCCCAGCAACTGTCGCTGGCCGAGGCGGCCGGGGCGCTGTTCGCGGCCAACGGCGGCTCCGACGACCTCTCGACCGTCTCGCTCGCCCTCGCCCGCGGCAAGCCCGCCGAGGCGCTGGCCGCCGCCCAGCGCGAGTGGAAGCGGCGTCAGTTCTCCGACGTCGCCGACGCGATGGCCCAGGCCCTGCACGCGAACGGACGGCACGCCGAGGCACTGCGCTACGCCGAGAAGGCGTCCGCGCTCGGCGTCCGCAGCGCGCGTTTCCAGTACCACCAGGGGGTCATCCTGGCCGCGCTCGGCCGGTCCGCCGAGGCCCGACGCGCCCTCTCGGGCGCGCTCGCGCTGAACCCGCACTTCTCACCGGTCGAGGCCCCGGCGGCCCGGCGCGCCCTCGCGGAGCTTCCGTCATGAACTTCATTCGGACGTCGTTGAGCCGGGTTCTCGTCGTGGCGCTGGCGTTGGGGGTGGTGCTGGTCTGGTCGGCCGACCCCGCGGACGCCCACCCGCTCGGCAACTTCTCGGTGAACCAGCTCGACGCGCTGACGTTCCGTTCCGACGGCGTGTCGGTGGCGGCCACAGTGGACACCGCGGAGTTGCCGACGCTGCAGGAGAAGTCGGCGGTGGAGCGGTCGGGGCCGTCGGCGTACGCCGCGTCCTCGTGCGCGGCGCTGTCCCGGGCGTTCTCGGTGCGGGTGGACGGCACGGCGGTGCCGTGGACGGTGTCCTCGTCGGCGTTCACCTACGCCCCCGGCTCGGCGGGGTTGCCGACCAGCCGGTTGACCTGTGCGTTCAGCGGCCCGGCCGCGCTGGGGTCGGCGGCGTCGGTGGACGTGCGCAACAGCTACCGGGTGGATCACGTCGGGTGGCGCGAGATCACCGCGGTCGGGGACGGCGTCGGGCTGGTGGACTCACCGCTGCCCACCGCCGACATCAGCGACGGGCTGCGCGCGTACCCGGCGGACCTGCTGAGCTCGCCGCCCGACGTGCGTTCGGCGTCGTTCACGGTGCGGCCGGGCGCGTCGAGCGGGGCGTCGGTGGAGGTGCCCGCGGTGACCGACGGGTCGTTCGTCGCCCGGTGGACGGCGGCGGCCGACGGGGTGCTGCGGTCGCTGGTGGGGCGGGAGTCGCTGACGCCGACGGTGGGGCTGCTGGCGGTGCTGCTGGCGCTGGCGCTGGGCGCCGGGCACGCCGCGCTGCCCGGGCACGGCAAGACCGTGATGGCCGCGTACCTGGCCGGACGGCGGGGACGGCGGCGGGACGCGGTGGTGGTGGGGGCGACGGTGACGGCCACGCATACGGGGGGTGTGCTGGTGCTGGGTTTGGTGCTCACCACGGTGGCGGGGTTGGTCGGGGAGACCGTGCTCGGGTATCTGGGGGTGGTGAGCGGGTTGCTGGTGGCGGCGGTCGGGGTGGGCATGCTCCGCGAAGTCCGCCGTCGTGGGCATTCGCACGGGCATGCGCATTCGCATGCGCATTCGGATGCGGTCGAGGTCGCGCCGGAGCGGGAGCCGGCGTTGGTGGGGGCGGGCGGTTCCGACGATCCGCACGGGTCTTCGCCGTCGGACTCGCACTCGCATTCGCATTCGCATTCGCACGAGCCCGGGCGTTCGCATGGCGAGCGTTCGCATGGCGAACATTCGCAGGGCGAAGGGCATTCGCACGGCGGGGGTTCGCACGGCGAGCATTCGCATGGTGACGGGCATGCGCATTCGCATTCGTTCTGGGGTGGGCATTCGCACTCGCACGGCGAGGGGCACGCGCATTCGCACGGGCCGGCGCGCCCGAGCCGGATGGGCCTGATCGGGATCGGGATCGCCGGTGGCCTGGTGCCGAGCCCGTCGGCGCTGATCATCCTGCTGGGAGCGATCGGCCTCGGCCGGACCTGGTTCGGTGTGCTCCTGGTCGTCGGCTACGGCCTCGGCATGGCCGGCGCCCTCACCGCGGCCGGCCTGGCGCTGATCGTCCTGCAGGAACGGGTCTCCCGCTGGCGCCGCTGGGAGCGCCTCCCCCGCCTCACCGCCCGCTGGTCCGCGGCCGCCCCGCTGGCCACCGCCGCGCTCGTCCTCGTCGTGGGCCTGGGCCTGGCCGGCCGCTCGCTGATCGCGGTCTGAGACACCTCGTCCGGCGGCGCCGCCGCGGACGTGGAACGCGGTGGCCGCCTCGACCACGGACGCGGACGACGACCCGCGGAACCGGTCCAGCCACCGGTCGACCGCACTCAGCGGCACGGGATCGACGGCGGTCCTGGTCCGTCGGGGCGTCCGCGCGGTCGGCGTCGCTCGCCTTGCCCGGCGGCGGACAATGGCGCCGTGCCTGACTACGACGTCGCGATCGTCGGCGCCGGCCCGGCGGGTGCGGCCACCGCGCTCCGCCTGGCCCGCGCGGGCACCCGGGTGCTCCTGCTCGAGCGCTCGCACTTCGAGCGCCCCCGGGTGGGCGAGTCTCTCGCCCCCGAGGTCACTCCCCTGCTCCGCGAACTCGGGGTCGAACCGCCGGCCACCCAGCCGTCCTACGGGGTGCGGAGCCACTGGGGCGGTACCGGGTCGAGCTCGACGCTCACCAACCCGCACGGCACCGGCTGGTACGTCGACCGGGCCGCGTTCGACCGACGGCTGGCCGAATCCGCCGCCGCGGCCGGTGCCGAGCTGCGCCTCGACACCGCCTGTCGCGGCGTCGCCGGGGCCACGAGCTGGACGCTCACGCTGAGCGCAGGTGCGACCACCACGGCGCGGGCGCTCGTCGACGCGACCGGCCGCGCCGCCCGCCTCGGCCGCCACCTCGGCGCCGACCGGCTCGCGTTCGACCGGCTGGTCGCGGTCACCGCGTTCGTCCCCGCGACCGACCCGGGCGGCTTCGGCCTGGTCGAGACCGTGCCCGCGGGCTGGTGCTACTCCGCCCCCGCCGGCGGCGGCCACCTCGTCGCCATGCTGCTGACCGATGCCGACCTGGGCCGCACCGGCTCCCTCACCGCGCCGGAAGAGTGGCGCGCCGCGCTGGGCCCGCACACCACCGCACGCCTCGGCGACGTACCGATCCCCGAACTACGCACGATCTCCGCCGCCAGCCAACGCCTCCACCGCCCACCCCCCACCGGCACCGCGGCGCCGGGCCCGACCTGGCTCGCGGTGGGTGACGCCGCGCTGGCGCAGGACCCGATCACCGGCACCGGCGTCGTCCGGGCGCTCCGCTCGGCGAAGACCGCCGCCGACGTCCTGCTCGGCACCGACCCGCACCGCTTCGCCGCCTACGAAACCGCGCTCGACCAGGAGTGCACCACGTACCTGCACCGCCGCCTGGCCTTCTACGCGGCCGAAACCCGCTGGCCCGAGGCGCCGTTCTGGCAGCGGCGCCTCCGCACGCTCAGCGCGCGCCGAACGTCCGCATGACGTCGTGCACACGCGCCCGGCCCACCAACCGGAGCAGGGCCGGTGCCGGCGCCATCGGCAGCGGTCGCTCGTCGGGCTGCGACACCGCGCCGGCGACGCGGATCGTGGGTGGGCCGAGCGGAACTGTCGCACGCGTGCGATAGGAACTGAGGTGTCCGGGGAGGCCGAAGCCCTGTCGAGGGCTTCCCCCGGCGTGCCCCCGCTCCGAGCCACGGAGGTCCTCACTCGTGCCTGCCCGAAGTACAGCCAGGGTTCTGCCGCCGGTACGGCCGCGCAAACTGGCCAAGGTTCCGTTCGTCGAACTGGCCGACGGCCGTTTGCAGGGTGTCGTGTCGAGCGGCTCCGACATCGAGCGGGTCTACGTCTCGTCGATCGTCGCCGGCACGCTCACCTATCACTGCAGCACCAACAACAACCGGCCCTGCGGCGGTCTGCGCGGCCACCCGTGCAAGCACCTGCTGTCGCTGGCCGACGAGGCGGTGCTCCAGTACGGCTACGAGCGGGTCGGCCGGTACCTCGGCGTCGACCTGGTCGAGGTGCCCGATCAGCGCGTGCTGATGCACCACCTCGGCGGGCACGAGGTGTCCGCGGCCGCCACCGTGTTCAGCCGGTTCCTGCGCCACCTGGCCTACCTCGAGCTCCCCGAGTCGGCCGAGCCGCTTCCCGAGCTGCAGTGGTTCCCCGCCGGGGAGGTGCGCTGATGCTCGCGACGCAGCTCGCCACACTGGTCGGCGGCGCTCCGGCCGGTGTCCCGGAGTCGCTCGACCTGGTCGCCGGGTTCGACGCCTGCCTGGTCTCGGGGCTCGGCCGCCTCGGCGACGACGGGGGCGCCGCGCTGGCCGCGCTGGCCGCCGGTGTCGCGGTGACCCCGCTGGGCGACCGGGCCGCCGAGGCGGCCGCGAAACTCGCCGCCGGCTCGGTCTCCGACGATCAGCTCACGGTCCTCGCGGCCGCCCGCTCCGCGCTGCTGGGCGCGGTGCACGACGGCCTGCTCGACCGGGCCGACACCGCGCTGGGCCGCGCGCGGGCCGAGTGGGCCGACGGCGGCACCGCGCCCGAGGTCCCGCGCAACCTGCTGGAAGGCTGCCGCTCCTGGTTGCGCGAGCTGGCGATCACCGGCTGGCGCGGCGTCGACCACGACCTCGTCTCGTCGTCCGCGCAGGTCCTGGAAGCGATGCTCGCCGACCCGCGGCTGCGCCGGCTGGCCGTGTTGATCGACGGCCTCGCCGCGGAGCTGCGCGCGTCGGTGCCGATCGCCACCATGGACACCCTGCCCGAGCGCCGCTGGGCCGATCTCTGGGCCCGCGCGATGCTGCTCTGCCAGGCCGGCGGCTGGCCCGCGGGTGCGGCCACGACCGTCTCCGGCCGGTTCCTCCTGCTCGGTGTCGACGTCACCGAGCACGCCACCGCGGTCCAGCTCCAGGTGCACGGCCTGCTCGAGGTCCGCGGCGAGACCGCACCGCGCCTGGTGCGCACCAGCGTCGCGGCCGCGAAGGTCGACACGATCGTCGGTCCGGCCATCTGGCCGCTGTTCGACGCGCACCCGGTGCTGATCGCCGCGCTCACCGAGCGGCGTTCGATCGAGTTCACCGACGCGACGCTGCTCGCGAGCGGCGACCTGCTCTGGGCCGACGACCGCGCCGCCGCCGGCGAGGAAGCCGATCCGTTCGTCACCGCGCGGCTCCACCTGGCCGCGGCCACCGCGCCGGCCGTGCCGCCGCTCGACCGGCACCCGGTGCGCCTCGGCGAGCCGGTGCTGGTGGAGAACTACGCGGTCGACGGCGAGGACCTGGTGCTCGACGGTCACCGCCTCCCGCTGGCCCTCGATCGCCTGCCCGCGCTCGGTCCGCTCACCCCCGAGCTGGTCACCGGCTCCACCGCGTGCCTGGGCCTGCTCCGCTGGGACGACGGGCAGTGGTCGGTGCAGCCGCTGGCGATCGTCGCCACGGTGAAACGCAAGCCGGTGCCGATGCACGTCGGCGACTGGGCGTCCGGCCCCACCGACCCGAAGGTGGCGAAGGCGGTGAAGGCCGCCGGTGACACGGTCGCGGTGCTCCGCGAGCGCGCGGGACGGCTGCTGCGCAAATGACCACCGCCGACGAGGACGCGAACCGCCGTCAGGTGCTCTACTGGCGCCTGCTGGCGAAGCTGTTCGACCCGTCCGAGCAGCCCACGCTGGAGACCGCGAGCGCCGCGGTCGTCGACGACATCGGCCTGCCGGTGCAGTTGCTCGACCCGGGGATCTCGGTCGACAACGTGCTGCAGCGCTTCCCCGAGCTCGCCACCGAGATCGACGGGGTGATGAAGCCGGCCGAGGACGAGGCGCGCGACACCGCGGCCGAGGTGCGCCGGGCCGCGATCGCCTCGAAGCTGCTGCTCAACGTGTTCGCCACCGGCAGCGGAAACGTCGCCGCGGGTCAGCTCTCGGCCTGGCAGCAGGACGCCGGCTGGCTGGAGCGGGCGCTCTGCCACCAACCCGGGGAGCTCCGCGGCCGCTCGGACGAGAACGGCCTCGGCGAGACGCTCGCGGAACTCGAGGGCGACCTGATCAAGCGGATGGCGCTGCGCGAGGTGCTCGCCGACCCGTCGCTGGCCGCGAAGCTGACCCCGAGCATGTCGCTGGTCGAGCAGTTGCTGCGCGACAAGTCGAACCTGTCGGGCGTCGCGCTCGCCAACGCCAAGGCGCTGATCCGCCGCTACGTCGACCAGGTCGCCGAGGTGCTGCGCACCCAGGTGGAGAAAGCCACGGTCGGCGCGATCGACCGGTCGGTGCCACCGAAGCGTGTCTTCCGCAACCTCGACGTCAACCGCACGATCTGGAAGAACCTCACCAACTGGAACCCCGAGGACGAGCGGCTCTACGTCGAGCGGCTGTACTACCGGCAGACCGCACGCAAGACGACGCCGTCGCGGCTGATCGTGGTCGTCGACCAGTCCGGGTCGATGGTCGATTCGATGGTCAACTGCACGATCCTCGCGTCGATCTTCGCCGGGCTCCCCCGCGTCGACGTGCACCTGATCGCGTTCGACACCCGCGCGCTCGACCTCACGCCGTGGATCCACGACCCGTTCGAGACGCTGCTGCGCACGAACCTCGGCGGCGGCAACGACGGGCCGGTCGCGATGGCGATGGCCCGGCCGAAGATCGTCGATCCGGCCAACACCGCGATGGTCTGGATCTCCGACTTCTACGAGTTCGGCCAGTCGCAGCCGCTGTTCGAGGGCATTCAGGCCGTCCACCGGTCCGGGGTGAAGTTCATCCCGGTCGGGTCGGTCACCAGTTCCGGCAGCCAGCAGGTCAACCCCTGGTTCAAGGACCGCTTCAAGACCCTCGGCACGCCGGTCGTGTCGGGCCGGATCGACAAGCTCGTGTTCGAGCTCAAGAACTTCCTCACCTGAAGGGCAGCAAATGAACGACATGCTCCGCGCCCCCGCCGAGGTCAAGTACGCGGACGAGCTCGACTGGCTGGAATCGATCGACGACAACCCGAAGCCGTTCTCGTGGCGCCTGTCGCCGAAGATGGTGCGGCTGTTCGTGCTCGGTTCCGAGCGCGCCGACGGGCTCGACCGCCCGGTCGCGCAGAAGTGGTTCGGTGACCGCAGCTTCGTCGAGCGCAGCATCGTCACGCTGGCGTCCGACCGCGGCCTGCTGCTGATCGGCGACCCGGGCACCGGCAAGAGCTGGCTCGCCGAGCTGCTCGCCGCGGCCATCTCCCGGAACTCGACGCTCGTCGTCCAGGGAACCGCGGGCACCACCGAGGACCACATCAAGTATTCGTGGAACGTGTCGCAGGTGATCGCGAAGGGCCAGTCGCCCGAGTCGATGATCCCGTCGCCGATCATGACCGCGATGCAGCGCGGGGTGATCGGGCGGTTCGAGGAACTCACCCGGACGACGTCCGACGTGCAGGACGCGCTGATCTCGATCCTGTCGGAGAAGTACGTGTCGATTCCCGAGTTGAAGGACGACTCGATCAACACGGTGTTCGCCCAGCCCGGCTTCTCGATCATCGCGACCGCGAACAGCCGCGACCGGGGCGTCAACGACCTGTCGTCGGCGCTCAAGCGGCGCTTCAACTTCGTGCGCATCCCGGTGGTGACGAACAAGAAGAGCGAGGCGGAGATCGTGCGGTTCCGCACCACCGAGCTGCTGCGCCGGCACGAGATCGAGCTGGACGTCCCGCCGACGCTGCTCGACATCCTGCTGCAGAGCTTCGCCGATCTGCGTGCCGCGGCCGCGTCGGCCACCAGCGACGACGAGAAGCTGGAGTCGTCGCTGTCCACCGCCGAGCAGATCGGTGTACTGGAGGACGCGATCCTGCACAGCCAGTTCTTCGGCGACCGCGCGCTGCGCTCGCAGACGCTGGCCCGCTCGCTGGTGGGGTCGCTGGCCCGGCGCAGCCCCGAGGACCTCGCGATCCTCAACAAGTACTGGCACGGCACGGTGGAGAAGCGCAGCAAGCAGGACGCCGGGGAGTGGGAAGGCTTCCTCGAGGGCGGCCGCGAGGCGATCGCGACCCTCTCGTGACGCCCTCCCCCGACACTCCCGCCGCCACGACCGGCGCAGTCAGCGCCGTCGGTGGGGCGTTCGCCTCGCTCCGGGAGCAGCTCACCGGGGCCGCCGAGGCCTTCGCGGGCAGCCGGGGCGGTCTCGACGGCATCCTCACCGGGCTCGTGGACGACGTCGATCGGGCGTTGCGTGAGCCGCTCGAGGTCTTCCCGGTGTGTCACCACTCGCCGGCGTCCGCGCTGGCGATGGTGCAGCGGCTGCGCGCGAAGCAGCCCTCGGTGATCTACCTGGAACTCTGCGAGGACCTCGAGCCGCTCCTCATCGAGCTGCGCAACTGCAAGCTCCCGGTCGCGTTGCAGGCCTTCGCGTCCGAGCTCGACGGGCACCCGGAGGGCTGGGCGCCGCTCTCGGTGGTCGCGCCGATCACCGCCGCGTCGGCCGAGTACCAGGCGATCGCCTACGCGCTGGAGACCCCGGGCGTCGAGCTGGTGCTCGTCGACCGCTCCACCGACCACGTCTTCCAGTGGCTCCCCAAGAAACCCGGGAAACCGGAGAACGACGAGGAGGCCGAGCTCCACGGCGACGCGGTCGGCCTGGAGATCGGCGACCTCCGCCCGGGCTTCGCCGAGCTCGAGGAACACCTGCTCCACCACGGCAAGGTCCGGCACTGGTCGGAGTGGTGGGACCAGTACGTGGAGCAACCGCTGGTCGGCGCCGACTACGACACCTACCGCCAGGTCATGGTGCTCATCGGCAGCCTCTTCCGCCGGCTCCGCCCGTCGGACGCCGCGAAGCACGACCGCGACGAGGACCGCGAGCGCTACATGTGGACGCGGATGCGTGAGCACCTGGCGCGCACCGGCACCGACCGGTCGCGGGCGCTGTACGTCTGCGGGGCGTTCCACGCCGCGAGCCACGTCGCGGAGTTCGGCGCCGACGCCGCGCCCACCGATTTCACGATCTCCGAGCGCACCGGAACCAAGTGGCTCTACGGCATGATCCCGTCGAGCCACTCGGCGATCGAAGCGCAGTTCGGCCTGACGCCGGGCTCGGTGTCGATCGCGGCGGCCACCTGGCAGAAGGCCGTCTCGAAGACCGGCGCGAAGCCGTTCGCGCTCGGCGGCAAGGGCGCCCGCTCGGAACGGGCGCTGGCCGACAAGAAGCTCGCCGCGTCTCCGCCCACCCCGGCGCAGACCGAGATCGCGCTGCGCAAGGCGGCGCTGCCGAAGCCGGTCGACAAGCTGTCGGGTTTCCTGTCGCGGCCGCCGAGGCTCGACGACCGCGACGAGGCCGAGCTGCTCGGCTGGTGCGTCGACATCGTGCGGCTGGCCCGGCGCAACGGCTACCTGTCCAGCACCGCCGACGCGATCGCGATCTTCGAGACGTCGATCCTGCTCGCCGGCATGCGCGGGCGGGCCCGGCCGACGCCGTACGACTTCCAGGACGCGGCGATCACGTGCATCGAGAAGGACAGCGTGCCGGGCCGCCGGGACGTCCGGCGCCTCTGCGAGATCCTGCTCGGCGGCGACCGCATCGGCAGCGTCGGGTACTACTCGCTGCCGCCGCTCGCACGGGACGTCTACGACCGGTTGGAGCCGCTCGGGCTCAACCTGGAGGCACGCACGGTCCAGCGTGCGCTGCTCGACCTGGCCGGGCGGCCCGACCTGGTTCCGGCGTCCCGGCTGCTGTGGCGGCTGCGTTACCTGCTGCCGTCGGAGGCGGTCCGCCCGATCATGGGTGAGCGGCGCCTGGGCGAGAAGGCGTCCATCCAGGAGAGCTGGGATCTGGCGATCGGGAAGTACCAGCGGTCGCTGATCGAGCTCGGGTACGAGGGAGTTGCGGTCGAGCAGGTGCTCGAGCAGCGGCTGCGTCAGGGTGTGCGTGCTCCGGAGGCCACCGCGGCCACCGCGCTGGCGGCGGTGGAGGACGCGATCCTCTACCTCGACAGCCCGACGTTCGTGAACGAACTGGGCGCCCGCGCGGTCGAGCTGCTCGGCGCCGAGCGCACGGTCGACGACGCCCCGGCCGTGCTGCGTCGCATCCGGCGGCTGCTGGCGCACTACCGCGCCACCGAGCCGGAGCTGCCCGAGTGGTGCGAGCAGTTCGTCGTCGCCGGGTACGCGCACTACTGCACGCTGCTGCCCACCGCGTTCGTCGACGAGCAGACCGGCGTGCGTCAGGTCGCGGCGATGCTCGGGTTCCTGTTCAGCCTGGAGAGCCTGGCGTTGACGCTCGGCTGCGACCGGGCGCAGCTGGAGCTGGCCGTGGCGCAGTCGCACCCGGAGACCCCGGCGAAACTCGCGCTGGTCTGGGCGGCGAACGTCCAGCTCGGCACGCTCAGCCGGGCCGAGCTGCGCGAGCGGTGCGACGAGCTGCTCGACAACCCGCTGGTGCTGCCGGCGTTCCCGCAGTACCTGAGCGGGTTCGTGCAGGCGCTGGAGCCGGTGCCGAACCTGGCGCCGTTCGTCGTCGAGGTGCTCTCGAAGGCGTTCGGCCGGTTGCCCGACCCGGTGCTGCTGCCGTGGTTGCCGTCCCTGATCACGACCCTGCGCGACCAGGCCGGCGAGCTGGTTCCGGCGCTGGTGCGTGAAGCCGGGCGCACGTTCCCGGGCACGCTCCCCGCGCTCGACGCGTTCGTGCCGCCCTGGGAGGCTCCGCCGCCGGCGGCGTCGTCGCGGCCGGTAGCGAACGGCCCGGTCACCGACCTGCTGCTGGCTCACCCGGCCGGCACCGACGCCTTGGTCGGCGTGCTGGGCCTGGATCCGAGCTGGCCCCGACCGCACACGAGTGCGGGCGGGCCGAGCCCGGCGGTAGCGGCGTTACTGGCCGGGTATCCGGAGTCTGCAGCCGCGCTAGCGGCCCTGTTGCCGGTCTGAGCGGAGCTTCGTGCGACGCGGCCCCGTCGGCGCGGGGCCGCGTCGCGGGGAGGTTCCCCGCGCCGGGGACGACGCGGCTGCCGGAGTACGGGCCGTGTCGCGGCGAGTAGGCGGGCCTATTCGATGATCTCTACCGGCACCGTGCGATAGCCGGGAACTTCAGTCGGGATACGGAACTCGTCCGCTCCGGCCGATTCGACGAGCGTTTTCAGCAGGCTCGTCATCATCGAGACGATGGCTTCCTTCTCTCTCTCCACGTTCACGGCGAGAAAAGCCATTCTGGTCGCAATCTGCCCCAGCACCGCCTCGTTCGCGTCACCGAATCCGTACGAAATGATGTGCGGGTACCGCCGCCAGCCCCGATCGACGAGGGCCGCCAACGGACCGGTCCAGTTCTGGTCCATCGGTTCCCCGTCGGTCAGGATGAAGACCGCCGGGCGCAGCACCGCGCGCCGTCCCCCGGCGTTGAGCTGCTCGACGTCCTGGTCGATCCGCTGCCGGAGCAGGCTGAACAACGGTCCGTAGTTCGTCGAGCCGGAGCACTCGAGGACGGGGATCTCGGTGACGTGCTCGATGTCGGACATCTCGAGAACGACGTGCGGGGCCGTGCTGAACGTCACGACCGAGAGATGTGCGAACTCGGAGACCCGAGGATTGTCGCCGATCACCGTGAAAACGTGCTCGACCGTGTCGTTGAGAAGGTCCTGGTGCGACTCCATCGAGAGCGACGTGTCGATGACCAGATACGTCGGGAGGCATTTGCTTTTGACAGCGGTCATGACGGAAAAACCTTTCGGGCCAGGTCAGAAGAGGGATTTTGCCGAGCACAGTCCGATGAAGACCAGGAGCGCGAGGGCGAGGAGGAACGCTCCGCAGCCGACGACCAGCTGCGACTTGCTCGGTGGCCTCGGTGCCGCCGCACCGGGCGTCGTCATCGGGGCGGATGAGGGCGGTGTGGGCCACGACGCACCGGCCGGGGACCCGGGAGTGGACGGAGGAGGCGCCTCCGGAGGCGAGGACACCGGAACGGAAGACACCGGAACGGAGGTCGCCGGTCGGCGTGGCTTCCACGACACGACACCGGTCGCCGAGCGGTCCGCCCCCGACGAGGTGGCGGTCCCGCTGTTCGCCGACGAACCGGAAGGGGCGGGTTCCGGCCGCAGGGCCGCCAGTAGATCCGCCGCTGACGGCCGGGCTCGCCGATCCGGCGCCGTCAGCATCCCCAGCAGTGTCACCGCCCACGTGTCCGGGACACGACGCATCGCGTCGACGACGTCGGAAACCTCCCGCAGGCCAGTCACACAGCGTGCGACCAGGAGAGCCATCCGGTACCGATCCGTGAACGTGTCCACTGGCCGGGACGTCGGAGTGTGCGGATCGTCGAAGCCCGGCGTGACCACGTGCTTTCGCGGCCCGTAGGAACAACCGTCCAGGTCGATCAAGTACACCGTCTGGTAGATCGGGTGCCAGAACGCGTTCGAGTAGGACCAGTCGGCGTACACGATCCCGAGCCGTTCGAACAGCGCTGCCAGTTGCACGATCCATCCGCAAACGTCAAGCCGGTCCGCGGGCGACTGCGACCGGATCAACCGTTTGGACAGGAAGGTGTCGGGCTTGGCCAGGTAGTCGATAGGCAGGCGGTCGTACCGCTGTGGTTCCTTGCGCGCCTGCGGCGAGAACCACACCACTTTCAGGTCGTCCGGAGCCTCCGGAATCAGCACACCTACGGTCTGCGCCCCGTCGACGACCCGACTCACCGGCCAGGCCGTCGCCACCGAGACGAGGATGCGGTCGGTCTCCGGCAACGCTCCGGGCTGGGCGATAAGCCGGTCCAGCTGCCCGGTGTCCGCGTTCTGCGGGCCCTGCGCGTTGTAGCGTTTGAACAGCGTTTGCCGATCGTCCGGCAGCCGCCAGATGCCTCGGCTCTGACCTCCTCCGTCGAAGTCGGCTTCCGGCGGCAGGACGCCGAGCTCGTGGAGATCGATCACCGGGGGGTAGGACGGCGCCCTCATGCGGGGCGTCCCTCACCACTCGCCGAGCGGCACCAGATCGCCACTGCCGTGCGGTCGTCCTGGCACCCTTTCGCCTCGAAATCGACGTCGAGCAGAAACGATGCCAGCGCAGGCGGTTCTTTCCAGCGCGCGGCGAACCAGGCACTCGCTCCCTCGATCTCGCTGAACGCGTCGGCGACCCCATCCGTGGCCAGCAGCAGGACCGATTGCTCCGGCAGCGCGAACACGAACGCCTTCGCGGTGCTCGGACGGTGCGGCAGATACGAGGAAAGAGCGCTTCCGTCGAAGTCGTCCTTCTCGTTGATGCTCAACGCCTTCCAGGCCCCACCCGTGCTCAACCAGACGGAGGTGTCACCGACGTGGGCGGCCCATCCGCGGCGCGGTGAGCCCGCGTCAGCCGTCGTCGGGATCACGGCGACCGCCAACGTGGTACGCACGTCGTCGGCGGGGATCCCGCGCCGCTGTGCCTCGGTCAGCATGGCGCCGGCGACCCGCGTGAGGAGCGGCTGGACCAGCAGGGACTCCGGCGCCGCGCCCGCGTCCAGCTCTCGCCTCACGAGCGCGACGGCGCTGGCCACTGCCAGTTGGGCCCCCAACTCGGCGCGGGCGCTGTCCGACATGCCATCGGCGACCGCGAGGATCAGGTGGCGACCACCGAGATCCTGGGCAACGCGGTAGGCGTCTTGCCGCACCCGCACGGGCTGGTCGCACCGATGACCGACACCGATCACCGATGCCGCCCGGAGGATCAGGTCTCCCACCTGGGCCTGGTCGGCGGCGACACCCGGGACGGCGGTCGGTTCGGCCGGAAGCAGCCACGGCCGCCGCGCGGCCCGGGACGGCGAGAAGCACGGCGGCATCGCGCCGCCGGAGGCGGTGGGTGCGCTGATCCTCAAGCCGGAAGGCGGCGGGTCGTCACCGATCGCATTCGCAGCCAGGGCCGCCGGATCGGCGTCCTGGCTTCGCACGGACGAGCTTCCCACGGACGATGGCACCCGTTTCTCCGTTCTGCTCGGGGTGGTGGACAGACCGGACACACCAGGGGGCGGCAACAGCAAGCGGAGCGCTGAGCCGTCCACCTGCTCGGCTCGCCGGCGTGGCCGCCGCCACCCCCGGCGGTGCCGGCCCCGCTTCCACGATCCACCGAACCAGCTGTGAACTCGCAGGCTCAGACCGTCGATGGGGCCGGCCGACGGGGTGCGCGGCTCACCCCGCGGCCAGGCGCGGAGCGGATTCACGACCCGCCCGCGGAGGTCCTGCGATTGCGCCAGCCGGAGACGCCGTTCGCTGCGACGGGTGGCGGGGCCGCCTCGGGTGGCAGGGCCGCCTCGGGTGGCGCCACCGGGTCGGACGCCGGAGTCGGCTCGGTGCCGGAATCCGCCGGGGAAGGCCGCGAAGCGGACCGGTTCGAGGCGGCGGCCGAGGGTGAGGCGTGCAGCGCCGGGGGAGCCGGGATCGAGGCGAGCGGCAGTGCTCCGGACACTGCGGTCGGCGCGCCGGCGATCATCGAACGGAGCAGCATCTCCCGGAATTCCTCGAGATCCGCGCCGTTGAAGTGTTCGGATTCGAGCATGTTCTCGAACAGCTGCTTGGAGTCCGCGAAGTTCGCCCGCTGCTGCTGTTCCAGCTCCCGCTGACGCTCGTGAAGCATGTTCAGGACGGTGAGGGACTGTCCGGGATGGTGCGTTAGATACATGGTGATCAGTCCGAACTCACCCTGGACCCCGGCGGCGACGGCCTTCAGCCGCTCCGCGGCCAACCGGTTCTCGTGGCGTTGCTGGTCGACGTCGAGGACGTGCGCACGCTGCTGGAGATCGTGGTCGTAACCCAGTTGGGCCTGCTGACGAAGGTAGCGCTGGGTGGCGTCGTCCAGGCTCAGCCGCGCCGCCACCGAGAAGACCGTGATACCGAGACCGGCCATCGGAATCGGCCGCGCGGACAGCTGATTGATCTCGCCCTCCGCCAGCGCGCAGTCGCGGATCTCGTATTTCCGACCGATGCGGCGCATCAGGTCGAAAACGTAGTCGGCCACGGCCCGTTCGGCGTAGAGCACCTGCTCCCGGACGACGGTCGCCGGGTCGGTGACACGCCAACCCACCTTGGCCGTCGTGGTGAAGCAGAAGCGGTCGTCCCTCGTACGGAGTTCGTCGTCGGTCTTGATGATCGAGGTGCGTGCGGCGATGGAGACGTGGAACATCTCCCGGTAGCGGCCGGAGAGCACCTCGTTCATCGTCAGCATCCGATCGAGGTGTTCCGTCCGTCCGCCGGCAGTGGCGTAGACCGCGGTCACTCCCGGCCGGAGCATCGGGGGACGCAGGAACTGCGCTCGCGTCAGCGGGAAACGGCCGAGGATCAACGGCCGCTCCTGGTACGGGATCGCGCCGGGGCCTCGGCGGTGCACGGGGTGGGCTTTGCCGGCCGGACGCGCCCGCACTGGTTTCGGATCGTTCGTGGCCATGGTGCTCTCCTTCAGGTGAGGGCGTCGAGGACAGCCGCCGCGGTCCGCTCCGCCGGGTCGTTGTCATGCCGCGTCCGCCAGCCGCGGGCCAAGTAGTCGACGGTGCGCGTGGCCCGGCGTTGTCCGTCGGCCACCATCGCCAGCAGGGTCGCGAGGGCTGCCCGGGCGGAAGCGCTCTGCTCCGCGAGGCCTGCCCACACTCCGATCATCGACGCGGCGGCCTCGTGGAGTGGCCGGCCCAGCAGCGTTTCGCGCCATGCGCGCGCCAGCTGCCGTCGCAACGGTTCGTCGTCGTCCGCGAGCCGGAGCAGAAGTGGCCATTCGGCCTCGTCGCCGTCCGGGCCCGCGGTCCGCAGATCGGCGGCGAGCCGCAGGAACGCCACCTGGCCGGTGAGCCGGCGAGTGAGTTCGTCGTCGGAGAGCCAGTTCAGGATGCTCTCGAGCACAGACGTCGTCCGGGTGTCGTCGGCTTCGACGATCTCCGCGAGACTTTTACCGATGGCGAAGGCGACCTCGAAGTGCTCGGTGTCGGCCAAAACTCCCAGTTGCTCCAGCGCGTGTTCCGGCGCCTCGGTTCCTAGCGCGGCCCCGTAGACCCGGGCGACCACTTCCTGCAGCTCCGGCGAACTGTCCGACGTCCAGTCGTCGACCAGCGCGATCACCTGCTTGCGCAGGGAATCGCTGGTACCCGGCTGCTGCAGCGCGTAGGCGGCCATTTCCCGCTGGTTCACGCTGTCGCTGGTGGCCCACGGCTGCAGCACTGTGCGGTGAAGCAGGTCGAAGGCTTCGAGTGAGAGCAGTCCCACGGCGGTCGCGGCGCGGATCCGGACGATCTCCGATGGGTGGTCCCCCATGGCACGCAACCAGTGTTGGAAATCGTCGCGCGCGTCGTCGTACTCGCGCCACACCAGGCCGAGCACCTCCCCGGGATACGCCGGATCCCGATAGCGGATCAGCTGGGCGGGCACCTCACCGAAGGGGCTGTTCGCGGCCTCGGCGAACAGATCGGCCCGGAGCCGCCCCATCCGCTGGGTCTTGCTGTCGGCGAAGCGGTCGGCGGGCGGCGGCGCGTTGAGACTCCCCGGAGGCAGCGGCGGTTCCAGCCGGAGCCGGAGCTCATCGGCCGCCGCCACCACGGTCTCGTAGGGAAGCCCATCGAGCAGCGACAGCGCGACCGCCAGGCACCGGAGCTGGCTGCCGGGAAGGTCGACGAACCAGCTCTCCACCTCGCGCCTGACGTCGCGTCGCATGCGGGTGCGCAGCAGGTGCGGATCGACCTTGCCCCGCCGCTCCAGTTCGGCGACGTGCCGCGCGAACTCGGCCGCGCGTGACAACGCGGCGCTCGCCGGAACCTCCGCGGCGAAGAGCGAACTAATCTCGGTGAGCGCGATGACCGGCGCCGCACGGTCCGGACCCAAATGGTGTCGCAGGTGGGCGTGGTACACCGCATCGACGGACGCGGGCGCGCCCAACTGCTGGACGAAACGGTGGATCCCCGGGTCGGTGAACGTCACTCCGTCGCCGATCGTGACGACCAGATGTGCGCGACAGCTCTCGAGCTTGGTCTCCAGGTCCTCCAGTGCCCGGACCGTCAGACGGCGGGCCGAGACCTCGGTCAGATCGTCGATGAGGTAGCCGGTGTTCTCCCGGAGCGAGTTGACGACGTCGTCGGTGGTGACGTCCGGGTCGTAGCGCCGTAGATCCGGATACCCGGCGCCGAGGAGCGCGGACAGCGCGGCGGCGGCCTTGCCGTGTCCCCGGGGTGCTTGCAGCAGGATCACGCGCCGG
This sequence comes from Cryptosporangium japonicum, assembly GCF_039524755.1. Taxonomy (NCBI): domain Bacteria; kingdom Bacillati; phylum Actinomycetota; class Actinomycetes; order Cryptosporangiales; family Cryptosporangiaceae; genus Cryptosporangium; species Cryptosporangium japonicum. Next base: position 196,383 of record NZ_BAAAGX010000028.1, read on the forward strand.
TCGACCAGGAGCGTCTGTAGTTCGGGGTAGCCGGGGCCCTCGGCGAACGCCGCAGTCGACGCCGTGTCGATGATGTACGTCGCGACGGACCGGTTCGTGCCGAACACCTGATAGACGATCTTGTCGCGGCTAATCACATCGCCGTCGACGGACGCATCGCCGCTGATCTGCGTACCGCCGCTGCCGAACACCGCGCGGGCATCACGGAGATTGCGGTTCGCCGCCGCGGCCTGGCGTGGATTCTGAGCGTTGTTGCGGATCTCGTCGCGGGCCTGGCTCGACTTCTTCGGCGGGGCCTCGGACGCCGGCACCCCGGCCGGATCGCCGGCCCCGCGGTCCGGCTCGGGTGATGGTGTGGGGTCCGGGCGAGGTGCATCCACGGGATCAGGGCTCATGAGCCACTCCGAGAACGACGCGGATCGCCGTCGATCCGGTCCCGGCCGACCACACCGCCGTGGACGGTCGCGGAGCCGCCGATGTACGTCCCACCCTGCGCGAAATGAACGGGTGGGCCACCCGGCTGGGGAACGGCGGCCTCACCAGGGCCGATCCGGTCCTCAAGCTCCGCGAAAAGATGGTCGAGGTCCATCTCGGCGTAGCGAACCCGCAGGCGAACGAACTGCCGGCTGATCAGTGGCCGCACGTCGACCGGAATCTCCCCGGCCAGCGGGAGTTCTGCGTCGTTGAGCAGGATGGGGACGACGGCCTTCCCCCGGTCCAACGCCTCGACGATCTCGCGCCGCACATAGTCGTCCGGATTGTCGATGCGTCGCTGCCCCGCGTCGGTGGTCAAGGTCAACCACTGCCGACCGATCAATACGAGAACGACGTCGCTCGTCAGGAGCCGGTGCCACAGTTCCGGCGAGAAGTCGTCGCCGGCCCGCAGCGAACGACAGTCCCGGAAGACCTGATCCGGCCCGTATAGGTCGCAAAGTCTCTTGTCGACGAGCGCAGCCGCGAAGCCGTCGTCGTCGGTGCGGTAGTTGATGAAGATCCCAGTCATCGCGTCCAATCAGAGAGGGCACTCGCGCCGATCGCGGCCAGGCGTCGACTACATTCCGTACGGTGCAAAGGATGGCCCGAACGGTGCGGGCGAGCGCAAGAAGTGGATCGTCACGCGGGGGCCAGGCGCGACCGAATCAGAATGTCAGCCGGTCAAGGGCCTAACAACGCGTTGCCCGGACCTGAATCACGGGGCAACGGGCGACGCTTCCACCCAGGACGCGATCATCCGGTCGACTACTATGCGTAGCGGATTGGCTCCAGCGAATGGACGCGGAGCGCATACGCGAGGTCGGTCAACGTGGCTCGCACCAACGGTCGCCGGCGCCAGCGGCCGACCGACCGGCTGAAGTTGCGCAGGTCGTGGCGAACCGTGGCGGAGTCGATGACCGGCGCCAGTTCGAGTACGGGCGCCACCGCGTCGCAGGCACGGTCGACCTCGCCGGCTTCGGCCAGCGAGACGGCCAGCCGGGCACCGAATCGCGCCCGGGTGCGGTGCGCTCGGGGCCCGAGCGATCGGATCTGATCCTCCAACATGGACGCGGCGTCGGCGGGATAGCCGAGGTCGTTGAGGCACCATGCGGTCGCGAAGGCCAGCGAGTCAGGCATCGTCGAGCTTCCGAACTGAGCGCCTGCCTCCGTGTCCCGTGTCTGCGCCGCCCACGCCGTGGCCCGCTCCAAAGCCGCGCGGCACGCCTCCTCGTCACCGGCGTACGCGTGCCCTTGCGCTTCACGCTGCGCGGCCAGACCCCGGATCCGGACGTGGCAATCGCTGGCCTGGGCCTCTCGGCTCAGCGCAATCGTGCGCATCGAATCGCCCTGATACAGCGCGATGTCCGCCCGGCGCACCAAAGCGTACGTAGCGGTCTCGCGATCGCCCGCCGCGTCGGCCAGCCGGACCGCGTACGCCGTCCACCAGAGAGCGGCCGCGTCGCTCCCGTTCTCCTGGGCCATCCAGCCGGTGTACTCAGCGAATCGCGAGGCGAGTTCGAGCATTGCCACCCGCTCGGATGCGGCGGTCGTGGCCACCACTCCGCGCACGACATTCGTCGCACTAATCAGCATCTGGCTGACGAGGCCGGACGGAGCACGTTGCCCGAGCCTCCGCAGATCGACGAACCACCCGTGGAAAGCCGGAACCACGTGTTCGGCCGCACCAGCCCATCCATACGGCGGCCCGATGATCCAGCCCATCCATTGTTGGGTACCGTTCGCCACCGAAGAAGTGCGATCCAGTGCCGAGAATTCGGTCTGGCCGTCGCTCGTCATGCTGAGCGTCCAGATGTCGCCATGCGGCCCGGCCGCGTCCGGAACATCGACGATCGTCGGAGCGACGTGTTTGACGAGTTCGCCCCGCGCGCCGAGTTCTCGGTCACACGCCCGGGCCAAGGCCAGGCTCGGCTGTTTATGACCGTGCTCGATCCGACTCAGGTGGCTCTTGCTGTAATTCGCGCGTTTGGCCAGTTCGGCCTGGCTGAATCCAGCCTTCTCCCGAAAGCGCCGTAATGCATCACCGAATGCCGCGGGCCCTGTTGGATCAGTACTCATCTCGCCCCCCGGCCGATGAATAAGATGGCCGTCCCGCGGATCACGGAAAGCCTCTATCCGCGCCTCCGGAATCCCATTCCCACCCGCCGGACGAGTCGAGCCTAGACTCGCGCGTCCGGAAAGGACAACCCCCGTTCGACAGGCATTCACTGATCGGGATGTGCGCCTGAAGGGGAAGGTGTGACGTATTTTTCGAGTGTTTCGGAAGCGGACTCAGCCTGACAGCTCGAACTGCCGGATCTTGCGGTAGATCGTGGCGCGGGACATGCCGAGCGCCGACGCGGCGGCGAGCTTGTCGCCGTCGTGCAGCGCCAGCGCGTCGACGATCGCGTCGCGTTCCATCGCCTCGATCGGGGTCAGCTGGCGGCGCACCGTGGAGCGGCACACCGGCGGCAGCTCCTCGAGGCCGGCCTCGCCGGAGCGGCGGCGCCTGCTCACGGTGCCGAGCACCGCACGCAGCTGCGTGATGTTGCCCGCCCAGGGCAGGCGCATGAGCTGGTTGAGCGCGGCCTGCGACAGGGACAGCTCGGACGCGCCGAGCTGGTCCAGCAGCACCCGCACCAGCGCCGGGACGTCGGTGAGGTGATGTCTGAGCGGCGGCACCCGCACGGTGCGGGGGAAGAACCCCAGCAGCTGGACGCCCCAGTGCTCGGTCGACGCGCCGTCGAGCGTGGTCAGCGCGATCCAGGGCCCGCGCGGATCCAGGTCGTCGTGCACGGACTGGAACAGTGCGGCCAGCCCGTCGACGCAGTCGGCGGAGAGCAGGTGCGCGTGCGTGATCAGCAGGTCGGCGTCGGCGTCCAGCGCGGCCGCGGCCCGGTCGACGACGTCGGTCTCGGCGGAGAGCGTCACGAGCCGGCGGCCGACGGCTCCCTCGGCCTGGGCGGCGCGGACGATCGACTGTTTCCCGGTGCCCGCTTCGCCCTCGACGATCACCCACTCGCGTCGGGCGCACGCGTCGAGCACCTCGTGGGCGGTGCGGCGCCACACCGGGTTGTCGCCGGCGAGCCCGGGGAACGCGATCGCCCGCCGGTGGGAGGGCCGCGCCCGGTGCGGCTTGATCTGCACGATGCCGCCGGCGAGCAGTTCGTCGACGAACGTCGGCTGGTAGGAGAGCCGAGCGGTCAGGCCGCTGGGGAGTTCGGCCAGCGCGGTGTAGGGCCGGCGGCGGCCGCGGGCGTCGCGGGACTGGTCGATGATCGCCGCCTGGTCCCCGGCGTCGAAATGCTGCTGCATCACCGAGTTCATCATGAAGACCTTCTCGCCCAGCGCGATCACGGCACCGCCGGAGTGCTGGCAGGCCAGCCGGTAGTCGCCGAGTAAGGCCCGGTCGAGCATGCTCGACTCGTCGAGGATGCGCTCCTGGATGCGTGCGGCGGCCAGCTTGGCGAACGAGAGCAGCAGCTGGTTGGACAGCTCGGACTGCGTGGTGATGTCGACGACGCCGAGCAGGCCCCCGGTGACCGGGTGCGTGATCAGGGCCCCGGCGCAGGAGAAACGGGTGAGGTCACCGGTGTAGTGCTCGGCGCCGTCGACGAGGATCGCCTGGCCCACTTCGAGGGCGGTGCCGATGCCGTTGGTGCCCACCTCGGCCTCGGAGTAGGTGAAGCCCGGCGCGAGGCTCACCGCGTCGAGGGCACGCAGCAGCGCGGTCTGGCCCTCGCTGCGCCACAGCACCAGACCTTTCGCGTCGGTCAGGATGAGGCACACCGGTTCGTCGACGAGTTCGGCGGCGAGCGCGTCGAGCACCGGCGCCGCGGCCCGCGTCAGCAGCGACGGGCGGTTGGCCAGCGGTGAGAACGCCGGTGCGGGCCGGTCCAGGTCGACCGACGCCGCGCGGGACCGTTCCCAGGACACCCGGATCGCGTTCCGCACGGAGGGCGCGGCCCCGGGCGCCGCGGCCAGGAAGCGTTCTCGATCTTGCCGGGAAGCGTCTGAACTCATGCGGCACGTCCCTTCGGGCTCCGGATTTAACCCGCTGCGTACCTGAACTTAACGTGCCCTCCCTGTGAGCCAAGTCTCACATTGAGACAGGACCTCCGCCGGGCGCCGGGTTGCATCGGGGCTGTCGCCAAACGGCCGACTGACGACCCAGGAGGCGTCCGTGAGCAGGCAAAGTCTCAGCAAGGCCCACGCCAAGATCAGCGAGTTGACGTGGGAGCCGACCTTCGCCACCCCGGCGACTCGGTTCGGCACGGACTACACGTTCGACCACGCGCCGAAGAAGGACCCGCTGAAGCAGATCATGCGGTCCTACTTCCCGATGGAGGAGGAGAAGGACAACCGCGTCTTCGGCGCCATGGACGGCGCGATCCGCGGAAACATGTTCCGGCAGGTGCAGGAACGCTGGATGGAGTGGCAGAAGCTGTTCCTGTCGATCATCCCGTTCCCGGAGATCTCCGCGGCCCGGGCGATGCCGATGGCCATCGAGGCCGTGCCGAACCCGGAGATCCACAACGGGCTGGCCGTTCAGATGATCGACGAGGTTCGTCACTCGACGATTCAGATGAACCTCAAGAAGCTGTACATGAACAACTACATCGACCCGGCCGGGTTCGACATGACCGAGAAGGCGTTCGCGAACAACTACGCGGGCACCATCGGCCGGCAGTTCGGTGAAGGGTTCATCACCGGTGACGCGATCACCGCCGCCAACATCTACCTCACGGTCGTGGCCGAGACCGCGTTCACGAACACGCTGTTCGTCGCGATGCCGGACGAGGCCGCCGCCAACGGCGACTACCTCCTGCCGACGGTGTTCCACTCGGTGCAGTCCGACGAGTCGCGGCACATCAGCAACGGGTACTCGATCCTGCTGATGGCGCTGGCCGACGAGCGCAACCGGCCGCTGCTCGAACGCGACATGCGCTACGCCTGGTGGAACAACCACTGCGTGGTCGACGCCGCGATCGGCACGTTCATCGAGTACGGCACGAAGGACCGCCGGACCGACCGCGAGAGCTACGCGGAGATGTGGCGTCGCTGGATCTACGACGACTACTACCGCAGCTACCTGATCCCGCTGGAGAAGTACGGCCTGACGATCCCCCACGACCTGGTCGAAGAGGCCTGGAACCGGATCGTGAACAAGGGGTACGTGCACGAGGTCGCGCGCTTCTTCGCCACCGGCTGGCCGGTGAACTACTGGCGGATCGACACGATGACCGACACGGACTTCGCCTGGTTCGAGGAGAAGTACCCGGGTTGGTACTCGAAGTACGGCAAGTGGTGGGAGAACTACAACCGCCTGGCCTACCCCGGCCGCAACAAGCCGATCGCGTTCGAGGAGGTCGGCTACCAGTACCCGCACCGGTGCTGGACGTGCATGGTGCCGTGCCTGATCCGCGAGGACATGGTCGTCGACAAGGTGGACGACCAGTGGCGGACGTACTGCTCGGAGACCTGCCACTGGACCGACGCGGTGGCCTTCCGGGGCGAGTACGAGGGCCGCAGCACCCCGAACATGGGCCGGCTCACCGGTTTCCGGGAGTGGGAGACGCTGCACCACGACAAGGACCTCGCGGACATCGTGCAGGACCTCGGCTACGTGCGTGACGACGGCAAGACCCTGATCGGTCAACCGCACCTGCGTCTGGACGACCCGTCCAAGCTGTGGACGCTCGACTCGGTCCGCGGCAACCGCTTCCTGAGCCCGAACGTGCTGCTCAACCGGATGTCCGACGCCGAGCGCGACGAGCACGTCGCGGCGTACCGGGCCAACGGCACCACAGCGTCCTGACCCATCGGTGGCGCCGCTCTCGCGGCGCCACCGAGCCCAGAAGGAGCCCCCGTGGCCGACAAGCACCGCATCCGCTTCGAACCGGTCGACATCGAGATGGACGTCGAGGAGGACGAAACCATTCTCGACGCGGCCTTCCGGCAAGGCGTCCACCTCATGCACGGGTGCCGTGAAGGGCAGTGTTCGGCCTGCAAGTCCTACGTGCTCGACGGCGAGATCGACATGGACCGGTACTCGACGTTCGCGCTGAACGACGCCGAGGCCGCCGACGGTTACGTCCTGCTGTGCCGCTCCCACGCGTACAGCGACTGCGAGATCGAGCTGCTCAACTTCGACGAGGGCGAGCTGCTCAACGGGATTCCGATCCAGCAGGTGCGGACCACGGTCACGGCGATCGAGCCGATGACCCGCGACATCGTGTCGCTCCGGCTCGCCGCCCCGGGCTACGAGTTCAAGCCGGGCCAGTACGCCGACCTCACGATCCCGGGCACCGACGAGCACCGCTCGTTCTCGATGGCCACGACCATGTCGACGCCCGGCGAGCTCGAGTTCCTGATCAAGAAGTACCCGGGCGGGAAGTTCTCCGGGTTGCTGGACGGGGGCCTGGCGGTCGGCGACGAGATCGACCTGACCGGCCCGTACGGTTCCTTCACGCTGAAGGAGGGCCACGTCCTGCCGGTGGTCTGCATCGGGGGCGGCGCCGGAATGGCCCCGATCCTGTCGTTGCTGCGTTCCATGAGCGAAACCGGCGTCCGCCGGCCGGTGCGCTTTTACTACGGCGCCCGCACCGCAGAGGACCTGTTCTACCTGGACGAAATCGCGGCGCTCGGTGCGACGCTCCCCGACTTCGAGTTCGTGGCCTGCCTGTCAGCGGTCGATTCCGCCACGACCGGAGTCCAGCTGGGGAACGTCACCGATGTCGTCGGGCGCCGCGAGCCCAGCATCGCCAAATGCGAGACCTACCTGTGCGGCCCGCCGCCGATGGTGGATGCGGCGCTGGCGTTCCTGCAGGCCAACCAGGTGCCGCTGGACCAGATCTTCTACGACAAGTTCACCAGCCCGGCACACCAGTAGAAGGAGCCGAACCCATGGCGAGGACCGAAGCGAAAACACGCAGTTTCCCGGGAATCGAATTCACCGATTCCGAGGCCGGTGCGCTCACGTTCCCGAGTTCCACCAGCCGCAGCTACAACTACTACCAGCCGGCGCGGCGCCGGGCGTCGATCTACGAGGACGTGACCGTCGACGTCCAGCCCGACCCCGACCGGCACCTGACGCAGGGCTGGATCTACGGGTTCGCCACCGGCCCCGGCGGCTACCCGCACGACTGGACCGCGGCGAAATCCTCGAACTGGCACGTGTTCCGCGATCCGAACGAGGAGTGGAACCAGACGATCTACCGGAACAACTCCGCGGTCGTCCACCAGGTCGAGCTGTGCCTGGCCAACGCCAAGCGCGCCCGGGCCTACCAGGGCTGGAACCCCACCTGGGTGAAGTTCGTGGAGCGCAACCTCGGCGCCTGGATGCACGTGGAGAACGGGCTGGGTCTCCACGTCTTCACCGCCATCCAGCGCTCCGGCCCGACGAACATGATCAACACCGCGGTCGCGGTGAACGCCGCGCACAAGCTGCGGTTCGCCCAGGACCTCGCGCTGTACAACCTGGACCTGTCCGAGGCCGGCGTCGGCTTCGACGGCGAGGCGCACATCGGGGTCTGGAAGGACGCCCCGGAGTGGCAGCCGACCCGGGAGATCGTCGAGCGGCTCACCGCCGTCGAGGACTGGTGCCAGCTGCTGTTCGCGTCGAACATCGTGTTCGAGCAGTTGGTGGGGTCGCTGTTCCGGTCCGAGCTGGTCATGCAGATCAGCGCACGCAACGGCGACTACATCACGCCGACGATCGTCGGCACCGGTGAGCACGACTACGACCGGGACCTCTCCTACACCCGGAACCTGTTCCGGCTGCTCACCCGGGACGAGACCCACGGCGACGCCAACAAGGAGCTGTTCGGGCAGTGGATGTCGGTCTGGGTGCCCCGGGCCCTGGACGCGGCGAAGGCGCTGCAGCCGATCTGGTCGCAGCCGGCCGACAAGCCGGTCACGTTCGCCTCCAGCCTCGAGGCGGCCACGAGCAAGTTCCGGTCGCTGCTCGCCGAATTGGACATCGACGCACCCAAGGAGCTGGACCAGTGAAGTTCGGATCGCAGGCGGAGTTCTCCAACAAGTGCGGCGTGACGCTGATGAACACGCCGGTCGGCCGGGTGGTCGCCGAGGTCATGGGCGAGAAGGACGGCGTCGAGCTCACCAACTACCCGTCGATGATCCGCGTCGACGGCACCCGGCTGCTCGAGTTCGACTACGACGAGCTCACCGAGGCGCTCGGCTCGGAGTTCGACGGTTCGATCTTCGAGGAGATCAGCTCCACCCACTACGGGCGGATGGTGCACCTCGACGACCGGACCTTGCTGTTCGCCAGCCCGGAGGACGCCGCCGAATACATCGGGTTCGACCTGACGCTCGCCGGGGAGTCGTGACATGGCCAAGGAACTGCGCTTCAACACCGACGCCCGGCGGCGGCTCGAAGCCGGCGTGAACGCGCTGGCCGACGCGGTCAAGGTGACGCTCGGACCGAAGGGGCGCAACGCGGTGCTGGAGAAGCTCACCGGCCCGCCGACGATCACCAACGACGGGGTGACGATCGCCCGGGAGATCCAGCTGCGCGACCCGTTCGCGAACATGGGCGCCCAGCTGGTCAAGGAAGTCGCGATGAAGACCAACGGTGTGGTCGGCGACGGCACGACGACCGCCACCGTGCTGGCCCAGGCGATGGTGCGCGAGGGCCTCAAGGCCGTCGACGAGGGGGCGAACCCGATGCGGGTGCGCCGCGGCATCGAGCAGACCGTGCCGGCGGTCGTGGAGGCACTGCGCCGGGTCGCGACCACCGTCGACGGACGCCGGGACCTGGAGCACATCGCCACGCTCGCGGCCAGCGACGACGACGCGATCGGCCGGGTGATCGCCGAGGCCGTCGACCGGGCCGGCCGCGACGGCGTCATCACGACCGAGGAGTCCGACGCCCCGGGTGTCTCGATGTCGCTCGTCGACGGCATCGAGTTCCACCACGGGTACGTCTCGGCGTACATGGTCACCGACCGCGAGCGCATGGAGGCGGTGCTCGACCAGCCGCTGATCCTGCTGACGAACAAGAAGATCAGCCAGGTGCAGGACATCATGCCGACGATCGAGGTCGCCAAACGCGCCGACCGGCCGCTCGTCGTGCTGGCCGAGGACGTCGACGGGCCCGCGCTGCAGCTGCTCGTCGGCGGCAACATGCACAACACGATGCGCTCGGTCGTCGTGCGTGCGCCCGGGTTCGGTCACCGCCGGGTCGCCGAGCTGGAGGACCTGGCGGTCGCGCTCGGCGGGCACGTCATCGCCAAGGACACCGGCGTCGAGCTGTTCGAGGTGGCCCGGGAACACCTGGGCAGCTGCGAACGGATCACGGTCACCGAGGACACGACGACACTCGTCGGCGGGCACGGAGCGGCCGGCCTGATCGAGGCGCGTATCGGCCAGCTCAAGGTGCAGCTGGAGCGCGCGCGCATCGACGGTGACCGCGACAGCCTGCAGGAGCGGCTGGCCCGGCTGACCGGGCGGGTCGCGGTGATCAGCGTCGGCGGGGCGACCAGCGTCGAGCAGAAGGAACGGATGCTGCGGGTCGAGGACGCGCTCGCGGCCACCCTCGCCGCGCTCGAGGAGGGCGTTCTCCCCGGCGGGGGCACCGCGCTGGTGCAGGCTCAGGCGGCCGCCGCCGCGGTCGAACTGGCCGGTGACGACGCGGTGGGCCGCGACGTCGTGCACCGCGCGCTGCCCGAACCGCTGCGCTGGATCGCGATCAACGCCGGTTACGACGGCGACAAGACCGTGGCCGAAGTGGCCGGTCTGCCGGCCGGGCACGGATTCGACGCGCTCACCGGCGAATTCAGTGAATTGTTCGGCGCGGGAATCATCGACCCGCTGAAAGTGACCAGGGCGGCGCTGGAGAGCGCGGCCTCGATCGCCGCATTGTTGATCACCACCGAAACTGCGGTGGTGGAGGAGATCATGGTCAATCCCGGCGCTATCGTCGCGCCCGGTTTCGGCGATCTGGCCGAGGGCATGGTGCGGCCCTCGAACATTTACTGAGATGGGTCGGTCCTGGGACGTGGGCACTTTCCTGGTGGTGGAGGGTGTCCTCGTCCTGGGCCTGTTCCTCGTGCGTGCGGGGTGCGTGCGCGTGGTGGACCGGGCCCTGCTGCCGAGCCCGGTCCTTCGACGGATCGACGTTCTCACCCGCGCGACCCCGGTGATCGCGGCGGTGTGCGTCGGGGCGGTCGTCGCCGGTCTCATATTGAGATGAGCACCGATGTTAGACCGCTCTAATTTGAGGACATGACGAATTGCTGCACGATTGAGCACACGCCGACCGTCGAACGGTATCTGAAAGTATTGTTCGAGAATCGCGGCGGAATATCGAACGTCGCGAGAGCGCTCGGCGTCGCCCCACCCACGGTCACCGCGATGGTGCACCGGCTGCGGGCCAGCGGCCTGGTGGAGCCGGACGCGCTGCGTCTCACCGCGCACGGCCTGCGTCACGCGCACGGCGCCGTCCGGCGCCACCGGTTGCTGGAGACGTTCCTGCACGACGTGCTCGGGGTGAAGTGGGACGAGGTGCACACCGAGGCCGAGAAGCTCGAGTTCGGGCTGAGCGAGCGTCTCGAGGACCTGATCGACCGCCGGCTCGGTCATCCCCGGCGCGATCCGCACGGCGACCCGATCCCGCCGAAGAACGGCGTCCACGACGAGGGCACCGAGATGCCGCTGGCGCTGGCTCGGCCCGGCGACCGGTTCCGGGTGCTACGCGTCAACGACCGGGACCCGGGTGCGCTGCGGGCGCTGTCGGCGCTGCGGGTGGGGCTCGGCGCCGAGTTCGAGGTTCTCGCCGGGGCCGCGGGCACCCGGCACGTCCGGACCGGCGACCGGGACCTGGTGCTGTCCGCGCCGGTGGTCCGGGTGATCCGAGGGGAGCTGACCGCATGACGCTCGACGAACTCCCCCACCGCTCGCGTGCCGTCGTGGTCCGGATCGACGGGGCCGGGCCCGGTCGGAGCCGGGTCATGGACCTGGGGCTGCTGCCGGGCGCCGAGGTCACCGCCCACCTGCCCAGCCCGCTGGGCGACCCGACCGCGTACCTGGTCCGCGGTTGCCTGATCGCGCTCCGGCGCGACCAGGCCCGCCTCATCCAGGTCCGGGCGACATGACGTCCCACGACTGCGACTCGTGTGCGCTGAGCGGCCTGCCGGTGCGCTCCGACGTCGTCGTCGCGCTGGCCGGTAACCCGAACTCCGGCAAGAGCACGCTGTTCAACGCGCTCACCGGGCTCCGGCAGCGGGTGGGCAACTGGTCGGGCACCACCGTGAGCCGCGCCGAGGGCACCTACCGGCTCGACGGCACCGCGTACCGCGTCGTGGACCTCCCGGGGGTGACGTCGTTCTGGGCGGCGGGCGGGGAGGAGCGGGTCGCCCGGAACTTCCTGCTCGGCGCCGAGGCCGACGTCACGGTCGTGGTCGTCGACGCGATGCGGCTGGAACGCCACCTCTACCTGGTGCTGCAGCTGCTGCGGATCACCCGGCGGGTCGTCGTCGCGCTGAACATGGTCGACGAGGCCGAGCGGGCCGGGATCGTCGTCGACGTCCGCCATCTGAACCGGGAGCTCGGCGTGCCGGTCGTACCCGTCGTCGCGCGGACCGCGCGGGGGGTGGACGCGCTGCTCGCCGCCGTGGCCACGACCGCGCGGGAGCCGCGGGTCGCCCCGGAGGCGGACGTCGGGGAATTCTCCGACGACCTGGTCGCGGCCACGTTCGCCGACGCCGAGCGGATCGCCGCGGCGGCGGTCGGCACGTCCGGGCGGGCCCCGCTGCGCACTGTCGACCAGTGGCTCGACCGCGCCCTCACCCACCGCGTCTGGGGTTTCGCGACGATGGGCGCGCTGTTCTTCGGCGTGTTCTGGCTGACGATCGCCGGCGCCGCCGTCCCGTCGGACCTGCTGTTCGCCGCGCTCGTCGACCACGGCCACCCGCTGGTGCGCGGCGTGCTGGAGAGCACCGGCGCGCCGGGCTGGCTGGTCGGGCTGACCGCCGACGGCGTCTACCTCGGCACGGCCTGGGTGATCGCGGTGATGCTGCCGCCGATGGCGATCTTCTTCCCGCTGTTCACGCTGCTGGAGGACTTCGGGTACCTGCCCCGGGTGGCGTTCAACCTCGACCGGTTGTTCCACGGCTCCGGCGCGCACGGCAAGCAGGCGCTGACGATGATGATGGGGTACGGCTGCAACGCCGCCGGCGTCACCGCCACGCGGATCATCGACAGTCCGCGCGAACGCCTGATCGCGATCGTCACGAACAACTTCAGCGTCTGCAACGGGCGCTGGCCGACGCTGATCCTGATGGGCACGGTGTTCGTGGGGTCGGTCGTGCCGCCGGTCTGGGCCGGCGTGGTGGGGGCGGCGGCCGTGGTGGCGGTCGCGGTCCTCGGCGTCGTCGTGACGCTCGCGGTGTCCTGGGCGCTGTCGCGGACCGTGCTGCGTGGCGAGGTCTCGGTCTACTCGCTCGAGCTGCCGCCCTACCGGCGTCCGCAGCTGTGGCGCACGGTCTACGTCAGCCTGATCGACCGCACGGCGAACGTGCTCCGGCGGGCCGTGGTGATGGCGGCACCGGCCGGCGCGCTGATCTGGATCATCGGCAACGTCGACGTCGGCGGGGTGAGCGTCGCGGTGCACCTGGTGCGGGGGCTGGACCCGTTCGGGATGCTGCTGGGGCTCAACGGGGTCGTGCTGCTCGCCTACCTGGTGGCGGTGCCGGCCAACGAGATCGTCGTGCCGGCGATCCTGATGCTCACGCTGGCGGCGAGCGGCGCCGGGCCCGCCGGGGTGCTGATCGACGCCTCGGACTCCCAGGCCTACGCCGTGCTGGCCCAGGTAGGGGGCTGGACGGTGCTGACCGCCGTCAACCTGATGCTGCTCTCGCTGCTGCACAACCCGTGCAGCACCACGATCCTGACGATCTGGAAAGAGACCAGGAGCGCGCGCTGGACCGCGACGGCCACGCTGCTGCCGCTGGCCCTCGGCGTCCTGGTCACGTTCACGACGGCGACGCTCGCGCGCTGGCTCTGAGAGGACACCCGGCGGGTGACGGGGCCGGGGAGATCTTCCGCGGCTGGGACCGGCTGATCGGTGTCGGGTTCGTTCCGCCGTGGCGGATCGTCGCCCCCGGCTGACATCCGCGGCCCGCCTCCGCCGGGAACCGATCGGCCCGCGCTACCGTCTCATCATCATGGTTGCGAAGCGGATTTTTCGGTCAGCAGTGCTCGGAACGGTACTGGTTGCCGCGGGTTGCGGGACCGTCGCCACCGCCGACGTCGCCTCCGACGGCCCGTCGGAGGGGCCGACGGTGTCCGAGGAACTCGTCCTGCGGGTGGAGGCGGTCGGTGGTTTCACGCCGCCGAGCTGGACCTACAGCCGCATCCCGATGGTGAGCATCTACGCCGACGGCCGGGTGATCACCGAGGGGCCGCAGGTGACGATCTATCCGGCTCCGGCCATGCCGAACCTGCAGGTCGCGACGATCTCCCGGAGCAAGGTCGACGAGCTGGTCGGTGCGGCACGCCGGGCGGGCGTCGGGGTTCCGACCGACTACGGCCAGCCCGGCGTGGCCGACGCGACCACGACCCGCTTCACGCTCGTCGAGGACGGCACGAAGGCCACCACCGAGGTGTACGCGCTCAGCGAGACCCGGGACGAGGACCCGGCGCTGACCGCGGCGCAGCGGCAGGCCCGCGAGCGGATGCGGACGCTGCTCACCACGCTGCGCCGGCCCCCGGGCGGCGACGAGACCTCGTACGCGCCGACGTCGCTCGCCGCGGTCGTGAGCGCGTACACCGCACCCGGCTCGGAGACCCCGCCGCCGGCCCGGGCCTGGCGCGGTGCCGCACTGCCCGGACCGGTCGTCGGCCCGGCCGACCTGCACTGCGTCACCACGACCGGCGACGCACTGCGTTCCGTGCTGGCCGACGCGGAGAGCGCGAACGTGCAGACGCCCTGGACGTACGACGGCAAGCAGTGGTCGGTGGCGTTCCGGCCGCTCCTCCCGGACGAGACCGGGTGCGAGTCGCTCGGTAAGTAAGCGGTGAGCAGGCGGCCCCCGTCCCGCCCCGAACGGGGGCTGCCTGTCACCCGATCAGGTCAGGCCGGTTCGCGCAGCTCCGCGCCTGCTTCGATTTCCCCGCGGGCTTCGGCCTGGAGCACCAGCTCGGCCCAGCCGCGGCGGTAACACGGCCACTCGCCGGGATACACGTGCGTGGCCGACCCGCAGTAGGCCGGGTTCGCCGCGTCGACGACGTGCTCGGCGACCAGGGCCCGCGCGGTCACGACGTCCTCCCGGACGTAACTGCGGTGCCATGCGCCCATCGCCACGCTCCTACTGTCCAAATCGGACACCACGCGTGACCCGCGTCGTGAGGATGCCCCGTGTCCGAGAGTATGGGCAAACTCGCATTACGCAAGCCTCAAACTGCTCCGACGCAATACCAGTTCTCGTACGCAGAACGCGCCCCCAAAATGCAAGACTGCAAACGGGACGCCTAATCAGAAGGGACGTCTTTCGTGGACGAAGTCAGCCCCACGCTCGCGCGGCGCATGCTCCTCTCCACCTTGCAGCGCCTCCACAAAGCCGACGGGCGTTCCACCGATGTGATCGGCACCGAGGTGGGGGTCGACGGGTCCACGGTCGCCCGCTGGTTGGCCGGTGGAAAACGCAAGTTACGCGCGCACGAGATCCGCGGGTTGTGCGACGCGTACGGCGTCGACGAGGACACGAAGAACCAACTCGTGCGGCTGGCCCAGGAGGCCGGCAGCGCCGGCGTCACCCAGCGCCTGTCCTGGTTCGCCACCTACCAGTTCGGCATGTTCCTCGACCTGGAGCGCGACGCCCGGCGCGTCGTCACGTTCGAGTCCACAGTGGTGCCCGGCCTGCTGCAGACCGCGGGTTACGCGCGCGCGGTGATCCGGGCCGGCGCTCCCGGCGCGGGCCTGAGCGGGGACGACGTCGACGAACGCGTGCAGTTGCGCCTGGAGCGCCAGTCCGTGCTCCGCCGCGACCGGCCGGTCGAGCTGCTCGCCATCCTGGACGAGGCCGTGCTCCGGCGCCCGATCGGCGACCGGGACGCCATGCGCGCCCAGCTGGCACACCTGCTCACGGCCAGCGAGTGGCCGAACGTCACGATCCAGATCCTGCCCTTCTCGGCCGGGCCGCACGCCGCCGCGGCGACCGGCCCCTTCGTCCTCTTGTCGTTCGACCATCTCGGGGACGCGCCCGGGGAGATCGCCTACGGCGAGAATCCAGCCAACGCCCTGTATATGGAGACACAAGAGGAAACGGACCGGTATCGACACGTTGTGGAGTATCTGGTAGGGCAGGCACTGAGCCCGACCGCCTCAGCGGCGATGATCGCCGGTGCGATGCAGGAGTACGGAGCCGAGAAGGAGGAGACCCATCATGAGACCGCCCGAACCTGACTTAGACGCCAACAGAGTGCGCTGGCGGAAATCCGCCCGGAGCGGGACGAACGGCAACTGCGTCGAAGTAGGAGCCGCATCGACCGCGATCGGCGTGCGTGACACCAAGGACCGGGGACAGGGCCCGGTCCTGGCGTTCAGCCACCCGACCTGGAAGGCGTTCCTGGACGGTTGCAAGGCCGGCGAGTTCGACCGCTAGAACGCACCTCGACGAGGGCGGCCGACCCATCCGGCGCTTGGGTCGGTCGCCCTCTGCGGTTGTATATACCCAGACGGTCACCTGAGTCCATCGTCGACAGTACGAACCCGCAGCGCGCAACGGTCCGACCTCTAGGATCGGCGGCATGACCGTCGCGCTGGCCGCTCCGCACCCCGCCGCCGTCGACGCCGC
>NZ_BAAAGX010000028.1:212693-269307 GCF_039524755.1 Cryptosporangium japonicum
CGGTCGTCGCGTCCGGCGGTGGCCCGCTGGACGCCGCGGTGGCGGCCGCGGCGGCCCTCGCGGTGGCGTACCCGCACCAGTGTTCGGCCGGGGGTGACCTCGTCGCGCTGGTCCGGTCGGCGGACGGCGAGACCAGGGCGGTGCTGTCGATCGGGGCGGCCGCGGCCGGTATCGACCTCACCGGGCACCAGCGGATGCCGTTCAGCGGCCCGCTGACGATCACGGTGCCCGGCGTCGTCGCCGGGTGGGCCCGGATCGCGGCGCTCGGGGCCCGGCTCCCGCTCGCCGACCTGCTCGCGCCGGCGATCGCGCTGGCCACCGACGGCGTCGCGGTGAGCGCGGGGCTGCGCCGGGCCACGGCCGACCGCCTGGACGCCGTCCGCACCGACCCCGGCCTGTCCGAGCTGCTGCTCGACGCGGCCGGAGACCCCCGGGACGTGCTGTACCAACCGGCGCTCGCGGCGACGTTGCGTGCGGTCGCGGACGACTGGACGTCGTTCTACCGCGGGCGGCTCGCCGAGCGCCTGGTCGCCGGGCTCGCGCGCCTCGGTTCGCCGCTGGGGACGGCGGACCTCGCCGCCCACGAGCCGGAGGTCGCGGAGCCGCTCTCGACGACGGTCGGCGCGGCCACCTGGTACGCCGCGCCCCCGCCGACGCAGGGCGCCACGCTGCTGGCGGTCCTGGGCTCGCCCGACCCGCTCACCGACGCCCGGCGCGCCCGCGCGGCCCGCGACGCGCTGCTGGGCGACCCCCGTGGCGGCCCCGTCGACGTCGACGCGCTGCGTCTGCGCACACCCGCGGCGATCAGCGCCACCGAGGCGGGCGAGAGGCCACGCGGCGACACGGTCGCGGTCACCGCGGTGGGAGCGGACGGCACCGCGGTGACGTTGATCCAGAGCGTGTTCCAGAGCTTCGGGTCGGGGCTGCTCGAACCGACCACCGGGGTGGTGCTGCACAACCGCGGCGCGTCGTTCACGCTGCGGACCGGGCACCCCGGGCGGGTCCGGCCGGGGATGCGTCCGCCGCACACGCTGTGCCCGTCGCTGGCCGTCGCGCCCGGCACCGTGGTCGCGCTCGGCTGCCAGGGCGGGCGCTCGCAGGCGTGGATCCTGGCCCAGGTCGCCGCGGACGTGCTCGACGCCGACGACCTGGCCGCGCTCGTGGCCCGCCCGCGCTGGGTGATCGGCTCGCACGAGATCGACCGGGACGCCGACACCCTGCTCCTCGAGCCGGGAACGCCGGACGCGGACCGGCTCGTCCGGGTCGCGACCGAACTCGGCCTGGCCGTGGAGACCACGCCCGAGGCGCACGACGACGCCGGCCACGTCCAGGTCGCCCGCCTGCGTTCCGGGGCGGTGGACGCCGCCGGCGACCCCCGCGCCGACGGTTACGGCACCACGCTGGTCTGACGCGTCGGTCAGGCGAGGGTTCCGGTGCGGGCCGGGGAGTCGACGAGGGGGCGCAGGCCGCGGAGGATGTTCGTGAGGCCGAACTCGAGCTCGCCCGACGGGCCGTGCCCCTTGCGTTCGACCAGCAGGTACCCCTGCGTGTACACCGACAGCGTGAAGAACGCGTGGTGCACCAGCGCGGACGGCAGGCCGGCCCGCTCGAGCTCGGCGAACAGCTCCTGGGCGCGCGGCCACGAGCGCGCCGACAGGTCCGCGCCGGGCACGCCGAGCTGACGCACGATCAGGTCGCAGGCGAGGTCGTCGGCGGCCAGCAGGCGGTGGTAGTCGAGGAAGAAGGCACGCAGCAGCTCTTCCCAGCCGTCGCCGCGCAGCGGGGGCATGCGCTCGTAGAACGAGGTGAGCGCGGCCTCGGTCATCGCCGCGACCAGCTCGCGTTTCGTGCGGAAGTACCAGTAGATGCTGGTGACGCCCACGTCGAGGTGGGTGGCGAGCTGCGGGATGCTCCACTGCTCGATCGGGATGTCGCGATAGAACTCGAACGCGCCGGTGATGATGTCGGCCGGGTTGATCGAGCCGCGGGCCCGTCGCGTGCGTGCCGACTTCGGCATGTGACCCCCCGCTCGACCGACCCGACCGGTAAAGCCTACCGGGAGGCTCGCGGGAACTACTCGGCTCCGCCGCGCCGGTACCTCCGGCGTCCGCCGGACGCGCGGCGCCGCGACCCCTAGCCTTTCGGCAAGGGACGTTCATCCACTGTCGATCGATGGAGGGTGCCCATGGACTGGGTAGATGTCGGTCTGCTGCTGATCCGCCTGAGCCTCGGCGCCACCCTGCTGATGCACGGCTGGAACCACTGGCGCGGCGGCGGCAAGATCCCCGGCACCGCCGGGTGGTTCGAGAGCCTCGGGTTGCGGCCGGGCGTCTTCCAGGCCTGGGCCAGCGTGGTCACCGAGATCGCCGCCGGGCTCGGGCTGATCGTCGGACTGCTCACGCCGCTGGCCTGCGCCGCGACCGTCGGGGTGATGGCGGTGGCCGCGATCGTCGCGCACCGTCCGAACGGTTTCTTCGTCTTCCGCGACGGCTACGAGTACGTGCTCATGATCGCGGTCGTGGGTGTCGCGCTCGGCGCGATCGGCCCGGGCCGGATCTCCCTCGACCACGCGCTCGACATCACGATCACCGGGCTGGCCGGTTTCCTGATCGCGCTGCTCGTCGGCCTCGGTGGCACCGCGCTGCTGCTCGCCACGACCTGGCGCCCGGCCCGGTCCCCCGCCGAGTAGCGGGAGCACGATGAACCTCCTCACCCTGCCCGCGGCCACCGCGGGCACCACCGTCGACGCCCGGCTGGCCACGGAGAGCGCCCAGCCCACCGATCGCGGCTCCGGAGGGCCGGGATGACGGTTCTGCTGGTGCACGGGGCCGGTTCGACGGTCGAGCACAACTTCCGGCGGACCGGCTGGATCGACCGGCTGGAGGCGTCCGGCCGGGACGTGCTGGGTTACCACCTCCCGGGGCACGGTCCGGGGATCGCTCCCGACCCCACCGACGGCGAGGCGGTCGTCGAGGACGTCGAGCGCCATCTCGGCGATCGCGACCCGGTCGACGCGATCGCGTTCTCCGCGGGAGCGCAGCTGCTGGCCGCGGTGGCGGCGCGGGAACCGGCGCGTTTCCGCCGGCTCGCGCTGCTCGGGGTCGGCAATGGGGTGTTGCGGCCCGACACCAGGGCGATCGCGGCGCTCACGGCCGCGTTGCGCCGCGGCGACGATTCCGGGGTCACGCGCGTGTTCCGGCGGGCCGCGCGGTCGGCGGGCAACGACGTGGACGACGTCCGCCGCTACCTGGAGATCCCGAAGCCGGCGGTGTCCGCGGACGAGCTCGCGAAGGTCAGCGCACCGGTCCTCGTCGTGCTCGGCGAGCACGACTTCAACGCACCGGCGGACGACCTGGTGGCGGCGTTCGGCCGCGCCTCGCTGCGCGTCCTGCCCGGGGTGGACCACTTCGGGCTGACGTCGGACGTCCGCTGCCGGGAGGAGGTCCTGGCCTTCGTCGAGGGCTGACACCCGCCGCGGTGTCGCGCGCCGTCGGCGCCACCGGCCGTCACCAGCAGTCGCCGCTCGGCCGCCGCGTGGCCGCCGCCGCTGACCGGGGCGTCGATCAGCGCTGCGCGGTGGTGGCCGCGAGCGCGCGGCAGGTGTCGGGGTGCACCGTGCGATGCGGCGGGCGGTCCGCGTTCACCAGCCGCCGTCGAGAAGGCCGAGCAGACCCGGCTCCGGGTCGAGCGTCGTCGTGACGTTCGCGACCGTGAGGACGAGCGCTCCCGTCGCCACCAGCGCCGCGACGGCCACGGCCGGCCAGGGCGCGCGCCGGCGGACGAGCACCACGACGGCGACGACGAGCGCCACGGCCACGAGCCCGGCGGCCCCGACCATCGCCGCGTGGTACGCGGTGTAGTCGTCGATCATCACCCGGAGCGCCGGGGAGCGGGTGCCTGCTCGCAACGCCGCGGCCGGTCCGCGCAGGTCGTCCGCGGAGAGCAGGGGAAAGAGGGACGCGAACGGGGCCACCGCGCCCTGGAGGTTGGCCATCACCGACACCAGCGCGAGCGAGCCGAGCGCGACGACCGGGACCAGCGCCCACCCCGCGACCCGCGTGCCGAGCACGATCAGCACGACCAGCAGCAGTGCCGCGATCAGCCCTTTGACCACGTGGTAGCGGAACCAGTGGTCGACGATCCGGGTGAGCTCCGGTGACAGCGCGCCGGAACCGGACCGCCACCACGCGACGAACGCGGGCCGGAGCGAGCCGTCCGCGCCGCGGCCGGCCACCCACCCGGGTACGACGACGAACGCGACGACGAGCGTCGCGGAGAGGAACGTCAGCGATTTGCGCACCGGGGAACCATCGCCCGGCCGGGGGCGCCCGCGCACGGGGGCGGGCCGCCCACTCCGGGGGTGGGGCGGGCCCTACCCGTTGAGGTACGCGAGCACCGCCAGGACCCGCCGGTGCTGGTCGTGGTCGGGTGGCAGGCCGAGCTTGGCGAAGATGTTGCCGATGTGCTTCTCCACGGCCCCGGCCGAGAGCACCAGCCGGCGCTGGATCGCGGTGTTCGAGAGCCCCTCGGCCATCAGCGCGAGCACCTCGCGCTCGCGGGCGGAGAGCGCGGGCGGCGTCCGCCGGGAGGCCAGCAGTTCGGCGATCACGGCCGGGTCGAGGACGGTGCCGCCGCCGGCCACGCGACGCAGCCCGTCGAGGAACTCCCCGACCGCGGCCACCCGATCCTTCAGCAGGTAACCGATCGCGCCGGCGCCGTCGGCGAGCAGGTCGTCGAGGCCGGCCGTCTCGACGTACTGGCTCAGCACCAGCACCGGCGCTCCGGGCACCTGCGCGCGGGCGGCCAGCGCGGCCCGGAGGCCCTCGTCGGTGCGGCTCGGCGGCATCCGCACGTCGACGACCGCGACGTCGGGGCGGTGGGTGACGATCGCGTCGGTCAGCGCGGGTCCGTCACCGACCGCGGCGACCACGTCGTGGCCCTCCTCGACCAGCAGCCGCACCAGTCCGTCCCGGAAGAGCACCCCGTCCTCGGCGACGACCACCCTCACCGCGGGATCCGGGCGACGAGAGTCGTCGGGCCGCCGGCCGGGCTGGTGACCTCGAGACGTCCGCCGAGCCGCCGCCGGAGGCCGTCCAGGCCGTGGCCCGGCCGGACGGTGGCCCCGCCGGCGCCGTCGTCGGTGACCGTCACCCGGCGGCGACCGACCTCCACCCGGCAGTGCGTGGCCCCGCTGTGCTTGGCGACGTTCGTCAACGCCTCCGCCACCACGAAGTACACAGTGGTCTCGACGTCGGCCGGGAGCTCGTCCGGTACGTCCACCGACAGCGTCACCGGCACCGGTGAGCGCCGGACCAGCGCGGCGAGCGCCCCGCGCAGACCCCGGTCGACGAGCACGGGCGGAGCGATCCCGCGCGAGAGCGCACGCAGTTCGTCGAGCGCCTCGCGCGTCTGGTCGATCGCGTCGGCGAGGACGACCCGCGCGCCGGACGGGTCGGCGTCGAACCGGTGCTCGGCCCGGCCGAGGTCCAGGGCCAGGCGTACCAGCCGCTGCTGCGGGCCGTCGTGCAGATCACGCTCCAACCGGCGCAGCGGGCTGACCGGTGGCGCCACCAGCCGCCCGAGCAGCACCAGGCCGGCCCGGGCGACGAACGGCAGCGTCAGCAGCAGCACCACCCCGAGCACGGTGCCGAACACCATCCGGTCGGTGGGTGCCTGCAGGCCCAGCGTCAGGCTGGCCTGGTTGACGCCGTCGCCGAGCCGCAGCGTCATCGGCGCGAGCGGCGCCGACGACGCTTCGTACCGCGTCGCGCAGGTGGCCCCGGCCACCCCGACGAAGCACCACAGAGCGACGAGCGCCGAGGTGAGGAGGCTGAGGGGGAACACCGCCGCCGCGCGGGGCCACGACGACGCTCTCCTGGCCACCAGTACCGGCGCTATCAGCAGCGACACCGGATCGGTCAGCGGCCGGGGAAACGTCATGACGACACGGTAACCGCCCAGCACTTCAACGTTCCGTGGAAGCTGTTCTACACTTTGTTGATGCTCGTTGATCTCGCGGCGGTCGAGGCCGCTGCCTCGACCATTCAGCACGACGTCGTCCGCACACCGACCGTCGAGAGCCCCGGGCTGACCGACGCGCTCGGCGTCCCGGTCACCGTGAAACTCGAACTTCTCCAGCGCACCGGCTCGTTCAAAGCGCGCGGAGCAACCGCCAAACTGCGTTCACTGGACGACGCCGAGCGCACCGCCGGAGTCGTCGCGGTCAGCGGCGGCAACCACGGGATCGCGGTCGCCGCGATGGCCGACGCGCTCGGCGTGAAGGCGACGATCGTGATGCCGAGGTCGGCGCCGCGGCGGGCCGTCGAGCTGGCCGAGCGGCACGGCGCGTCAGTACATCTGACCGGCGACGTCACCGAGGCGTTCGCGCTGAGCGCGCGGCTGCAGTCGGAGGGGCTGACGCTGCTGCACCCGTTCGACGATCCGATCGTGATCGCCGGTCAGGGCACGGTGGGCCTGGAGTTCGCCCGCGACGCGGGGCCGTTGACCGACGTGCTGGTCAGCATCGGCGGAGGTGGCCTCGTCTCGGGGGTGGCGGCCGCGGTGCGCGCGCTGCGTCCCGAGGTGCGGGTGTGGGGGGTGGAGACCGAGGGCTCGGACACGATGGCGCAGGCACTGGCGGCAGGCGCACCCGTACCGATGGTGCCGACGTCGATCGTGACCACCCTCTCGCCGCCCGCGGTGACGGAGTTGACGTTCGAGCACGTGCGCGCACTCGTCGAGGACGTGCTGGTGGTGACCGACGCGGAGGCGGTGCGGGGCTCGCTGGACCTCGCGGAGGCCGCGAAGGTGTGGACCGAGCCGGCCGCCGGTTGCCTGGTACCGGCCGCCCGCCGGGTGATCGAGCGGGTCGGCCCGTCGTGCCGGTTGGGCCTGGTGGTGTGCGGCGGGAACGCGACGGTGTCCGACGTTCTGACGTGGGCCGAGCGGTTCCACGTTGCCTGAGACCGAGGAGTCGGACGCCGGGGGCGCGCAGCCGTCGTGGGCCACCGCGGAGTTCGAGGCGGCGGCGGGCCGGGCGGTGGAGGCTTACCGGCCGCTGGTGGAGCCACTGGCGGCGGCACTCGCCCCGGGTGCGGAGGTCGTGCTGCACGACCTGAGCAGGCTGCCGAACTCGGTCGTCGCGATCGCGGGCGGGCTGAGCGGGCGCCGGCCGGGCGCACCCGCCACCGACCTCGGTCTCCGCCTGCTCATGCAGGACGACCCCCCGGACCGGATCGTCGGCTACCGCACCGAACTACCGGGCGGCATCGTCTGCCGGTCGTCGACGATCTTTCTGCGCGGCGACCACGACCGCCCCGTCGCGGCCCTCTGTCTCAACCGGGACATCACGCGCCTCACGCAGGCCCGCGACCTGCTCGCCGAACTCGTCGACACCCCCGCGGTCAGCGGTCACGACCGCTCGGAGACGTTCTACGACTCGGTGGAGAGCCTGACCGAGGATCTGCTCCGACGAGCGATCGGCCCCCACGACGTGACCGAAATGTCCAAGGCGGACAAGACGCGCGTCGTCAAAGACCTGGAACAACGAGGGTTTTTCCTCATCAAAGAATCAGTGGAGCTGGCCGCCCGCGCTCTGGGCGTCAGCCGTTACACGATTTACAACTACTTGAACGGCTGACGTCCGGACGCGACGCCGTAACCCGCCCGTACCTGACCCGAGTGACAATCGAGGCGTGCCGTCCACGTCGTCCGCCCGCCGTCGCTCCGGTCTGATCGCGGCGCTCGTCGTCGGCGCGGTGGCGGTCACCGCCGGGGTGGCGATCGTCGGTCCGGGCATCGAGCCGGGGCCGCGACGGCCGGACCCGACGCCGAGCACGGTGCGGTGGAGCACCACCGTGAACCAGGTCGCGTTCGCGGACGACCGCGCGGGGTGGGCGCTGACCCCGCGGTGCGCGTCGACGGCGGAGTGCGATCCCGCGTTCTGGCGCACGCTCGACGGCGGCGTGACCTGGCAGGAGGTCGCGGTGCCGGCGAAGGCGCTGGGGCGGGATTCCGGTGTGCAGCTGGTCGCGGCCGGGCCGCGGACGATCGTGGTCGAGGCCGGTCGGCGCCGGTGGCTCAGCGACGACGGCGGTGAGCACTGGAAGCGCGGCACCGCGGTCGGATCGGTGCAGGCCGCGGCCCCGCCCCCTCCCCGCGCCCGTCTGCGCGTGGGTTCGGGTACCCCACCGGTCCCCCGCACCCAGCCGCCGTCGGGGTCGTCGGCTCCGGCGGCTTCGTCGGCTTCGGCGGGGAGTACGGATGGGGGCTCGGGGCTGCGGCCGGGGCGGGTGATGGCCTGGTACCGGCCGGAGAGCGGCCAGCCGACCGCGTTCCCGGGGCAGCCGGACTGGCCGCCGATCTCGATCTCCAGCGCCGCGGACGGCAGCGTGTGGGCCTCGGGCGGCAACAACCAGCTGGCCGTGTGGACCGGCGCGTGGCGTGACGTGCGGCCGGTGCTCCCCCCGCCGCCGCGGACGTTCGTCCAGGTCGCCGCGGTCGACCGGAACACCGCGTACCTCCTCGTCTTCGGTGTGGACGACGAGAGCCTGCTGCGTCCCAGCGGGGTGTCGCACACCGCCGACGGGGGTCGGACGTGGAAGCTCACGTCGCTGCGCGGATCGACGCTGCGTGGCAGCCGGGACGCGGCCGTCGTCGGCGGTCGGCTCGTGGTGGTGGATTCGTCGGGAGGGGTCCAGGTCATCGATCCGGCGCCGAGCGCACCGCGGAAGGTGCCCGGAACACCGGTTTTGTGGGCACTGGACTCGACCGGGAGCCGGATGGTGGGCAGCGGACCGCAGGACGGTCGGTACTACGCCACGGCGAACGGCGAACAGTGGACGGAACTGCAGCTCCCGGCGTGATTGGCGCTGGCCGCGGGCGGGTTCAATAGAGGCATGGACAACGTGCTGCTCGTCGCGTTAGCGATCGCTGTCATCGGTCTCGGTCTGATCGCCGCGGCACTCGCCGGGCGGGACCGGTGGGACCACCGCACCGCGCGGCAGCTCGCGTCCGTCGAACGCAAGCTCGATGCCGTGCTCGGGCATCTCGGGGTGGATGTGGACGAGTTGTCCTACCCGGAGGTGGAGCGGCTGCTCGGGGAAGGCAAGACGGTTCGGGCGATCAAGGAGTATCGCAAGGTCACCGGGGCGGGGTTGGCGGACGCGAAGGCCGAGGTGGAGCGCCTGGAGCGCCGCCGGGTCTCCCGCTCGGCTCCGGCGGCTGCGAACACCCCGGCGCCGAACTCCCCGGCGCCGAACTCCCCCGCGCCGGACGCCCCGGCTGCTGCCACTGCTGCTTCCGGGCCCGCTGATGCGACTTCTGTCCCGGTGGACAAGGCCCCCGTCCCGGAGGCCGAGACGGCCGGGGCTCAGCCCGACGAAACCGCCCTTCCGGCTGGGGCCACGCAGACCGCCACCACCCCGAACGCGGCCCGATGAGCGCGGGCACGCCGCGGGCCCGTCAGGCCAGGCCTGGGGCGTAGGTCCAGGTTGAGGGCAGGTCGAGGGTCGGGGCGCGCATCGCGACGTCGAAATCGTCGATTCGGAAGCCCGCGTTGAGCAGCATTCGGAGGGCGGGGTGGGGGCCGGGCAGGCACAGCGCCACGTACTCACTGCCCAGCCCCAACAAGGCCGCATACAGTGCACCCGCCGCCGACCGTGGGTCGGAACACGTGAGGTGCGTCAGCACACCCGGTACACCGGGCCGCCCGGCTCCGACGGCGATCACCCGCTCCCCGTCCCGAACGACGAACGCCCTCCCCGCCCGGCTCCAGTACCGGTACACCGCCGCGCGCCCACCCATGCGTGAAGCCCCGGCATCTCCACCCACCGGCGAGGCCCCGGTACGCCCAGCCTCATCGGAGACACCGGCGCGGCCGGCGCCGTGCACCGCACCGCCAGGCACCACCGCGGCTTCGGCGGAAGCGGCGCTGGCGGCGTCGGCGTCGGTCGTTCTCAGGACCCCACTCGGCAAGTGGGACACCGGGCCGCTCAGGTACAGCAGGGGCCACGACGGCACCAGCCCGGCCCGGACGTACAGCGGCATCGCCGCCGGGTGGGTCGAGCTGAACGTGAACCTCAGAGACGGCAGAGCACGCAGGAGCGCGCTGCCCACGCCGCGAGCGTGCACCGCCGGGTCGACGAACAGGTCGGTGAGCACCGTCCCGAGCGGCGTCGGCATCGCACCGGCCCACCCCAGCACCGCGCCGCCCGACACCGCCACCTTCGCGAGCCCGTGGGAGCGGATCAGCTCGACGTACTCCTGGTCGGCCCCGGAGTCCTGGTCGGACTGGCCGGTCGCGGCCGTGATCGCTCGAATCCCCGACAGATCCCCCGAATCCACCGCCCGAATCTCCACCGTCCTAGTGTGAAGCCATGGACGATCCCTACCGCCTCGGCCGCTTCGTCAGCGCACAGGACAGCGGCTACGGCTACGACTCCGTGCTCGCCGAACTCCGCGCGGGCGAGAAGGTCAGTCACTGGATGTGGTATGTGTTCCCGCAGGTCAGCGGGCTCGGCAGCAGCTCGATGGCCCAGCAGTACGCGATCGGCTCGCTGGACGAGGCCCGCGCCTACCTGGCCCACCCCACGCTGAAGAAACGCCTGCACGACGCGATCGACGCGCTGCTCGGCGTCGAGGGCCGCAGCATCACGCGGATTCTCGGGCCGGTCGACGCGATGAAGCTGCGTTCGTCGATGACGTTGTTCGGCGCCGCCGACCCGGACGAACCGGCCTATGAGCGCGTCCTCGACCGGTACTTCCACGGGCAGGCCGACGAACGAACCCTGGAACTCCTGCGATAGCCCGTGTGAGGATCGGCGGGTACCGCCACCAGCGAAGGGACGCTCGCCGATGAGTACCGCCGTCTCGCAGGCCCGTCAGCACGCACTCGGTGACCTCCCCCGCCGCTCGGCGCGCCGCTTCGGCGACAAGACCGCGATCGTCGACGGCGGAACGCGCTTCACGTTCGCCGAGCTCGACGCCGTCGTCGACCGCACGGCCGCGGCTCTGCACGCCGCCGGTCTGGTCAAGGGCGACCGGCTCGCGCTGCTCTCGCACAACTGCTGGCAGTTCGCGGTGCTGTCGTTCGCCACCGCGCGCCGCGGCATCGTGCTGGTGCCGGTGAACTTCATGCTCAACGCCGACGAGATCGCGTACGTGCTCGACCACAGCGGCGCGGTCGCGTTCGTCGCGGAGGACGCGCTGACCGCGACGGCGGAGAAGGCGATCGCCGCGTCGGCCGGTGCGGTGGCCCTGCGGTTGGCCATCGGCACGGCGCAGCCCGGTTGGCGCGACTTCGCCGAGCTGACGTCGTTCGACGGTCCGTTACCCGCCGAGGTCCTCGTCGGTGACGACGATCCGATCCGGTTGATGTACACGAGCGGCACCGAGTCCCGGCCGAAGGGCGCGATCCTCACCAGCCGGGCGCTGCTCTGGCAGTACGCCAGCTGCGCGATCGACGGTGAGATGACGTTCGACGACGTCGAGGTGCACTCGCTGCCGCTGTACCACTGCGCGCAGCTCGACTGTTTCCTGAACGTCGACGTGTACACGGGTGCGACCAGCATCATTCTGCCGGCACCGCAGCCCGCGGCGATTCTGCAGGCGATCGAGGAGAACAAAGCGACGAAGTTCTTCGCGCCTCCCACGGTCTGGATCGCGCTGCTGCGGTCGCCGGAGTTCGAGACCACTGATCTGTCGAGCCTCCGCAAGGGCTACTACGGGGCCTCGCCGATGCCGGTGGAGATCCTGCAGGAGCTCGCGCGGCGCCTGCCGGACGTGCGCTTCTGGAACTTCTACGGCCAGACCGAGATGGCGCCGCTCGCGACGATCCTCCGGCCCGACGAGCAGGTGGCGCACGCCGGCAGCGCGGGACGGCCGGCGATCAACGTCGAGACGATCGTGGTGGACGACGACGACGTGCCGGTGCCGCCGGGAACGGTCGGGGAGATCGTCCACCGGAGTCCGCACGCCACCCTCGGGTACTACCGGGACGAGGAGAAGACCGCCGACGCGTTCCGCAACGGCTGGTTCCACTCCGGGGACCTGGGGGTCTTCGATGACGACGGCTATCTCCGGGTCGTCGATCGCAAGAAGGACATGATCAAGACCGGCGGGGAGAACGTGGCCAGCCGCGAAGTGGAAGAGGCGCTGTACCAGCACGCCGGGGTCGCCGAGGTGGCGGTGTTCGGCATCGACCACCCGTACTGGGTGGAGGCGGTGACCGCGGTGGTGGTGCCGAAGGAACCGGGCCTCGACCCGGACGAGGTCATCGCGTTCGGCAAGACGGTGCTGGCCGGGTTCAA
Organism: Cryptosporangium japonicum; assembly: GCF_039524755.1. Lineage (NCBI taxonomy): Bacteria > Bacillati > Actinomycetota > Actinomycetes > Cryptosporangiales > Cryptosporangiaceae > Cryptosporangium > Cryptosporangium japonicum. Next base: position 225,002 of record NZ_BAAAGX010000028.1, read on the forward strand.
GGCCCCGAAGTACGTCGTGGTGACCGAGTCCCTGCCGAAGAACCCGAGCGGCAAGATCCTCAAGCGCGAGCTGCGTGACCGGTTCGGGCACCTAGGCCGTGAGTAGGACGAATACCAGCGCGATCGCGGCCGGGAGGGCCTGGACGAAGAGGATGCGGCGGCTCGCGGTCAGCGTGCCGTAGACGCCGGCGACGATGACGCAGCCCAGGAAGAACGTCTGGAAAGCGAAGTCGTCGCTGATCAGACCCCAGGCCAGGCCGGCGGCGAGGAACCCGTTGTAGAGGCCCTGGTTGGCGGCGAGCGTCACGGTGGCCTCGGCGAACTCCTCGGTGGTGCCGAAGGCCGCCCGGGTGCGCCGGGCCCGCCAGAGGAACATCTCCAGCACCAGGATGTAGACGTGGATGGCGGCCACCAGGCCGACGAGTACCTGCGCGATCAGCGACACGCGCGTGAGCGTAACCAGCGGGTTCGCCGGATCCGTGGACGCCCCGGGGTGTCAGCGCCCGGTCGGGGCTTTGGGGGCCCGGCGGCGGCGCACGACCGGGGCCGCGGCCGGCACCGGGAGCACCGGGGGCGGGGGCAGCGGCTGGAACGGGAGCTCACCGCGGTAGCCGACGGCCAGCGCGAGCTGCCGCCCGGCCAGGGCCCGCGCACGGGCGGTGGTGAGCGTCGGGTCACCGGCGGTCAGGCGCGTCGCGAGACCGGCGAGCAGTGCCGACGCGACCGTGGCGACGTCGTCCGGAGCGCCGTCGGTGAACAGGCCCTCCGCGTGCCCGGCGGCCACGGTGGCCGCCAGCGGCTGCAGCAGCCGGTCGTTGAGCGCGGCCAGTGCACGCGCGAGGTCGGGAGCGCCGGGCGCGCGGTGCTCGAGTTCGGCCCAGAGCTGCCACTCCAGGACGTCGTCGGCGGTCAGTGGGAGACCGAAGTCGATCAGGTCCGCGAGCCGCTCGTCGGCCCGGGTGCGCCGGCGGTCCGCGGCCCGGCGCTCGAGGCGCTGCTCGGCGACGCTCAGCGACTGGGCGAGCGCGTCGGTGAGCAACTGCGCGCGGGACGCGAAGTGGTAGTGCAGCAGCGCGGTCGAGACCCCGGCGTGTCTCGCGATGTCGGCGAGGCGGACACCGTCGAACCCGTCGCGGGCGATCAGTTCGAGCGCCGCCCGCAGAATGCGCTCGCGTGCCTGCGTGCCACTCATGCGCGCCAGCGTCCCACGCCCTTCCCTGACGCGGTTCGCGGTCGTAGGCTCGGCTCCGGCCTGATTTTAAAGTCAGTAGGAGTTCTCGTGCCCCGCTACGGAGCCATGTTCGGCCCGGACGTCACGTTCCTCGGCGTCGACCGCTGCGCCCTCGACGATCCGGAGTCGTACGCGAACGCCGACGCCGTGATCGTCGGTGCTCCCTTCGACGGCGGGGTCAGCCACCGCCCCGGCGCCCGCTTCGGGCCGCAGGCCATCCGCACCACCGACTACAACCCCCACGACGGTTCCCGTCCGTCGCTGGCGCTGCGCGTCGACCCCCTCCGGGAACTGCGTGTGGTCGACGCCGGGGACGTGGAAACCTTCGCCGGTGACATCGAGGGCAGCCTCAAAGCCGTCGAAGCCGCGGTGACGACGATCGCGTCGTCCGGTGCGATGCCGGTCGTGCTCGGCGGGGACCACACGATCGCGTTACCCGACATCACCGGCGTGGCCCACCACCACGGGTTCGGGCGGGTGTCGGTGATCCACTTCGACGCCCACGCCGACACCGGCGACGTCGAGTTCGGACACCTGCACGGGCACGGCCAGCCGATGCGGCGGCTGATCGAGTCGGGCGCGGTGCGCGGTGACCGGTTCATCCAGATGGGGCTGCGGGGCTACTGGCCGGGGCCGGACACCCTGGACTGGATGGCCGACCAGTACATGCGTTCCTACGAGATGAGCGAGATCGTCGCCCGCGGGCTGGACGAGTGCCTGGCCGAGGCGTCCGCGCTCGCGCTCGACGACTGCGACGCGGTGTTCCTCTCCGTCGACGTGGACGTGGTCGACCCCGGCATGGCGCCGGGGACGGGCACGCCCGAGCCGGGCGGGTTGACGTCGCGCCAGCTGCTGGACGCGGTGCGGCGCCTGTGCCTGGAGCTGCCGATCGCCGGTCTCGACATCGTCGAGGTGTCACCGCCCTACGACCACGCCGACGTGACGGCGTTCCTCGGCAACCGGATCGTGCTCGAGGCGTTGTCGGGGGTGGCGGCCCGCCGCCGCGGCCTGGTCTGGGCCCCCGAACGCCCCCTTCTCGACGGCCGCGGCACCCGGCCTCCCCGTCGGGGGTAGGTCCCGAGAGCCGACTACGAAGCCAGCCGCCGATACCCCGAGCGGTGGAACACCAGGGGTTCGGCCTCGGTGTCGATTCCCAGGTCGTGGACGCGGAGCAGCACGATGTAGTGGTCGCCGGCCGGGATCTCCTGTTCCAGCGAGCAGTCGAGCCACGCCGCCGCGCCCTCCAGGAACAGGGCCCGGTCCTCGGACCGGCGCCAGCGCTGGCCGCCGAAGCGGTCGCCTTCCTTGGCCGAGAGTTGCCTGCTCGCGTCGGCGTGCCCGTCGGCGAGCACGCTGACCCCGATCCGGGACGCGACGCGCAGGGCCGGCCAGGTGCGTGAGGTCTGCGCGACGCAGACCGAGACCAGCGGCGGATCCAGCGACACCGACGTGAACGACGAGGCCGCCATGCCGACCGGGAAGCCCTCCGGCTCGGCGGCCAGCGCGGTCACGCCGGTCGGGAACGCGGCGAAGACACGACGGAGACGTCCGGGGTCGGTACCGATGTGCGTGACACTCATGCGGAGTGCTCCTTCGTGACCGATGGTTGCGGCCAGGCCGGGTCGGGAATGGCGCGCCGCAGCTCCGGGGCGATCGCCGACTGGAACAGCTCGAGCGACTCGCGGTGCTGGGCGTCGGTGAGCCCACCCGCGTCCGCGTGCAGGTGCATCACCGAGTGCCCGAGTTGTTCGTGGTAGCGGTGGACCTTGTCGATCACCTGTTCCGGGCTGCCGATCAGCGCGGAGCTGCGCTCGACGAAGTCCTCGAAGGTGGTGAACACCGGCTGGAGCCCCAAAGATTTCTGGAAGCCGAGATTTGCCGCGAAAATCGGCCGGTAAACGCGGTACGCGTCCTGGGACCGGGGCGTGGCGTAGTAGCCGGCGGTGCCCGCGCCGACGACGGCGGTGGCCGGGTCGTGACCGTGGTGGGCCAGCCGTTCCCGGTAGTAGCGCACGAGCTCGGCGTACGGCTCGACCGGATTGGTCACGTTCGCGGAGAACAGCGGCTCGCCGTAGCGGGCGGCCACGTCGACGGACTCCCGGCTGGTGGCGCTGCCGTGCCAGACCCGGATCGGGCGCTGCAACGGCTCGGGCCAGACCTCGGCGTTCTCCAGCGGCGGGCGGAACCGGCCGGACCAGGAGATCCTGTCCTCGCGCCAGAGCCGGCGGAACAACTCGTAGGACTCGATGTTGCGGTCCCACTGGTCGTCGGTGGTCACCGAGAACAGCTCGCGCTGCGCGGCGCCGTTGGCCTTGCCGATGATGAGTTCGAGACGGCCGTCGGAGAGGTTGTCGAGCGTCGCGTAGTCCTCGTAGGCACGCACCGGGTCGAGCAGGCTCAGCGTCGTGACCGCGGTGAACAGGCGGATCGAGCGGGTGAGTGCGGCGATGTGGCTGAGCACGACCGGCGGGGACGAGGAGACGAACGGCCGTTCGTGACGCTCACCGACGCCGAAGCCGTCGAAGCCCAGCTCCTCGGCGAGGCGGGCGTTCTCGATCACCTGGCGGAAGCGGTCGTGGGTGGACACCTTGTGCTGGGTGAGCGGGTCGGGCGCGTGCACGATGAGCGTGATCGCGAGGAACTTCAACTGGCACCCCCTTCTCCTTTCCCAGTAAACCAGTCTGGATTGTGGGTGACCAGATCTCAGCGCTGTGACGCTCGCCCGAGATCCCGGGCCACGGCGGTCTCGTCGGCCGTGACCAGGCGATAGTCGCGGACCACGACCCGGCCGGCGATCACCACGTGCCGGGGCCGGCGGCCCGGGTCGGCCCAGAGGAGCCCGCCGACCGGATCGGCGACCCCCGCGTCGGCCACCCCGCTGACGTCCCAACACACCAGATCCGCCGCCGCCCCCACCGCCAACGACCCGAGCGCGGCGCCGGAACCGGGCCCGCGGCCCAGTCCGGCGGCCGAGCCCGCGGTGGCCCAGCCCAGCACCTCACGGGCGGACACCGGGCGCCCGGCCAGCGGCGCCACCTGCATAGCCAGCCGGGCGTCGGCGAGCAGGTGGCCGGCGTCGTTCGAGCCGCCGCCGCTGGTACCGAGCCCCACCGCCACCCCGGCGTCGGCGAACGACGCCATCGGCGCCACTCCCCACCCCATCGGCAGGTCGCAGCCGGGCGCGTGCGTCACGCTCACCCCGGCCGCGGCGACCCGACGCACCTCCGCCGGCGTCACGTCGCACAGGTGCGCGAGCGTCACGTCGGGCGCCAGCCAGCCCCAATCGTCGAGCAGGTCGAGCGGTCGCCGCCCGTACTTCTCCGCCGCGACCTGCACGTCGACCTGTTCGTTGGCCTGGGTCCGTCGGCGCAGGCCGTAGCGCGCCGCGACGTCGCCGAGCAGCGTGAACGTCTCCTTCGCGTCGCTGTGCACCCCGGCCGGGCCCACGGCCACCCGGACCAGGTCGTCCGCCGGGAACGCGGACGCGATCGCGGCGGCCGACTCCGCGGCTCGCATCGGGTCGTCCCCGGCACTGCCCCGCACGAACACCAGCCGGACGCCGATCCGCCGCGCCGCCGCCACCACCGCGGACGCCAGCTCGACGTCGTCGGACACCGACGCACCCAGCCAGGTCAGATGGTGATCCGCGACGGTGGTCACGCCGCGCAGCGCCGCCTCGGCCAGCCCCGCCGACGCCGCCGCGGCGGCCAGCTCGGCGTCCACCCCGGCGCGCCGGTACGCCGCGCCCATCACGCCCAGCCACTTCCGCATCGGCACGCCCCGGGAGCCCGGGAGCGTACGGAACGCGGTCTGGAGCAGATGGTGGTGGGCGTTGACCAGGCCCGGCGTCACCACGCATCCCTCGGCCACCAGGACGTCGTCGTCATCGGGGCGGGCGTCCACGAACCGGCCGGTCACCGGATCGCAGGCCAGATCGCCCGCCGACTCGCCGCGGACGTCCCAGTGACGCAGCGCGCCGACGACTCTCACCGGGGGCTGAACCGCTGGGCTTCGCCGATCACCGACGCCATCGTGCCGACCGCGCGCTCGAAGAGCTGCTCGCCGTACTCGGCGGTGGCCGTGGAGGCGTCGCCGAGCACACCGTCGGCGTTGAAGTCCGACGAGAGCCACCCGAAGCTGACCGGCTTGCCGAACCCGATGTGCTCGTAGCCGGCCAGCGGCTCGGGCACCCACCGGCGCGCGTGCTCCAGGTGAACCAGGTCGGGACGCAGGTGCAACATGATCGACGTCTCGGAGTGGCCGCCGTGGATGCCCAGGCCCAGTTCGGAGGCCGACGACGACGAGCCGGGCATCGACGGGTGCGCGAGGAACGTTCGCAGTCCGAACTCCCGGCGCAGTTCCCGGCACGCGACCTGCCCGAGCGCGGAGTTGCCGCCGTGCGCGTTCAGCAGCAGCAACCGGCGCGCCGGGGTGGTCGCGATCGAACGTCCGATGTCGACGAGCGTGCGCATCAGCGTGTCCCAGGACACCCAGATCGTGCCGGGTGACCAGGCGTGCTCGTCGGACTTGGTGTAGGCCAGCGGGGGCAGCAGCAGGGCGTCGGCACCCTGCGTCCGGGCCAGCGGAACGGCCGCGGACGCCACCGCCGACGCCACGGTCAGGTCGGTGGACACCGGCAGGTGCGGCCCGTGCTGCTCGATGGAGCCCAGCGGGAGCACGATCACCGTGTCCGGATCGAGCGCGGCCAGTTCGGGGGCGGTGCGGTCGACGAAATTCATTCGAGCTTCCCCGGGTTGAGCAGCCCTTTCGGGTCGAGCGTTCCGACCAGCGAACGGATCAGCTCGACCTGGCGGTCCACGTACCACTGGTGCGGGCTGTGCACCCCGACGCCGAGCTCCTCCAGGGCCGCGATCGCCGCGAGCACACCGTCCTCGGACGTGTAGTCCGCGACGATCATCCCCTGGATCCCGCGGTGGCCGAGGTCGAGGTGGAACAGCGCGTTCGGCAGCGCGGCGCGGATCGCGTCGGGGGCGTCCCAGAGCGGGTCGCCCGCGGACTCCAGGTGGAAGCACGGATACCCGGACCGCTGGAGGAAGTAGACCGGGTGGTTGTACGACATGCCGGAGAGCAGGTCGGTGGCCTCGACCCCCTCGAGCACGGACGTGACCTCGCCGCCGGCCTCCGCGACCAGCACCGTGAACGCCGCCACCGACGCTTCCGGCAGGATCGCGCGCACGCTCACCCGGGTCCGGTCGACGGCGGGCGACGGCAGGTGTTCGACCAGCGGCACCTCGTCCAGCGACGCCAGCCGCGGGCCGAGCGGGCGGATGCGGCGCAGGATGTCGGTGCCGGTGCGGTAGTCGTCGACCGCGACGTAGACCGCGCGCCAGTCCCGGGCCGGTTCGGTCGCGAGCGTGAGCTCGGTCAGCACCCCGGTGACGCCGTAGGCGTGCACGTAGGGCCGCACGTCAGCCGGGGTGAAGGCCGTTCCGCTGCCGTCGCACGGCGCGACCGTCACCGACTTCACGAACCCGTCGAAAGTCGTGCCGTGCTCGATCGTGCCGGTGCCCGCGCTGCCGCCGCCGACGAACCCGCCGGCGGTGGACCCCTTGGTGGACGGGAACATCCAGAGGTCCTGACCTCCTGCGCGCACCGCGGCGTCCACCGCGGTGAGCTTCGCGCCCGGCTCGACGCGGACGAAGCCCTCCCCGACCTCCAGCACCCGGTCGCACCGGCGCAGGTCGAGGATCGCGCCGCCGGCGAACGGCGTCGCCTGGCCGTAGTTGCCGGTGCCGGCGCCGCGGGGCGTGATCGGGACGTCGTGTTCGTACGCGGCGGCGAGGACGCGGGGGATGTCGGCCGAGGTCTCCGGCGTCACCACGAGCTGGGCGGTGAAGCGGCCGGGCGGCAGCTTCTCCTGCAGCACCGGCGACATGCGTGACCAGTCCGAGGAGAGCTTGACCAGGTCGTCGGTGGTGGTGGGGATGCCGTCGAGGGCCGCGACGAACCGGTCGAGCTGGGCCTGCGCGGGCACCGGGGGCAGCGGCGCCCGCGTCACCGTCACGGGAGCGTCACCGACTTGTCGAGGAACTGCGTGTCGATGATGTCCGCGGCCTTCAGACCGGCCTTCGGGGTGCCGCCGCTCGCCGTCAGCAGCGGGGCGAACGTGTCGATCGTTTCCTGGACGCGGGCCGGGTCCATGCCGCCGAGCGGGCCGGACGTGTCGTTGGCGACGATCTTCAGGTCGGCCATCGTCTTCGCGGCGTACTTCGCGACGCCTTCGGAGTACGTCCAGCCGTCGTCGTACTTCTCGACGACGTCGACGATCAGCGCGTTCGTGGTGTCGGGCTTCCCCAGGTAGTCGATCTGGGCGCGCTGCAGGATCGGCACCAGCTTCTTCAGGCAGGGCGCGTTCTTCGCCAGGTCACCGGTGCGCACCGAGAGCGGCTCCGGGTAGACGGTGTACCCGACGTCGGCGAGCAGCTGGTACGCGACCGGCTTGCCCCAGGCACGCACCTCCTTCTCGTAGATGTACGGCTCGGCGGTGGCGAAGCCCTGCTGGGCGATCTTCGGGTCACCGACGAAACGGGCGGGCGCGCCGTCGTAGGACGTGTCCAGCTGGGCCTTCGTGATCAGCCCGTTCTTCACCAGCAGCTCGGCGTAGAGCGTGCCCTCGGAGACGACGATCGACGCCTTCTTCTTCCCGAGGTCGGCGACCGTCTTCACGTCCGGGTAGGTCTTCGGGTCCCACATCAGCATCTGCGGGCTCTTGTTCAGCGGCGCGACGACCGCGGTGACCGGCTGCTTCCCGGACGCCGAGATCGCCTGGTCGGTGGTGACCAGGCCGAGCAGGATGTCCTGGTCGACGTACATCTGCGAGGTGACCGACTGGAAGCCGATCGCGGCCCCACCGGCACGCACCTCGACGTCGACGCCGGTGTCCACCCCACCGCTCACCAGCGGCCCCTTGACGCGTTTCTTCCCCGCGTCGACCGTGTAGCCGGCGCCGATCAACGCGTACGCGGCGCTGTGTTCGGCCTCGGGCTCCCAGTCCGCCTGGATGACGACGGTCGCCGGGCAGACGTCCGACAGGTCCTGCGCGGAGCCCTTCGGGGCGGCCGTGGCGGTGTTCGCGCCGCTGACCGCGGTGTCGTCGTCGGACGAACACGCGGTGACGAGCGCCGGCGCGAGCGCGAGCAGCAGAAGGGCGGCGGCGAGCCGCCGAGGGGTGTTTCTGTTCACGTCATCTCCGGAAAGGTGGGGGTTCGCGTCAGGCTCGGGACGTGCCGTACCAGCGGCCGATCACCGCGCGGTCGAGCGCGGTGAACACGGCGAAGATGGCCACGCCGAGGAACGAGGCCAGGAAGATCGAGGCGATCAGGTCCTCGGACTGCAGCCGCGACCGGTAGGTGTCGAGCAGGCCGCCGATGCCCGGCTCTCCCTGCCGGAAGAACATGTCGCCGACGACCGCGCCGATCACCGACAACCCGGCCGACGTCCGCAGCCCGGTGAAGATCGACGGCACCGCCGCCGGTAGCTGCAGCAGCACCAGGCGCTGCCAGCGACCGGCCCGGTTGAGCGTGAACAGGTCGTGGGCGTCCCGGTCGGCCGAGTGGATGCCGAACAGCGTGTTCGAAATCATCGGGAACAACGAGATGATCACGCAGACGATGACCCGGCTGGTGAACCCGAACTGGAACCACAGCCCGATCAGCGGCACGATCGCGAGGATCGGCACGGTCTGGATCACGACGGCGTACGGGTAGACCGCGCGCTCGATGAAGTCGGCCTGGCTCATCAGGATCGCGGTGAGCACACCGATCACCACCGCGATGCCGAGCCCGGTGAGCGCGACGCGGGTGGTCAGCGCCAGCGCTTCGAGCTTCGGCTGCAGGTGGTCGGCGTCGAGGACGGCGACCGTGAACACCTCGTCGGGCGGCGGCAGCAGGAATCGCCGCTGCTCGGAGAGCACCAGGTAGGTGACCGCGTACCAGACGCCCAGCCCGGTCAGGAGCGCGCCGAGCACCGGCAGGACGTTGCGCGTGATCCGTCGCTTCCTTCTCGGCGCGGTGGTCGTCGCCGGCTTCTCCAGGGTGGCCGTGCTCATGAGTGGTGGCCCTCCAGTGCGTGCGAGACCTCGCCGGTGAGCGCCGCGAACTCCGGGGTGTACCGCAGTTCCGGCGAGCGTGGATGCGCGAACGGCACCGCGATGTCGGCCGCGATCCGGCCCGGCCGTCCGGTCATCACCACCACCCGGGTGGAGAGGTAGACCGCCTCGCTCACCGAGTGCGTGATGAACAGCCCGGCGAAACCGCGCAGCTGGAACAGGCGCTGCAGCTCGGTCTGCATGCCGAGGCGGGTGATCTCGTCGAGCGCGCCGAACGGCTCGTCGAACAGCGCGAGCTGCGGGTCCGCGACCAGCGCGCGGGCCAGCGAGACCCGCATCCGCATGCCACCGGACAACTGCCGGGGAAAACTCTTCGCGAAGTCGGTGAGACCGACGAGCGCGAGCGCGTCCGCCGCCCGGGCCGTCCGTTCCTTCTTGCCGACGCCGCGGAGCTGCCCGACGAGCGCGACGTTGCCCAGCGCCGAGCGCCAGGGCAGCAGCGTCGGGTCCTGGAACACGAAGCTCGTGGTGTCCGCGGCGACCTCGAGCGTGCCGTCGGTGACCCGGTCCAATCCGGACGCCAGCCGCAGCAGGGTGCTCTTGCCGCAGCCGGACGGTCCGACGACCGCGACGAACTCGCCGGGCGCGACGCTCAGGTCGACGCCGCTCAGCGCCGTCGTCCCGGTGTCGAACACCTTGCTGACGCCGGTGAACTCGAGCGCGGCCCGGGTGGTGGCGGTCATCGGTCCTCCGGAGGGGTGCGGGGAACGATCGCGGTGACGCGATCGGTGACGGTGCGGGCCAGCACGGTGCCGGCACGCAGCACCACCCGCGCGTCGCCGGGGCCGGCCACCAGGCTGGTGAGCGACTGGGCCGGCACCAGGAGCAGGTCGGCGGCCGCGCCGTCGGCGGGCCCGGCGGGCGGGAGGTGCATCGCCGCGCGGACGCCACCGGTCACCGCCTCCAGCGCCTCGTGCGGATGCAGATGCGCGGCGCTGACCAGCAGAGATGCGGTCTCGAGCGGGTCGCCCCTGCCGACGGCGTTGAACGGGTCGCGCAGGTTGTCGCCGCCGGCCGCGACCGTGATTCCGGCGTCGAGCATCGCGCGCACCGGGGCGATGCCGCGCGGCACCGAGTGTCCGTGGTCGCGTCCCTGCAGGTAGAGGTTGGTCTGCGGGAGCACGACGATCGCGATGCCCGCCTGCGCGACCCGGTCCAGCGTGCTCGTGAGGCGCTCGGGCGGGAGCATCGAGAGGCGGACGCAGTGGCTGGCCGTGACCCGGTACCGGAACCCGCGGGCGATCACCTGGTCGGCCAGGTCGGCCAGGTCGAGCCCGCCGGTCAGGTCGAGCGTCTCGTCGGTGTGCAGGTCGAGCGGGAGCCCGGCGCGCTCGGCGACGTCGAGCAGGCGTGCGGTCTCCGCGGCCGGGTCGTCGGCGAGGTGGGGTACGCCGCCGAGCAGGTCGGCACCCTCCTTCGCGGCCGCCTCCACGACCGGTGACGGCGTCGCCGGGGAGATCAGCGGAACGACCTGGATCGTGAGGTGGCCGGTGAGCGCGTTCCGCAGTTCGAGCAGCGCGCGCAGGCCGCGCAGGGCGTCGCCGTCGGGTGGGACGTCCACGTGGGTGCGGATCGCGGTGACCCCGGCCGCGGCGTAGTGCCCGAGCGCCCGTTCGGCGCGGTCGCGGATGTCGGCGCCGTCGATGTCGGGAAGCATCCGGTGCCACTGGTCGACGGCCTCGATCAGGCCGTTGAGGCGGGTGGCGCCGCGGTCGACGGTGAGCGCCTTGTCGAGGTGCGCGTGCGGTTCCCCCAGCGCGGACACCGCGACCCAGCCGGAGGCGTCGACATCGACACCGGGCGTGTCCGCGGCCCCGGTCGTGATGGTGCCGTCGACGATCGTCAGGTCGGTGGTTCGGCCGTCGAGGAGGTGGACGCCGCGTAAGCGGGCGACGCGGTCTCCCGGCCGGAGTGCGGACGGACCGAGCACGACGGCACCTCTCTCCTCGGGCAAAATGTTGACCAGGTGAACATCGGCGAGGCTAGGCCGCGAATGTTTCGTCGCGCGCAACGCCGGTGACAGCGCTGTTTCACATCGGAGGAGGACCGGAGTTGCGGCGACAGGCCGAGCCGGAGGCACGCGCGCTGGGAGCGGCCATCCGGCGGCGACGGCGGTCCCTCGGGATGACGTTGGTGCAGGTGGCCGCGGTGACCGGGCTGTCGCACCCGTTCCTGAGCCAACTCGAACGCGGGCGCACGCGCGGCAGCATGCGGTCGCTGTTCCTGGTCGCGGAGGCGCTGCGGACCTCGCAGCAGGCGTTGCTCGCCGAGGCGCAACCGGTGCCGGACGGGGCCGAACCGGTGGTGCTCACGGTGAACGACACGACGTCGATCCCGGTCGACGCGGGATCGGCGCGGCTGCTCGTGGAGGCGCCCGGGCAGTTCGCGGTGACCGAGTTCCGGTTGCGTCCGCAGGAGTTCAGTGAGTTCTACGTGCACGAGCACGCGGAGCTGGTGTACGTGGCCTCCGGGACGGTGGAGGCGCAGGTGCGGTCCGGGTCCGAGCCGCACGTGCTGGGGCCGCGTGACGTGCTGCGGATCCCCGGGTCGGTGCCGCACCGGTGGCGCGCGTTCGGGGCGGCCGAGGCGGTGGTGCTGGTGACGCACACGTTTGCGTCGTAATCGGCGTATTCTGGACGAAACGATGCTCACCCGGGGGGTTGAGATGGCAGTCGTCGAGTACCACTTCCCAGCGACGACCGCGGAGGCCGGAGTGCCTCCGCGTCCGGGCGGCGAGGTGGCCGTGCGGCGGCCCGCGCCGCTCACCGGCGCCCCGGCGCCGCGCCCCGCCGTGTACCGCGCCCCCAGCACCCGCCTGGACCGCCCCTCCCCCGCCCACCGACCTCCGCGGCCGCTCCGCCCCGAAGCAGCGCCCCGACCTGCCGCCGTTCGGCCAGCTGCCGCCGCGAGGCCGTCTGCCGCCGCCCGGCCGCCCGACGCCGTTCGGCCGCCCGCCGCCGTTCGGCCGACCCGGGCACCGGACCCGGTTCCGGTCCCGGTCAGGTATCGGCCGGCCCCGGCGCCCGCCGTCCGGCCGCCGGTCGCACCCGCCGCCGAGTACCTGGAGGCGGTCGGCTACCCCGTGCTGGTGCCAGTGGTCCTGGTGCCGGTGATCCCGGTCCGGGTGCACGTCACGATCACGTTCGGCTTCTGAGCTCGAGCACCCGCACGGTCGCCGCGTCGGCGGCCAGGTACGACTCTGCGCTCACGCCACGGCACCACGAGGTGCTCGGCCAGGAACACCATCCGCCGGCTCGGCCGGCGCCGGCGACGCCACCGGCGTCGACCTCTGGCGGTTCGAGGACGGGCTGATCGTGGAGCACTGGGACGTGCTAGCGCCGGTACGCCCGGCCGAGGGTCGTCGCTGAACCGTCCGGGGCGTAGAGCGACGTGCCGCCGGTGCCCGGCGAGAAGATGAACCACGAGTACCGCTCGACGAACGACAGACCGTCCATCATGGCCGTCGACGCGGTCACGAACGCGGCCTGCTGCTCCGGCGACGGGTAGCGCGGCGTGCCGGAGCCGAAGTCGATCAGCGCGTACTCGGTGAGCCAGATCGGTTTGTGCCACCGGTCGTGCACGGCCTGCAGGTAGCTCTTCAACTGGCTCACCGCGTTCGCGGTCGTGAAGTCACCGCCGTACCAGTGCAGCGCGATGAAGTCGACGCGGTAGCCCCGGGCCTGGGCACCGGTCATGAACTGGTCGAACCAGCTCCCGTCGGTCGCGGCGCCGAACGCCGGCGCCGGGCTGCCCAGGCGCATGCCGGTGCCCTGCAGCGACGGCCACAGTTCGAGCGCGCGGGTCGGGGAGAGGTTCGACTGGCTGGCGAAGTCCGGCTCGTTGAAGCCGAGCAGCGTGTCGCCGCGCTGTTTCGCCGCGGCCAGCGTGCGCTCGTCGACCGAGTCGGCGCCCCAGATCATCGGGGTGAACGACACCCCGGCGGGCGCGTCGACCGGGTCGGTGCCCCAGGTGTAGTACCAGCCGACGCCGGAGTCGGCCAGCGCCGGCTTCACCGCCCCGAAGTCGTTCAGCGCCGCGCCCCGCTTGCGTGCGACCGGCCGCGCCGTCCTCGTGGTCGTCGGCGACGGGCTCGAGCCCACCTGGGCGGGCCCCACCGGCACCCGCTCCCGCGCACCGGCCGCGGACGGCGAAGCCGCGGCCGTCGGGGCCGGGGAACCCACCGACGAGGGCTCCGCCGGCGACGGCGGGTCGACCACCGCGGCCGCCCGCGCGCCGCCGCCCCCGGAGCCCGTCACCGCCCATCCCCCGACCGCCGCGACGACCACGCCCACACACACGACCAGGATCAAGAGCGCACGTCGAGACACCCCAGCAGTCTCACCGCCCCCTCCGGCACCGGACAGCACGATGATCCGGAGACAAGGCGCCCCTAAGCGACAGGCAAGGTTCGACCTAACACCGGTGCGCGTAAGCCACGTAATCACTCACCGGCAACCCGAGATCGAGCGACCCGGAGTCGGCACGTACCGACGCGACGTCACCGCCGGGCCGCACGGTCACCAGCCAGGCGGCGACCAGCTCACCCTCGCGGAACTCCGGCCGCCACCACGCGTCGCACGCGTCGCAGCGCCCGGCCCGCTCCTCCCCCACGTCGTCGAGTCGCAACCGGCCGTGCGCGGCGTCCGGGCAGAAGCCCTCGCTCAGCCGCGCCGTCGGCGGAAGCCGAATCCCCATGCCCCCAGTGTCCGGCTGGCACGAAGTGGGGATCAAACCGCTACCACCGGGATGACACCGTGCTCACGTGACGATTTCCGATGCCGGCGAACTCCGCCGACTCCGAGCCGCGGCTCCGGCCGCCGAAGAAGAGATCAGCAACGACCCGGCCGGGTGGCCGTGGTGGGCCGAGTCGCTGACGCACGTGCGCGACCTGGCCACCCGCCTCCTGAGATCCGACGACCTCACGGAGGACGACCACCGCGCCGCGGTCTGGCTGTTGCACCAGGCGTCCGGGTACCTGGTCGAGGTCGAACGACCGGACGAGTCGGTGGCGGCGGCGGAGACCGCGGTGCGCGCGGACGAGGCGCGGTTCGGCCCCACCCACCCCGACACGTTACGCAGCAAGGAGGCGCTGGCCGGGTCGCTGTCCGAGGCCGACCGGCTCGATGAGGCGCGGGAGCTCATCGAGTCGGTCCACGCGGACCGCGTCACCGTGCTCGGCCCCGACCACCCCGAGACGCTCCGGGCCGCGGACACCGCCGCGCTCGCGGCCCTCGACCTGGGGGAGATCGACGAGGCGATCAGCCGCTTCGAGCGGGTGCTGGCGGCCCGCCGCCGCACGCTCGGCGACGGGCACCGCGACTGCCTGGTGACCCGACACAACCTCGCCTACGCGTACGTGGAGGACGGCCGCCCGGAGGACGCGATCCCGATCTACACCGAGGTGTACGACGCCTCGGTGTCGCTGCTGGGGCCCGAGCACCCGGAGACGTTGTTCACGCTGAAGGCCCTCGGTGACGCCCAAGTCGACGCCGACCAGCCGGCCGAAGCGGCCGAACGGTTCGCGGTGGCCTACGCGGCGCGGCGCCGGGTGTTCGGCGAGGACCACCCGGAGACGCTGGTCACCCGGCACGGGCTCGCCGACGCCTGTTTCGGCACCGACCGCACCGAGGAGGCGGCCGCGCACCTGCGTGACGTGGTCGCCCGCTGGTGCGCCCGTGGGGACCGCGGGGACACCCGCCTGCTCAACGCGGTGCACGACCTCGGCTGCCTCTACTACCTCGCCGACCGGGACGCCGACGCGGCCGAGCTGTTCGAGGAGTTCCTGCCGGAGTTCCGCGCGGTGCTCGGCGAGGACTCGGCCCGCACGATCTACGCGTCGGCCGGCGTCGCGAGCCACTACGTCGACATCGGACGGACCGACGAGGCGCTCGCGCTCTACCGGCGCACGCTCGCCGCCTGTGAGCAGCACTACGGCCCGGACCACAAACGGACCCTCCAGGTCCGCTACGAGCTGGCCACCCTCCACGCCGAGGCGGGCCGCGACGACGAGGCGATCGCGGAGTTCGAACGGGTGCTGGACGGCGAGCGCGCGCTCCACGGACCGCACCACGAGGACACCGAGCAGACCCGCGTCGACCTGGTGCGGGCCTACCAGCGGGCCGGTCGCCACGCCGACCAGGTGCGGCTGCTGGAGCGGACGCTGAGCGAGCGCACCGACCCCGAGGACCCCGGGACGCTGCAGCTCGCCCACCAGCTGGCCGACGCGCTGGAGGACGACGACCGCCCCGAGGACGCGATCCGCCGCTACGAACCGACGCTGGCCGCGCGTCGGCGCGTGCTGGGCAACGACGACGCGGCGACGATGTTCACCGCCGCCAACCTGGCCTACACCTACCGCCGGGTGCAGCGGCACGACGACGCGATCGCGCTCTACCGGGAGGTGCTGGAGACGGCGCGCGCGGTGCACGGCGCCGACCACCCGGAGACGCTCACCGACCGGCACCTGCTGGCCGACGCGTACCTCGACGCCGGGCGGTACGACGAGGCGATCGCCGAGTTCGGGCGCGCGCTGGACGGGCGCACCGCGCTGCTCGGCGCCGACCACCGCGCGACGCTGCTGAGCGCGGAGGGACTGGCGTACGCGTTACGCGAGTCCGGCCGGGTGGAGGAGGCGGTCGACGCGTTCGAGCGCGTGGTCGACGGTTACCGCCGGGTCGTGGGAGCCGACGAACCGGAGACGCTGCACGCGGTCCGTGCGCTGGCCCGTGCCCACCAGCGCGCCGGTCGGGCGCACCGGGCCATCACGACGTTCGAGGAGCTGGTGACCCGGCAGCGGACGGTGTTCGGCGAGCGGCACGAGGAGACGCTCGACACGCTGCACGAGCTGGCCGACTCCTGTCTGCGCGCGGAGCGTCCCGAGGACAGCGTGTTCTGGTACGAGTGGGCCGTCCGGGGGTACCGGGACACGCTCGGCGACGACGACCCGGTCACGCACGACGTGTGGTGCGGCCTCGCGGACGCGTTCCTGGCCGCCGACCGGCCGGAGGACGCGATCGGCGTCTACACCCGCGTGCTCACCGCGCGGCGGTTGCTCTGGGGTGAGGAGCACAAGGAGACGCTGGTCACCGCGCACAACCTGGCCCACGCCCACCAGAGCGCAGGCCGGCTCCCGGAGGCCATCACGCTGTACGAGGGTGTGCTCGACGACCGGCGGCGCGTCCAGGGCGACGAGCACGAGGGCACGCTGATCACCGCGCACAACCTGGCCACCGCCTATCTGGCGACCGGCCGGGTCGAGCCGGCAGTCGAGCTGCACGAGCACGTGCGCACGACCGCGGCCCGCGTGCTGGGCCCCGGCCACCCGCTCGCGCTGGAGGCCGGCCTCTTCCTCGACGAGGCCCGCGGCGACGACTAGCGCTCGGTCCGGCGGGACACGTTCGTCGCGGAGCCGGTCGGCCACCACCGCCGGCCGCTCCGCGGCGACGCGCGGGTCCGACGTGACCCGGGGCTACCACGAACGGGCGGCCCGCAGGAGCACGTCGTGGACGCGGTCGACGTGCGGGTGCGCCGGGCCGGTGCGCCGGGCCAGGTACACGGTGTTGATCGGCGGGTCGTCCGGCTCCACCAGGGCCACGAGCGTGCCGTCGGCCAGCGCCGGTGCGCACAGGTACCGCGGCAGGACGCTGATCCCGGCGCCCGCGGCGACCGCGGCGGCGACGGCACGCAGATCCGGTACCACCAGCGCCGGGTCGGCGTTCAGCCGCACGCCGAACACGTGACGCCAGTAGCGGCGCAGGATCGGCAGGTCCTCGGCGTACGCGATCAGCGGCTGCGCCGCCAGCAGCTCCGGATCGGCGTCCACCGCGCGCGCCGGAGCCGACACCAGCACGAACTCCTCGTCGGTCAGCGGCGTCGCGAGGATGCTGCGCCCGCGTGGACGCACCGACGAGAGCACCAGGTCGTGGACGCCGTCGCGCAGCCCGGCCAGGAGGTCGTCGGCCAGCCCGGCGACGACACGCAGGCGCACCTCGTCGCCCAGGAGCGGTGCCAGTACCGGGAGCACGAGCAGGGCCAGCGCCTCGGCCGGACCGCCGAGGTGCACCGGCGGTTCGGGGGCGGCCGCTCCGGAGCCCGCGGCGATCGATTCGAGCGCGTCCATCGGTCCGGCGAGCCGGGCGGCCAGCTCGTCGGCGACCGCGGTCGGGGCCACGCCACGCGGCAGGCGCGCGAACAGCCGCCGCCCGAGCGCGTGCTCCAGGGCACGCAGCTGGGCGGTGGCCGTCGGTTGCGCCAGACCGGCCAGCCGCGCACCGGCGGTCAGCGATCCGGCCCGGTAGACCGCGAGGAAGGTACGCAGCTGCCCGAGATCGAGCGGCCCATCGGATTTCTGATCGCTCACATCGGTGATTCTATTTTTCGCCCGATCGATCCCGACCTACCGTCGACACCATGTCAACGATCTTGTTCGTGGTGACCGGCGCCCGGCACTGGACCCTGAACGACGGCACCCAGCACCCCACCGGCTACTGGGCCGAGGAACTGCTCGCGCCGTACGAGGCCTTCACCCGGGCCGGCCACACCGTGGTGTTCGCGTCCCCGGGCGGGGTGACCCCGGTGCCCGACCGCGGCAGCCTCGCCCCCGACGCGAACGACGGCCGCACCGACGTCGAGGAGCGGCTGAACGCGATCAGCGAGCTGGCAGCCCCGCTCGACCTGGCGAAGGTCGACGTCGCCGACTACGCGGCGGTGTTCTACCCGGGCGGCCACGGCCCGATGGAGGACCTGGCCGTCGACGCCGACTCCGGCCGCCTGCTCACCACGACGCTCGACTCCGGCAAGCCGCTGGCGATCGTCTGCCACGGGCCGGCGGCACTGCTGGCCGCGCACCGCCCCGACGGGACGTCGCCGTTCGCCGGGTACCGCCTCACCGGGTTCACCAACGCCGAGGAGACCCAGGCCGGGCTGGCCGAGAAGGCACCCTGGCTCCTGCAGGACCGGCTGACCGCGCTCGGCGCCACGTTCGACGAGGGACCGGCCTGGCAGCCCCACGTCGTCGCCGACCGGAACCTCTACACCGGCCAGAACCCGGCCTCGTCGGCGCCGCTGGCCGCGGAGGTACTCACGCGGCTCTCCTGACGGAGGCCCCCCGCGGCTCGCCTCGCCGATACATAGTGGAGGCGAACGATCACGATACGTGGGGGGAACCCGATGAGCTTCCAGCGGCGGCCCCGTGCCTTCGGCCCGCGCAACCGTGGTGTGTGGATCCTGCTCATCGTGATGCTCGTGGTGCTCGCGCTGTCCTGTTGCGCCGGTCTGCTGGTGTCGATCGCGCAGCAGGGCGGTGGCGAGCCGGACCCGAGCCCGTCGGTGTCGGTGTCGGCGAAGGCCGCCGCGGTGGCGCCCGCCCGGCTGACCGTCCCGAACCTGATCGGCGTCCGCCTGCCCGACGCCGAGCAGAAGCTGACCTCGCTGGGCTTCGAGAACCGGCGGGTCGAGGACGCCACCGACCGGAACCGGCCGGTGCTCAGCCGGGCGAACTGGGTCGTGCGGAGCCAGAACCCGGCGCCGGGCGCGAAGGTCGCTGGTTCGGCGACGGTCACGCTGCGGGTCAGCAAACCCACCGACGCGGCGGCGACCGGGGCGCCGTCCGACGGGGTGATCCCGGACGTGGTCTGCCGCGACCTGCAGGCCGCGCAGGACGCGCTGCAGGCGGCCGGGTTCTTCGTGCTGGCGTCGGTCGACGGCACCGGGCAGGGGCGGCGGCAGTTCGTCGACCGGAACTGGATCGTCACCGCCCAGTCGGTGAAGGCGGGGACGCAGCCGGTGCGCTCGACGCGGGTCCGGCTCACCGTCGTGAAGATCGGCGAGGCGAACGACGCCTGCGCTAGCTGAGCGCGAACGCCGCGACCGTGCTGGTCTGCAGGAAGCGGAAGTTGTCGTCGGAGACGATGAGCACGGTGCGCCGTCCGTCGGGAAGGTCGGGGCCGAGCGTCGCACCCTCGAAGTTGTCGATGCGCAGGCCCGGTGCGTCGTCCAGATCGAGCAGCAGCGTCTTCGTCATTGCGGTGGCGCCGGACAGGGAGTTGCGGCCGAGCACGTTCGTGGCGTTCCGGGTGTCGGCCAGGAAGACACGCACCTTGATGCGGTACCGGTCGACGACCGCGGCGCGCTCGAGCACGAGGTAGCGGCCGCCGCCCAGCGCGACCAGGTCGGACAGCCCGTTCGTGTCGCCGGAGTCGGCTTCGCGCGGCGCGGCGAACAGCGGCTCCAGCGGGTACGCGTACTCCGCGACCGGGCGGCCGGTCGCGGTGTCGTACTCGACGACACGGGTCAGCGCACCGGCCTGCGCGGTGGGGTTCGGGCCGTCCTGACGCAGCGGGTCTTCCATCCCGACCGCGAAGCGGGTGCCGTCAGGGGTGAACGAGATGCCTTCGAGCGCCTGATTGCGGCGGGGGCCCGCGCCGGGGGCGATCGTCAGCTCGTCCGGGATCGGAAGTTTCCGGACGTACGCACCCGACGGCTTCGCGATCCGGACCGCCGGGTTCAGCAGGTTGTCGCTGCGCTCGCCCTCGTCGACCCAGTAGAGGTCACCGGTACCCGGGTGGACGGCGATGCCCTCCGGGTCGGGTGGGACGGCGCCGGACGCGAGCGACGGGAACACCGAGCCGTCCTGGCGTCGCAGCGGTGCGGTGCCGGTGAGCGTCGCGGTGACCTTGCGCCCCGAGACGTCGATGTCCGCGGTGTAGAACCGCGCCGGGTTCCGTTCCGAACGGTCGTCGCTGATCAGGTAGTAGCGGCCGGCGCGCCGGTCGTAGCTGATGCCGGAGAGGCCACCGACCGTGGTGCCCCGGAACTCCGGTGAGCGCGGAATCGTCGTGTCGCCGAGGAACTCCAGCGCGGGCACGGCGGCCTTCGTCGGCTCGGCCGCCGGTTCCGCGTCACCCCGGCAGCCGGTGAGGAGAAGCACCACCAGGAGAAGAACTGCCGCGGCCCGCACGGGAATGAGAGTAAGTGCTTTCGCAATTCGTACTGGTGAAGCATCCGTGTCGTCGTGGGGAGAGCGCTATGACCGTCACCGCTGACACCTTCGTGCAGGACTGGGAAGACTGGTACGCCAAGCACCAGCGCGTCCTCGGTGATCCGCACGGTTTCCTGGCGATCACCAGCCTCAACTGGCTCGACGAGAACCCGCAGCGGTTCCCGGACGCGCCGGGCGCCTGGTCCACCGGGCCCAACGGCGTCGTCGTCGAACTCGACCCCGGCGAGGAACTCGTCGTGGACGGCGAGCCGGTCACCGGGCGTCACAGCTTCGGCGTCATCGCCGAGCGCGCGAGCCTGTACCCGAAGTCCGGGGACGCGGTGATCGAGGTCGCCAAGCGCGGTGGGAACGACATCATCCGGCCGCGCCACCCGGAGAACCCGCTGCGTGCGAACTTCGACGGCACGCCGGCGTACGCTCCCGACCCGCGCTGGGTCGCCACCGGCGTCTACGTTCCGTTCGACGAGCCGCGTCCGACGACGGTGGGCGCCGCGGTCGAAGGGCTGCAGCACGTGTACGACGCACCGGGCGAGCTCCGGTTCACGCTGGAGGACCGGGAGTTCACGCTGACCGCGTTCAACGGTCACCAGCCCGGCACGCTCTCGGTCCTGTTCACCGACGCCACGTCGGGTGTCACCACGTACGCGGCGAACCGGTCGCTCTCGGTGGACGCTCCGGCCGAGGACGGTTCGGTGACGGTCGACTTCAACCGGGCGGCGAACCTGCCCTGCGCCTACACCGACCTGGCCACCTGCCCGCTGCCCCCGGCCGAGAACCGCCTGCCGATCGCGATCGAGGCCGGCGAGAAGATCCCCACCGAGCGGCTCTGAGTTCCCGCGGCTGGTCCGGGACCCCCGTCGGCCCCGGACCAGCGGCGTCACTCCGCCAGGGCGCCCCGCCGTCGCTCCACCGACGACACGACGCCCGGTAGCCCGGACAGCGCGTCGCTGACGGCGTCGAGGACCTGGTCGGCGTCCTGCCGGTCACCGAGGCCGTCGGGCGCCCCCACGGCGTGCTCCAGATAGGTCACCAGCGCGGTCAACGCCTGCGCGGCGTAGGCCGTGCGCACCGGGCTGTGCGGCCCCACCAGGGGCCAGTGGCCCGCGACGACGGAGTATCCGTCGATATCGGTTCCGATCTGTTCTGCCACCGTCATCACCATTCGTGCTCGCCGGGCGCGCCCCCGCGGCGGGTCTCTACCCGCCGGAACGCGGTCTATCCGTTCGCTCAAATCTCTGTATTGCCTATCGGTTTAGTAGCTAATAGGGCGCCATGACGACCGCCGACAAGATCACCACCTCCGCGGAGGCGCTGGCCGTGGCCCGCGAGCTGGCCGGATCGATCGCCGCCACCGCGGTGGCGCGAGACCGCGGGCGCACGCCACCGCACGCCGAACTCGCCGCGATCGACCGCAGCGGGCTGCTCGGGATCGCGGTGCCGGCCGCGTACGGCGGCCCCGACCTGCCCCGCTCGACCGTGGTGGAGGTCGTGCGGATCCTCGCCGCCGCCGACCCGGCCGTGGCTCAGCAGTTGCTCGCGCACTTCGTCGTCACGCAGGCGATCATCGGGGCGCCCGAGGTCGACCGGATCTTCGCCGACGTGCTGGCCGACGGCCGGGTCGGCAACGCGACCGTCGAACGCACCACGAAGCGCTCGATCGACCGGGAGACCCGGGTCACCCGGTCCGGCGAGGGCACCTGGCTCCTCGACGGCGTGAAGTACTACGCGACCGGCTCGCTCGACGCCGCCTGGATCGCGGTCGCGGCGCTCGACGACGACGGTCATCCGGCCACGGCGTTCGTCCGGCCCGGCGACCGGGGTGTCACGCTCGACCTGGCCGACTGGTCCGGTTTCGGCCAGCGGGCCTCGTTCAGCGGCACGGTCCGCCTCGCGCGGGTGCCGGTGGAGCTGGTGCTCCAGGAGGGGCCGCCGCCGGCGGAGGTACCACCGCTCGTGCTGGGCGCCTACGACCAGGCGCTGCACGCCGCGATCGACATCGGCATCGCCGGTGCCGCGCTGGCGGACGGTGCGGCGTTCGTCCGCGAGCGCAGCCGCCCCTGGTTCGAGGCCGACGTGGAGCGCGCCGCCGACGAACCGCACGTCCGGCGCCGGTTCGGTGAGCTCACCACGCGCCTGCACGCGCTGGAGGCGCTGCTCGAACACGGTGCGCGGCTAGTCGACGAGACGGTGCGCGACCCGGCACGCTGGAAGTACGTGCACATCGGCAACCACCTGCTCAACGGCGTGGCTCCGCCGCGGCTCGGGGTGCTGTACTAGCTCCAGGCCTCTTCGGAGAAGCGGACGTCCTCGTCGGCCAGCACGTCGTCGATCAGGTCGGCGCGGTGGTCCAGTTCGCCCGGCGGGATGTCGACGAGCTCGTAGCCGCAGCTCTCGTAGGCCGTCCGGTGGATCTCCTCGAACCGCTTGGCGTCGGCCTCGGTGATCGGGCGGGCCGACGTCGGGCCGACCGGGCCCCACCGCGCGACGAAGAACACCAGCGGCTGGTAGATGCCGCTCTGCACGATCCGGTTGACCTCGGCACGCAACGCCCGGGTCGTGGGTAACCCGGAGTAGCGGGCGAGCGCGAGCGTGCAGATCGGCGACCGGTCGAAGAGCTGCACACCGTCACTGTCGACCGGGAGCTGCTGCTGGCGTTCGTGCTGCAGGCGGACGACCGCGTCGACGAACCCCGCGCCCTCCCACGGTGCGTCGACGCCGAGCGCCTGCTGCTGGGCGATGACGTCGCCGGCGGCTTCCTCGACCACGGAGTAGCCACGCTCGGCCAAAGCGTGAAGAATCGTCGTCTTCCCGCATCCCGGCGCTCCGGTGAGGATGTACCGACGCACACCACTATTCACGCAGTCATCGGCGAGAGAAGCAAGCCACGAACGCGTGGACGGTGGATACCGTGCGCCGAGGTGTCGGCACTCCCACGTAATCCTACTAATCCGCTAGGTTTTACGACCGGGGCTTCCGCGGTCGCGTAGGTTCGTGAAGATGACCGGATCCCGCGCTGTCGACGAGGTGGTGGCGCTGGCGAGCGCGCTGATCCGGATCGACACCACGAACCTCGGCGACCCCGACGCGCCCGGCACCGAGCGCGCCGCGGCCGAGTTCGTCGCCGAGCAGCTCACCGACGCCGGCTACGACCCGGTCTACGTCGAGTCCGGCGCCCCCGGCCGGGGCAACGTCGTGGTCCGTCTCGCCGGCGCGGATCCGGACGCGGGCGCCCTGCTGGTCCACGGCCACCTCGACGTCGTGCCGGCCGACCCCGCCGAGTGGTCGATCCACCCGTTCTCCGGCGAGGTGCGCGACGGGTACCTGTGGGGGCGCGGCGCGGTCGACATGAAGGGCATGGTCGCGATGGCGCTCGCGGTCGCGCGCCAGTTCCGCCGCGACGGCACGGTGCCCCGGCGCGACCTCGTCTTCGCGTTCCTCGCCGACGAGGAGGCCGGTGGCCGGGTCGGTTCGCAGTGGCTCGTCGAGCACCGCCGTGACCTCTTCGAGGGCGTCACCGAGGCGATCGGTGAGGTCGGCGGCTACTCGGTGACGTTCGGCGACCAGCGGGCCTACCTCGTCCAGGTCGCCGAGAAGACGTCGTTCGCGCTCAGCCTGGCCGCGCACGGCCGCGCCGCGCACGGCTCGATGCTGCACGAGGACAACCCGGTGGCCCGGCTCGCCGACGCGGTGGCCCGGCTCGACCGGCACCGGTTCCCGGTGGTGCTCACCGACCCCGTCCGCGCGTTCCTGCGCGGCGCCGCGTCGATGCTGGGTACGTCCGACGATCCGGACGCGGTCCTCGGGCGCCTCGGACCGCTCGCCCGGCTGATCGGCGCGACGATCCGGGACACCGCGAACGTCACGATGTTCTCCGCCGGGGTGAAGTCCAACGTGGTGCCGTCGGTCGCGCGCGCCGAGGTCGACTGCCGGGTGCTGCCCGGCCGCCGCGAGGCGTTCGAACGCGAGATCGTCGAGGTGCTGGGGCCGGGCATCGAGGCGACCTGGCGTCACCTCCCGGCCTGGGAAACGCCCTACGAAGGGCCACTGGTCGACGCCATGAGCAGCGCGATCCTCGCCGAGGACCCCGGCGCCCGGCTGCTGCCGTACCTGCTGCCCGCCGCCACCGACGCGAAGGCGTTCCAGCGGCTCGGCATCCGCACGTTCGGGTTCACCCCGCTGCGCTTGCCGCCCGACCTGGACTTCTCGGCGCTGTTCCACGGCGTCGACGAGCGCGTGCCCGTCGACGCCCTGGAGTTCGGCGTCCGCGTGCTGGAAACGTTCCTAGCCGAGGCCTAGGCGGGCGTCGGCGTTGGCCAGGACGTCGGTGAACTCGGCCAGGAACGCGGCCTGGTCGACGTCGAGGACGACCTTGGTGTCCGGGGCGTCGACGAGCGGGAAGGCCGGGAGCTCCAGCTCGGCGGTGCGCATCAGGCGGGCGCGGACCGCGTAGCCGTCGTCGCGCACGTTGACCGGGCCGTCGGCCGTGCGGGTGGCCCACTCCGGGTGCAGCAGGATCCCGGCGGCGAGCGGGTCGTGCGCCGAGCAGATCCGGCGGCCCCACTTCTCCTGGTAGAAGTCCAGGTAGTAGCCGAGGATCGCGGAGCAGAACGACGTCACGGGGCCCGGCTGCGCGTCGAGCGCCGCCATGAACTTCTCGTCGAGGATCGCCGGGGTCGTCACGTTGACGCCGACCATCACGATCTCGCTGCGCTCGGCGGCGTACACCACCGCGGCGGCCTGCGGGTCGGCGTCCACGTTCGCGTCGACCTCGAGGATCGTGCCGGCGGGCTGGTACGGCCCGGAGCCGCCCATCACCACGATCGACCGGTAGCGGGTGAGCACGAGCGGATCGATCGCGATCGCGTCGGCGAGGTTGGTCATCGCGCCGAGCACCAGCAGGTCGACCTCACCCGGCCGCTCCTGCCCGATCCGCACCAGCGCGTCGGCGGCCGACTCCTCCGCGTGGGTGCTCTCGAGACGCTCGATGCCCAGGTCACCGAGGCCGTCGTAGCCGTGCACGTGGTGGGAGTAGCGGGGCTCCTTGCCGGAGATCGGGCCGGGCCGGCCGAGGTGGATCGGCACTCCCTCGACGCCGCACAGCCCCAGCACGTGGCCGACGTTGATCGCCGAGTCCGCGGTCGAGCAGTTGCCGTGGGTGGCGGTGATCGCGACCAGGTCGACGCCACCGACCGCGGCCAGGTACACCAGCGTGAGCGCGTCGTCGATACCGGTGTCGGTGTCGACGACCACGGCGCGGCGGGACGTCATCGGGCTCCTCCAGTGGGTTCGACCGCCGAGCCGGCGGTGGGTTCGGGCAGCGGTTCGGCCGCGGGGCGTCGTCGCCAGCGTGCGGACGTCGCGATCAGCGCGATCAGCGTGATCACGTAGGGCGCGGCGTCGGTGGCCTGCTGCGGGAGGCCGAGGCCCTGCAGCCGGAAACCGAACGCCTCGGCCGCGCCGAACACGACGCTGGCCGCCAGCACGAGCCCGGGCCGCCCGCGGCCGAGCATCACGGCGACGACCGCGACCCAGCCCCGGCCCGCGGTCATCTGCTCGCTGAACAGCTGCACGTTGCCGAGCGCGAGCTGCGCGCCGGCCAGGCCGCAGAGCCCACCCGCGACGAGCACCGCGGCCTGCTGATATCCGTTCACGTTGACGCCGAGGCTACGGGCGGCGTCGGGGTTCTCGCCGATGCCACGCAGGCGCAGCCCCGCCGGGTGTCGCGCCAGGAAGAACGCGAGCGCCGGAACCAGCAGGAGGCTGAGCACGACCACCCAGCTACTGCTCGCGAAGACGTCACCGAGCACCGGGACGCGGCCGATCCAGGTGTCGCCGAGCCGGCCGAGGCCGGACAGGTCGGGGCTGCTGTACGTGCCGCTGGTGCCGAGCAGCGAGCGCAGCAGGAAGCCGGTGAGGCCGACGGCCAGCAGGTTCGTGCCGATCGCGAGCACGATCGGGTCGGCACGCAGCCGGATCGACCCGACGGCCAGGATCACCGCGGTGAGCACCCCCGCGACCACCGCGGCGGCGACGCCGAGCAGCGCGCTCCCGGTCTTCGCGCTGACCGCGACCGCGGTGAAGCAGCCGAGCAGCATCTGACCTTCGAGGCCGATGTTGAACACGCCGACCCGGGCGCAGAGGGCGCCACCGAGCGCGGCCAGCAGCACCGGCGCGAGCGCGATCAGGACCGCGGCGACAAAACCGAGCGTGAAGACGTTCACCGGGCCCCCGCCCTTGTCTTCGCCCGGTAGGCCTGCACCGCGACGATCAGCACGAACGTGATGACGACGCTCGCCTGGATGATCGCGGTCAGCTGACGGGGGATGCCGACGTCACGTTCCATGCCGGTGCCGCCGACCTGCAGCGCGGTGAAGAGCATCGCGCCGGCGAGCAGCCCGGCCGGGCGGCCGGACGCGATCAGCGCCACGGTGACGCCGGTAAACGTGTAGCCGGGGGCGACGAGCGCGCCGTCGATGAACCGGTACGGCGGACCGGCGACGATCAGCGCGCCGGTGAGCCCGGCGATCGCGCCGCTGGCGGCCAGCGCACCGCTGGTGCGGCGGTTCAGGTTGATGCCGACGTACTCGCCGAAACGCAGGTTCGCGCCGAGCGTGCGCAGGTCCAGCCCGGTCGCCGTACGGGCGTCGACGATCCAGTACGCGACCAGGATCAGCACCGCGACGACCAGGCCGAGGTTGACGTAGGCGCTCGCGGGCAGCGACGGCAGGTGCATGGCGTCGGGCAGGCGCGGGGTCTGCGGGATGCCGGTGCCCTTGTCGGTGAGCGGGTAGCGGGCCAGGTAGGAGGCGAAGCTCACGGCCGGGAAGCCGAGCAGCAGCGTCGAGATGATGACCGGGACGCGGCCGAAACGGGCCAGCGGCACCGCCAGGTACGCCCAGAGCGCGGCGGCGGCGGCGCCGGCCAGCGCGGCGAGCGCGTAGCCGGCCAGGCCCGCGTCCGGGATCGCGATCGCCACCGCGGCGGCGGTGATGCCGCCGAGGACCAGCTGCCCGTCACCGCCGAGGTTGAACTCGCCCATGCGCAGCGGGATCGCGAAGCTCACCGCCATGCCCAGGATCGGCGCGAACGCCGCCGCGAGGTAGGGCAGGTTGGTGTCGAGCAGGATGCCCCGGAACAGCGCCTCGTACCCGGTGAGCGGGTTGGTGCCCGCGCTGAGCAGCACGATCGCGCCCACGGCGAAGCTGGCCACGAGCGCGGGCAGCGCGGCACCGGTCACGGCCCGCCGGGCCACGCCCTTGGCGGCCTCCGCCGTCGTCCGCCGCTCAGGCGCGAGCGTCGCCATCGGGCCGCCCTTCCGTGGTCGCAGAATCGTGGGCCGCACCGGGCGCGGCCGCCGCGGCGCCCGTGCCCGCGTCGCCGGTGCCCGCCGCGGAGTCCGTGCCCGCGTCGCCGGTGCCCGCCGCGGAGTCCGTGCCCGCGTCGCCGGTGCCCGCCGCGGTGGGCCGGACCGGTGGCGCCGGTGGGTCGTCCGGTGGCTTCAGCGCGGTGGTGACCGCGTCCTCGGCGGCGTTGGTCATCGCCTCGCCGAGGCGCTGTTCGGAGAGGTCGGCGCGGTCGAACGCGGCGACGAACCGGCCGTCGACCATCACGTGCACGCGGTCGGCCAGCGCGATCAGCTCGCTCAGCTCGTTGGAGACCAGCAGGACGCCGTGCCCGGCGGCCCGGTAGTCCAGCAGCTCACGGTGGATGTACTCGATCGCGCCGATGTCGACGCCCTGCGTCGGGTTCTCGGCCACCAGCAGCGGCGCCCGGTGCTCCAGCTCCCGCGCCAGCACGACCTTCTGCGCGTTCCCGCCGGAGAGGGACGACACGGTGGCGTCCGGACCGGCGCCACGCACGTCGTGCTTGCGCATGAGGTCGGCCGCGAACTCACGCAGGCGGGCCGGTTTCAGCCACCCCGTCCGGAAGTGCCCGACGGCCAGGTTCTCGGTGATGCTCAGCGCGCGGGCCGACCCGACCGCACCCCGGTCCTCGGGGACGTAGGCCAGCCCGGCCGCCCGCCGGCGCCGGACGTCCGCGCGGCTGACGTCGGCCGAGGCGATCCGGACCGTTCCGGACGCGGACCGGAGCCCGACCACGGCCTGCACCAGCTCGCTCTGGCCGTTGCCGGCGACGCCGGCGATCCCGACGATCTCCCCGGCTCGCACGGTCAGCCGGTCGACGTGGACCGGCGACGCACGCAGGTCGGTCACCTCGAGCACGGCCGCACCGGGCTCGTGCGGCGCGTCGTTCGTCGCCGCCTCGATGTCCCGGCCGGTCATCAGGTGCGCGAGTTTCCCCGGCGTGGTCGCCGCGGTGGCGAGCGACGCCACGACCGCGCCGCGGCGCAACACCGTGACCCGGTCGCTGACCTGCATGACCTCGTCGAGCTTGTGGGTGACGAGCGCGATCGCGGTGCCCCGCTCGGCCAACCGGCGCACCGACGTGAACAGCAGCGCGGTCTCGGCCGGGGTGAGCACCGCGGTCGGCTCGTCGAGGATCAGCACGTCGGCGCCGCGGTAGAGGGCCTTCATGATCTCGACCTGCTGGCGCAGCCCCATCGGCAGCGACGCGACGGTGGCGGCCGGGTCGAGCGTCGACCCGTACTCCTCGACCAGCGTCGCCACCCGGGCACGTGCGGCGCGCCGGTCGAGGAGCCCCCGCCGCGTGGGTTCGGCGCCGTAGATCACGTTGTCGGTGACCGACAGGCTCTCGAACAGCTGGAAGTGCTGGTGGACCATGCCGATACCGGCGGCGATGGCGTCCTTCGGGGAGCCGAACGTGACGCCCCGGCCGCGGGCCAGGATCTGCCCGTCGTCGGGCCGCACGCTGCCGTACAGCACGGACATCAGCGTCGACTTGCCGGCGCCGTTCTCGCCGACGATCGCGTGCACCTCGCCGGCGCGCAGCTCGAGGCCGACGTCATCATTGGCGACGACGGGACCGAACCGCTTGGTGATCCCGGCGAGGCGCACACGAGCGTCACTCATGCGGCCGCGGGGTCCTTGATCACGAGCTCGCCGGAGACGATCCGGTCGCGGACTTCCTTGACCTTGGCGAGCACGTCCGTGTGCTGCGCGATGACGCAGCCGGAGCTCGCCACGTCGGCCTCCAGGCCGGTCAGGCCGACGCCGTCCTCCTTGAGGCCGTACTCGGTGACACCGCCGGGCTTGCCGTCGAAGATCGCCTTGACCGCGTTCTGGATCGCGACGTCGACACGCTTGATCGCGTTGTCGACGACGACGCCCGGCTCCTTGCCGCACTCGTTGACGTCGACACCGAACGCGTAGAAGCCACCGGCCTTGGCCGCCTGGAAGACCCCGGTGTTACCGCCGGAGGAGGCCGCCATCACGTAGTCGACGCCCTTCTGGGCCAGCGTCTCGGCCTGGGCGTTCGCGCGCGCCGGGTCGCTGAACGGGTTGTTGCCCCCGACGAAGAGCGGGGTGAACGTCGACTTCGGGTTCACCGACTTCGCGCCCTCGCCGAACGGGTCGGTCCAGCGGTGGATGAACGGCGAGTCGAGCGCGGCGACCGCGCCGAGCGCGTTCTTCTTGGTGAGCAGCCCGGCCTCGACACCGGCCAGGTACACCGCCTCGTACTCCTTGAACCGGGCGCAGGTGAGGTTCTTCGCCGGGTTCTCCGGGCACGAGTCGACCTGGAGGAACTGCTGGTCGGGGTTGTCGACCGGCGCGGTCTTCATCAGGTCGTCGAAGTTGAAGCCGATCGCGACGATCAGGTTCGGCTTCGCGTCGATCGCGGCCTGCAGGTTCTGCGAGATGCTCGTCGGGTCGGTGCTCTCGTACACCTTGACGTCGGCGTTCGCGGTCTTCGCGGCGGCCTTGGAGCCGTCGACGGAGAGCTTCAGGAACGCGTCGACGCCGACCGGGTTCGGGGTGATGACGACGATCGACTTCTTGTCACCGGACGCGCTGCTCGAGCTGGACTCGGCGCTGCACCCGGTAGCGGCGACCGCCACGACGGCCGCGCCCAGGGTGAGGGCCAATAACTTGGCGTGACGACGTAACCGCATTCCTGAGTTCTCCTACCAGCAGTGTGGGGTATGCTCCCGGCAGCATACGGAGTTGATCAGTGATTGAACAACTTCCTCGGATCGCTAGGCTAACGCCCGTACGGTTATCGTTGGCAGGAGTGTGACCATCACCAGGCGTCCGGTGCGACCAACCGCACTCCCCGACGTGATCACGGCGTCGTTACGCGAACGCATCGGGGTCGAATGGTCCACCGGCGACCAGCTGCCGAGCGAGGCCGAACTCGCCGCGGAGTACGCGGTCAGCCGGCACACGATGCGTGCGTCGCTGCTCGCGCTGCAGCGGGCCGGGCTGGTGGAGACCCGTCACGGTTCGGGCACGTTCGTCACCCGGTACAACTCGTCGATCCGGGCCGGTCTGCAGGAGCTCCGGTCGTTGCACGATCTGATCGCGCAGCAGGGCCACCGGCCGGGCGCGTCCTACCGGCTGCGCCGGCGCCGGGTCGTCACGCCGTCCGAGGCGGAGTTGCTCGAACGCAGCGCGGTCTCCGAGGTGTTCGAGATCGAACGGGAGATCACCTCGGACGGGCGGACGGTGGCGTTCGACTACTCGGTCGTCGCCGCCGACGCGATACCGGCCGACGCCGAGGTCACCGGCTCGCTGTTCGAGCAGTACGCGAAGGTCAACGCGCTGCCCGACCGGGCGGTGGCACGGGTGCGTGCGGTGCTCGAGCCGTCGGTCGGCTGGGGCGCCGGGCGCCACCCGGACGGGCTGTACCTGCTGCTCGATCAGGTGCAGTACCTACCGGGTGGACGGCCGCTCTCGCACTCACGCATCTACTTCCTCGACGAAGGCTTCGAGTTCCTTCTCGTGCGCAGTTAGTGGCCCACGGTGAAGCGCCGGTTCTCGTTGATCCGGTTCTCGATCTCGTCGACGAAGGCCAGCGCCAGGTCGGCACCCGAGATCTCGGAGGTGCCGTCCTCCTTGGTGACCAGGACGTCGCCACCCGTGCGGTAGGAACCCGTCGCCTCGCCCGGCGCGTAGGCGCCGAACAACGCCGCCGGGCTGACGTAGAACCAGTTCAGCGCCGGGTCGGACTCCCGGAGCGCGGCGAGGACGTCGGCGTGGGCGAGCGCCTCGGGCTTCCAGTCCTCGTGGAAGTCCGGCGTGTCGACCAGCCGCGGCCCGCCCTCGGCCACCAGCGAACTGCCGGCGCCGCCGACGACGCCCAGCCGCGCGCCGCCGGCGATCGCCGCCGCGGACAGCGCCGGCAGCGCGTCGATGAGGCCGGGGCCGGACGGGTCGAAGCCGTGGGTGGCGATCACGATGACGTCGGAGTCCGCGGCCGCCTTCTCGACGACCGCGGGGTCGTGCAGCGAGCCGGTCTCGTAGGCGACGCCCTCCTGCGGTGAGTCCGGCGGCGTGCGGGTGATCGAGACGACGTTGTGTCCCCGTCGCGCCGCCTCGGCCGCGATATGGCCCCCGGCGTAACCGGTTCCGCCGAAGATCGTGATGCGCGCCATGTCAGTTCCCCCTCGGTGTCCAGCCCAGCGCGGGGCCCGTCTCCGTGGCAAGTATTGCCGCTTCAGTTCGCCAGGTTGACGTGGGCGCGGTGGTGGTCGCCCTTCTCGATGAGGTCGACGAACCCGATCGCGTAGTCCGCGCCGGAGATCGCGCCGCCGTCCGACGGCGCGACCGAGACGTCGTCACCGACCCGGTAGTCACCCGAGCGCTCGCCGGGCGCGAACGAGCCGAACATCCGGGCCGGGCTCACGAACACCCAGCTGAGACTGTCCGGAGTCGCGGGGAGGTCCTCGATGATCAGCGCGGCGCCGGCGAGCACCTCGGCGTGGATCTCGGCCGGTACGTGGGTGAGGTCCTCGACGAAGCGCGGCGCACCGGGCTCCGGGCGCAGCGACGAGAAGCCGCCGACGACGAACAGCCGGGCCCCCGCCGCGTCGGCCAGGCGCGCGACGGTGCGGTTGACGTCGCGGAACGAGTCGGTCAGCGGACCGCGTGGCGCGAGCGTGGAGACCACGACGTCGGCGTCGGCGACGACCGCGGCGAGGGCGGACTCGTCGGTGGCGTCGCCTTGGACGTAGGTGACGCCGGTGACGGGCTCGGTGGGGGCCGAGCGGCTGAACGCGGTGACGTCGTGGCCGCGCCCGGCGGCCTCCGCGACGATGGCCGACCCGGCGTAGCCGGTACCCCCGATGACGACGATGCGAGACATGACGAGCCCTTCTTCCGCAGATCCGGTCGACGTGGTTACCGTAAGAGACCAGGTCTCCGGCGGGAAGAAGGCACTTCGTGGAAACCATGCAGGTAGATGGGGTGATCGACGGTGATCCCTATCACGCCGACTGCCCCACCCGGCGCATCCTCGACCGCATCGGCGACCGCTGGACCGTCCTGGTCGTCGGCGTGCTCGGCGACGGGGACGCCCGCTTCTCCGAGCTGCGTCGGCGGATCGAGCGCATCTCGCAGAAGATGCTGACGCAGACGCTGCGCAGCCTCGAACGGGACGGGCTGGTGCGGCGCACGGTCCACCCCGAGGTGCCGGTCCGGGTCGAGTACGGGCTCACCGACACCGGGCGCACGCTGCTGGAACCGCTGCGTGCGCTGCGTGAGTGGTCGATCGAGCACGTCGACGCCATCTCCACCGCCCAGGCGGCCTACGACGACGCCGCGAGTTCCTGATCGCGCACGGCGAACGCGGCCAACAGTGAGCCGGTGAGCAGCGCGACGCAGAAGAGCACACCGGGCACGATCGACAGCCCGCTCACCACCGCGAGGCTCACCGCGGCCGAGATCCGCTGGGCCACCTGCAGGAACCCCGCCGCGAGCCCGGCCAGCTCGGCGGGGGCGTGGCGCAGCGTCAGCGCCTGGTTCGGCGACACGACCAGACCGCCCGCGATCCCGAACATCAGCTGGGTCGCCGCGAACGCGGACGCGTGCGGCACCCAGAGCGCGCAGGCCAGCGTCGCCAGCGCACCGACCACCCCGAGCGCGGTCGCCCACCGCAGCATCCGCGGCCCGAACCGGGCGAGCACCCGCCAGCTCACCAGCGACGTGAGCCCGAACGCCACCGCGCTCGGCAGCGCGGTGAGCGCCGCGGCGAGCGGCGACTTCCCCAGCGCTTCCTGCAGGTAGACGACGACCAGCAGGCCCAGCGCGAGCACCGAGCCGAAGTTGAACGCGGCGACGAGCGTGCCGGCCACGAACCCCCGCGAGCGCACCAGCGCCGGATGCAGCACCGGCGAGGCGGCCCGCCGTTCCCACCCCACCAGCACGACACCCAGGGCGACGCCGCCGAGCGCCCACACCGCGCCGGAGGTCACCGACAGCAGCACGCACAGCGTCACCGCACCGAGCAGCGCGAGCCCCGGGGTGTCCAGCGCCGTCCGGCGGCGCACCGGAGACCGCGGCAGGTACCGCGCGGCCAGCACGAACGTCGCCACTCCGAACGGGACGTTGATCAGCACGATCAGCCGCCAGCCCCAGTCCGGCCCGGCGAGAGCGAGCAGCACGCCGCCCAGCACCGGGCCGATCGTCGCGGCCACCCCGCCGACCGTCGCGTAGGCCCCGAGCGCCCGCGCCCGCTGCGAACCACGGAACTCGTCCTGGATCAGCCCGAGGACCTGCGGGTTGACCAGCCCGGCGCCGAGCCCCTGGACGAGTCGTGCGCCCGCGACGACCCACGCGTCCGTGGCCGTGCCGGCCACCACCGACGTCACCGTGAACAGCGCCAGCCCGGCGAGGAAGTAGCGGCGCCGGCCGTGGGCGTCACCCAGCCGGCCTCCCGGCACCAACGCCAGGCCGAACGCGAACGAGTACCCGGCCAGCACCCACTGCATCGCGTGCGGCCCGGCGTCCAACGAGGACCGCAACGACGGGATCGCCACGGTGAGCACCGACTGGTCGATCAACGTGGTGAAGCCCGCCGCCAGGCAGAGCCGTAGGGTCCACCGGCGACGGGCTTCGGACACCTCAGAACGCCGCGAGCACGGAGCCCGAGTACTTGTCCTCGATGAACTTCTTCACCTCGGGCGAGTGCAGCAGCTTCTCCAGCTTCGCGATGCGCTCGTCCTTCTCGTCTCCGGTGCGCACGACCAGCAGGTTCGCGTACGGGTTGTCGGTGCCGCTCTCCAGCGCGAGCGCGTCCTTCGCCGGGTTGAGGTCGGTCTCGATCGCGTAGTTGCCGTTGATCACCGAGAGCGCGGTGTCGTCGAGGCTCCGGGGCAGCTGCGCGGCCTCCAGCGCCTTGAACGTCAGCTTCTTCGGGTTCGACGCGATGTCCCGCTCGGTCGCGTTGACCCCGACGCCGTCCTTCAGCGTGATCAGGTTGTTCGCGGCGAGCAGGTTGAGCGCCCGGCCGGAGTTCGACGGGTCGTTCGGGATCGCGACGACACCACCCTCGGGGACGGCCGCGAGGTCCTTGACCTTCTTCGAGTACAGGCCCAGCGGCTCGATGTGCACCGGCTCGAGCGCGGTGAACTTGTAGCCCTTGGCCTTCACCTCTTCGGCCAGGTAGGGCTTGTGCTGGAAGTAGTTCGCGTCGAGCTGCTTGTCCTGCAGCGCGACGTTGGGCTGGACGTAGTCGTTGAACTCGACGATCTCGAGGTCCAGGCCCTCCTTCTCGGCCAGGTTGTCCTTGATGTACGTCAGGATCTCGCCGTGCGGGACGGGGCTGACCCCGACCTTGAGCGCTCCGTCGGACGACGACCCGGAGTCGTTCCCGCCGCAGGCGGCGAGCGCGAGGAGGACGGTGAGGGCGGCCAACAGCCGACGCATGGGGGCTTCCTTATCGGTGGGAGAGGCGGCGAACGATCAGATCGCCGAGCATCTGGATGAGTTGGACAAAAACCACCAGCACCACGACCGTGGCGATCATGACCTCGGTCTCGAAGCGCTGGTAGCCGTAGCGGATCGCGAGGTCACCGAGGCCGCCGCCGCCGACCACACCGGCCATCGCCGAGTAGCCGACCAGCGCGATGACCGTGATCGTGAGGCCCGCGACCAGGCCCGGCCGGGCCTCGCGAAGCAGCACTTTCGCGATGATCTGGCGGCGGGTGGCGCCCATCGCCACCGCGGCCGCCACGACGTCCGGCGGCACCTCGCGGATCGCGGCTTCGACGATGCGGGCGAAGAACGGGATCGCGCCGATCGTCAGCGGCACGATCGCCGCGGACGTGCCGATCGTGGTGCCCACGATCGCGCGGGTGAACGGGATGACCGCGACCAGCAGGATGATGAACGGCAGCGACCGGCCGACGTTGACGACCAGCCCGAGCACCGCGTTGACCGGCGGGACGGCCAGCAGACCACCGCGGTCGGTGAGCACGAGCAGCACCCCGACGAGCAGCCCGCCGACCGCGGTGAGCAGCGTGGAGACGCCCACCATGTAGGCGGTCTCCCGCAGCCCCACCCCGAGAATCTCACTGAGCTCCGACCAGGTCACGGCTCCACCCCTTCCCGGGCGTCGGTCGTGGCCGGGCTGCTGCCGGCGATCTCGGCGAGCACGCCGCGCTGACGCAGGTGGTCGATCACCGGTCCCGCATCCGGGCCCGGAATGGCGAGCCGCAGCCGACCCGCGCGGACCGCGGCCAGTTGCTCGACCGCGCCGCTGAGGATGCGGACGTCGACGTCGAAGGTGCGGACGAGGTCGGCGAGCAGAGCGTCGTCGGCGTGCGAACCGCTGACCGTGACGTCCACGACCGTGCTGCCGGGCACGTCCGGCACCGGCCCGAGCGGGAACAGCCCGCGGGTGAGCTCGCTGCCGGGTGTCGCGAGCAGGTCCGCGACCGGGCCCGCCTCGACGAACCGCCCCGCCCGCATCACCGCGGCCGAGTGGCACGCCTGCTTCACCACGCCCATCTCGTGGGTGATCAGCAGGATCGTCAGGCCCAGGCGCCGGTTGAGGTCCTGCAGCAGGCTCAGGATCGAGCCGGTGGTGTCCGCGTCCAACGCCGAGGTCGCCTCGTCCGACAACAGCACTTTCGGACGCCCGGCGAGCGCACGCGCGATCCCGACGCGCTGTTTCTGGCCGCCGGAGAGCTGCGCGGGGTACGCGCCGCCCCGGTCGCCGAGACCGACCAGGTCGAGCAGCTCGGCGACCCGCTCCGCCCGCTCGGCCCGGCCCACGCCGGTGACCTCGAGCGGGAGCGCCACGTTGCCGGCGGCGGTGCGTGACGAGAGCAGCGCGAAGTGCTGGTGGATCATGCCGATGCCGTGCCGGGCCCGGCGGAGCTCGCCGCCCGGTAACGACGTCAGCTCCGTGCCGTCGACGGTGATCGTGCCGGCGTCGGGCCGCTCCAGCAGGTTGACGCAGCGCAGCAACGTGCTCTTGCCCGCGCCGCTGGTACCGATGACCCCGTAGATCTCTCCTTCCGCGACGGTGAGGTCCACACCGTCGACCGCGACGACGTTCCGTTTCGCCGACCGGTAGGTCTTGCGTAGGCCTTCGATCCGAATCACGAGAGCGGAGCTTAACTACGAAAACCCTACCTGTCATATCGGGTTTAGATTGATAACCTGGAGGCATGACGCACCTGGCCGTGGGAATCGATGGTTCGCCGGACGTCGACGCGGTGGAGCGCGCGGTCCGGATCGCGGAGGACGCCGGGTTCGCGTTCGTGACGTTCGACGACGCGGGCGTCGAGGCCGGTGTGCTGGCGTCCTACCTGGCGTTGCGCACGAGCCGGATCGGGCTCGCCCCGACGCTGCACACCACCACCACCGAGCCGTTCCACCTGGCGACGCAGCTGGCGTCGCTCGACCACGCGACGCTCGGGCGGGCGGCGTGGGTGGTGGGGGCGCCGAACTCGGCGTCCGCGCTGGCGACGATCGGGCGTTCACCGCTCGGCCCGCAGGCTCTGCGCCGGGAGGTGTCCGACGTGGTCGAGGTCGCCCGGGCGCTCTGGGATTCCTGGGAGGACGACGCGGTGATCCGCGACGTCGCGACCGGCCGGTTCCTCGACGCCGACCGCGTGCACCACGTCAACTTCACCGGCGACACGTTCTCCGTGGTCGGGCCGTTGATCACGCCCCGCCCGCCGCAGGGCCAGGTGGTGGTGCTCGGCTCGGACACGCTCGACGTCACCGCCCGGTTGGACGTGGCCCTGGTCGGTCCCGAGGTCGCCGGGCGCGCCGCGGCCGCCAGAGCGGACGGGGCGCCGCTCGTGTTCGCCGACGTCGACGTGCTGATCGACGAGACCGGCACCCGGACGGACACCCGGGCTTCGACGGACCGCCTGCGGCACGTCGGCACCACCGCGGGGCTGCGTGAGCTCCTGGCCGGGCTGGCGGGCACCGTGGACGGAGTCGTCCTGCACCCGGCCGACCTGACGATCGACCTCCCGCTCCTCGCGGACGCGTTCGGCGGGCGGCCCGGGCCGGCCCGCACGCTGCGCGACGTTCTCGGGCTGCCGCGCCCGGCCAACCGGTTCACCACCGTCGCTGGGGAAGGAACACCGTGACCCGCCTGCACCTCGGCCTCTTCTACACCGGCGTCGGCCCGCAGACCCTCTGGACCGACCCCGAGGCGGCCGACCACGTCCACATCGGCACGTTCGTGCACGTGGCCAAGGCCCTCGAGCGCGGTCTCTTCGACGCGTTCTTCCTCGGCGAGGGGCTGCGGGTCCGGGAGAACCGCGGCCGCGTCTACGACCTCGACGTCGCCGGCCGCCCGGACGCGATCACCCAGCTCGCCGCGCTGGCCGGGGTCACCGAGCGGATCGGGCTGGTCGCCACCCAGAACGCCACCTACAACTACCCGGCCGACCTGGCCCGCCGCCTCGCGAGCCTCGACCTGGTCTCGCGCGGCCGGGCCGGCTGGAACATCGTCACGACCGACAACGCCTGGACCGGGGAGAACTTCCGGCACGGCGGCTGGCTCCCGCACGAGCGTCGCTACGAACGCGCCGCGCAGTTCGTCGACGCCGCGAAGGAGCTCTGGGCCGGCGGCCCGGTGCACCGCGACACCGACCTCGTCCGGCTCGACGCGCAGCTGGGCTTCCGGGCCCGCCCGGTGCTGTTCCAGGCCGGTGACTCCCCCGGCGGCCGCGACCTGGCCGCACGCCACGCCGACGTCGTGTTCTCCACCCACAGCGACTACGAGGGTGCCCGCGCGTACGCCGAGGACCTCCGGGCCCGCCTGGCCGGCTACGGCCGCGGCCCGGACGAGGTGCGCATCCTGCCGGGCACGTACGTGGTGCTCGGCGACACCCCGGCCGACGCCGCCGAGCGCGCCGCCTGGATCCGCCGCGAGCAGACCACCGGACCGCGTGCGATCGCGTTCCTGGAACAGTTCTGGGGTAAGGACCTCTCCGGATACGACCCCGACGGCCCGCTGCCGGACATCGAACCGACCGACGGTGAACTCGACCCGTCCCGCGGCACGCTGCCGATCGCGTGGCGCACCGGCAAGCTGAAGCGCATCGCGGAGTGGCAGCAGCTCGCCGCCGACCGCGGGTACTCGATCCGCGACCTGGTCGCCGAGGTCACGCCCCGGCACGAGGGGTTCGTCGGCACACCCGGTCAGGTGGCCGACGAGTGGGCGCGGTTCGTCCGCGACCGGGTCGTCGACGGCTTCAACCTGCTACCGCAGCGCATCCCCGGTTCGATCGACGACGTCGTCGACAAACTCGTGCCCGCGCTCCAGGACCGGGGCGTCTACCGCACCGAGTACGAGGGCACGACGCTCCGAAATCACCTCGACCTGCCGGACGCCTAGCGTCACCGTCCCCGCCGTGGGCCAGGACGGCTATGTCGGCGAGAGCGTCGCCGCGGCCTACGACGACGACCCCGACAGCGCGGAGTTCTCCCCCGCGGTGGTCGCGGCCACCGTCGACGTGCTCGCCGAACTGGCCGGCGGCGGTCGCGCGCTGGAGTTCGCGGTGGGCACCGGCCGGATCGCGGTGCCGCTAGCCGCGCGGGGCGTCGAGGTGGCCGGCATCGAGCTCTCGCCGGCCGAGTTCGATCTGATGGCCCAGCTGGCCGGCCTCCACCTCGAGGCCCGCTGGAGCGATTGGCACCGCGCACCGTTCACCCAGGAGAGCACCAAACACATCTCGACCTGGCAGAAGCCCGGCTAGGTCAGCCGCGGCAGGCGGTAGCGGGTGAGGACGCGGTGGCCGGGTGCAGGCCACCGAGCCGCCGGTAGCGGCGCGTCCCGCGGGCAGCGGTGGTGTGCGACACCCGGAACCGCTTCCGGCGGCGCCGAGCCTCCCCGCGGCGGAGGACGGTTCCGCGTGGACCGTGCCGAAGGCCAGGGCGCCTGCTGCCCGTCCCGATGCGGGCTACCGCCCGGCTCGGCCGCCGCGCCCGACTCGGGCGCCCACGCGAGTCCACCACCACGCTTGGCTCGAGCGCCGCGATCGCCGGACTCCTCGGTGACCACCCTGTGCCCGTCCCTCACCCGCAGCGCACCCCTGACGCCGATCACGCCGACGGCAAGCGTCGTCACCAGCGTGATGGCCGCGGTGATGACGCCCGGGCGTTCCTTGTCCGGCGCCGGACCGTCGGCCACCTCCGCCCGGCGGCGGGCCCGTGAACTGCGGAAAGGGGTCAGGCCGGAACCGGCGTCGTGGGTTCCTTGGCCGCGTCCTCTTCGGCCGCGGTGGCCGCGTCCACCGATTCCTGGGCCTTGTCCGCGTAGTACTGCTTGAACGACCAGGCGATCGCCGCCGCCCACACCAGGTAGATCACCGCGTAGAAGCCGTAACGCACGCCGTCGGGTGCGTCGATCCAGTCGCTCTTGAGCAGCGAGCGGGTGTTCGTCAGCACGATGATGCCGCCGACCAGCGAGCCCAGCACACGCGGCGGGACGTGGCGCACCAGCCAGGCGGCGATCGGTGCCGCGATCACCCCGCCGATGAGCAGCGCCGCGACCCACCCGAAGTCGATGTTCTCCGAGCCGATGCCGACGAAGAAACCGATGCTCGCGGCGATCGAGATCAGGAACTCGCTGGTGTCGATCGAGCCGACCACCTTGCGGGGCTGCAGCCGGCCGCTGGCCAGGATCGCCGGCGTGCCCACCGGACCCCAACCGCCACCGCCGGTGGCGTCGATGAAGCCGGCGAAGATGCCGAGCGGCGCGAGGAACCGCTTGCGCAGCGGCAGCCCGAGCCGGTCCTTGCGGAGGCCGAACAGCGTGAACCGGCCGAGCACGTAGAGCCCGAGCACCAGCAGGATGATCGCCATGACCGGCGCGGCGGTCGCGGTGTCGAGGCTGGAGAGGAACGTGGCCCCGGCGAACGCGCCGAACGCGCCCGGCACCCCGATCTTCAGCACCACCGGCCAGTCGACGTTGCCGAACCGCCAGTGCGAGAACCCGGAGACCAGCGTGGTGCCGACCTCGGCGAGGTGCACGGTGGCCGAGGCCGCCGCGGCGTTCGTGCCGATGGCCAGCAGGAGCGTCGTCGACGTGACGCCGTAGGCCATGCCCAGGCTGCCGTCGACGAGTTGAGCACCGAGGCCGACGAGAGCCAGCAGGAGCAGTTTCCGCACGGACGCCTCCGTTGTATCCCTATCGGGCACATAGGTTCGAGCAAGTCTCCGTGCCCTACTCGGCATCGTCAAGCGTCGGTCCCACGGTGTGGATGGCGTGACTCGTTGACACACCGCGTTCAGCATGTGACGGTCAGCACGGTTTCACTGTCGAGACCGGAGGGTGCCTGATGACCGACGCTCCCGAGATGACCGAATTACTCCGCGACACGCCGTCCAACTGGGGCCGGTGGGGTGACGACGACGAAGTCGGCGCGCTCAACCACCTCACCGCCGCGGAAGTGCTCCGTGGCGCCGCTCACATCCGCTCCGGCACCGTCTTCACGCTCCAGCGCCTGATCGGCGACCCGAAGGGCGATCCGGTCTGGCCCGGCCGCACCCCGGCCACCCGCACCCAGGTGCTCGACGAATCGACCTGGGACAGCGAGAACGCACCCCGGTTTCCCGGCGGGCTCCACTACGCCGACGACAAGATCGACGCGTTCCTGCAGGGCTCCACGCAGTACGACGCGCTCGGGCACGTCTGGTACGGCGGCAAGATCTGGAACGGCTACGACGCACGCACCACGGTCGGCGGGCTCGACAAGGCCAGCGTGCAGCCGATCGCCGAGCGCGGCGTCGTCGGCCGGGGTGTGCTGCTCGACCTGGCCCGCTTCCGCGGCAAGGAGAACCTCGACAAGGCCGAGACGTTCACCCACGTCGACCTCGAGGAGTGCGCGAAGAGCCAGGGCCACACGATCGAGCCGCACGACATCCTCGTGATCCGGACGAACTTCCTGCGGCTGTTCTTCGAGCAGGGCCCGGCGTTCTACGAGGGCTTCTGCGAACCCGGCCTGACCTACTCGCCCGAACTCGTGCAGTGGTTCCAGGACAAGGAGATCCCGAACCTGGTCACCGACACGATCGCGAACGAGGTCACGATCGACCCGGTGTCCGGCGTCGCGCTCCCCCTGCACTGCGCGCTGATGCGTGATCTGGGCGTGACGCTCACCGAGATCTGCGATCTGGAGAAGCTCGCGGCGAGCTGCGCGGAAGACAAGCAGTACACCTTCCTCTACGTCGCCGCCCCGCTGAAGGTCGCGCGGGCGAGCGGTTCGCCGGTGAATCCCGTCGCCATCAAATGAGCGCGAAACCGTGGCTCGCCCACTACGGCGAGGGCCGCCCCGCCGAGCTGACCCCCGACCACGAGACGATGCTCGACCTGTTCAACGCCTCGGTGGCCCGGGCGCCGTCCACCGAGGTGATCCGGTACTTCGACGGTGTCCTGACGCTGGCCGAGCTGGACCGTGCGTCGGACGCGCTGGCCTCGGCGCTGCTGGACCGGGGCTTCGCCGCGGGCGACCGGATCGCGCTCTACCTGCAGAACAACCCCGCGTTCGTAATCGGCCTGGTGGCGGCGTGGAAGGCCGGCGGCATCGCGGTCGCGATCAACCCGATGAACAAGCACCGCGAGCTGACGTACCTGCTCGCCGACTCGGGGGCGTCCGCGCTGCTCTGCCTCGACGACCTGTACGCCGACGTCGGGCGCGCGGTCGTCGCGTCCGGCGGCACGGACGTCCGCATCGTGATCACCGCCTCGGCGCTCGACCGGCAGCACCGCATCGACCCACGGCTGTTCGCCCACGTCACCAAGCCGGTGATCGAGGACGCGAGCGACCTGGAGACGCTGATCGAGCAGTACGACGGGCGCACGCCGCCGCCGGTCGCGCCCTCCCCCGACGACGTCGCGATCCTCACGTACACCTCGGGCACCACCGGCGTCCCGAAGGGCGCGTTGAACACGCACCGCAACCTCGCGTTCAACGCGCAGACGTACCGCGACTGGATGGCGCTGACGCCGGACGACCGGATCCTCGGTGTGGCCCCGCTGTTCCACATCACCGGCCTGGTCGGGCACGTCGGCGTCGCGCTGCTGCTGCCGGCGCCGCTGATCCTCGCCCACCGGTTCCACCCCGGTGTGGTGCTGGACGCGATCCGCGAGCACCGGCCGACGTTCACGGTCGCGGCAATCACCGTGTTCATCAGCCTCGCCGACCAGCCGGACGCCACCGCCGACGACTTCGCGTCGCTGACGATCGCGTACTCGGGCGGCGCGCCGATCGCACCGGCCGTGCGGAACCGGATCGCCGCCGCGACCGGCCTGAACATCCACAACATCTACGGGCTCACCGAGACGAACTCGCCGTCGCACGGCGTGCCCTACGGCGCGAGCGCGCCGGTCGACCCCACGTCCGGCGCGCTCTCGATCGGGGTGCCGGTGTTCAACACCGACGTGCGTGTGCTGGGCGAGGACGGCGAGGAGGTGCCGGTCGGTGAGGTCGGGGAGTTCGCGATCCGCGGGCCCCAGGTGGTGCCCGGGTACTGGAACAAGCCCGACGCCACCGCCGAGTCGATCCCGGGCGGGGAGCTGCGTACCGGCGACGTCGGCTTCATGGACTCCGACGGCTGGTTCTACCTGGTCGACCGCAAGAAGGACATGATCAACGCGGCCGGGTACAAGGTCTGGCCGCGCGAGGTCGAGGACGTGCTCTACACGCACCCGGCGGTGCGCGAGGCCGCGGTGGTCGGCGTACCCGACGAGTACCGCGGCGAGACCGTCAAGGCGTTCGTGTCCCTGCGGCCCGGCTCCTCGGCCACGCCCGAGGAGCTCGTCGAGTACTGCCGGGCGAACATGGCCGCCTACAAGTACCCCCGCACCGTCGAGCTGGTCGACGACCTGCCGAAGACCACCACCGGAAAAATCCTCCGCCGCGAACTCCGATCTTCCCGATAGGAATACGATGCTTGTATGAGCATCGGTATCGCGGTTGCCGACTTCGACCCCTCGATCCACAACTACGTGGACGCCGTGCTGGGGCACGCCCGCCGGGCGCGCGACGCCGGCCTGCGCTCACTCTGGTTCGCCCAGCGCTTCGACTACGACGCGACGACGCTGGCCACCGTGGTGGCGCGGGAGCTGCCCGAGGTCGAGGTCGGCACCTCGGCGATCCCGATCTTCGGACGGCACCCGGTGCTGGTCGCCACCCAGGTGCAGGCGGCGCAGGCCGCGACCGGCGGGCGGTTCCGGCTCGGCCTCGCGCTCGGCACGAAGACGTTGACCGAGCAGACGTTCGGGACCCCGTTCGACCGCCCGATCGCGGTGCTCCGCGAGTTCCTGACCGCCCTGCGGACCCTCCTGGAGACCGGCGACGCCGACTTCCGGGGCGAGTTGATCACCGCGAACCCCGTGCGGGCGATCAGGCTGGCCGGCGCCACGCCACCGCCCATCTACGTCGCCGCGATGGGCCCGCAGGCGCTGCGGGTCACCGGTGAGCTGGCCGACGGCACGCTCCCGTACCTGGCCGGTCCGCGCACGCTGGCCGAGGAGATCGTCCCGACGATCACCGCGGCCGCCGAGCGGGCCGGGCGCGAGATCGAACCCGACCACTTCGGTCTGAGCCTGCCGGTGGC
>NZ_BAAAGX010000028.1:269375-329825 GCF_039524755.1 Cryptosporangium japonicum
CCCGGGCGGGTTCGCGAGCGACCCCGACGCCGCCCACGAGGCCGCCGCCGGGCAGCTCGCGTTCTACGACTCGATCCCGTCCTACCAGCGGGTCGTCGCCCGCGAAGGGCTCAGCACAGCGGCCGAAC
This sequence comes from Cryptosporangium japonicum, assembly GCF_039524755.1. Taxonomy (NCBI): domain Bacteria; kingdom Bacillati; phylum Actinomycetota; class Actinomycetes; order Cryptosporangiales; family Cryptosporangiaceae; genus Cryptosporangium; species Cryptosporangium japonicum. The sequence continues at coordinate 269,504 of NZ_BAAAGX010000028.1, forward strand.
TGGCCGTCCTCGGCGACGAGAAGACGGTCGAGGCCGCGATCCGGCGCTACTACGACGCCGGGGCCACCGACGTGGTCGTCACCCAGACGCACTTCGGTGGCCCCGCCGACCAGCAGCGCACCTACGAGCTGCTGGGCTCGCTCACTTGACCTCGAACTCGCCGAGTTCGGACCAGTCGGTGCCGGGCACCGTCGTGTTCACGATCTTCGGCGTCGCCTGCAGGTACTGCGGCAGCTCGCGCTGCGCGGTCTTGAAGTGCTCCGCGGTCACGTGCGCCACGCCGGCGTCCTGATCGCGGAACGCCTCGTTGATGACGTACTCGTCAGGGTTCTCCACGCTGCGCGACCAGTCGAACCAGAGGTTGCCGGGCTCGGCCCTGGTCGCCTCGGTGAACGCGGCGCTGAGCTTGGGCCAGTCGTCGGCGTACTCGGGCTTCACGAGGAACTTCGCCGTGATGAAGATCAAGGATTGCTCCTAGGGAATCAGGATGGCTCGCCCGCGGACACGCCCGTTGTCGAGGTCGTCGATCGCGGTCTGGAAGTCGTCCAGCTGGTACTTCGCAGTATGCAGCGTGACCTTGCCGGCGGCCGCGAGCGCCATCAGCGCCACCAGGTCGTTGTACGAGCCGACCAGGTTCCCGACGATGTTGACCTCGGTGGAGATGAGGTCGATCGTCGGCACGTCGATGTTCTCGCCGTACCCCACGACGTGGTAGTCACCGGCCCGGCGGGTCATCCGCAGCCCTTCGGCGGTCGAGCCGCCCTCGCCGACGAAGTCGATGACCTGCTCGGCGCCGTGCCCGCCGGTCAGCTCCAGCACCTCGTCGACGTGGTTCCCGCCGGCCACCACACCGTGCTGCGCGCCCAGCTCCAGCGCCAGCTTCAACGCGTCCGGGTTGCGGTCGACGACGATGATCTCGGCCGGGGACAGCGCCGCCATCACCTGGATGCCGATGTGGCCGAGGCCGCCGGCCCCGATCAGCACGACCTTGTCGCCCGCACGCAGCCGGCGGCTCGACTTCGCCACCGCGTGGTAGGCGGTGAGCCCGGCGTCGGCCAGCGCGGCGACGTCGGACGGCTCGAGCCGGTCGTCGATCTTGACGACGCTGCGCGCGGACGTCTTCAGGTACTCCGCGTACCCGCCGTCGGTGTCGATGCCGGGGAACGCGTTGTTCTCGCAGTGCACGTCGTCGCCGTCGCGGCAGGCCCGGCAGAGCCCGCAGGTCACCAGCGGATGCAGGATCACCTTGTCGCCCTCGGCGACGTTGGTGACGGCACTGCCCACGGCGGAAACCCAGCCCGCGTTCTCGTGCCCGATCGTGTACGGCAGCGCGACCTGGGATTTCTCCGCCCACTGGCCTTCGAGGATGTGCAGGTCGGTGCGGCAGACACCCGCCCCGCCGATGCGGACGACGACGTCGTGCGGGCCGGTGATCTCCGGCTCCGGCACGTCGTCGAGGCGCAGCGGCTCGTGGTAACCGACGACACGGACGGCCTTCATCGTGATGCGTCCTCTCGAATCGACTGATCGTGCTCGGCACCGGGATAACGAGTAGCGAGCAATCCCCGGCAGAAATGCGCGTTCCCGTCGACGGAGATCCGGACCGAGCGCGCGCGGCGCAACATGAACTCGGCCTTCTCCGGCGCGGGTCGGGTCCCGTCCGACTCGACGAGCACGGGAGCGTCGTCGTCGACCGGAAGGCCGATCGTGGCGCGCCGCGCCCGCAGCGCCGCGGTCGTGGGTTCGTCCGGCAGATCACCCAGCCGGAGCGCGTAGATGTCGGTCGTGCCGTCCACGCGCAGCAAGGCCGTGATCGCGCGTTCCATCGCCGCGGTGTGGGCCTTGTGCTGGAAGGTCACGCGTAGTTCGTCGAGCGAGTCCTCGGCCTCGTGCCGGAACGTGCCTTTGTAACCGGCCGACGCGGCCAGGCCGGCGTTGATCAGCTCCGAGTCGTGGTGGTCGTCGAGCTCGACGACCACCCGCTCGACGCCGGGCAGGGCCGCCACCGCCTCGTAGGCGTCCGACGCCATGAGCCACGCGAAATTCGGCGCGCAGAACGACGTCGGAAGCCGCAGGTGTACTTCCACGGCGGAGCCGTCGACCTCGACGGACCGGACGAATCCCAGATCGGTGATCGGCTCGTCCAACTCCGGGTCGATCACGACGTCCAGCGCCGTCCGCACCGCCGCGCCGGTGACGGCAACCGCCTCCGTGGCGGCCGTCATGAGGCGGCGGCCGGCTCACGCGGGCCGGTGGCGGGCTCGTCGGCGGCCGGGAGCTGGAGCTCCGCCGGGACCTTCAGGTCGTAGAGGCGCGCGGCGTTGAGGCCGAGGATCTTCTTCTTCGCCTCGAGGCTCAGCGGCGCGTACTCGCTCATGTCCGCCGGGATCTGGAAGTCCACGAATCGCTCGACCAGCCACTTCGGCGTCCAGAGTGCGTAGTCGCTGGAGAACAGGATCCGGTCCTCACCGACCCAGTACAGCAACTCGCCGATGATCTGCGCGAAGTACCGCGGCCGGGTGTGGATGAACGGCATCGCCACCGCGAGCCCGGCGTACACGTTGGGCTCCTGGGTGGCGATCCAGCAGAAGTCCTCCAGGCGCGGCAGCCCGCAGTGCTCCACGACGAAGTTCAGGTCGGTGAAGTCGGTGGCCACGTGGTCGATGTCGGCCACGTCGAACGCGTCCCGGTCGAGCGGCCGGATCGTCGGCCCCTTGTGGACGTGGATGTTCTTGATGCCCAGCTCCTGGGCGGCCTCCAGGTACCGGTACGCCCACGGGTCGGTCAGCTTGTAGCCGCGTGACTCGCCCTGCCACTCGGCCGTGTAGAGCTTGACGCCCTTGAGCCCGAAGCGCGCGGCGTCCTCCCGGAGCTGCTTGAGGCCCTGCTCGCCGAACCGCGGGTCGAAGCAGTGGTTGTAGGTCAGCTTGTCGGGGTGCTGCTGGGTCAGCGCCCAGGCTTCCTCGGTCTGGCCGAACCCGTTGTTGTAGAACTCGCCGAGCAGCGCGGGCTGGAAGATCGCGTGGTCGGCGTACCCGATCTCGAAGATGTCGTGCAGAAGCCGCTCGCCGCCCTGGTACAGGTACTCCTCGTACGACCAGAGCTCGGACTCGGGGCTCAGGTTGCGGTGGTAGTCGTAGAAGCAGTCGATGAACTGCTTGCCGTGGACGTTGCGCAGGTTCTCCGGGCGGGCGTCCCAGAGCGCGATGTGCGCGTCGACGACGTAGTAGTTCTCAGCATCTTTGCTGTACATACTGGGCCTCCGAGGGGTGGTGGATGCCTTTAGGGGGACGCTAGGCAGAGCCTCCTACCCCTTCAAGACGAGCGCTGTCTCACTCTGAGACGTACGCTGGACGCCCAGCCTCTCTGCGGGGGTGACTCGTGGACGATGCCCTGACCGGCCGTTCCGCGCCGGGACGATTACGTGCCTCGTGGCGCCGCAGCGAGCGGTACGGCGTCTCTCCCGACGTGGTCAGCCCGGTGTTCGCGGAGTCGATCGACACCGACTCCCTGCTCTACGACTGCGCCGGTGAGGTGCTGAACGGGCTGCAGACGACGATCGCCAACGAACCGATCGGGCTGATGGTCGCCGACCGCAACGGGCTCGTGCTCGCGCGCCTGTGCAACGACCCGGCGATCCGCCGCTCGCTCGACCGCGTCTACCTGGCCCCGGGCTTCTCCTACGCCGAGCGTGACGCGGGCACCAACGGGCTCGGCCTCTCGCTCGCCGACCGCGCTCCCACCCTCGTGCGTGCCGACGAGCACTACACCACCGAGCTGCGCAAGTACACGTGCGCCGCGGTGCCGGTCGTCGATCCGGTCTCCGGCGACCTGGCCGGCAGCATCAACCTGACGACGTGGTCGGAGTCGTCGTCGGAGCTGCTGCTGGCGCTCGCCCAGGCCGCGGCCGGCGCCACCAGCGCGCTGATGCTGGTGCGCGCGACCGGGCGGGCGGTGCGCCCGGCGCCGCGCGGCGAGATCTTCCACGTGGCCACCGGGCCGGACGACCCGTGCGTCTCCTCCGGCTGGCGGCTGGCCGTCGGCGACGCGGTCGCGGCGGTGGCGGCCGGCCGCGTCGTCACGGTGATCGGCGAACCCGGCGCGGGCAAGTCCGTGGTGGCCGCGCTGGCGCACCGGCGGCTGGCGCCGCGTTCACGCGTTCTGCACGCGCGGGCCCCCGAGGCCGGCGACGTGCCGGCGTGGCTCGAGCTCTGGACACCGGAGCTGCACAAACCCGACACCTTCCTGGTCGTGTCCGGGGTGCACCGGCTCCCCGCGTGGGCGGCGGGCGACCTGACCCGGCTGCTGGCCGCCGCGCCGGCGCGGTTCGTGCTCACCGCGCCGGAGTTCACCGCGCTGCCCGACGAGCTGGCGCCGCTCGTCGACGCGCTGGTCGAGGTGCCACCGCTGCGCCGTCGCGCCGACGACGTTCCGCCGCTGGCCCGGTACTTCGCGTTCGCGGCCCGGCACCGGCCGATCGAGTTCACCCCGCGGGCCGCCGCCGCGCTCACCGCGTACTCCTGGCCGGGCAACGTCGCGCAGCTGAGACGGGTGGTCCGCGACGCCGTCACCCGGGCCAACGTCGTCGACCTGCACCACCTGGCGCCGGAGGTGCTCGACCCGAGCGCCCGGCCGCTGACCCGGTTGGAGAAGCTGGAGCGCGACGAGATCGTCCGCTGCCTGACCCAGCCCGACCAGACGATGACCCACGCCGCCGAGGAACTCGGCATCGGCCGCGCGACGCTGTACCGCAAGATCGCGCACTACCGCATCACGGTGCCACCCCGTTAGGACGAGAATTCCGATTCCGGGCGGGCGGGTGGGGGGCGTAGTGCTCGAGCGTAAAGGCCGGCCGCGATCGTGCACACGCAGAGGGCGGCGGCGCTGAGACCGAGTGCCCAGTGGATGCCGACCACCGCGCCGAAGAGCCCGACCGTCACGCCGCTGCCGAACCGCAGCCCCATCGACGCGGTGCCGTAGACGCCGAGCACCCGGCCGCGGTCGGGGGCCGGGGCCAGCAGCTGCACGACGGTCTGCCCGATCGACATCGCGGCGAGGTTCGCGACGCCGCCGAGCACGAGCATCCCGAGCGCCAGCGGATAGTTCGTCGTGACGGCGAAGATCAACGTCGTGACGCCGTAGACGAGCGTGCTGACCACGGCGGCCTTCACGTTCGGGCGCACCCAGCCGGTGGCCTCCAGCACGATGCCGCCGACCACACCGCCCACCCCGTTGGCGAACAGCAGCACGCCGTACGCGGTGCCCTCGCTGCCCGCGCCGAGGTCGTTGGCGAAGATCGGCATCGTCGACTGCAGCGAGGCACCGATGAACAGCGACCCGATGCCGCCGAGCACGATCATGCTGATCAGCGTCCGGTTGGCCGCGATGTCCTTGACGACGCGGAGGGAGTCCAGGACACCGACCCGTTTGACGGTGAAGCCGTCCCGGGTGTGGCCGGTGAACTTCGTCCGGAACAGGAACAGCGTCAGCGGCAGGTAGAACAGCACGTTGATGAAGATGCCCGCGGTGGGGCCGATGCTCAGCAGCAGCGCCGACCCGACGACCGGGCCGAACAGGATGCCCAGGCTGCGGAACGTCGCGTTGAGGCGTACCGCGCTCGGCAACTCGTCGTCGCCGACGAAGTCGTGCAGCATGAGCTGTTCGCCCGGTCCCCAGAGCGCACCGGCCAGGCCGTGCAGCACCAGCAGCAGGCAGGCGTTCCACACCTGCAGCGTGTCGGTGAGGAACAGCACGCCCCACCCCACCGAGACGAGCATGAACAGCGCCTGCGCGGCCTGGATCACCCGGCGGCAGTCGAACCGGTCGGCCAGGCCGCCGAAGTACACCGAGAACAGCAGGAACGGCAGCCAGTGGCTGATCACCTCGAAGCCCGCGAGCGCCGGGGAGTGGAACTTCTCCCAGAGCACCCAGTAGGTGAGGACGTGTTCGATGTTGTCGGCCATCATCGCGAGCGCCGCACCGATGAGGTACGGCCGGCAGTCGCGATTCCTCAGCGCGGCGAACCGGGCCGGAGCTTGTGTCACGAGGCTCCAGGCTAGGCTCCCGGGAATGGCCCGGTTCATCGACGTCCACCCGATCAATCCGCAGCCGCGCGCGATCAGTCAGATCGTGACGCTGATCCGCGGTGGCGGGCTGATCGCGTACCCGACGGACTCCTGCTACGCGCTCGGCTGCCAGGTCGGCAACCGGGAGGGCCTGGACCGCATCAAGGCGATCCGCAAGCTCGACGACCGGCACCACTTCACGCTGGTCTGCCGCGACTTCGCCCAGCTCGGTCAGTTCGTGCAGATCAGCAACGCGGTGTTCCGGTCGGTGAAGGCGTCGACGCCGGGGCCCTACACGTTCATCCTCCCGGCCACCCGGGAAGTGCCGAAGCGGCTGCTGCACGCGAAGAAGAAGACGGTCGGCGTGCGTATCCCGGAGCACACGGTCACCCAGGCGATCCTCGCCGAGCTCGGCGAGCCGCTGCTCTCGACGACGCTGACGCTGCCCGGCGACGAGGAGCCGCTGACCCAGGCCTGGGAGATCCAGGACCGGCTCGACCACCAGATCGACGCGGTCGTGGACGCCGGCGAGTGCGGCACGGAGCTCACCACGGTCGTGGACCTCTCCGGCGACGAGCCGGAGATCCTGCGTCACGGCGCCGGGGACACGTCCCGCTTCGAGTGATGGGCGCGCAGCCGGCGGAGTAGCGCGACGAACTGCTCGCGTTCCGCCGCGTCCAGCGGGGCCAGGATCTCGTCCTGCACCTCGGCGACCCGGTCCTCCAGCGCGGCCAGGCGCTTCGTGCCCGCCGCGGTGAGCGTGACGACGTTGCGGCGCTTGTCGGACGGGTCGGGGCGGCGCCGCACGTGGCCGTCGGCTTCGAGCTCGTTCAGTGCCGCCACGACGTCGCTCAGGTGGATCCCGCTGCGGCGGCCGAGCTCGGCCTGGCTCGACGGGCCGGCCTCGGCGAGCGCTCCGAGCAGCCGGTAGTGGTAGCCGCGGGCGCCCACGGCCGCGAACCCGTCGGACACCAGCCGTCCGGCCTGCTGCGCGACCTGGGAGAGCAGCCAGCTCGGGAGCGTCGGCAGCCGGGAGAACGCGGGTTCCATGCCTGAACGTTAGTTGACCTAACGGTCTCGGCCCAATTATCGTTAGGCTCACAAACGTTAGGAGCACTAACGATGATCTTCCCCTTTCGCGTCGGCGTCCCCGACTCCGACCTCGACGACCTGGCCGCCCGGCTCGACGCCACCCGCTGGCCCTCGGCGTTACCGGACGGCCACGGCTATCCGCTCGCCGCGCTGCACGAGTTGGCGGCCTACTGGCGCTCCACCTACGACTGGCGTGCGGCCGAGGCCGAACTCAACACGTACCCGCAGTTCACGACCGAGTTCGACGGCACGACCGTCCACTTCCTGCACGTCCGCTCCGCGCGCCCCGACGCCCTGCCGCTGCTGCTCACCCACGGCTGGCCCGGTTCGATCGTCGAGTTCCTCGACGTCGTCCCGCTGCTCTCCGACTTCCACCTGGTGATCCCGTCGATCCCCGGCTTCGGGTTCTCCCGGTCGACGCGGGGCTGGGACGTTCCCCGCGTCGCCGCCGCGTGGCTCGAGCTGATGGACCGGCTCGGCTACGACCGGTTCGGCGCGCACGGCGGCGACTGGGGATCGGCGATCTCGCGGGTGCTCGGCGCGCTGGCGCCCGAGCGGGTCGTCGGCGTCCACCTGAGTTACCTGCCGACACCGCCGGCCGACGGAGCGTACTCACCCGACGACGAGGAGCGGCTGGCGCAGACCCGGCAGTACCTCGCGCACCAGCCGGGGGTGCGGGTGCTCAACGCGCAGACCCCCCAGACCGTGGCCTACGCGCTCACCGACTCCCCCGTCGGGCAACTCGCGTGGATCGCCGAGCGGTTCGCCGAGTGGGGCGACCCGGCGACGCCGGTGGGCGCGGACCGCCTGCTCACCGACGTCATGCTGTACTGGCTCACCCGCACGGCGAACACCTCGGCGCGCCTGCACCGTGAGACCGTCGCCGGGCCGCTCCCCTGCCCGGTGCCGCTCGGCGTGGCCGTGTTCGCGCACGACATCACCCGGCCGGTGCGCTCCCTCGCCGAGCGGGTCTACGACGTCCGGCACTGGTCCGAGTTCGACCGCGGCGGCCACTTCGCCGGCCTGGAGGTGCCGGAACTCCTGGCCGCCGACCTCCGCGCGTTCTTCTCGCCCGTTCGGTCGTCGGCACCGGTGGGGCTTACTTGACCTCGAACACCGCCAGGGCGCCCTGGCCCTCGCCGAACTCCCAGCCGGCCACCACCTCATGCCCCGGCCGGCCGGCGATCACCTCGAAACAGAAGGAGTAGCCGCGCCCGAGGTAGTAGGCGCCCTCGCTCCGGGCCGAGTGCGCGGTGAGGCAGAGCATGCGGAGGTGATCACGCAACCGCGGGTCGCCGACCCCGGTGAGCGCCTCGGCCCACTCCGGCTCGACCCCGACCGCGTCGGCCGGTGGGAGCAGACCGGACGGCCCGTCCAGAGTCCAGGTGGCCGCGCGCATCGCGCCGGCGAGCGTGCCGTCGGTGTGGACGCGCTGCAGCCAGTGCACGTCACCGGCGGCGTCGTCGGTCTCGGCCTCGTCCAGCGTGTCGCGGTGGGCGAGCAGCACCCGCGCGAGGTCGGCGCCGGCGATCGTCCAGGTGGAGTCGTCCCGGCGGCCCGCGGCACGCAGATCGGCCGCCACCACCCCCAGGTCGTCGACCACCCCGTCCTCGATCGACCAGACCGACCGGCCGTGGTCGACGGCGAACCGGTCCCAGGAGAGCATCGCTTCGTGGGGCTCACCCGGCTCGTCGATCAGCTCACCGTCGGCGATCGTCGCCAGGTCGAGGTCACCGTGGAAGAGGTCGTCGAACGCATCGGCCGACATCTCGTCCGCCCAGGCGTAGACGACGTACCGCGACGACGTCGAGAACGTGCCGAGCGGGCGGCCCAGCAGTATCTCGAAGGCCGTCGTGAGTTCCTGCTGCCACTGGTCCACGTCGGACAGGGTAGGGCGCGGGCGGAGGGGCGCACCGCGCGGGTTCGCGGGCGGCGGCCGGGGTCAGCGCAGGGCGAAGACGCGGACCGTGCCGTCGTCGAACGCGACCGCCAGCCGGGTGGCGTCCCGGTTGAACGCGGCGCTGCCCGGCGTCGCCCCGGTGGAGAGGGCGCGGGTGTCGCCCCCCGTGGCGCCGGTGACGGGGTTCCAGCGGGTGACGGTGCGGTCCACGGCGGTGACGAGCTGCTCGCCGTACTCGTCGAACGTGATCGCGCTGTCGGTGCTGAGCTCGCCCACCGGCAGGTCGGGCCCGACCGGGCGGCCGGTGCCGAGGTCCCAGACCCGCACGGTCTCCGGCCCGGACGCCGCGGCGAGCCGGCGCCCGTCCGGGCTGAACACCGGCGCGGTGTGCCCGGTCGCCCCCGTCACCGGCGTGCGTAGCGCGCCGGTGGCCACCTCCCACAGCTGGACCCCGGCCGGACCGGCGGCCGCGAGCGTCCGGCCGTCGGGGCTGAAGCGCAGGCCCCGCTCGGCGACACGCACCCCCGGTATCGCCGCCTTCCCGACGAACGTCTCGTCGCGGTCGATGCGGATCCCGGTGGCGTCGGCGACCGCGACGACCGCGCCCTGGCCCGTCTCGGCGAGCGCCACCACGCCCCGGTCCAGGCCGGGCAGCGGGCCGTAGGACAGCCGGCCGGTGTCGGGGGACCACACCCGCACCGTGCCGTCGGACCCGGCCGTGATGACGCCGCTGCCGCCCTCGTCGAAGCGCACGTCGTCGAATGCGGAGGCGGCCCCGATCGGGCCGACCGCGTCCGGCCGGCCCGGTGCCCAGACCTGGCCGGGCGTCCAGACGTACAGCGAGCCCGTCGCGTCGAGGAACGCGACCCGGTCGCTGACCGACCCGTACGCCAGGCGGGTCGCGGTGCCCGGGGCGCCGTGGTAGATCGCCGACGCGTCGGTGGGTTTCGGGGCCAGCGCGCGCTCCACCGCGGGGGCGGACGGTGACGGTGGCGCTCCGACGTCGACGAGCCGGACCCCGGCCCCGATCGCGGCCAGCACCAGCGCACACCCCGCCGCGACCGCGACCCGACGGCGCCCGAGCCGAGGCGCCGAGCCGCCCGGCGACCCCGCAGCGCCCGACCGAGGGAACCCGGCCCCGACACCCGGCCGCCACGACCCGGCAGCGTCATCCGGCCGCCACGACCCAGCAGCGTCATCCGGCCGCCACGACCCAGCAGCGTCATCCGGCCGCCGCGAGCCCGCGCCGCTCGGCCGGGGTGGACCGGCGCCGAAGCCCCGGCCGCGGGCCGGGACGATGCGCAGCGGAACGCCGGAGCGCCACGGCCAGTCGGGGCCCAGGTCGCTGGCGGCCGCGGCGGCGAGCCGGGACACGCAGGCTTCCGCCGACGGCCGGGCCCGCGGTTCGTCGTCGCGCATGTCCCCCAGCACCGCCGCCACCTCGGGCAGTGGCTCGTCCACGGCCGCCAGCAGACGGTCGAGCACGGTGGCCAGCGCGGACACGTCGTCGGCCGGTTCGGGGTCGACGTCCGACCCGAGCACGGCGTACCCGAAGTCGCTCACCTTCAGCGCGCCCTCGGCGTCGAGAAGGAGGTTCGTGGCGGTGATCCCGCCGTGCACCAGGCCCGCGCCGTGCGCCGCCGCCAGCGCCGAGGCGGCCGCCAGCGCCCACGCGCACACCGCCTCCGGCGTCGGGTGTCGCTGCTCGTCCAGCGAACCACCGGCCATCAGCTCACTGACGACCAGCCAGAGCCCGCCGGACGTGGTGTGCTCCACCACCGGCACCACGTGCGGATGGTCGGGCGCGCCCAGCGACGTGCCGGACGCGGGAACCGGCAGCGCCTTCACCGCCCGCGCCGCCCCGGTGACCCGGTCGGTCGCGACGAAGACCGGCCCGCGCGGACCCGACCCGATCGGTGGGCCGACCACGAGCTCCGGCAGGCCCGCCGCGACCTGCTCCCGATCGACGATCACCGCATCGACGCTACCCGCGCCGGTCCACTACCGAAGGATGTTCGCGAGCAGATGCGAGGCGGTCACGCCACCGTCCACGACGAACTCACCGCCGGTGCAGTAGTTGCTCTCGTCGGAGGCCAGGAACAGCACCATGTTCGCGATGTCGTCGGCCGACGCGACCCGCCTGAGCGGCACCCGCTTGCCGATCGGCTCGACGTCGACGGGCATGCCGCCGAGCGCGTTGGACACCATCGCGGTGTCGACCGCGCCGGGGTGCACCGAGTTCACCCGGATGTCGTACTGGCCCAGCTCCATCGCGGCGACCTTCGTCATGCCGCGGATCGCGAACTTGCTCGACGCGTACGCGACCAGCAGCGCCATCCCGCCCAGGCCCTCGATCGAGGAGACGTTGACGATCGACCCGCCGCGCTCACGCATCAGCGGCACCGCGGTGCGCATGCCGAGGAACGTGCCGAACTGGTTGACGCGGATGACCCGCTCGTAGTCGGCCAGCGTGGTGTCGGCCAGCGCGGAGAAGTGCAACAGCCCGGCGTTGTTGACCAGCACGTCCAGGCGCCCGAACCGTTCACGCAGCACCCCGGCCGCGGTGGCCCAGGCGTTCTCGTCGCTGACGTCCAGGGCCAGGAACGTGGCCGCGTCGCCGAGTTCGGCGGCCAGCTTCGCGCCGTCCTCCTCGAGGACGTCGGTGAGCAGCACCTGGGCGCCCTCGGCCACGAACCGCCGGGCCGCGGCGGCACCCTGCCCGCGGGCCGCGCCGGTGATCAACGCGATCTTGCCGTTCAGCCGCATGCGTCAGACCTTCCGCTCGAGCAACGAGATCTCCCGGCCGGTGAACACCTGGTCGGGCGTGGAGTCGGCGAAGTGGTCGCCGAGGGCCTGGTCCAGCTCGCCGTCGGCCCAGGCCGCGTCGGCCGCGTCGAACCGGGCCCCGACGGTGGGCGGCGCCAGCACCGCCACCATGCCGCCGTGCACGAAGAACACCTGCCCGTTGACGCGGTCAGCGGCCGGCGACGCCAGATAGGTGACGAGCGGCGTGACGTGTTCGACGCCCAGCGGATCGGGGCCCTCGGCGGGCGCCGGCCCGTAGACCGGTTCGGTCATCGCCGTGCGTGCCCGCGGGCAGATCGCGTTCGCCCGCACCCCGTAGCGGGAGAGCCCGCGCGCGGCGGCCACCGTCAACGCGGTGATGCCGCCCTTGGCCGCGGCGTAGTTCGGCTGCGCCACCGCGCCGAGGAACCAGGCCTCCGAGGTGGTGTTGATCAGCCGCCCGTAGACCGGTTCACCGGTGGACTTGGAGAGGTCGCGCCAGTACGCCCCGGCGTTGCGGCAGAGCAGGAAGTGGCCGCGCAGGTGCACCCGGACAACCAGGTCCCACTCCTCGTCGGACATCGAGAACAGCATCCGGTCACGCACGACGCCGGCGTTGTTGACGACGACGTCGAGCCGCCCGTAGCGGCTGATCGCGGTGTCGACGAGCGCGCGGGCCACGTCCGAGTCGCTGACGTCGCCGCGCACGCCGACGGCGCCGGGCGGCAGATCGGCCACGTCGTTCAGGACGACCGACGCGCCGGCCTCCTCGAGCGCGAGCGCCTCCGCCCGCCCCAGACCGGAGCCGGCCCCGGTCACGATCGCGACCCGTCCTTCCAGCGACATAGAACCCGTTCTCCGATGCTCAGGTAGTCGGTCACCGTGATCACTCGCCAACAATCTAGAACACGTTCTACGCTAGCGGAAACCGTTCGACCGAGGAGGGGCGGATGCGGCTGCGCTACACGCGGGAGCAACAGGCCTTGGCCGCCGAGTTGCGCGCGTACTTCGACGCGCTGATGACGCCCGAGCGGCGCGAGGCGCTCGAGACCGGCGAGGACGACTACGGCGAGGGCAACGCCTACCGCGAGGTCGTCCGGCAGCTCGGCAAGGACGGCTGGCTGGTGCTCGGCTGGCCCACCGAGTACGGCGGGCAGGGCCGCTCCCAGCTCGATCAGCTGATCTTCCTCGACGAGGCCGCGATCGCCGGGGTGCCGATCCCGTTCCTGACGCTCAACACGGTCGGGCCGACGATCATGCGCCACGGCACCGAGGAGCAGAAGCGCGACTACCTGCCCCGCATCGCGGGCGGCGAGCTGCACTTCGCGATCGGCTACTCCGAACCGGGCGCGGGCACCGACCTGGCGTCGCTGCGCACGAAGGCCGTCCGGGACGGCGACGAGTACGTGATCAAAGGCCAGAAGATGTGGACGAGCCTGGTCGGGTACGCCGACTACGTCTGGCTGGCCTGCCGCACCGACCCGGAGGCCGTGCGTCACCGCGGGCTGTCGGTGCTGGTCGTGCCCACCGACTCGGCCGGCTTCTCGTGGACGCCGGTGCACACGATGGCGGGGGTCACCACCAGCGCGACGTACTACGAGGACGTCCGGGTGCCGGTGGACGCACGCATCGGCGGTGAGAACGAGGGCTGGGCGCTGATCACCAACCAGCTCAACCACGAGCGGGTGGCGCTCACCTCGGCGGCACCGCTGCGCCGGGCGCTGGCCGACGTGCGCGCCTGGGCGGCGGCCACGCCGGGGCGCAACGGCAAGCGGCTGCTCGACGCCGAGTGGGTGCAGCTGCACCTGGCGCGGGTGCACGCCCACGTCGAGGTGCTGCGGCTGATGAACCTGCGCACGGCCTGGGAGCCCGACCTCACGCCGGCCGCGGCGTCGGCCACCAAGGTCTACGGCACCGAGCTGGCCACCGAGGCCTACCGCCTGCTGATGGAGGTGCTCGGGCCGTCGGCCACGCTGCGCGCCGGCGCGTTGAGGGGCCGCATCGAGCGGGCGCACCGCTCCGCGCTCATCCTCACGTTCGGCGGCGGCACGAACGAGATCCAGCGCGACATCATCGCAGCCGCGGGACTCCGGCTGCCGGTCGGACGGCGGTAGACGATGGACTTCTCCCTCACTGAGACCCAGGTCGAGCTCGCGGCCCTCACCCGGCGCATCGTCACCGACCAGGTCACCGCGGAACGGCTGCGGGCGGCCGAGGCCGCGGGCTCGCGGTTCGACCGCGCACTCTGGGACGTGCTCGCCGAGACCGGCATCCTCGGCGCCGACGACCTGCTCGACCAGTGCTCGGTCCTGATCGAGCTGGGCCGCGGCCTGGCCCCGGTGCCCTACCTGCCGACGATCGCGGTCGCCGCACCGGCGCTGGCCCGGTTCGGCTCGGCCGACCTGCGTCTGCGGTGGCTGGCGCCGGCCGTCAGCGGACAGGTCGTGCTCACCGCCGCGCTGGCCCATCCCGACGTGCGGCCGCCGGCCGCCGCGGGCCGGGCGGGCGGCGGCTGGCTGCTGACCGGCGCGGTGGACGCGGTACCGGCCGGCCCGATCGCCGACGCCCTGCTGGTCGAGACCGTGGCCGGGGTGTTCGTGGTGGCCTCGGACGACCCCGGCGTGACGATCGAGCGGCAGGCCACCACCGACCTCGACGACGCCGGCCGGCTGCGCCTGGACGACGTGGAGCTCACCGACGACCGGCGGCTCGACGGCGACGACGTGGCCGGCTGGCTGCGTGCCCGCGCGGCGGTGGCCCGCTCGGCGTACCAGCTCGGCGTCCTGCAGGCGGCGCTCGAGCTCACCGCCGAGCACGCACGCACCCGGGTGCAGTTCGGCAAGCCGGTCGGCTCGTTCCAGGCCGTGAGCCAGCGGGTGGCGAACGCGTACGTCGACGTCCAGGCGGTCGAGCTGACGCTCTGGAACGCGGCGTTCGCGGTCTCCGACGGCGACGACGCGACCGCGGCGGTGGCGACGGCCGAGTTCTGGACGGCCGAGGCCGGGCACCGGGTCGCCCACACGCTCGTGCACATCCACGGCGGCACCGGCATCGACGTCTCGCACCCGGCGCACCGCTACTTCACCGCGGCCAAACGGGTCGAGTTCGAGGGCGGAGGCGCCACCACCGCGCTCCTGGGGCTGGGTACGGTGCTGGCCACGGAGTAGCCTGCTCCCCCATGCGACTGGGGCTGTTCGGTATCAACACCGACCTCTGCGCGCTCGACCCGCAGCTCGCGGTCGACGTCGCCGTCGCGGCCGAGGAGGCCGGCTGGGAGAGCGTCTGGACCGGCGAGCACTACGCGCTGCCCGACCCGCCGGTCCCGGCGTCGCCCACCCGGCCGGAGACGCCGTTCCTCGACCCGTTCGTCGCGCTGGGCCACCTCGCCGGGGCCACCAGCACGCTGCTGCTCGGCACCGGCGTCACGGTGGTGCCCGTGCACCAGCCGGTGATCCTGGCCAAGCAGGTGGTGAGCGTCGACCGGCTGTCGCGGGGCCGCTTCCTGTTCGGCGTCGGGGTGGGCTACCTCGAGCCGGAGTTCCGGGCGCTCGGCGTCTCGCTCGCCGACCGCGGGGTACGCACCGACGACTACCTGGACGCGCTGCAGGCCCTGTGGACGACGTCGTCGGTGCATGTCGTGGGGCCGCGGGTGTCGATTAGCGGGGTCACCGCCGAACCGCGCCCGGTGCGTGCCGGCGGGCCGCCGCTGCACGTCGGCGGGGCGTCACCGGGTGCGTTGCGCCGCACGGTGCTGCGGGGGCACGGCTGGTACGGCTGGGCCGTCACCCCGGAGGAGACGGCCGCGACCGTCACCCAGCTGGCCGAGCTCGCCGACAACCTGGACCGGCCGGCGGAGCTCGGCACGCTGGAGATCTCGGTGACGCCGAGCGGCCGCACACCGCTCGACGCCACGCTCGTCGCCGCCTACGCCGAGGCGGGGGTGGACCGCCTCATCGTCTCGCCTCCCGGCCGCGTCCGGCGCGACCAGGAGGCGCTGCTGCGGTTCGTGCGCGACACCCCCGCGGCGTTACTTCGCTAGGCGGGCGCGGGTCTCCTCGGCTTCCTCCACGATGTCGGCGATGACGTCGGCGACCGGACGCAGCGTGTCGAACCGGCCGATGATCTGGCCGGCCGGCATCGCCACGACCTCGGGGTCGTCGGCGGCGGAGATCCGCCGGTGCGCCTCGCCGACGAGCAGGTTCTGCAGCGGCATCGGCAGCGGGTCGGGCGCACCCGGCGCGGCCCACGCCTCGGTCCACTTGCTCTTCAGCAGCCGGGCCATCTTCCCGGAGTAGATCCGGGCCCGGACCGTGTCGGAGGACGACGCGTTGAGCAGCGCCCGGCTCACCGCGGTCTGGCCCGGCAGGCCCTCCGCGTACTCCGACGTGAGCAGCCAGGTCGACCCCATCCACACCCCGGACGCGCCGAGCGCGAGGGCCGCGGTCACCTGCCGCCCGGACCCGATGCCACCGGCCGCGAGGACCGGGACCTGGTCGCCGACCGCGTCGACGATCTCCGGCACCAGCACCATCGTGCCGACCTCGCCGGTGTGCCCACCGGCCTCCGAGCCCTGCGCCACCACGATGTCGACGCCGTCGGCGACCTGGCGGCGGGCGTGGTCGACCCGGCCGGCGAGCGCCGCGACGAGGATGCCGCGGTCGTGGGCCTGGCCGATCACGTCGGCGGGCGGGGACCCGAGCGCGTTGGCGATCAGCGCCGGCCGGTGCTCCAGCGCGATCTCGACGTGGGCGCGCGCCACCGAGTGCAGCCAGCCGAGGACCCCCTGGTCGTTCTCCTCCGCCGGCAGCGGCGGGACGCCCAGCTCGTGCAGCGTCTTCTCGACGAAGTCGCGGTGCGCGGGCGGCACGAGCGCGGACAGGTCGCCGATCGAGCCCTCGGTGGGGGCCTTCATCGGCATCACGACGTCGACCCCGTACGGCCGCCCGTCGGTGTTGGCGTCCATCCAGTCCAGCGCGGCCGCCAGGTCGGCCGGGTCGTTGTAGCGGACGGCGCCGAGTACCCCGAGGCCACCGGCCCGGCTGACCGCGGCCGCGACGTGTTCCGACGGCGTGAACCCGAAGATCGGGTGCTCGATGCCGAGCCGGTCACACAGATCTGTACGCAAGCTGCATGTCTCCTTAGTGGCGCGCCAGTTCCTGCGACGGCGGGTTCTGTTCGGTGTGACGCCGGGCGCCCGTGTAGTCGGCCTTGCCGGTCGCGAGCCGCGGCATCTGGTCCACCCACCAGTACGACCGCGGCATCTTGTACCCCGACAGCTCCTCCCGGCCGGTCGCGTCCAGCGCCGCGGCGTCCGGCTCGTGGCCCTCGCGCCACTGCACGATCGCGCCGACGCGCCAGCCCAGCCGCTCGTCCGGGACGCCGACGACCAGCGCGTCGTAGACCCCCGGGTGGGCCTTGAGCGCGCCCTCGACCTCCTCCGGGAACACCTTCTCCCCGCCGGTGTTGATGCACGTGTTGCCGCGGCCGAGCAGCAGGAACGTGCCGTCGGCCTCGGGGATCGCGAAGTCGCCGGGCACCGTGTAGCGCTTGCCCTCGACCTCGGCGAAGAGCGCCGCGGTCTTCTCCGGGTCCTTGTAGTAGCCCTGCGGCAGGTAGCCGCCCCGGGCCAGCCGGCCCACCTGGCCGGAGCCGGGGGTGATCGGCTTGTTGTACTCGTCGATGACGATCGTCTCCCGGCTGGAGTTCACCCGGGGGCCGCGGGGCTCGATGTTGTCCTTGCTGATCGCGCCGATGCCGCTGAAGCCGGTCTCCGACGAGCCGACGGCCTCGGTGAGGAAGCTGTTGGGGAACGTCTCGAGGTACTCGCGCTTCACCGACGGGGACATCAGCGCGGCGGTGCTGGAGATCGCGAGCAGCGAGGAGGGGTCGTACGTCCCGCCGTCCGGCGGTCCCTCGCGGTAGGCCTCGAGCAGCGGACGGGCCATCGCGTCACCGACGATCGCGATGACGTTGACCCGCTCGGCGGTGATGGCCCGCCACACCTCGTGCGCGTCGAAGCGCGGCATCAGCACGATCGTGCTGCCGGTGAAGAGGCCGCCGAACAGCGTCCACTGGGCCGCGCCGTGGATCAGCGGGGCGGCGACCAGCCGGACCAGCCCGGAGTCGACGCCGCTGCGTGCCTGCTCCCACTCGTCCTGGATCGGCTCGCCGGTCATGAAGTCGACGCCGCCGCCGAGCACCCGCCAGATGTCCTCCTGGCGCCACATCACGCCCTTCGGACGCCCGGTGGTGCCGCCGGTGTAGATGATGAACAGGTCGTTGGGATCGCGTTCCGGGAAGTCCCGCTCCGGCGACTCGGCGGCCAGCGCCTCCTCGTACCCGGTCGACGGATCGCCGAACTCGAGCACGTGCTTCAGGTCGGGGCAGTCGTCGCGGACCGCGCCCACCTCGGCGGCCAGCCCGCGCTGCGAGACGACCGCGACGGCATCGGAGTCACGGAGGACATATCGTAACTCGTTCTCGGTGCTCCGGAAATTGATGTTGATGGTCGCGGCGCGCAGTTTGCACACGGCGAACATCGTCTCGGCGGCCTCCATCGAGTTGGCCGCGTGCAGAGCGACGTGGTCGCCCGGCTTGACGCCGTGTCGGGCCAGGTGGTGGGCCAACTGGTTGGCCCGCGCCTCGAATTGGGCATAGGTCGCGCGGCGCTCCCCGAAGACCAGGGCGTCGCGGTCGGGCACGAGATCGACGGCATGTTCTACGAGGTCTGCCACGGTGAGGACCATGGCATCAAATTAGAACAGGTTCCTGTTGATCACAACGGTCAACGGCGACTCCCGCCCATCGCCTGACGCCCAAATGCCCGACTCCCCCGGGACCGTCCGGCTTGGAGCGCCCGACGACCGAACGTCCAGGCGTCGAATCACCGTTAACTTGACCGGCGCGGACGGTTGATCGTCCCCGGAGACCGCGCTTACCGTGAGGGCACTCCGACTGCGGCGACAGCGAGGTGGCCGGCATGGACGCTGATTTCCGGGTAGCTGATCTCACTCGACGACATGCCGCGCAGCGCGGCGACCACCCGGCCCTGACCTGGGGCGACCGCACGCTCACCTACTCCGAACTGGACGAACGCGCCGCCCGCATCGCGAACGCGCTGCGTGCCGACGGGGTCGGGGAGGGTGATCGGGTCGCGGTGCTCGACAAGAACTCGATCGAGACGGTCGAGGTGCTGGTGGCGGCCTGGAAACTCGGCGCGGTGCTGATCCCGCTCAACTGGCGGCTGACCGCGTCCGAGCTGGCCCCGGTGGTGGAGGACGCCGGCGCGGTGGTGCTGTTCGCCGCGCCCGAGTTCGCGGAGACCGCCGAGCGGGTCGCGGTGGCCGTCGGCTCGGTCGTGAAGACCGTGCAGCTCGGCGCCGACTACGAGCAGTGGCTGGGCGCCGCCCCGGCCGACGACACCGGCTTCCGCGGCGACTTGGACACCGTCGTCTTCCAGCTCTACACCTCGGGCACCACCGGGCGCCCCAAAGGCGTCCTCACGACCAACCGCACGCTGAGCGTCGGGGAGGAGGGCGCGGCGCGCTCGTGGGGCATCGACGGCGACTCGGTGACGCTCGTCGCGATGCCGATGTTCCACATCGGTGGGCTCGGTTTCGCGCTGGTGGGCCTGCTGTTCGGCGCGCACGGCGTGATCATCCGCGACCTCGTGCCCCAGGACCTGCTCGACCTGATCGTCGAGCAGCGCGTGACGAACACGTTCCTGGTGCCGTCGGTGATCGGCATGCTCGTCGCCCTGCCCGGCGCGGCCGAGCGCGACTACTCGGCGCTGCGCTCGATCGCCTACGGCGCCTCCCCGATCACCCCGGCGTTGCTGCGCCGGGCCCTGGCGACGTTCGGCCGCCCGCTCTTCCAGCTCTACGGCCTGACCGAGACCCAGGGCGCGATCGTGCAGCTCGACGCGGACGACCACGATCCGGGCGGGCCGCGCGAGCACCTGCTGCGCGCGGCGGGCAAGCCGTACCCGTGGGTGGAGCTGCGTATCGTCGACCCGGTGGACGGCACCGAGGTGCCCGCGGGCGCACCGGGCGAGATCCTGGTCAGGAGCGTGGTGAACACCCCCGGCTACCACAACCAGCCGGAGACCACCGCGGCGCTGCTGGACGCGGACGGGTGGCTGCACACCGGCGACATCGGCAGCCTCGACGCCGAGGGCTACCTGACGATCTCCGACCGGCTCAAGGACATGATCATCACCGGGGGCGAGAACGTGTTCCCGGCCGAGGTCGAGGCCGTCCTCGCCGACCACCCCGACGTCGCCGGGGTGGCCGTGGTCGGGCGGCCCGACCCGACCTGGGGCGAGGCCGTGGTGGCCGTCGTGGTGGCCCGGCCGGGCAGCGTGCCCGACGCCGACGGCCTGATCGCGTTCGCCCGCACCCGGCTGGCCGGCTACAAGCTCCCCAAGGTCGTCGACTACGTGGAGGCGCTCCCCCTCGGGCCCACCGGGAAGGTGCTAAAGCGAGAGCTCCGCCGTACCTACGACAGCGCCTAACGCGTGGATCTCGGCCGCTGTGCGGCAGCCGGTGAGGAGCATCGTGACGCCCGCCGCCTCGCGGCGGGCGATCTCCCGGCGCACGTGGTCGGCGTCGCCGACGATCGAGATCTCGTCGACCATCTCGTCGGGCACCGCGGCGACCGCCTCGGCCCGGCGGCCGGCCGCGAACAACGACGTGATGTCGTCCACGGCCTCCTTGAAGCCGGCGCGCACGAACAGGTCGGCGTGGAAGTTCATGCCGGGCGCGCCCATCCCGCCGATGTAGTGCGCCAACGCGGGCTTCTGCGCGTCGAGGCCGGGACGCCGGTCGTCGGTGACGATGATCTGGCAGTTCGTGACCACCTCGAACTCGTCGCGGGTGCGCCGCGCGCCGGGCCGGGCCAGCCCTTCGCCGAGCCACTCCTCGTACGTGCCGCCCAGGCGCGGGGAGTAGAACACCGCGATCCAGCCGTCGGCGATCTCGCCGGTGAGCGCGACGTTCTTCGGGCCTTCGGAGCCGAGCAGGATCGGCAGGTCGGCGCGGAGCGGGTGGGTGATCGGCTTGAGCGGCTTGCCGAGCCCGAGCGCGCCCTCGCCGGAGTACGGCAGCGGGTAGTGCGGCCCGTCGTTGGTGACCGGGGCCTGCCGGGCGAGCACGTCCCGGACGACGCGGACGTACTCGCGCGTGCGGGCCAGCGGCTTGGCGAACGGCTGCCCGTACCAGCCCTCGACGACCTGGGGCCCGGAGACGCCCAGCCCGAGCGAGAACCGGCCGCCGGAGAGGTGGTCGAGCGTGAGCGCGTGCATGGCACACGCGGCCGGGGTGCGTGCCGAGATCTGCACGACCGCGGTGCCCAGCCCGATCCGCCGCGTCGACGCACCCCACCAGGCCAGCGGCGTGAACGCGTCCGACCCCCACGCTTCGGCGGTGTAGACCGCGTCGAACCCGGCTTCCTCGGCCGCGGCGACGAGCGCGGGCGCGCCTTCGGGCGGCGCCGCCCCCCAATACCCGAGCTGCAGTCCGAGCCGCATCAAGGCCTCCGCGAGCTTGTCGAGCGCCGCCAGGCGCGAGTGTCTGAAACCTGGAGCCCGCCCAGGGCGGCGCTGGCCGGGCCGCCCACTAGGCGTACTTCACGGGGAGGTGTTTGATTCCGTTGATCCAGCCGGAGCGCAGGCGGGCCGGTTCGGCGATCTTCTGGATGTCGGGCATGTGGTCGGCGATCGCGTTGAAGATGAGGTCGATCTCCAGGCGGGCGAGGTTCGCGCCGATGCAGTAGTGGGTGCCGCTGCCGCCGAACCCGAGGTGCGGGTTGGGGCTGCGCATGATGTCGAACTTCTCCGGGTGGTCGAAGACCTCGGTGTCGTTGTTGGCCGAGCTGTAGAACATCGCGACGCGCTGGCCGGCCTTGATCTGCTGGCCGCCGAGCTCGGTGTCGCGCGTCGCGGTGCGCTGGAACGCGATGATCGGCGTGGCCCACCGCACGATCTCGTCGGGCGCGGTGCGCGGCCGTTCCTTCTTGTAGAGCTCCCACTGATCGGGGTGGTCGAGGAACGCGTTCATCCCGTGGGTGATCGCGTTGCGCGTGGTCTCGTTGCCGGCCACGGCCAGGATGAGGACGAAGAACCCGAACTCGTCGTCGGAGAGGCCGCTCTCGCCCTCCTGCGCGTTGATCAGCGTCGTGACGAGGTCGTTGGCGGGGCACTTCCGGCGCTCCTCGGCCATCCCCATCGCGTACCCGAGCATGTTCGCCGACGCCATGTTCGACGCCTCGGTGGCCAGCTCGTCGTCGTCGGAGCCGATCATCTGGTTCGACCACTCGAAGACCTTGTGCCGGTCCTCCTGGGAGACGCCGAGCAGACCGGCGATCGCCTGCAGCGGCAACTCGACCGCGACGTCGTTGACGAAGTCGCCCTCGCCCTTCGCGGCGGCCTCGTCGACGATCGTGCGGGCCCGGGTGGCGAGCTCCTCACGCAGGCTGTTCACCGCCCGGGGCGTGAACATCCTGGACACGATCGAGCGCTGCGCGGTGTGTTTCGGTGGGTCCATGTTCAGCAGGATCAGCGACTGCATGTCGATGGCCTCGCGCGTCATGTCGGGCCCGAACCGGACGATCGCGGTGTTGGTGGTGCTCGAGAACACCGACGGGTTCCGGGAGATGTCGACGATGTCGGCGTGGCGGGTGACCACCCAGTACCCGTCGTCCTCGAAGCCGGCGATGCCGTGCGGTTGCGCGTTCCACCAGACCGGGGCGGTGCGGCGTAGCTCGGCGAACTTCTCCAGCGGCACGCCCTCCTGCATGTACAGGTCGGGATCGGTGAAGTCGATGCCGGCGGGAATGTCGGGAGCGGTCATGACGACGACCTCCGCTGTGAGGTATCCGTGCGAGTAACCAGACGCTACATGATCAACTGGAACCTGTTCTAGTATTGGGGCGCCCCCGAGCGAAGGAGCACGTATGGGAACCCCGGTCATCGTGTCGGCCGTGCGGACGCCGATCGGGCGTCGCCGCGGCCAGCTCTCCGGCCTGTTCCCGGCCGAGCTGCTCGGCGTCGCCCAGCGCGCGGCCGTCGAGCGCGCCGGTCTCCCCGCCGCCGAGGTCGAGCAGGTCATCGGCGGGTGCGTCACCCAGGCCGGTGAGCAGGCGGGGAACGTCACCCGGGTGGCCTGGCTGCACGCGGGCCTGCCGGAGAGCACCGGCGCGACGACGATCGACGCGCAGTGCGGCTCGGCCCAGCAGGCCACGCACCTGGTCGCGGCGCTGATCGCGGCCGACGCGATCACCGCGGGCATCGGGTGCGGCGTGGAGGCGATGTCGCGCCAGCCGCTGGGCAGCAACATCTCGGCGGAGAAGAAGCCGAAGCCCGACAGCTGGACCATCGACCTGCCCAACCAGTACGACGCCGCCGAGCGCATCGCGGTGCGCCGGGGCCTCACCCGCGCCGACACCGACGCGTTCGGCGTCCGGTCGCAGGCGCTGGCCGCCGCGGCCTGGGCCGAGGGGCGGTTCGAGCGCGAGATCGTGCCGGTGGAGCTGCCCGACGGCACCGTCGTCCGGCGCGACGAGGGGCTGCGCGACACCACGCTCGAAGGGCTGGGCGCGCTGAAGCCGGTGCTCGACGGTGGGGTGCATACGGCCGGTACGTCGTCGCAGATCTCCGACGGCGCGGCCGCGCTGCTGCTGATGGACGCCGCGGCCGCGGCCGAGCGCGGGTTGGCGCCGCGCGCCCGCATCGTCGCGCAGGCGCTGGTCGGCGCCGAGACGTACTACCACCTCGACGGGCCGGTGCAGGCCACCGCGAAGGTGCTGGCCACCGCCGGGATGAAGATCGGCGACATCGACGTGTTCGAGGTCAACGAGGCGTTCGCGTCGATCCCGCTGTCCTGGATGTCGGTGCACGAACCGGCGGCCGACCGCGTCAACGTCAACGGCGGCGCGATCGCGCTCGGGCACCCGGTCGGGTCCACCGGCGCGCGGCTGCTCACCACCGCGCTGCACGAGCTCGAACGCCGCGACGCCGAGACCGCACTGGTGACGATGTGCGCCGGCGGCGCGCTGGCCACCGCGACGATCCTCACGCGCGTGTAGTCAGCCTCGTCCGCACGTAACCGGCCAGCACCAGCCCGATCCACACCAGCGCGTGCACGCTCAGCAGCACGACGTCGGCCACGGCGTGGTCGTTGGCCGCGCGAACGGACGCGGTCAGGCGCGGCACCAGCCACCCGAGCGGATCGACCGACCCCGACCCCAGGCCCAGCACCAGGACGACGCCGGCCACCAGCACGATCGTCGCGCGGCCGAGGTCGGGGCTGGTCGCCCGGGACGCCCACGCCCCGATCGCCAGCCCGGTCAGCGCGCTCAGCAGGTGGATCCACAGCCCGAACAGCAGGCCGGTGACGGCGTGCCCGGTCTGGATCGCCCCGATCACCCAGGGCAGCACGAGCGCGACGGCGATCGTCAGCGCCGCGGGCAGCAACGCCGCCAGCAACCCGGCGAACACCTCCCGCGCCGGCCCGCCGACCAGCACGCTGGAGAGCAGCCGCTGTGTGTCCGGCTCGGCGTCCAGCACGAGTTTGGCCTGCCAGGCCAGCACCGGCAGCAGCACCAGCGCGGACGTGCCGTACGCCTCGACGCCGGGCGCGGCGCCACCGGCGTGCAGGATCGCGAGCAGCGCCACGGTGGCGATCAGCGGTGCGAGCGCACGGCGGGTGCGCGCGTAGCCGGACACCCGGTTGCCGGCGAGCGCGCCGACCCGCGACGCGGTCCCGACGCTCACCGGGCGGCCTCCACCGATCGCACCACGTGCCCGCCGGCACGCAGCCACGCCACCACCGCGGCGACCTCCTCCGCGTCGACCACCACTTCGATCACCTGCGCTTCCCGGGACGTGGCCCGCGCCGTCAGGCGGCCGTCGGCCAGACACCACTCGGCATCCGGGCGCAGCCCGGCCAGCTCACCCCGGTGATCGGAGACCACGACCACGCCCCCGGCCGCGGTGACCTCACGCACCAGCACGGGCAGCTCGGTCCTGGTCGCCGCGTCCAGCCCCTCCCACGGCTCGTCCAGCACGAGCAGGTCGGGGCGGACCACGAGCGCCTGCACCAGCCCGACCTTCTGGGCGGTGCCCTTGGACAGTTCGGTCAGGCGGGTGTCGAGGAACGGCGTGAGGTGCAGGCGCTCGGCCCACGCGTCGATCACCGCAGCGCCGAGCGTCCGGCCGCGGACCCGGCCGACGTTGGTCAGGTACTGCCTGGTCGTCCAGGACTGCTCGGCCGGGAACCGCTCCGGCACCCACCCCACGATCGCCGGGCGCCCCACCACCTCGCCGCGGCTCGGCGCCAGCACCCCGGCCAGCACCCGCAGCAACGTCGTCTTCCCGGCGCCGTTGCGGCCGGTCACCGCCGTCACCGTGCCGCGCGGCAGCACACCGTTGACGCCGGTGAGCACCCAGGGGTCGCGGCGCCCGAACCGGACGGAGACGTTCTGCAGCGCCAGACCGGTCACGGTGAGCGATGGTACGCAAACGAAGCTAGCCGTGGGGCGCACGGGCCCAGCCGGACCACTGTCCACAGTCCCGAGGGAAAACCCTGCTGACTCCGGGCGCCGACTCCTGGTATGCCTGTTCGTGGCTGGAAACCTCCAGTGCTGATCTCAGCGTCGGTCGGGGGCACCGATGCTCCTTCCTCAGCTGATGCGGCCGCTGCCGGCGGGTCCGCCCGGAGCACCACCTCACGCGGGGATGCTCGACGCCTCGGGCTATACGGTCATCTCCGGCCCGGTGGGCTCTTACCTGGCCGAACGGCTCGCGGCGGCGATAGCGTCGCGCAACCGCTGGAACGGGTGCGTCTGGCTACGGCGGCCCCAGCGGAACCTCCGGTCCCTCGACGCGGCGCTCGCCGAGGCGTGCGCGAAACGGTGGCGCGCCGACACGCACCCCACCGACGACCCGCGTCGCCGGTTGGAACGGGCGCTGCTCGGCTCGCCGGAGGGAGCCGTCGTGGTCGTCGAGGTCACCGACCTCACCACCGCGATCGGCCGGTTGATGACCGGCCTGCGCCCGCTCGCGTCGGACCGGGGCGTCCGCCTCGTCGTGGTGGCCGAAGGCCTGCGTCTCCCGGTGGTCCGGTTCGCTCCGGACGCCCTGGTGGCGCCGGCCGCGCTCGGGGGCGTCGACGGGCTGGCCGCCCGGGTCGGCCTCCTCGCCTCCGCCCCGGTGGCCGCGAGACGGCTGACCCGCCTGGCCGAGCGGCGGCCGGCCGTGGCCACCGACCTGCTCGACGCCGCCGCGGTCTGGCCGCACGACGTCCTGCTCGGCGCGCTCGCGGGACGCACCCGGACGCTCGAGCGGGTCACCGCCGCGCTCCTCGACCTCTGCACCCCGGCGCAGCGCTCGGCGCTCGAGACGTGCGCGACGACCGGTTACTGGCACCCGCAGCTCGACACCGGCGTCGTCCGGGCCGCCGACCTGCGGCCGTGGCTCGTCCCGCTGGAGGAGTCGTGGAGCTGGGTCCGTCCGATCTGGCTGGCGCCGCTGCGGCGCGCGCTGGCCCGGCGGGGGCCTTCTCCGGTCGTGGCGCGGCCGGCGGCGGCCGGGCCGGGGTCGCCGGACGATCGGCGGCTCCGTCCGCCGGACGATCGGCGGTCTCGATCGACGGGCGATCAGGGGTCTCGGTCGTCGGAGGATCAGGGGTCTCGGTGGACGGGGCGGGGTGTCGTCGAGGTCCGGTTGTTCGGGGGGTTCGAGGTGCGGGTGGACGGTGTCGTGGTCGATTTCCCCGGGCGGCGCGGGCGCAGCGTGCTGCGGTTCCTGCTGACCCGCCCGGATCGACGCTGCCCGCGCGACCAGCTGCTCGAGGAGTTCTGGCCCGACGTCGACGGGCGGGCGGCACGCAACCGGCTCCAGGTGGCGGTCAGCGGTCTGCGCTCCGCGCTGCGCTCGGCGACGAACGACCACGTCATCGAGTACGCGTCGGGTGAGTACCGGATCGCCCCGGCGGTGCGCGTGCGTACCGACGTCGAGGAGTTCGAGGAGGCGCTGGGCGCCGCGCGCTCCGCCGGCCGGCCCGACGTCGCGCTGAGCGCCTACCACCAGGCCATCGATCTGTACCGGGGGGACTTCGCCGCCGACGTGCCGTACGAGTCGTGGACGCTGCTTCCCCGCGAGAGCCTGCGCCTGCGGTACCTCGACGCGCTCGACGCCGCCGGCCGCATCGCGCTGCGGACCGGCCGGATCGACGACTGCGTGGTGACCGCGCACCGGGTGCTGGAGGTGGACCCCTGCCGGGAGGACGCCCACCGCCTGCTGATGCGCTGTTACGCCCGCCAGGGACGACCCCACCAGGCCCGGCGTCAGTACGAGCTGTGCCGGCGCCTGCTCGCCGCGACGCTCTCGGTCGAGCCGGCGCCGGAGACCACGGCGCTCTACCGGTCTATCCGGCCGCGATGAGCCGCGGAAGGGCGCCGTCGAGCCCGACGAGTCGAACACGCACCCGTCGGACGCCCGGGGGCAGCGGGACGTCGGCGAACCGGAGCGTCAGCGGCGCGGGGAGTTCGTGGGCGCCGCTCAGCCCGGCGCGGACCGTCCAGCCGCCCGGCTCGCCGTACGGCCGGTCGAGCAGGTCGGCGTAGTAGCGGAACGAGGACGCCCGGCCGGGGTCGAGCGGCCGGAGGGTGTGCTCGACGGTGCCCGGACCACCGACGACGGTCCCGGCCTCGAACACGGCCGCCCATCCCTGCGACCCGCTCCCCCGGCACGCCGCCAACGGAGGCGGCACCGGCCACGCACTCCCGACGGGTGCGGGTCCGGGCGCGGCCGCCGCCGCGGTTCCGGGCGCGGGTCCGGGTCCGGGCGCGGGTCCGGGTCCGGGCGCGGGTCCGGGTCCGGGCGCGGGTGCGGCGGCCGGGAGTGCGGTGGGGGCCGGCGTGGGATCCACGCCGGCCTCCGCTTCGACGAACCGCGCGATCGCGTCCGCTCCCCAGCCGGCCACGGCCAGTTCGCGTCCGCTGCGCACGTGGGTGATCGTGCCGTGCGTCGGCCGGCCGTCCTCGGTCAGCGAGAGCCGCAGCACGAACGCCTCGTGCCGCTGGTCCAGCGCCGGCCCGGGATCGCCGGCACCGTGTTGCGCGAGTTGCTCGTACAGCTCCTGCAACCGGTCGCCGGTCCGCTGCCGGGTGCTCCGCAGCGCGCCCACGACCTCGGTGAGCGCCGCCCAGGTGAGGACACCGGCGCGGTGCAGACGCGACTCCGCACCCGCCCCGATGCCTTCCAGGTCGCGGAAGCTCGCACCGGCGGCCGGACCGGCGGCGGCCCGGCGCTCGGTCACGACTGCGATTCGACCTGGATGATCGGCCCTTCGAAGTAGCCGGTCAGGTCGTAACCGGGCGACCCGACCGACTGGCTGTCCAGGAACACGGTCGCGACCAGCTTGTAGAGGCCGCTGCTGTTCGGGCCGTCCTCGCTCAGCGCGTTCGCCGGGACGGTCAGCTCGACCGCGAACAGCTCCCGGTTCGGCCGCAACGGATCCGGGTTCGCCGCCGCCGCACCGCGCCGCGCGACGGTGGTGTCCCGCGCGAGCTCGATCTCCTGGCCGGGGCCGATCGACTCCGCGTAGGTCCGTACGAGCCAGGTGGGCGCACCGCGGTCGAGGAAGAGCGGGGCGAGCTGGCCGGCGACTTCCCATTCGACCCGGAGCTTGAACGGCTTCGCCGGGTCCACGACGTGGTTACCGCTCCCGCCGTTGAACGGCTGCGGATCGATGACGACCAACGACGTGATGGCCCCCTCGATGGAACTGGGGTCACCCGGATTACGCGGACCCACGTAGGGATCGAACTGCAACGCCATCGGAAAAACCTCCGGACTTCCGGGTCGCCGTGGCTCGGCGGCCTCCGGAGAAACGCTAGGGACCGCGCTTAGCGACCCTCCCGTTCCGCGCCCCGAACCCGGCTTCAGCTTCGGCTAAGCGCGAGCTCAGGGCGTCCTCAGCGGAGCACCGAGAGGTTCACGCGCAATTCCGGCGATCCGCCCGAGTGCGTCGCGAAGAAATCACCCTGGTCGATCACGGTGAGCCCGTTCGGACCGGCAACGACTCGCCGTCCACATTCGGGCTGCGAACAGACGTAGAGCACTTCCTCAGGCGTTCGTGCCTCGATACGCAGTTCGTGATGGTCCATTGTTTCCTCCCGAAACTAGGAGCAGACAATGGATTCCCGGTGGGCCGGTGATCACACGTTCAGATCCAGTCGTCGGGTTCCGGCCAGGCGAACCACGGCTCCGGGTCGGACGTCGCGGTGTAGCGGCCCCGGTGGAACAGCAGCGGTGCGTGCCCGGCGCCGGGCGCCTCCAACGCGTCGACCCGGCCGACGACGATCCGGTGGTCACCGCCCGGGTGCACCGCCTCGACCCGGCAGTCGATCCAGGCCAGTGCGCCGTGCAGCACCGGCGACCCGGACGGCGCCGCGCTCCACTCGACCACGTCGAACTTGTCCGTGCGCCGGGCCCCGAAGACCGCGCTGACGTCGGCCTGGTCGGCGCCGAGCACGTTGACGCAGAACGTGCCGGCGCGCGCGATGACCGGCCAGCTGCGTGACGTCGCGCTCGGGCAGAACACCACCAGCGGCGGATCGAGTGACAACGCGGAGAACGACTGGCACGCGAAACCGACCGGCTCGCCGTCGAGGGTCGCGGTCACCACCGTGACGCCGGTACAGAACTGCCCGAGCACGGACCGGAACGTGCGTGGATCAACCGTTGTGGCCGACACTGAAGTCATGCCCCCAGAGGCTCACCGCGGTGCTCTCCCGCGCGATCCAGTCGTCGTCCTCGACCTGCCGTCCGCCGGTGCCGAACTCGACGTCGAAACCGCCGGGCGTCTTCATGTAGAACGAGAGCATCAGGTCGTTGACGTGGCGGCCGAGCGTCGCCGACATCGGCACTTCGTAACGACGCGCCCGGTCGAGCGCGAGCCCGACGTCGTCGGTGTCCTCCACCTCCACCATCAGGTGGACGATGCCCGACGGGGTCGGCATCGGCAGGAACGCGAGGCTGTGGTGGCGCGGGTTGCAGCCGAAGAAGCGCAGCCACGCCGGCGGCCCGTCCGCCGGGCGGCCGACCGCCATCGCGGGCAACCGCATCGAGTCACGCAGCTTGAACCCGAGCACGTCCCGGTAGAAGCGCAGCGCCTCCTCGTCGTCGCGGGTGGAGAGCACGACGTGCCCGAGCCCCTGCTCCCCGGTGACGAACCGGTGCCCGTACGGGCTCACCACCCGGCGGTGCTGCAGGGCGACGCCGCTGAACACCTCCTGCGTGTTGCCGGAGGGGTCCTCGAACAGGATCAGCCCGGTGACTTTGCGGGACGCTTTCTGCTCGGGCGTGCCGTCCTTCCAGGGAACGCCGGCCGCGTCGAGGCGATCGGCGATGTCCCGCAAGCCCTCCTCGTTCGCGGTTTCCCAGCCGGTCGCGGACAGCCGGTCGGCCTCACCGGCGACGATCACGAGCCGGGCGGGGAAGTCGTCCATGCGGAGATGGAGTTCTCCCGGGGGTGCATCGCGCCCCTCGACCATGCCGAGGACCTTCAGCCCGTACGTGCGCCAGGCGTCGAGGTCGGTGCACTCGATGCGGAGATATCCCAGCGACTTGATCATCGGAGAAACTCCTCCGTCAGTCGGTTGAACTCGTCGAACTTCTCGAGCTGCGCCCAGTGCCCGCACCGGCTGAACACGTGCAGCTGGACGTCGGGCAGCTGCTTGAGCGCGACCAGGGCGCCGTCGAGCGGGTTCACGCGGTCTTCCCGGCCCCAGATCAGCAGCGTGGGACGGCGCAGCCGGTGCGCCTCCCGCCAGAGCTGGCCTTCCTCGGGGTGCTGGAAGAACGACATGCCCATCGCGACCATCGCCTGCAGCGACTCGGGATCGCTCGCGGCGGCGAAGCGCTCCGCGACCAGCTCGTCGGTGATCATCGACTGGTCGTACACCAGCGTGCGCAGGAACGCTTTGAGCTTCTCGGGGGTGGGGCCCGGCGGGGCGCCGAAGCGGCCCAGCCGCTGCACCCCCTCGGTGGGGTCGGCGGCGAACACGTTCAGGCCCAGCCCACCCGGGGCCATCAGCACGAGCCGCCGGGCCCGGTCGGGATGGGTGAGCGCGAAGCGGGTCGCCACTCCGCCGCCCAGCGAGTTGCCGACCAGGTCGACCGTCGGGATGTTCAGCTCGTCGAGCAGCTCCGCGAGCACGCCCGCCGCGTACGTGAAGTACTGGGGATGCTCGGTGCGCTTGCCCGAGCGTCCGAAGCCGGGCATGTCGACCGCGAGCACCCGCGCCGACTTGCTGAACACCTCGACGTTGCGCCCGAAGTTGCTCCACGCGTTCGCGCCCGGCCCGCCGCCGTGCAGGAGCACCAGCGGCGGCCGCTCGGCCGACTCGTTCCCGACGTCGTGGTAGTGCACGTCCAGACCGGACGCCACGGTGAGCGTGGTGCCGCTCATCAGAACATCCCGTCGGTGACCGGGAGCCCCAGCTCGACCCGCCCGTACATCACCAGGGCCCGTTCGACGTCGTTCGCCGCGTGCACCCGGGCCGCGTGGGCGTCGCGCCAGAACCGGGAGATCACCGACGGCGCGTTGATCGCCTTCCCGCCGGCGCTCTCGTAGAGGCTGTCGGTGGCGTCGATCGCCCGCGCGCTGCCGAGCACCTGGTCGCGGCGGGCGCGTAACCGCATCTCGATCGGGATGCGGGTGTTCTCCACCGCGAGCGCGTACTCCTCGTTGATGTCGCGCTCGAGCTGCAGCCAGGCGGCGTCGATCTCGGCCGCCGCGCGCGCGACGCGTACCTGCGCGAACGGGTCGTCCTTGGCCTTCTCGCCCAGGTACGACGCGCGGACCCGCGCCTTCGTGTGCCCGGCGTAGGCCTCGTACGCGCCGTCGGCCATGCCGATCAGCGGCGCGGTGATCGCGAACGGGTGGATCGTGCCGTACGGCATGCGGAACAGCGGGCCGTCGTTGAGCTCCTGGCCCGGGCACCGGCACTTCGCCGTGTTCTGGAACGAGAGCGTGCGGTGCTCGGGCACGAACACGTCCTCGATGACCACGTCGTTGGAGCCGGTGCCGCGCAGGCCGACGGTGTCCCAGACGTCGACCACCGTGTAGTCGGCGCGCGGCACGAGGAACGTGCGGAAGTCGGTGGGGCGGCCGTCGGCCCCGATCACCAGGCCGCCGACCAGCACCCAGCTGGCGTGGTCGGACCCGGACGAGAAGCTCCAGCGGCCGGTGAACCGGAAGCCGCCGTCGACCGCGGTGCCCCGCCCCTGCGGTGCGTACGACGACGAGATGCGCGTGTCGAGATCCTCGGCCCAGACCTCGCGCTGCGCCTCCTCCGCGAACAGCCCGACGTGCCACGGGTGGACGCCGAGCACCGACGTGACCCAGCCGGTGGCGCCGCACGCGCTGGCGATCAGCCGGACGGCCTTGTAGAACACGATCGGGTGCGCCTCGTGGCCGCCGTAGCGCTGCGGCTGCAGCAGGCGGAGCACGCCGGTCTCCTGCAGCGCCTGGATCGACGCGGCGGGAATGCGGCGCCCCGCCTCCGTCTCCGCGGCGCGCTCGGAGAGCACCGGGAGGAGGTCGCGTACCGCGTCCAGCACTTTTTCGTCGACGGTCTCCATCGCTGGGCTCTCTCCGTCCATCGGTGCGTCAAGGTAGCCTAGAACACGTTCTTTTTCGTGTCGAGGAGCCGCACGTCAGAGCCGGGTAGCGCTCCTCGGGATCAAAACTATAACCTGTTCTATGTCAGGGCCCGAAAGATCGGGAGGTTCAGCATGACGCTGACGAGCTCCGACGGTGAGGTGCGGGCGATCGATGCGGGCGCTCCGCAGGCGCGCTACGCACGCGGTTGGCACTGCATCGGGCTGGCCGAGCAGTTCCGCGACGGCAAACCGCACGCGGTGCAGGCGTTCGGCACCAAGCTCGTCGTGTTCGCCGACACGGCCGGCGCCATCCACGTGCTCGACGGGTACTGCCGGCACATGGGCGGCGATCTCACCCAGGGCACGGTCAAGGGCGACGAGGTGGCCTGCCCGTTCCACGACTGGCGCTGGTCGGGCAACGGGCGCTGCGCGGCGATCCCGTACGCGCGCCGGGTGCCGCCGCGGGCACGCACCCGCTCGTGGCTGACGCTCGAGCGCAACGACCAGCTGTTCGTCTACAACGACCCGGAGGGCAATCCCCCGCCACCGGGCGTCGACATCCCGGCGATCGCCGACCGCGACACGTACAGCTCCTGGACCTGGGACAGCGTGCTCGTCGAGGGCTCCCACTGCCGGGAGATCATCGACAACATGGTCGACATGGCCCATTTCTTCTACATTCATCACGCGTTCCCGGTGTACTTCAAGAACGTGTTCGAGGGCCACGTCGCGAGCCAGTACCTGCACTCGCGGGCCCGGCCCGACACCGGGCTGGGAGCCAACAGCGATCCGGGTGACCTGCTGCGTTCCGACGCGTCGTACTACGGCCCGTCGTACATGATCGACTACCTGTGGAACGAGATGGCCAACGGTTTCACGCTCGAAACCGTGCTCATCAACTGCCACTACCCGGTCTCGCCGACGTCGTTCATGCTGCAGTGGGGCGTCATGGTCAAGAAGATCCCCGGGGTCGACGACGTGACGTCGGACAAGATCGCGCGCAAGCTCTCCAAGGGCTACGGCACCGGCTTCCTGCAGGACGTCGAGATCTGGCGCAACAAGACGCCGATCGAGAACCCGCTGCTCTGCGAGGAGGACGGGCCGGTCTACCAGCTGCGCCGCTGGTACGAGCAGTTCTACGTGGACGCGGCCGAGGTCACCGGCGACATGGTGGCCCGGTACGAGTTCGAGGTCGACACCGCCCGCGCGGTGGAGACGTGGGAGGCCGAGGTGGCCGAGAACCTGGCCCGGGCGGCGTCGTCGGAGGCGGATTCGTGACGCGGGCCCTCTCCCGGGACGACCACCGGGAGGAGCAGCTGCACGGCGGCTACCACCCGGTGGCGTGCGGCGCGTGCACCACCACCGTGCTGGTTCGTCACGCGAGCGCGAAGCAGACGTCGATCCAGTGGCCGCCCGACGCCGCCTGCCCCGAGTTGCTCGACCGGGGGCCCGACGGCGCCCCGGTGCGGGCGTGCGCGCGGCTCGGCGCGTCGATCCGGGCCGCGGAGCGTTCGTGACCTCGTACCACGTGCGGGTGGCCGAGGTCGTGGCCGAGACCGACGACGCCCGGTCGTTCGTCCTCGACGTCCCGCCGGAGCTCACCGAGGTCTTCGCGCACAAGCCCGGCCAGTTCCTCACCGTGCGGGTGCCGGTCGAGCCGGCCGTCGCCCGGTGCTACTCACTCTGCAACGCCCCCGGTGATCCGCTGACCATCACCGTCAAGCGCACGTCCGACGGGTACGGCTCGGTGTGGCTGCACGCCAACGTGGCCGCCGGCGACACGCTCGAGGTGCTGCCGCCCGCCGGGAGGTTCCACCCGCGCTCGCTCGACGGTTCGTTCCTGCTGGTGGCGGCGGGCAGCGGCAGCACACCCGTGCTCGGCATCCTGCGCACGGTGCTGACGTCCGGCACCGGGCACGTGACGCTCTTCTACGCCAACCGCGACGAGAAGTCGGTGATCTTCGCCGCCACGCTCCGCGCGCTGGCCGAGAAGTACCCCGACCGGCTCACCGTGCTGCACTGGCTGGAGTCGGTGAGCGGCCTGCCGACACCGGCCGCGCTGGCGCCGTTGCTCCGCCCGTGGGCCGCCGGCGCCGAGGTGTTCCTGTGCGGTCCGGCGCCGTTCATGCTGGCCGCCGACACCGCGCTGCGCGACGCGGACGTCGCGCGCATCCACGTCGAGAAGTTCCAGTCGCTGGCCGAGGACCCGTTCGCCGACGTGGCGTTCGCCCCCCGGACGGCCGAGGGCGAGCCGCTCGAGGTGGAGATCGACGGTTCGTGGCACACGCTGGCGTGGCCGGAGGGGCGGCGGATGCTCGACGTCCTGGTGGAGCACGGCCTGGCCGCGCCGTCGTCGTGCCGCGAGGGGCGCTGCGGCGCGTGCACGTGCCTGCTCGTCGACGGCGAGGTGGAGATGGCCAACAACGAGGTGCTCGACGCCACCGACCTGGCCGACGGGTACGTGCTGGCGTGCCAGTCGACGCCGAAGGCCGGCCCGTTCAAAGTGTCGTACGACGCATGAGCCTCCCGCCCAGGCCCAAGGGGCTGGATTCGCCGCTGCTGCCGACGATCTTCCGGTACGCGTCGCGTGCCCAGGTGTGGGTGTACCGGCGCACCAGCGGGCGGGTCGGCGGGAAGTGGCGCATCGGTGCCGGTTTCCGCAAACCGGTGGCGACGTTGCTGCTGGACCACCGCGGCCGTAAGTCGGGCCGGATCTTCACGGTGCCACTGCTCTACCTGGTCGACGGCGACGACCTGATCGTCGTGGCGTCGCAGGGTGGCCTCGCCGCACATCCGCAGTGGTACCGGAACCTGTGCGCCACCCCCGACACGTCGGTGCAGGTCGGCCCCGAACGCCGTCCCGTCCACGCGCGCGTGGCCACCGGCGAGGAGCGAGCCCGCCTGTGGAAACGCGCCGTGGAGGTGTACGCCGACTTCGAGGCCTACCAGTCCTGGACCGACCGCGAGATCCCGGTGATCGTGCTGTCACCCCGTTAGCGCCACCCGAACGGTGGTGACCACGCGGGCGCCACCAACGGAATTACGGTTTGCGGGCCACGCCGCCCCACATCTCGACGTCGCCGGGGGCCAGGTCGGTGGAGGCCCGCCACTCCGCGATACCCACCAGGCCCGGCTCCACCAGTTCGAGCCCGTCGAAGAAACGCGACACCTCGGCGAAC
The DNA here is from genome assembly GCF_039524755.1 of Cryptosporangium japonicum. Lineage (NCBI taxonomy): Bacteria > Bacillati > Actinomycetota > Actinomycetes > Cryptosporangiales > Cryptosporangiaceae > Cryptosporangium > Cryptosporangium japonicum. Next base: position 305,192 of record NZ_BAAAGX010000028.1, read on the forward strand.
GAGCGGAACTGCCCGGGTGTCGACGCCATGATCGGGGCCAGCGCCTCGAGCTGTTCCGGCGTCTGGTGGTCGATCGTGCCGTGGGACAACGCGAGGTAACTTCCCGGCGCCAACGCGTCCACCAGCTCCGCGACGTGCGCGTAGGGCTGGTCGGAGTCCTCGAGGAAGTGCAGAACCGAGAACAGCAGCAGCGCCACCGGCTGATCAAAATCCAGCGGTGCCCGCGCGAGGATCTCGCCGGGACTGCGTACGTCGCCCTCAAGGTACGTGGTGTTCCGGCTCAGCAGCGGCCCGGCGTGCACCAGCACGATCGGGTCGTTGTCGACGTAGACCACCCGCGCGTCGGGCGCGACCTCGTGCACGTTTCCGGCGCTCGGGATCCCCGTGCCCACGTCCAGGAACTGCCGGATGCCGGAGTCGAACAAATACTTCACCGCCCGCTGCAGGAACCGGCGGTTCTCCACCGCGGCGGTGCGGGTGCTCGGGAACGCGGCCGCGATGGCGTCGCCCGACGCCCGGTCGGCAGCGAAGTTCACGCTGCCGCCGAGCCAGTAGTCGTAGCGCCGGGCCGGATGGGCGACCGAGGTGTCAATCTCCGGGTTCACAGTGGAATTACAGCGCACCCGCCGCGTCGAGCGCCGCCAGATACCCCGACGTCATCGCGGGCCCGAGCGTGGCCCCCGGGCCGGCGTAGGTGCGGCCCATCACCTGTGCGCTGGTGTTGCCCGCCGCGTAGAGGCCCGGAATGACGCCGCCGTCCTCACGCAGCACCCGCGAGCGCTCGTCGGTGACCAGGCCACCCTTCGTCCCGAGGTCACCCGGGACGATCTTCACCGCGTAGAACGGCGCCTTCACCAGCGCCGCGAGGTTGGGGTTCGGTTTCACCCTCGGGTCGCCGTAGTAGCGGTCGTAGGCCGATTCGCCCCGCCCGAAATCCTCGTCCTTCCCGGTCGACGCGAACCCGTTGAAGCGGGCGACGGTGGCCTCCAGCGCGGACGCCGGCACCCCGATCTTCTCGGCGAGGCCGGCGAGCGACGACGACTTCGCCGCCACCCCCGCGCGGTACCAGGAGCCGGGCAGCGGCTGCCGCGGGCCCTTCGCGGTGAACAGGTACCGGTCGCGGTAGCGCTGGTCGAACACCAGCCACGCCGGCACCGCCGGGTCGGCCTGCTCGTAGATCGCGTGCACGGCGTCGACGTAGGGCGCGGCCTCGTTGACGAACCGCCTGCCCTGGACGTCGACGAGCACGCACCCCGGCAGCGACCGCTCCGCGAGCAGGAAGTACGGCCCCCGGGGCAGCGGCACCGACGGGCCCCACCACGCGTCGTCCATCAGCTGCACCGCCGCACCGAGGTCCTGCGCGGTGCGGATACCGTCGCCGGTGTTCGCCTCGGCCCCGACGGTCCACTCGGTGCCGATCGGCTCCTTCTGGTACTTCTTGCGCATCGTGTCGTCGCGCTCGAACCCGCCCGCGGTGAGCACGACCCCCTTCTCGGCGAGCAGCACGTCCGACTCGGTGCGCACCCCGACGACCCGGCCGTTCTCCACGACGAGCTCGGCCATCGGCGTCGACAGCGACACCGGCACGTCGTGGCGCGCCAGCCCGGCCCGTAACCCGGCCGCCAGCGCCTGGCCCATCGTCAGCAGCTCGCGCCGGCGCATCCGGCTCGCCCAGGCCCGCGCGCCGACCCTGGCCGCGGTGGACACCCCGCGCGGGTGACGCATCGCCAGGTTCAGCCAGCGGAACTCCGCCTGCGTGATCGCCAGCCCGCCCTTCGCCGCCAGGTACGGCGGTTCGAGCGTCGACCGCAGCGGCCCGAGCACGCTCGCGTCGAACGGGCGTGGCTCCACCGACCGCCCCATCGGACGGCCGCCCGGCGCCTCCGGGTAGTAGTCGGAGTAGCCGCGCACCCAGCCCAGGCGCAGCGGCGTCTCGCGCTCCAGCAGTGCCAGCACGGCCGGCCCGTGGCGCAGGAACGCCTCCCGCAGCGCGGCGCCGTCGGGGTCGCCGGGGCGGGCCGCGGTGGTGACGATGTGCTCCAGGTAGGTGGCCGCCGCCGACGCGTCGTCGACGACGCCGTCGCGCTGGAGCACGTGGTTGTTCGGAATCCAGACGCCGCCGCCGGAACGGGCGGTGGAACCGCCGTAACACGGCGACTTCTCCAGCACGATCGCGCGCAGGCCCGACGTGGCCGCGGTGAGCGCCGCGGTCATGCCCGCGCCGCCGGCACCCACGACGACCAGGTCGAACTTCTTCGCTGCGGACATCGAAGCTCCTCTCGATCTGTAACACGTTATAGAAAAGTCGGACCGCACCGCTATGGTGTGACCAGGCTTGAATCAGAACGCGTTCTAGACCGGAGCCCTCATGCTCGACGACGTCGAACTGCACGCAGCGGCGGACGCCCTCCGGGCGGCCGAGCGCGACCGGGTGGCGATCCCCCCGCTGATCACCACGTATCCCGGCATCGGCGCCGGCGATGCCTACCGCATCCAGCTGCTCAACATCGAGCGGCGCAGCGCGGCGGTGGTCGGCCACAAGGTCGGGCTCAGCTCCGAGGCCATGCAGCAGATGATGGGCGTCGACGAGCCCGACTACGGGCACCTGCTCGCCGACATGCGCCACACCGAGGACGAACCGGTCGACGCGGGCCGCTACCTGCTCCCGCGCGTCGAGCCCGAGGTCGGTTTCATCCTCGGCGAGGACCTGCCGGAGGACTGCACCGAGGAGCAGGCGCTCGCCGCCACCGAGGCCATCGCGCCCGCGCTCGAACTCATCGACAGCCGCATCGTCGAGTGGAAGATCGCCCTGGCCGACACGATCGCCGACAACGCCTCCTCGGCCGGCTTCGTGCTGGGCAAGTCACGCGTCGATCCCCGCACGGTGGACCTCACCGCGCTCCCGGTGCTCCTGCACCGCAACGACGAGCAGGTCGGCGTGGGCACGTCGGCCGCCGTGCTCGGCAACCCGCTGGTGGCGGTCGCCTGGCTGGCCCGCACGGTCGCGCGGTTCGGGGTGCGGCTGCGCGCCGGGCACGTCGTGCTGCCCGGCTCCTGCACCCGCGCGGTCGACGCACGCCCCGGTGACGTCTTCCGCGCCGAGTTCGGTGCGCTCGGCGCGGTGCGCCTCACGTTCAAGTGACTCCCCCACCCCAGCGAGGTGACGCATGAGCAAAGCACGGGCAGCGATCGTCGGCTCCGGCAACATCGGCACCGACCTGATGTACAAACTGCTGCGCTCCGACGCCGTCGAGCCGCAGTGGATGATCGGCATCGACCCGGCCAGCGAGGGCCTGCGGCGCGCGGCGAAAGCGGGCCTGGAGGTCAGCGCCGAGGGCGTCGACTGGCTCCTGACGCGGGACGAGCGTCCGGAGCTGGTGTTCGAGGCCACCTCGGCGTCCGTGCACCGGGCCAACGCGCCGCGGTACGCGGAGGCCGGCATCGTCGCGGTCGATCTGACCCCGGCCGCGGTCGGGCCCGCCGTGATCCCGTCGGTGAACCTGGGCGACGAACTGGGCGCGGCGAACGTCAACTTGATCACCTGCGGTGGGCAGGCGACGATTCCGATGGTCGCGGCGGTGTCGCGGGCCACTCCGGTGCGCTACGCCGAGATCGTGGCCACCGTGGCGTCGAAATCGGCCGGGCCGGGCACCCGCGCCAACATCGACGAGTTCACCCGCGTCACCAGCCGCGGGCTCGAGACGATCGGCGGCGCCGAAAAGGGCAAGGCGATCATCGTCCTCAACCCGGCCGATCCGCCGATGATCATGCGCGACACGATCTTCTGCCAGGTCTCGCCCGACGCCGACCGGGCCGCGATCACCGCGTCGGTGGAGCGGATGGTCGCCGACGTGGCCACCTACGTGCCCGGTTACCGGCTCCTCAACGAGGTGCAGTTCGACGAGGACCGGGTGAGCATCTTCATCGAGGTCGAGGGCGCCGGCGACTACCTGCCCCCGTACGCCGGCAACCTCGACATCATGACCGCGGCGGCCGCCCGGGTCGGCGCCGAGCTCGCTTCCCGGAAGGTGACGGCATGATCCGCATCACTGACACGTCGCTGCGGGACGGCTCGCACGCGAAGCGCCACCAGTTCACGGTCGACGAGGTACGCGCGGTCGTCGGCGCGCTGGACGCCGCCGGGGTGCCGGTGCTCGAGGTCACCCACGGGGACGGGCTCGGCGGCTCCTCGTACAACTACGGGTTCAGCCACACGCCGGAGCAGGAACTCATCCGCACCGCGGTGGCCACCGCCACGCAGGCCAAGATCGCGTTCCTGATGCTGCCGGGCGTCGGGGTGAAGGACGACATCCGGGCCTCGGCCGACAACGGCGCGGCGATCTGCCGGGTGGCCACGCACTGCACCGAGGCCGACGTCTCGATCCAGCACTTCGGCCTCGCGCGCGACCTCGGGCTGGAGACCGTCGGTTTCCTGATGATGGCGCACTCGATCCCACCGGAGGAGCTGGCGAAGCAGGCCCGGATCATGGCCGACGCCGGCTGCCAGTGCGTCTACGTGGTCGACTCGGCCGGCGCCCTGGTGATGGACCAGGTGGGTGACCGGGTCTCGGCGCTGGTCGCCGAGCTGGGCGACGACGCGACGGTCGGTTTCCACGGGCACGAGAACCTCGGGCTGGGCGTGGCCAACTCGGTGCTGGCCGTCCGCGCCGGCGCGCAGCAGATCGACGGGTCCACCCGGCGGTTCGGGGCCGGGGCCGGCAACACGCCGGTCGAGGCGTTCGTCGGGGTGTGCGACAAGCTGGGCATCGAGACCGGCATCGACTTCTTCGCGATCGTCGACGCCGCCGAGGACGTGGTGCTGCCGACGATGCCCGAGGAGTGCCGTCTCGACCGGATGGCGCTGATCATGGGCTACGCCGGGGTGTACTCCAGCTTCCTCAAGCACGCGTTCCGGCAGGCCGAGCGCTACCAGGTGTCCGGCGCCGAGATCCTGGTGCGGGCGGGCGCGCGCAAGCTCGTCGGCGGCCAGGAGGACCAGCTGATCGACATCGCGCTGGAAATTCAGCGTGAGGCGGCGGCCGCGACGAACCAGTCCCCGGCCAGCACCGGCTGACCACCGATCTCGTCGGCCAGCTGCTCGGCGCTCAGGAAACGCTTGAACACGTGATGGCGCGAGCCGTCGTTGAGGATCCGTTCCTGGAGCTGTTCGGCGGTCTCGCCCGGGCGCAGCGCGGTGTCCACGACGACGAGCTCGTTCGCCACCCGGCGGGCCTCGCCGAGGAACACCGCGCGCTCGGCCGGGGGCAGGTGCCCGTAGAAGTGGCCGGTGAACACGCGCTCGAAGCTGTCGTCGGCGAACGGCAGGTCGAGCGCGTCACCGCGCATCGCGATACCGGCCGGCAGGCGTCGCTGGGTCAGCGTCACCATCGACGGGCTCTGGTCGAGCGCGACCACGAAGCCACGCAGGTGCCGGGTGAGAAACCCACTGCCGCAGGCGACGTCGAGCGTGCGCGCGGGTGCCAGGGCGTGCACGAACCGGCACAGATCATCGACTTCGGCGTCCCAGCCGGGGCGCGGGCGGGAAGCGAACCGCCCCAGGCTCTCGTACCATTCGTCGTACTCGGCGGCGCGCTGCTCGTAGTACGTCGCCGTTCCGGGGTCACGCGCGAACGAGGGCACCCGTCCACGATCGCGCCGAATCGTCGGCCACGCAATCGGAGTGCCCTCCATCTAGGATCAGGGACGTGGAAGCAGCGCCTCCCGGTATCGACACGTCCATCGCCCACCCGGCCCGGCGGTACGACTACTGGCTCGGCGGCACGGACAACTTCGCGGTCGACCGGGCCGCCGGCGACGCGATCGCCGCCGCGTATCCGAGCATCCGCACGCTCGCGGTCGAGAACCGGCGCTTCCTGCGGCGCGCGGTCTCGTTCCTGGCCGGCGCGGCGGGTGTCCGGCAGTTCCTCGACATCGGCACCGGCATCCCCACCGCGAACAACACCCACGAGGTCGCGCAGGCGCTGGCGCCCGACGCGCGCGTCGTCTACGTCGACAACGACCCGATTGTGTTGACGCACGCCCGCGCGTTGCTGCGCGGCGGGGGCACGGCTTACCTGGAGGCCGATTTCCGGACCCCGGGCGTGATCCTGGACCGGGCGGCGTCCACGCTCGACTTCGACGAGCCGATCGGGCTGTTGCTCGTCGCGCTCCTCCACCTGGTCCGGGATTCCGATCGGCCGTACGCGCACGTCGCGACGCTGGTGGAGGCGCTCCCGCCCGGGTCGTACCTGGTGATCTCGCACGGCACGGCCGACCTGGTGCCGGAGGCGGTGCGTGCGAGGGTCGCGGCGGCCGACGCGACGAGCCCGACCCCGTCCCAGGTGCGCTCGAAGGACGAGGTCGCGGGGTTCTTCGCCGGGCTGGAGCTCGTCGAGCCGGGAATCGTGCCGGTGAGCGAGTGGCGCCCCGAGGGCGTGCCGGTGCCACCGCCGGAGGCCAGCTGCTACGGGGCGGTGGCCCGCAAGCCCTAGATGTTCTGTCCCGACAGGTTGGTGACGCGGGCTGCCGGTGGTAGGCCGCCGAGGGCGGTGTGGCCGCGGTGGGGCGGGCGTAGGCCCATTCCTCGGACAGGGTGCGGTGGAACCGTTCGACTGTGCCGTTGGTCTGCGACCGGTAGGGCCCGGTGCGTTTGTGTCGGATGCCGGTCGCGGCCGGGGCTTGGGCCCAGGGCTGGGATCGGTAGCAGGCGCCGTTGTCGGTCAGGACCCGGGCGACGGTGATCCCGCGGGCGGCGAACCAGGCCTGGGCGCGGGTCCAGAACGCGGCGGCGGTGTGTTCGCGTTCGTCGCCGAGGATTTCGGTGTAGGCCAGGCGGGAGTGGTCGTCGAGGGCGGTGTGCAACAGGCGGTAGCGGGTCAGGATGCGGTGGACGGTGGCCGGGTTCAGGCCCAGGCGGGCGGCGATCGGGGCTGGTCCCAGGCGCTTGGCCACCCGGATCTTCACGATCCGGCGTTCGACGCTGATCGGGGTGCGGGCCGGCGAGCGATGCGGGCGGCTGGACCGGTCGGCCATGCCGGCCGCGCCGTGGCGGCGGTAACGCTCGGCCCAGCGGGCCGCGGTGGTGGGAGACCTGGGAACGGTCGGCGGCCCGCCGCAACGACCACCGGGCCTCGACGACGCAGCGGGCCAGCCGCAGCCGTCCGAGTTCGGTCAGCGGGGCATTACGGCGGGGCACTGGAGGACCTCCGTGGACCGACAGGCTGTGTGTGCTTGGCAGCTACACACCTGCCCGGAGGTCCTCCCTCACGTCACCCCCGGCCGTCACCAACGTCCATGGACAGAACACCTAGACGGTGAGTACCAGGCCGCTGGTCGGGACGCCGGTGCCCGCGGTCACGAGCACCGTCGACGCGCCCGCCACCTGGTTCACCGCGCTGCCCCGCAGTTGGCGCACCGCCTCCGCGATGCCGTTCATCCCGTGGATGTACGCCTCCCCCAGTTGCCCGCCGTGCGGGTTCGTCGGGAGCGCGCCGTCGAGCCCGAGCGCCCCGCCGGCGACGAACCCGGCGGCCTCGCCGCGTCCGCAGAAGCCGAGTTCCTCCAGTTGCACCAGCACGAACGGCGTGAAGTGGTCGTAGAGCACGGCGACGTCCACGTCGGACGGACCCAGCCCGGCCTGCCCCCACAGCTGGCGCGCCACCGTCCCCAGTTCCGGCAGCCGGGTCAGGTCGTCGCGGTAGTAGCTGGTCATCAGGTACTCGTCGTCGCCGCTGCCCTGGGCCGCGCCGGCGATGCGCACCGGCTTGCGCCGGAGATCACGGGCACGCTCGGCCGACGTCACGACCAGCGCCACCCCGCCGTCGCTCTCCTGGCAGCAGTCGAAGAGCCGCAGCGGCTCGCAGATCCACCGCGACGCCTGGTGCTGCTCCAGCGTGATCGGGCGCTGGTAGAACCAGGCCGCCGGGTTCGTCGCCGCGTGGGCGCGCATCGTCACCGCCACCCGGCCCAGGTCCTCGGACGTGGCGCCGTACGTGTGCAGGTAGCGCTGCGCGAACATCGCGACCCAGCTGGCCGGCGTGCCGAGCCCGAACGGGTACGACCAGCCGGCGTCGACACCGCTGGTCGTCGGTGCGACGGCGAGGTTCGCCTGCACCTGGCCGAACCGGTGCCCCGAGCGTTCGTTGAACGCCCGGTAACAGACCACCGTCGACGCGACGCCGGTCGCCACCGCCATCGCGGCCTGCTGCACGGTGGCGCAGGCGGCGCCGCCCCCGTAATGGATCCGGCTGAAGAACGTCAGCTCCGGGATGCCCACCTCGCGGGCGACCGCGATCTCGGTGTTGTTGTCCTGGGTGAAGCTCACCAGCCCGTCCACGTCGGCGGGGGTCAGCCCGGCGTCGTCGAGGGCGGCCCGCACGGCCTGGGCGGCGAGTTTGAGTTCGCTGCGCCCGGAGTCCTTGGAGAAGTCGGTGGCGCCGATCCCCACCAGCGCGGCCCGGCCGGACAGACTCACAGCGTCACCCTCACGGTTCCGCGGACGTGGTCACCACGACTCACCCGGCCGACCACCGCCACCGTGAGCTCCGTCCCCTCGGACGACGTCACCGAGCCCGAGAACGTCAGCTGGTCGTACGCGTAACAGGGCACGCCGAGCCGGATCTTCACCCCGCCCACCCGCGCCGACGGGCCCGCCCAGTCGGTGACGTAGCGCTGCACCAGGCCGGTCGTGGTCAGGATGTTGAGGAAGATGTCCTGGGAGCCGCGCGCCACCGCGAGGTCACGGTCGTGGTGCACCTCCTGGAAGTCGCGCGTCGCTATCGCGGTGCTGACGATGAACGTCGGTGTCACGTCGAGAACCAGCGGAGGTAGCTCCGTCATCGAACCCTCCAGGCGGGCAAAGTCAGCGAATCATCGATGCGTTGCCACACCACCGCGACGGGCGTGCCGATTTCCGGCGGCCCGTCCAGCACCTCGCCGAGGATGCGCACCCCCTCCTCCAGCTCCACCAGCGCGACGACGTACGGCGTCGGCCGCCCGGGAACCGGCGGGTGGTGGTGCACGACGTAGCTGAACACCGTGCCGCGCCCGGACGCGACGAGGTAGCCGGTGAACTCCGAGCCGCACGACCGGCAGAACGGCCCGGGCGGGTGACGCAGCGTTCCGCACTTCTCGCACCGCTGGATGCGGAGCTCACCGGCCGCGGTGCCCTCCCAGAAGAACGCGGTGTCCGTGCTGACCACCGGGCGCAGCACGGCCGGCGGCGGAGGTGCCGGGCGGAACTTCAGCACCCGCCACGCCATCTCGGCGACCGGCTCGTCGCCGGCGTACCAGGTGTTGTGCGTCGTCACGAACCAGCCTTCGCCGAGCGCGGTCTGCTTCGGACCGGTGACCTCACCCAGCCGGGAGCGCACCGTCAGCTGTTCGCCGGGGCGTAGGTAGCGGTGGTAGGTCTGGTCGCAGTCGGTGGCGACGATCGAGGGGTAGCCGGCCTCGGTGAGCACCCCGAGCATCAGCCAGAGCGGGTCGTCGGCGTCGCGTACCCGCCCCAGGCCCGGCATCGTCCAGACCTGGATCATCGCCGGCGGCACGACGACGCCGGGGTGACCGGCCGCGCGCGCCGCGTCCTCGTCGACGTAGATCGGGTTCGGGTCACCCAGCGCGTCGAGCCAGGCGTGCATCACCGGCTCGTTCACCGGGTCGCGGGCGACGAACGGCGCGCTCTCGCCGCGGGCCCGGATCTTCTCCGCGGCTTCGAGGATGTCGGTCATCGGGGCACCCTCTCCAGGCCCAGGCCCGCGGTGGCGATGAGCTCGCGCTGGATCTCGTCGACGCCGCCGCCGAACGTCAGCACGGTGTTGCGTTTGCGGTGGACGTCGAGCCAGCGCAGCAGCGCGGCGGTCTCCGGGTCGGCCGGGTCGCCGTGGCGGGACACGACGTCCTCCAGCAGCGGCCCGGCCCACTGGGCGGCCTGGGCGGCGAACACTTTCGACGCGGACGCGTCGGCGATCTCCCCCGAGCCGCCGGCCGCCGCGGCCACCTGCCAGTTGAGCAGCTCGTTGGCGCGCTGGAACGCGTGCACCCGGCCGAGGGAGCGGCGTACGTCGGGGCGGTCGAGCAGCGGCGTGCCGTCCGGGTCGGTACGGGTGGACGCCCAGGAGCGCACCCGGTCGAGCAGGCCGCCGAGCCGCCCGGCCGGGCCGAGCATCACCCGCTCGTGGTTGAGCTGGGTGGTGATCAGCCGCCAGCCGCGGTTCTCCTCGCCGACACGCATCGTGACCGGCACCCGCACGTCGCGGTAGTACGTGGCGTTGACGTGGTGCGCGCCGTCGGACGTGATGATCGGCGTCCACGAGTAGCCGGGGTCGCGGGTGTCGACGATGAGGATCGAGATGCCGCGGTGTTTCGGCGCGTCCGGATCGGTGCGGCAGGCCAGCCAGACGTAATCGGCGTCGTGCCCGCCGGTGGTGAAGATCTTCTGCCCGTTGACGACGTAGTCGGCGCCGTCGCGGACCGCTCGCGTGCGCAGCGACGCCAGGTCCGTGCCGGCTTCGGGCTCGGTGTAGCCGATCGCGAAGTGGACGTCGCCGCGCAGGATGCCGGGCAGGAACTTCGCCTTCTGGTCCTCGGTGCCGAAGCGCTGCAACGTCGGGCCGACGGTCTCCAGCGTCACCGACGGCAGCGGCACGTCGGCGCGGGTGGCCTCGTTGACGAACAGCTGCTGTTCGACCGGGCCGAGGCCCCGCCCGCCGTACTCGGTGGGCCAGCCGAGCCCGAGCCACCCGTCGCGGCCCAGGCGGCGGATCAGGTCCCGGTACTCGGGGCCGTGCCGGTCGACGAGCATCGCGCTCCGCTCGGCGGGCGAGAGCACACCGGCGAAGTACGCGCGCATCTCGTCGCGCAGCGCCCGCTGTTCCGGCGTCAGATCGATCAGCACTTCTCGCCCCCCAGGTACCGCGCGCCGAGCCGGTCGAGCGTGTCCGACGGGCCCCCGACGAGCCGCGCGAGGTCGCTCGCCGCGGCCGAGAACCGGTGCAGCGCGTAGTCCCGGTCGAGGCCGAGACCGCCGTGCAGGTGGTGACAGGTGCCGATCGCCGCGGGCAGCTCGGTCGCCACCCAGTACGCGGCCACCTCGGCGTCGGTGCCCGGATCGAGGTCGTGCTGCAGCCGCCAGACCGTGGACTGCGCCAGCAGGTGGAGCGTGCGCGAGGCCAGGTAGACGTCGGCGATCTGCTGGGCGACCGCCTGGAACGTGGCCAGCGGACGCCCGAACTGGTGCCGGGCGGCCACGTGCGCCACGGTCAGCTCCAGCGCACCGGCGAGGAGCCCGTCCGCGTAGCTGACCGCGGCCGCCAGCGCCAGCCGGTACAGGTCACGCACCGCGTCGGCCCCGCCGACCACGGCTTCGGCCGGCACCGCGTCGAACGCCACCCGGTACGGCGCGTTCGGCCCGGCGCCCGGTACCCGGGAGACGTCCACGCCCGGCGAGGAGAGGTTCACCAGCAGCAGCGCCGGGCCGGCCACCGGCACCAGCACGTACTCGGCCGCGTCGGCGTCCGGGACCCCCACCTTGACCCCCGAGACCGAGCGGCCGTCGGCCACCGTGCGGGGCTCGGCCGGGAACGGCGCCGAGGGTTCGTGCAACGCCGCGGTGATCACGGTGCCGTCGTCGACGACGCGCCGGAGCAGCTGCTCGGCCGCACCGCACCGGGCCAGCGTCAGCGCGCCGACGCCGAGCGTCGCGTAGAACGGGGTGGAGGCCGCCCGGCGCCCGAGCTCGGTGAGGACGGCCGCGGCTCCGGCGGGCCCGAGATCGTCGCCGCCGACGCCGGAGGGTAACGAGAGTTCGACGAGCCCGGCGTCGACGAGCGCGTCCCACAGTCCGTCGCCGGCGGAGCGCTCGACCACCAGCGCGGCCAGCTCCGCGGCGTCACGCAGCGGTGGTTCGGCAGTGAAGTCCACCACCGGATACTAGAACAGGTTCTATCCATGCGTCGCGGCGTTCCGCGGTGAAGAGAACGGTTTCTCCACTGTCACGAAGGGACGATCGTGCGTTACGGGAACGTGACGGACCCCCGACACTAGAACGTGTGACTCCTGGCTCGGGGTATTCTGTGCGGGTATCGCTGAGACCCAGGGAGAACCCGATGGCCGGACCATCTCGTGCGCGCGGTGGCGGGCCGAGCGTCCTCAACACGCTCAACGCACTCACCGAGGACGACCTCGGCTCGGCCGCGCAGCGCGACCGGCGCAAGCGGATGCTCGACGCCACGATCGCGCTGGCCACCAAGGGCGGCTACGAGGCCGTGCAGATGCGCGCGGTCGCCGAGAACGCCGACGTCGCGCTGGGCACGCTCTACCGGTACTTCCCCTCGAAGAACCACCTGTTGGTCACCGGCCTCGCCCGGGAGTTCGAGAACGCCCAGGAGCGGCTCGACCGCATCGACATCCCCGGGGAGACGCCCAGCGAGCGGGTGCTGTTCGTGCTCGGGCGGGTCACCCGCAAGCTGCAGCGTTACCCGCAGCTCACCGAGGCGATGACGCGCGCGTTCATGTTCGCCGACGCCAGCGTGTCGGCCGAGGTCGACACCGTGGCCCGGTTGATGGAGCGGATGTTCGGGCAGGCCATCCACGAGGAGCCGAACGCCGAGGACCTGGCCATCGCCCGGGTGATCGGCGACGTGTGGCTCTCCAACCTGGTCGCCTGGGTCACCCGGCGGGCCTCGGTCAGCGACGTCGCGGCCCGCCTCGAACTCACCGTGCACCTCCTCCTGGACAACGTCAGCGAGCGGAGCGCAACGTCAGCACCGTGATCTCGCTCGGCGCGAAGATGCGGAACGGCGGGCCCCAGAAACCGGTGCCCCCGCTGGTGTAGAGCTGCGTACGCTCGCCGTGCCGCGACAGGCCACGCACCACCGGCTGGTCGAGCCGCACGAGGAAGTTGAACGGCCACATCTGGCCGCCGTGCGTGTGCCCCGACACCTGCAGGTCGATGCCGGCCTCGGCGGCGTGCCGGATGAACTTCGGCTGGTGGGCCAGGAGCAGCACCGGCAACTCCTCGTCGGCGCCGTCCAGCGCCGCCGCGAGGTCGGTGCGGTGGCCGGGCAGCCCCGAGGACTTCGCGGTGACGTCGTCGACGCCGGCGACCACCAGCCGGTCGCCGCCGCGCTCCACCACCACGTGCCGGTTGTGCAGCGAGTTCCAGCCCAGGTCGGTCATCCGGTCGAGCCAGCCCTGGGCCTCGTTGAAGTACTCGTGGTTGCCGGTGACGTACACCTTGGCCAGGGTGGCGTTCAGCGTGCCGAGCGGCGCGGCCTGCTCCGCGCGCTGGTCGGGCGTGCCGTCGGCGATGTCACCGGCGTGCGCGATGACGTCCGCGTCGAGCGTGTTCACCAGCTCCGCGGTCTTGCGTGACCACTCCGCCCGGTCGATCGGGCCGTAGTGGGTGTCGGCGATCAGCACCACGCGGGTGCCGTCCAGCCCGGCGCCCAGGCGCGGCAGCGTGACGTCGACCTCGCGGACGCGGGAGACACGCATCGCCTCGTAGTGCCCCCAGGCCAGCAGCACGGCGCTCACGACGAGCGTGAACACCGCGGCGATCCGGGGCGCGTCGTCGACCCCGCCCAGCCCCAGCGCGAGCCGCAGCACGGTGCCGATCAACGACCAGACGAACAGCACCCAGACGACGCCGAGCAGCGTGTCGCCGATCCGCGCGGCCCGGTCGTCGTGGCGGCCGTGGCCACGCATCATCGAGACCGGCAGCCCGACGAAGCCGGCCAGGAACACCAGCGACCCGACCAGCACGACGGCGAGCGGCCAGTCGTTGGCCGGGCCGAGCAGCGTCCACCACGGCACGCCGAAGAGCAGCAGCGAGATGACGACGACGACGCCGAGGAACGCGGAGGGGCGCCGGCCGCGCTCCGGGGTGGGTGCCGGGGCGGCGTCGGCGACGCGGGGAGAGGGCTCGGCCACGACGTACTCCTGTTCGACGGTGCGTACTAGCGGAGCGACGGCTCCGTTAATGCCAACGGCACGCTACTCCCGGTGATTCCGCCAACCCGGCGTAACCCGCACCGGCGCCCTAGCCGCCCTCGCTCTCGACGCGGTAGCGACGGACCGCCGGAATGGCCGCCGCGATCCCGATCGCGCCGAGCACGCACGCCACGCCCCCGAACGCGGCACTCGCCGCCGGCCCGACCACCGCCGCCACCGCTCCCGCGCGGGCATTACCGAGCTGCGGCCCGCCCGCCCCGACCACGAAGTCGACGCCGCCGATGCGGCCCCGTAGCGCGTCGGGCGTGGTCAGCTGCAGGATCGAACCGCGGAGCACCACCGTCACGACGTCCGCCGCGCCGGCGACCACCAGACACACCACCCCGAGCCCGAGCGCCGGGCTCACCCCGAGACCGACCATCGCCGCTCCCCAGGCCCCGACCGCCACCAGCATCGCCGCCCCCTGGTGCCGGATCCGGCCCAGCGGGCCGGACAGCACGCCCGCCACCAGACCACCCAGACCGATCGCCGCGTAGAGCAGCGCCGCGGTCGCCTCCCCACCGCCGAACCGGGCGTCGGCCAGCGCCGGGAACAACGCCGCGGGCATCGCCAGCACCATCGCGTTCAGATCGGCGAGCAGGCTGCCGGCGACCAGCGGCCCGACCAGCGCGCTGACCTGCCACCCGAGGTGGGTGAGCGCGGCCGCGGCCGGGATCAGGGCCGGCGGCAGGAGGCGCGGCGCGAACGTACGCCGGGCCGGCGCGTCCACCGCCGAGAGACCCGACTGCGCCGCGGCCAGCAGGTAGAGCAGCCAGAGCTGCCGCAGGTCGAGCACGGCCTGGACGGCGAGCAGCGCCGCCACCAGCGTCAGGCCCAGGCTGGTGGCCAGCACCAGCCGCCGCCGGTCGACGGCGTCGGCGATCGAGCCGCCCAGCAGCCCGAGAGCGAGCGTCGGCACCATCGTGGCCAGGCCGATCGCGCCGACCGCGAACGACGACCCGGTGATGCCCCAGACCTGGATCGCCAGCGCCACCCCGGTCATCCCGGTGCCGATGGCCGACACCAGATGGCCACCCCAGACCCTCCGGAACTCGGGTGAGGTCCGGAGTGGACGGGTATCGGCCAGCAGGTGACCCACGACCGGGAAGCTAGCCCCGACCTACGACAGAAATAGTCGTCGACACGGTGTAGACATTCGCGCTACCGTCGACGGCAACCCCGTCGAGGAGGTAGCGATGCCGACCACCACCGAAACCACGACCGCCGCCTGGCGCACGGCCGGGGAGCGCGGTGACGCCGAGGCGGCCACCGCCTGCCTGGCGGAGAACGCCGTCGCGATCTCCCCGCTCACCGCCGCCTTCCGCTTCGAAGGCCGCGAACAGGTGCGTCAGATGCTCGTCGCCGCCATGCAGGTCTTCGACGACATCCGTTACCACACCGAGGTCGGCGACGAGCGCACCCGGTCGCTGTTCCTCACCGGCCGCGCCGGAAAGGAACCGTTCGAGGAGGCGCAGCTACTGCGCTTCGACGACGAGGGCCGCGTCGTCGAGCTGACCCTGTTCGGCCGCCCGCTGCCCGCGCTCACGCAGGTGATGAGCACGATCGGGCCGGCGCTGGTCCGGGCCCAGGGGCGCCCGGGGCTGGCCCGCGTCATCCGGGCCGCGACCGTGCCGCTGCACGCGATGACGCGCCTCGGCGAGCGGACCCTGGTGCCGCTGGCCGACCCGAACCGCGGTCACTGAAGGCGCGCCAGCATCACCGACGTCAGCCGCCGCGCGGCCGAGGCGGCGCCGTCGACGTCGCCCGACGCGATCGCCGCGGCGAGCACCCGCTGGGTCGCCAGATCGGCGGCCTCCGGTGCGGACAACTCGCGCGTGACCTCGGGGTTCCGGTTCATCGCGAGCACCAGGCTGTTGTACGACAGCTGGTAGGCGAGGTTGTCCCCGGCGACGATGATCAACCGCCAGAACTGCTCGTACCGCTCGGCCAGCACGACCGGGTCGGTCACCCCGACCGACCCGGTGACGAACCCCTCGATCTCGGCGGCCGCGCCCGCCGTGGCGCGCGTGGCCGCCAGCCGGGCCGCGTCCACGCCGATCGCGAGCCGCATCTCCAGCGCCGAGCGCAGGATCAGCTCGTCGGGCAGCTCCAACTCGCCGAGCAGTTCCAGCCCGGCGGACACCCGCCAGTCCAGCACCCGGGTGGCGCCGCCGTGGCTCACCTCGACCAGGCGGGCCTGCTGCAGCCGCCGGATCGCCTCGCGCAGCCCGTGGCGCGCCACCCCGAACTCCTCGGCCAGCGCCCGCTCACCGGGCAGGGCCGATCCGGCCGCCAGCGATCCGGCCAGGATCGCGTTACGCAACTGCCGGTACACCGCGTCGGAGACGGCCGTGCGCGCGATCGGGCTGAAGGTCACGTCACCGACTTTACGGGCGGCGCCCATCCCGGCCCGCGCAGCAGGTGGCCCACCCGGTCGCGCCAGCACGACGCGTCCCGCACGGCGCGGGCGATCTTCCCGTACTCCCCGAACGCCACCCGGATCGGGTTGTACGTGCCGATGTTCGTGGTCAGGCCGTAGATCACCCGCTCACCCTCCGGCTCGAACGTGCCGAACAGCCGGTCCCAGACGATCAGAATGCCGCCGTAGTTGCGGTCGAGGTACACCTGCTGCGTGCCGTGGTGCACACGGTGGTGGGACGGGGTGTTGAACACCGCCTCGTACCAGCGCGGCATCCGATCGATGCGTTCGGTGTGGAGGAAAAATTGATATATCAGATTCACCGACAGCTGGAAGAAAATCATCCAGGGCGGGATGCCGATCGCCGCCAGCGGCAACCAGAACGGCAGCGCGGTGAACGGCGTCCAGGGCTGGCGGAGCGCGGTGGAGAGGTTGTAGCGCCGGCTGGAGTGGTGCACCACGTGCGAGGCCCAGAGGATGCGCACCTCGTGGTGCGACCGGTGGTACCAGTAGTAGGCCAGGTCGTCGGCGACGAACAACAGCACCCACGTCCAGATCGACGTCGGGTCGAGCCGTACCGGGGTGAGCGCGTACACCCCGGCCAGCGCCGCGAGCGTCACGATCTTCCAGAACGCTTCCACGACGAGGAACCCGAGCCCCATCGAGAGGCTCGTCACCGTGTCCCACGCGGTGTAGCCGAGCTCGCTCTCGTCGCTCAGGAATCGGTAGGAGGCGATCTCCAGCGCTACGAACAGCACAAAAACCGGTACGGCGAACACGAGCACGTATTCGGTCATGCCGCGCAGCCTACGTGGATTGGTCCACTGGTTCAACCAGTCGCTCGATCGCCGTGATCAGCAGGTCCAGGCCGAACTCGAAGTCGGCCTCGGGGTCGTGCGCCAGCAACGCCGACGCGGACGCCACGACGTGCGGGAACCGCGCCGGGTCCACGCGGGCCATGCCGGGCCCCTCGGACACCCGGTCGATCAGCTGCCCGAGCCAGAGCGCCTGCAGCTGCGACCCCACCGCGTACGCCATCAGCGTGTGCACGATGCGCACCGCGGTGGCGCCCCGGAACCCCGCCTCCGCCGCCAGCGCGAGCGACCGCTCGGCCAGCCGCGACGCCGCGGTGCTGTCGATCGAGTGGGTCAGCACCACGCGCATCGCGTGCGGGTACTCGTGGGCCGCCGTCCGGAACGCGCGCACCAGCGCCCGGGCCTCCGCCCGCCAGTCGCCGGTTCCCGACGGCACCGTGTCGAGCCCCGCGACGACGTACTCGGCCACGCCTTCCAGCAGCGCGGCCTTGTTCGACACGTGGTTGTACAACGACATCACCGCGACGCCGAGCTCGGCCGCCACCGCGCGCATCGAGAGCGCGTCCACGCCGTGCCGCTCGATCAGCTCGACCGCGGCGTGCACGATCCGCTCCCGGGTGAGCACCAGCCGCACCACCGGCTCCGGACCGCGGCGCGCGGCGTTCACGTCAGCCGCACCGGCAGCTCGTCGTAGCCCCGCAGGGTACGGGTGGGACGACGCCGGGCCGGGCCGGCCGGCCGCACGTCCGGATAGCGTTCGAAGAGCCGGCGGAGCGCCTCCTCACCCTCGATGCGGGCGAGCGAGGCACCCAGGCAGTAGTGGACGCCGCTGGAGAACGCGAGGTGCTCCCGGGCGTTCGCGCGGTGCACGTCGAAGCGCTCCGGGTCGTCGAAGACCGCGGGGTCCCGGTTGGCGCCGCCGATCAGGATCGACAGGAACGTGCCTTTGCGCACCGGAACGCCCGCGACCTCGGTGTCGCGCAGCGCCCGCCGGGCCGTGTTCTGCACCGGCGACTCGTAGCGCAGGATCTCCTCGACCGCGTTGCTCCACTCCAGGCCGTCGAGCTGGTCGCGGTGGGACATCAGCAGCGCCGCGCCGTTGCCGATCAGGTTGACCGTCGTCTCGAACCCGGCGGCGAGCAGCAGGCCCGCGATGGCCAGCAGCTCGTTCTCGTCGAGATCGTTGTCGTCGTGGATGAGGCGGCTGATCAGGTCGTCGCCGGGGTCGGAACGCAGCCGGGCGAAGTGGCCGGACATCCAGTCGTTGAGCGCACGGATCGCGTGGTCCACCCGGCGGTACTCGCGGTAGGAGAGTCCGATGTCGAGCACCGGCGCGGCCGTGCTCCCCCAGGTGACGAACTGCGCGCGCATGTCGGCCGGCACGCCGAGGATCTCGGCGATGATCGTCACCGGCAGCATGCTCGCGTAGTTGCTGATCAGGTCGGTCTCCGGGTCGACCCGGTCGAGCAGCTCGTCGGCGAGCTCACCGACCCGCCCGCGCAGCGACGCCATCGCGCGCGCGGTGAAGACGCGGGAGACCAGCCGGCGGTAACGGGTGTGGACCGGCGGATCGACCGCGAGCATCGACGGCGGCGTCACCGGGCCGATCGTCCGCTGCGGGCGGGTCATCACCCAGCGGGCGGCCGGCGGGAGGGCGTCCGGATCGGAGACGACGCCGAACGCGTCACTGCGCAGCGCCGCCTCGGCGATGCGGTGGTGGGCGGTCGCGGCCAGGAACGACCCGCGCACGATCGGCGCGCGGTCGCGGATCCGGGTGTAGAGCGGGAACGGGTCGTCCCGGGTGGAGCGGTCGGAGAACAGCCGCGCCTGCAGGTCACCCTGCTTGCGGGCACGGTTCATCGCCAGCCGGGCGACGCCGTGCCGCGTCGACCAGGAGCCGGCGGCGAGCAGCTCGGCGTGCAGGCGGTTCGGGCGCTCTCGGGTCTCCATCGAGCCTCCAGACGTACGACGTACGTCTTACGTACACCGTACGTCGCCTAGCCGTCAACGTGAATCACCGTTAACATCTCGGCCCATGGAGCTCACCGAGGCCCGAACCCGATTCGCCGAACTACGCCAGTGGACCGAGGGGGTCCGACCCGAGGAACTCGACGAGATCTGGGCCGCGTTACCGACCGCCCGCGTCGACGACGTCCTCGGGGCGTGGAAGGGCGCCGACTTCGCCACCGGGCACCCGCTGCACCAGGGCCTGGCCGACGCCCGCTGGTACGGCAAGACGTTCGTCAGCGCCTCCGACGCCAAACCGCTGATCTGCCGGGACGAGAACGGCGCGCTCTTCTCCGACCTCGCGCTCGGTCGCGGCGGTGAGGCCTCGCTCTGGGCGGTCGAGTTCCGCGGCGAGGTCACCGCGACGATGGTGTACGACGCCCAGCCGGTGTTCGACCACTTCAAATGGGTCGACGACCGCACGCTGATGGGGATCATGAACGGCAAGTCGCCGCTGATCTTCCACGCGGGCCACCACTACTACTTCCTGTTGGAACGCGTATAGTCCGGCCCTAGGTCATGAGTGTCAGCGTCAAGCCCCGGCTCGCTGGCCGGCAACCCTCCACGGTTCGCGGTGGGGTGCCCCGGGTGAAGACCTGGCCCGACCGCGGTCCTCGCGGCGGGCAAGCGCGGACCTCCTGACCGGGGTCCCCTGTGCCAGGAGCGACGCCTCGTGCTGACCCGTGCCCGCCCCGCCGTGACCGCCGGACCGGCCCCCGACCTGACCGTGCTCGGGGGTGACCTGCCGGTCGTGCTCTCCGACGGCACGCTCACCGACCACGTCAACCTCGACTACGCCGCGACCGCGCCCTGCCTGTCCGCGGCCGCCGACGCCGTGAACTCGATCCTGCCCTGGTACGCCAGCGTGCACCGGGGCGCGGGCGCGGCGTCGCAGCGCTGCACGCTCGCCTACGAGCGGGCGCGCCAGACGATCGGCGACTTCGTCGGCGCCCGCCCGGACGACCACGTGATCTTCACCCGCAACACCACCGACGCGCTGAACCTGCTGGCCCGGGCGCTGCCGACCGGCACCACCGTCGTCGGCTGGGCCGGTGAGCACCACGCGAACCTGCTGCCCTGGCGCGGCACCGTGTCGCTGCCCGTGCCACGCAGCGCGGCCGAGGCGATTGCCGCACTCCAAGCCGCGCTGGAGGCCCACTCCGGCCGGAACGTGCTGGTCACCGTCACCGGGGCCTCGAACGTCACCGGCGAGGTGTGGCCGCTGGCCGCGCTGACCGAGGTGGCGCACCGGCACGGCGCGCGCATCGCCGTCGACGCCGCCCAGCTCGCGCCGCACCGGGCGGTGTCACTGGCCGCCGACGGCATCGACTACCTCGCGCTGTCCGGGCACAAGCTCTACGCGCCGTTCGGCGCCGGCGTGCTGGCCGGACGGGCCGACTGGCTCGACGCCGCGGATCCGTACCTGGCCGGCGGCGGCGCCACCGCCTACGTCGCCCCGGTGACCGACGGTGACCTGATCGGGTACGCCGTGGACTGGAACTCCGGGCCCGCCCGCCACGAGGCCGGAACCCCGAACCTGCTCGGCGCGGTGGCGCTCGCCGCGGTCGGCGCGGCGCTCGGCGCCGCCGACCGGGACGCGCTCGCCGCCGCCGAGAACGCCCTGGTGGAGCGGTTGCGTGCCGGGCTGGCGACGCTGCCGGGCGTCGAGGAGCTACGGACGTTCCCCGACGGCCACGACCGTGTCGGCATCGTGAGCTTCGCGGTGGCGGGCGTGGCGGCCGCGGACGTGTCCGCGCACCTCGCCACCCGCCACGGGATCGGGGTGCGCGACGGCCTGTTCTGTGCCCACCCGCTCACCGAGCGTCTGCTGGCCGACGCCTCCGCCCGCGCCGGCGCCGATCTCGGCCCCACCGCGGTACGCGCCAGCGTCGGGCTCGGCAGCACGCCGGAGCACGTCGACCGGCTGCTGGCCGGGATCGCCGAACTGACCGGCTGAACATCCACGTTTCACGGGATATCCACCGGGTCGCTGGCGCGTACCCGATAGTGTTCGCGGATGTTCGTTGTGACCCTCACTTACGTCGCTGACATCTCCGAAGTGGATGCCGAGGAAGAAGCCCACCTCGCCTGGCTCGACAGCCAGTTCGCCGACGGGGTGTTCGTCGCCTCCGGCCGGCGGGTGCCACGCCACGGCGGCGTGATCTTCGCCGACAACGTCGACCGCGAAGAGCTCAACCGGCGCCTCTCCCTCGACCCCTACGCCGAGAAGTGCCTGGCCGACTACACCGTCATCGAGTTCGACCCCACGCGGGTCGCGCCCGGCTTCGAGAAGTTACGCTCCGACACCGCGTCCCCGGGTGCCGGTGTGGCCGGCGTCCCGCCCCGCTCCGCCGTTCCGGCCGAGTCCCCCACCGCCGAGGCCTGAGCCACGTCTCGCGCCGCGCCCACCGCGCGGCGCGAGCACGCGGATCAGGTCGGTACCGGCCGGGCGTCGAGCGCGAGGCCCGGCTCGAAGGCGCCGATGATCAGGGTGTCGGCGCAGTAGTCGGGCGAGACGAAAATCTTCCGCGCGCCGCTGAAACCGTCGTAGGCGAAGAGGTACACCCGCACCGCGGCGTCGGGGTGCTCACGCAGCAGCGTCGGCAGGTCGGTCGACGGGTCGACGCCGCACCGCTCGAGCTCACCCGGCGGCACCCGGCCGAGACACATCCGGACGTACCGGTAGCTCTGCCGCTGCAGCCGCGGGAGCCACGTCACCGACGTCGGCAGCTCGATCAGCGACACCGGCGAGCCCGAGGCGTCCACCTCGTGCGGTAACCGCAACTGGGCCCACACCTGCAGGTCGAGCGCGTGCCGCCGGCCGGTGTTCACGATCTTGATCCGCGGCATGTCGTGGTCGGTGCCGGTCCACGCCGTCTCCGGCGGCGCGGCCATGAGGTCCGACCAGTCGATCCGCGGCGCCAGGCGGCGGGTGAACCACCACCAGAACAGGAACGACGTCAGAATTCCCGTCGGCACGCTGATCAGCGTCGAGATGATGATCTCCACGACGCCACAGTGGATCGGATCCGGCGTCGCCGCGCAGCCGAATATCGTGGATCACATGAACACCGACCGGGACCGTGACATCGCGGGGAGGCCACGCCAGGCCCGGCCCCGTGACGCGCTGGGGCGTCCGCTCCCCTACGGCGACCCCCGGGGCGTCGACCCGGTCTCCGAGGAGCCGTTGCCGCCTCCGCAGGCGCTCGCCGAAGCCCAGCGCCTGCTCGACGGTGGGCGCGCCTTCTCCGCCCACGAGGTGCTGGAGGCGGCCTGGAAAGCCGCGCCGAGGGCCGAGCGGGAGCTCTGGCAGGGCCTCGCGCAGTTCTGCGTCGGCATCACGCACGCCCAGCGTGGCAACCGTTCCGGCTCGGCGACGCTGCTGGCCCGCGGGGTGGCCCGGCTGCGCCCGTACGCCGCGGCGCCGCCGCACGGCATCGACGTCCAGGGCCTCCTGACCTGGTACGACACCTACCGGGACGCCCCCGAGAAGGCCGCGCCGCCTCACTTGACGTGACGGTCGACCTCGTCCAGCAACGCCAGCACGTCGATCGGTTTGGCCAGGAACGCGTCCGCCCCCGCTCCGCGCAGCCGCGGTTCCGCGCCGCCGGAGACGTCCGCGGTCACCACCACCACCGGCGTCCGGCGCAGCACCGGGTCGGCGTGATGACGCACGGCGGCCAGCAGCTCGTCGCCGGACAGGCCGGGCAGGTGGACGTCGAGCAGCACGAGCGCGGGCCGGAGCTCCTCCAGCAGCCGCAGCCCGGACGGGCCGTCCGGGGCCACCACCAGGTTGACCCGTTCGCGTTTGCTGAGCACCCGCTGCACGAGCGTCACGTTCGCCGGGTTGTCCTCGACGTAGAGCACTGTCGACGTGCGCACGGACGGGGACACCGGCGCGGCCCCGGCTGCGCTCAGCTCCACCGCGTCGTCGGGGCCGGTCGCGGAGGCCGGCAGATCGATCTGGAACGTGCTGCCGAACCCGGCGACGCTGCTCACCCCGATCCGGGCGCCCATCGCCTCGAGCAGGCTCTTGACCAGCGACAGGCCCAGCCCGGTGCCCTCGACCCCGCTCCGCTCGGCACCGAGCCGCTCGAACGGGACGAACACGTCGTCGAGCCGGTCGGCGGGGATGCCGAGCCCGGTGTCGGTGACGGTGACACGCAGCCAGTTCGCGGCGTCGGACGCGACCCGGCTGCCCTGGTCGTCGGCCGGGTGGAAGTCGACGGTGACGCGGCCGCCCGGCCGGTTGTACTTCACCGCGTTGGACAGCAGGTTGAGCAGCACCTGGCGGAGGCGCTGCCGGTCCGCGCGGGCGATCATGCCGGTCGTGGCCAGCGTCGGGCGTTCGAGCGTGACCCCGGCGTCCTCGGCGGCCGGTCGCATCAGCGTGAGCGCCTCCTCGACGAGCGGTTCGACGTGCACGTCCTCCACCGAGAGCGAGAGGCGACCGGTCTCGATCCTGGCGACGTCGAGCGCGTCGTTGAGCACCGCGAGCAGATGTCGTCCGGCGCGCAGGATCTGGCCGACGTTGTCCGCGTCGATCGGCGAGAGGTCGGTGGACTCGAGCAGCTGGGCGAACCCGAGGATCGCGTTGAGCGGCGTGCGCAGCTCGTGGCTCATCCGCGACAGGAACTCGCCCTTGGCGCGGTTGGAGCGTTCGGCGCGGTCGCGGGCCTGTTCGGCCCGGTCGCGGGCGACGTTGGCGTTGAGCGTCTCCTGCCGCCGTTCGGTGACGTCGCGCAGGGTGCCGACGAACCCGACGGGGGTGCCGGAGCCGTCGAGGAGCGGGCCACCCTGCACCTCCATCCAGCGCGGGTTGCCGTCCCGGTCGCGGAAACGCACGTCGCGGAGCATGGACCGGGCGCGGTCGGGGTGCGACATCTCGGCCATGTGCTCGGCGGCGACCTGACGGTCGTCGGGGTGGACGCTCTCCATCGCGCCCCGGCCGATCACGTCGGCGGCGGGGATGCCGGTGAACTGCGTGAACGCCGGGTTGACGTAGGAGATGCGGCCCAGGTTGTCGATCTCGACGACGACCGAGCTGAGCTGGTCGAGCAGCGCCCTGGCGTGGCGTTCCTCGAGGTCGGCGTCGAGCAGGGCCGCGCGGCGGGCGATCGCGGCGCCGATCAGCGCGCCGGCGCCGAGCGCGACCTCGCCGCGTTCGCTGCCGCGCAGGTGCTCGGCCACCGCGGTCTCGTTGACCACGCCGCCGATGCGCAGGGCGGCGGTGACCAGGCCGCCGTGCGACACCGGGACGAGCACGGCCGGGCCGCCGAGGCTGGTGTCGTCGACGGTCGGCCGGCCCTCGTCGAGGCGCTGCCACTGGATGTCGCTGAGCCCCGGGGCGGCGCCGATCCCGGGCGCGCCGGCCGGCAGCCCGGGCAGCGGCGCCGGGCCCGCC
>NZ_BAAAGX010000028.1:329847-356713 GCF_039524755.1 Cryptosporangium japonicum
GGGGCCCGCCGCCGGGGTGAGGGCCGGGGGCACCGGCGCGGCGTGCTCACCCGGTTCCGGCGCCGGTGGCAGCCCCGGCGTGAGCCCGGGCGCGTCGGCCAGGCTCGGCGCGGCCGCCTGCGGGGCGGCGTCGGCGAGCGGGAACGGGTCGGTGGGCTCGGACGGGCGGACGACCAGTTCGCCCCGGCGTCCGCCGACGAACGCGGTGACCGCGACCACCGCCAGCTCGAGCGCGCTGTCCAGCGTCGCGACCGTCGAGGCGGACAGCAACGTGCCCACCTCGACGAGCAGCTCGACACCCGACCGGTCGGTCACCTGAGGCATTGTCCGGTTCGTCACACTCGTTGAATCGGCGTGGGCACGACTTTCCTGAGTGCCTCAGGGCACCCGCACGCCTGAGTGCCTCACGGCACCACCCACGCGGTGAGCGCGGCGACCAGCGTCCCGTCGTTCTCCACGTTCTCCACGTTCAGCCGGACGAGTTTGGTGGTGAGCTGCTGCGGCTCGGCCGCGAGCCGGGACGTCAGCACGCAGACCGTGGTCCCCGCCGACGGCGTCACCCACCCCACGCCGGGGTCGGTCTGGACGGCCTCCACGCACCCACCGGCCGACGACTGCGGGTCCGCGACCACCGCGAACCGCGCCGACTCCCCGAAGTCCAGGTGGAAGCCGTCGGCGCAGCTCCCGTAGGTCGCGTCCGCGCCGGCCTGCGGCAGCACCCGCGGCTCGTCCAGGTCGAGCTCGGTCCCCTCGCAGGTACTGGGCTGTACCCGCACCGGCTGGGCGGCGTAGGCCAGCTCGTAGTTGCCGGCCGGGTCCAACCGGTCGGGGTTGAGCGACGCGGTCGGACCGGGCCGGGCCGGCCGGGGCGGCTCCGACACCGGTGCGACCGGCTGCGCCACCGCGGGCGCGGACGTGGCCCCGGCCGCCACCGCGCTCGCCGCCGCGCTGGCCGCCCGCTCGGCGGCGGACTCGGCGGTCGCCGCCCGGCCGACCGCGACCAGGGCAGTGATCGTCGCGATGCCGCCGATCAGGATCGCGAGCACCGCGAGGCCGAGCGCGACCACCGGCAGCCCGGCCGCCTCGAACGACCGGCCCACCCGGCGGCGCCGGACCCCGGCCTGCGAGTGCCGTCCCGGCCCCGGCTCCGGAACCCCGGTGAAGCCGAGAAAACCCGGCTCGTCCCCGGCGGTGTCGGCGGGCTCGTCCGGCTCGTCGTCGGTGACCGTCCGCCCGTACACGGTCGCCGACCGGCCGTAGAGCGTCCCCGGACGCTCGTACGGCGATCCGTAGGGCACGTCGTACCGGGTCCAGTCAGACTCGTCGCTGCTGGGTTCCCGGAACTCGGGCTCCTGAAGGCTGCGCTCCACCGGCCCAGATCAAACCCGATTCACCCTATTCACCCCAATGCGACACGCTAGACATTGCGGCGGTATTCGCCGCCCACTTCGAAGAAGGCCTCGGTGATCTGGCCCAGGCTGCACACCCGGGCGGCGTCCATCAGCACCGCGAAGACGTTGTCGCCGGCCATCGCCGCGTCCTTGAGGCGGCGCAGGGCCTCCCGCGCCTCGGGCCGGTGCGCCGCCTGGAACGCACGCACGCGCTCGACCTGGGAGCGTTTCTCGTCCTCGGTGGCGCGGGCCAGCTCGATCTCGCCGACCTCCTCGGCCCCGTCCGGCGGCAGGAACGTGTTGACGCCGACGATCGGCAGCGACCCGTCGTGTTTGCGCTGCTCGTAGCGCATCGACTCGTCCTGGATGCGGCCGCGCTGGTAGCCGGTCTCCATCGCGCCGAGCACCCCGCCGCGCTCGGAGATGCGGTCGAACTCGGCCAGCACGGCCTCCTCGACCAGGTCGGTCAGCTCGTCGACGACGTAGGCGCCCTGCAGCGGGTTCTCGTTGGCGGCCAGGCCCCACTCGCGGTTGATGATCAGCTGGATCGCCAGGGCCCTCCGCACCGACGCCACGGTCGGGGTGGTGATCGCCTCGTCGTAGGCGTTGGTGTGCAGGCTGTTGCAATTGTCGTAGATCGCGGTCAGCGCCTGGAGCGTCGTCCGGATGTCGTTGAACTGCATCTCCTGGGCGTGCAGCGACCGGCCGGACGTCTGCACGTGGTACTTGAGCTTCTGGCTGCGCTCGTTGGCCCCGTAGCGCTCGCGCATCGCGATCGCCCAGATCCGGCGGGCCACCCGGCCGAGCACGGTGTACTCGGCGTCCATGCCGTTGGAGAAGAAGAACGAGAGGTTCGGCGCGAAGTCGTCGACGTCCATGCCGCGCGCCAGGTACGACTCCACATAGGTGAAGCCGTTGGCCAGCGTGAACGCGAGCTGGCTGATCGGGTTCGCCCCGGCCTCGGCGATGTGGTAGCCGGAGATGCTCACCGAGTAGAAGTTGCGGACCTGGTTCTGGATGAACCACTCCTGGATGTCGGCCATCATCTTCAGGCTGAACTCGGTGGAGAACAGGCAGGTGTTCTGGCCCTGGTCCTCCTTGAGGATGTCGGCCTGGACGGTGCCGCGCACCGTGCGCAGCGCGTCAGCCGCGGTACCGCCCCGCTCCAGCTCCTGGTCGATCACCGTGTTGAGGAAGAACGCGAGGATCGTCGGGGCGGGCCCGTTGATCGTCATCGACACCGACGTGGTGGGCGCGGTGAGGTCGAAGCCGTCGTACAGCGCCTTCATGTCGTCGAGCGTGGCGATCGAGACCCCCGACGTGCCGATCTTGCCGTAGACGTCCGGCGGGGTGTCGGGGTCGCGCCCGTAGAGCGTCACCGAGTCGAACGCGGTCGAGAGCCGGGTGGCCTCGCCGCCCTCGGACAGGTACTTGAAGCGGCGGTTGGTGCGGAACGCGTCGCCCTCGCCGGCGAACATGCGTGCCGGGTCCTCGCCCTCGCGCTTGAACGGGAAGACCCCCGCGGTGAACGGGAACCGGCCGGGCAGGTTCTCGGCGCGCAGGAAACGCAACCGCTCGCCCTCGTCGACGTAGCGGGGCAGCGCCACCCGCGGCACCTTGGTGCCCGAGAGCGTCTCCTTGCGCAGCACGGTACGCAGCTCACGGTCGCGGACCGTGGTCACGAGCTCGTCGCCGGCGTAGTCGGCCGCCAGCTGCGGCCAGGAGGCCAGCAACGCGTCCGCGTCCCGGTCGACGGCCACCTCGTCGATGAGTGTCCGCAGGTCGTCCGAGGGTGCACCGGCGGCCGTCAGGGCGTCCTGCGCGGCGACGAGGTGAGCGCGCTGTCGTACCGCGTCGACCTGGGCCGCCGTGGTGGCGTGGTACCCGCGGACGTGCTCGGCGATCTCGGCCAGGTAGCGGGCCCTGGTCGGGGGCACGACGGTCGAGGCCGACGTCGAGGTCCTGCCGTCCACGAGCGGGAGCACCCCCTCGCCGACCGGGAGGCCCTTGCGCGCGAGCTCGTTACGCAGGTGCTGGTAGAGCGCGGTGACACCGTCGTCGTTGAACGTCGCGGCGCTGGTGCCGAAGACCGGCATGTCGGCCCAGGCGGCGCCGAACGCCTCCCGGTTGCGGACGAGCTGGCGGGCGACGTCACGGCGGGCGTCCTCGGCGCCGCGGCGCTCGAACTTGTTGATCGCGACCGCGTCGGCGTAGTCGAGCATGTCGATCTTCTCGAGCTGCGAGGCCGCGCCGAACTCCGGCGTCATCACGTACAACGAGGTGTCGACGAACCGGACGATCGCGGCGTCGCCCTGGCCGATGCCCGGCGTCTCGACGATCACCAGGTCGAAGCCGGCGGCCCGGCAGATCCCGATGGCCGCCTCGAGCCCGTCGGGGAGTTCGCGGCCGGCGCGGCGCGTGGCCAGCGAGCGGAAGTAGACGACGTCCCCGCCGAGGCCGTTCATCCGGATGCGGTCGCCGAGCAGCGCGCCCCCGCCCCGGCGACGGGTGGGGTCGACGGCGAGCACCGCGATCCGCAGCTTGTCCTGCTGGTCGAGCCGGAACCGGCGGACGAGTTCGTCGGTGAGCGACGACTTGCCCGACCCGCCGGTGCCGGTGATGCCGAGCACCGGCACGGTCCGCGCCGCGGCCCTGGCCTCGATCTCGGCGGCCAGGTCGGCGGGCAGCCGGCCGGCCTCGGCGACGGTGATCGCCCGCGCGACGGCCCTGGTGGCGCCGGTGAACAGGCCGTCCAGGGCGGCGCTCCGGTCGATGACGGGTGTCGCGGCCGCCGCTCCGAGCAGCTCCGCGGCGCCGGTGGTCGCCGCGCTCTCGCCGGTGGCGAGCGAGTAGTCGCAGGCCGCGATCATCGAGTTGATCATCGCCGCGAGGCCCATCTTCTGGCCGTCGGCGGGCGAGAAGATGCGCGCGACGCCGCGGGAGTGCAGGAGCCGGATCTCGGCCGGCACGATCACTCCCCCGCCGCCACCGAACACCTTGACGTGCCCGGCGCCGCGCTCGTTCAGCAGCTCGACCAGGTAGGTGAAGTACTCGACGTGCCCGCCCTGGTAGGCGCTGATCGCGACACCCTGGACGTCCTCCTCGATCGCCGCGTCCACCACCTCGCGCACCGAGCGGTTGTGGCCGAGGTGGATCACCTCCGCACCCTGCGACTGCAGGATCCGCCGCATGATGTTGATCGCCGCGTCGTGCCCGTCGAAGAGGCTGGACGCGGTGACGAAGCGGACCGGGTTCACCGGCACGTGGAGCGACGGAGGCATGAGCGTGGTCCCGTCCCGAGGCGATTACTTTGACTTCCTACTATCTGACTCCCGATCAACAATGTCCAGCGTCGGACGGCTTCAGCGGGCGGCGTCGATCAGCGCCAGCAGGCGCGCGCGTGCCCCGGCCAGGCTGGGGCCGTACCAGGTCAGCGACCGGCCGTCGACGCACGCGAACGGGGTGCCGCCGAACGCCTCCGGGCCGTCGTCCGGCGTGAACAGGTACGGCTCGTCGGGCAGCAGCACGAGGTCGACCGGCGGCAGCGCGGCCGGGTCGAACCGCGGGTACCGCTCCGGGCTGCCGGCGAGCACGTTGCGGTACCCCAGCCGCTCGACGAGGTCACCGGCGAACGTGTCCGACCCCAGCGCCATCCACGGCCGGCGCCAGATCGGCACCACCGCGGTGGACACCACGGGCACCGTGGCCCGCCACTCCTCGGCCGCGGCTCCCAGCCACGCCGGGCGGGCGAGCCCGAGCGCGCCGAGCAACCGCTCCAGCGACCCGATCGCGGCGGGCACCGTACGGATGTCGGTGACGTACACCGCGACGCCGGCGGCACGCAGTGCGTCCAGGTCAGGCGCGCGGTTCTCCTCCTGGTTGGCGAGCACCACGTCGGGCGCGAGCGCGACGATCGCCGCCACGTCCGGGTTCTTCGTGCCGCCGACGCGGGGAACGTCCAGGTCAGCCGGGTGTGTACACCAGTCGGTGACGCCGACGAGCAGCTCGCGCGCGCTCGCCGCCACCGTCTCGGTCAGCGACGGCACGATGCTCACCACCCGGCGCACCGCCCCGGGCAGCGCCACCGCGTGACCGAGGTCGTCCACCACCGTGGTCATCCCCCGACCATAGGCCGATACGCTGCGATCCATGGCTGCGCCGAGCTCGCTACCGTTCGACCCGGTCGAGGAGGCCGCCCGCAAGTGGAGCGCCCGCTGGGACGAGACCGACGCGATGGCCGTCGCCACCTCGATCATGCGGGTGCAGCAGCTGCTGCTGGGGCGCATCGAGGCCGCGCTGCGTCCGCTGCAGCTGACGTTCGCCCGGTACGAGGCGCTCGTGCTGCTCTGTTTCAGCCGCCAGGGCAGCCTGCCGATGAGCAAGATGGGCCAGCGGCTGATGGTGCACCCCACCAGCATCACCAACATCGTCGACCGGTTGCAGGCGCAGGAGTTCATCCGGCGCGAGCCGCACCCCACCGACCGTCGCACGACGCTCGTCGTGATCACCGACGCCGGGCGCGAGGTCACCGAGCGGGCCACCCAGGCCCTGGTCGAGGTGCGGTTCGCGCTCGACTCGCTCGATCCGGAGAAGATGCGCGACCTCTACGACCTGCTCCGGGAGGTCCGGCTGCACGCCGGCGACTTCCCCGCCGACGACCCCCGGCGCAGCTGGCCCGACGCGTTCAGCGACTGACCTCCGCGAGCAGCTGCGCACCGGTCAGGGACGGCGCCCCGTGCTCCTCGGCCGCGTGGACGAGCGCGACCACCTTCCGGTTGACCGGCGCGTCGACGCCGGCCCGTTCGGCCAGGCGCACCACCGCCCCGTTGAGGTACTCGACCTCGGTGCGCCGCCCGGCGTCCAGGTCCTCGGCCATCGACGAGCGCGCCTCCGGGTCGATCCGCAGCATCGCCCCGGCCAGGCGGGTGAACAGCGCGTCGGGCACCCGCAGCAGCGTCGGCAGCGCACCCGGCGGCACCTTCGTGACCCGCGCCGGCCGGATGCCCGCCGCGCGCAGCACCGCCAGCGCCTCCTCCACCAGTAACGCCAGCACCCGCCGGTAGGCGCGCTGCGAGAGCTCCGCCCGCAGCGGCACCCCGGCCAGCGCGTTCACCGCGTTGTTGAGGTTGAGCAGCATCTTGCCCCACTGCACCGGCGCGAAGTCCGCGCGCAGCGTCACCGGCAGGCCGGCGGCCGCGAACGCCGGCAGCCACTCGTCGAGCGCGTGGGTGCGACCGGCCATCAGCCCGCCCTCGGTCGCCCGGTGCAGCCGCCCGGGCGACGGGCTGACGACGTTGAACGGCACCATGCCCGGCACGATCTCGTAGTCCGGCAGGCGGGTCTGCAGCACATCGACGTTGCCGACGCCGTTCTGCAGGCTGAGCACCACCGGGCGCTGCGGCGCGTGCGCGGCGAGCAGGTCGGCGGCGGCGCCGGTGTCGGCGCTCTTCACCGCGAGCAACACCAGCCCGGCATCGGCCAGCGCGGTCGGGTCCAGCGAGTAGTCCAGCGCGCCGGCCGGGATCTCGGTGCGGCCGCCGTCGAGGTCGGTGAGCGCGAGCGGCGCCTCGGTGAACCGCCGCATCCGCTCTCTGCCGATCAGCGCCACCTCGGCGCCGGACGCGTGCAGCGCCCCGCCGACGTAGAGACCGATCAGGCCCGCGCCCAGGACGACGATCCGGCTTCGCACTCCGTTGCTCCCTCGTGTCGAGTCCCCGCATTGTCCGGACGTTCGTCACGGGCTGACAAGTCGGCTGCGCCGATCGTTGACCCGCCCGGCCGGGCCGCGCAGGGTAGTGCCCACCCGGACACAGAGGGAGCAGGCATGGACGCGGACGTCATCGTCGTCGGAAGCGGGTTGGCCGGTCTGGTGGCCGCGGCCGAGCTGGCCGACGCCGGCACCTCGGTGATCCTCCTGGACCAGGAGCCGGAGGCGTCCTTCGGCGGCCAGGCGTTCTGGTCGTTCGGCGGCCTGTTCCTGGTGAACTCCCCCGAGCAGCGCCGGATGGGCATCCGCGACTCCCGCGACCTGGCCTGGCAGGACTGGCTCGGCACCGCGGGCTTCGACCGCGACGACGAGGACACCTGGGCCCGCCGCTGGGCCGAGGCGTACGTCGACTTCGCGGCCGGCGAGAAACGCGCGTGGCTGCGCTCGCAGGGCATCGGGCTCTTCCCGCTGGTGAACTGGGCCGAGCGCGGCGGGTACGACGCCACCGGGCACGGCAACTCGGTACCGCGGTTCCACATCACCTGGGGCACCGGGCCCGGGGTGATCGCGCCGTTCGTGCGTCGGGTGCGTGCCGCCGGGAACGTGGAGCTCCGCTTCCGCCACCGCGTCGACCTGCTGCTCACCGACAACGGCGCGGTCACCGGCGTCAGCGGCAGCATCCTCGCGCCGGACGACGCCCGCCGCGGCGCGCCGAGCTCGCGGGAGGTGGTAGGCGACTTCGCGCTGCGTGCGCAGGCGGTGATCGTCACGTCCGGCGGCATCGGCGGCAACCACGACCTGGTGCGCGCCAACTGGCCCGCCCGGCTCGGTGAGCCGCCCAGGAGCCTGCTCACCGGGGTGCCCGCGCACGTCGACGGGCGGATGCTCGGCATCACCGAGTCCGCGGGCGGCCGCGTCGTCAACCGCGACCGGATGTGGCACTACACCGAGGGCATCACGAACTGGGACCCGGTCTGGCCCGGCCACGGCATCCGGATCCTGCCCGGCCCGTCGTCGCTCTGGTTCGACGCGACCGGCAAGCGCCTGCCGGTGCCGCTGTTCCCCGGGTTCGACACGCTCGGGACGCTCGAACACATCACGAAGACCGGCCACGACCACACCTGGTTCGTGCTGACGCAGAAGATCATCGAGAAGGAGTTCGCGCTCTCCGGCTCCGAGCAGAACCCAGACCTCACCGGGAAGGACGTGCGGCTGCTGCTGCAACGCGTGCGGCCGGGCGCACCCGGTCCGGTGGAGGCGTTCAAGAAGCACGGCGTCGACTTCGTCGTGGCCGACAACCTGCCGGAGCTGGTGGCCGGGATGAACAAGCTCACCGAGACCGCGCTGCTGGACCCGGTCGAGATCGAACGCCAGGTGACGGCGCGCGACCGGGAGATGGCGAACCCGTACACGAAGGACCTGCAGATCACCGCGCTGCGCGGCGCCCGCGCGTACCGGGGCGACCGGCTGATCCGGGTGGCCCCGCCGCACCGGTTCCTGGACCCGTCGGCCGGCCCGCTCATCGCCGTGAAACTGCACATCCTGACGCGCAAGACGCTCGGCGGTCTGCAGACCGACCTGTCCTCGCGCGTGCTCGGGGCCGACGGCGAGCCGGTCCCCGGTCTCTACGCGGCCGGTGAGGTCGCCGGGTTCGGCGGGGGCGGCATGCACGGCTACCGGGCCCTGGAAGGCACGTTCCTCGGCGGGTGCCTGTTCTCCGGGCGTACCGCGGGTCGCGCCGCCGCGACGGCGGTCCGCTGAGCCCGGGTAGGTTCAGCCGTGTGACAACAGTTGACGCGGAGGCCGTCGAAGCCGCCGCCGTGCGGTTGGGCGCGGTGGTCTCGCGTACTCCCCTGGAGCGCAACCTGCGCCTCTCCGCGCGCACCAGCGCCTCGGTCTGGCTCAAACGCGAGGACCTGCAGGTCGTCCGCTCGTACAAAGTGCGCGGCGCGTACAACCTGATCGCCCAGCTCGACGAGGACGCGCACGCCCGCGGTGTGGTCTGCGCGAGCGCGGGCAACCACGGGCAGGGCCTCGCGTACGCGTGCGCCGCGCTCGGCGTCCGCGGGAAGGTCTTCGTGCCGAGGCCGACGCCGCGGCAGAAGCGGGACCGCATCGCCGCGCTCGGCGGTGCGGCCGTCGAGCTGATCGTCACCGGGGAGAGCTACGACGACGCGGCGGCCGCCGCCGCCGAGGACGCCGCACGCACCGGCGCGACGCTCGTGCCCGCGTTCGACGACGCCCGCACGATCGCCGGGCAGGGCACCGTCCTGAAAGAGGCGTTCGAGCAGCTCGACGAGGTACCGGACCTGGTCGTGATCCCGGTCGGGGGCGGCGGGCTGCTGGCCGGTTCGCTGGCCTGGCTGCGGGAGCGGTACCCGGCGGTGCGGGTCGTCGGGGTGGAGCCGGCCGGGGCCGCGGGCATGGCCGCGGCGATCGCCGCCGGCGGGCCGGTCGTGCTCGACGACCTCGACGGCTTCGTCGACGGCGCAGCCGTGCGCCGGGTCGGCGAACTGACGTACCCGCTGGTGAAGGACGTCGAGCTGATCTCCGTGCCGGAGGGCCAGGTGTGCGTCGAGATGCTGGAGCTCTACCAGTCCGACGGCATCATCGCCGAACCCGCGGGCGCGCTCGCGCCGAGCGTGCTGGGCACCGTGCTCGACGTCGAACCCGACTCGACCGTGCTCTGTGTCCTGTCCGGCGGCAACAACGACGTGAGCCGCTACGCCGAGGTCGTCGAGCGGGCGCTCGTGCACGAGGGACGCAAGCACTACTTCCTGGTCGAGTTCCCGCAGGAGCCCGGCGCGCTGCGGCGCTTCCTCGACGAGGTGCTCGGCCCCGACGACGACATCACGCTGTTCGAGTACGTCAAACGCAACAACCGGGAGACCGGGCCGGCGCTGGTGGGGATCGAGCTCGGCCGGGCGGAGGATCTGGAGCCCCTGCTCAAGCGGATGAACGAGGCCCCGTCGCGGATCGAGCGCGTCGAGACCGACAGCCCGCTGTTCAGGTTCCTGGTCTGAGCAGCGCCAGCTGCTCGCGCTGGGTGGCCAGGTCGAGCGCGGCCACCCGGAGCACGAGGTGCTCGACGCCGGCGTACTCGTCGAGCCGCTTCCGGACGTCGTCGGCCGACCCGGTGACGAGCAGCTGGATGGTCTCCGCGACCTCCAGCGGCACACCGTAGGAGGCCCGCGTGTACTCGTCGAGCGCGGCCCGCCCGCCGTCCCCGACCAGCACCGTCGCGAACAGCGCCGGCGTGACGTCCCGCCCGGCCGGTGCGGACGCGGTGATGGTGGCCAGGCCGGCGGCGTAGGTCGCCGGGTCGGGCGGGTAGGGCAGCCAGCCGTCGTAGGCGCGGGCCACCCGGGCCAGCGCCGACGGGCCCGCGCCGCCGAGCCACACCGGTGGCCCACCCGGCCGGGCCGGCGGCAGGACCGGCGGCACCTCCGCGCCCCCGACCAGCGCGGGCTCGCCGGCCCAGAGACGACGCCAGAGCGCGACCGTGTCGTCGAGCCGCGCGAACCGGCGCTCCCACGGCACGTCGGACAGCGCGTACTCCCGCTCCGACCGGTTCGGGAACCCCGCCCCCACGGCCAGCGTGAGGCGACCACCGGACAACCGGTCCAGCGACGCGAGCGTGTGCGCCGCCTGCACCGGGCGCCGGAACGCCGGCAGCAGCGTCGCCGTGCCCAGGCCGATCGTGCGCGTCACCGCGGCCACCGCGGCGAGCGTCGCCAGCGGCTCCACGACCGGCCGCAGCAGCGTGTCACCCACCCAGACCGAGTCGAACCCGAGCCGCTCGGCCTCGACGGCGAGATCGAGCAGGGCCCGCGGGTCCTCGCCGTCGGCCCAGCCGGGCAGCGTCGTCGGTAGTACGAATCCACGCTTGGTCATGGCTCCAGCATGGACAGCGCGACAATTCCCTCGAAGGTATCGACGGCACTGGTAGACACCGGGACATGGACTTCCCGACGGCGCTCCGCGAGCGGCGACGCGGCCGCAACGTCAGCCAGTTGCAGCTGGCGATCCGGGCCGGCACCACCCAGCGGCACCTGAGCTTCCTGGAGAGCGGCCGGTCCGCGCCGGGGCGCACGCTCGTCGTGCGCCTGGCCGAGTCGCTCGAACTGCCGCTGCGTGAACGCAACGAGCTGCTGGCGTCGGCCGGGTACGCGCCCGTCTACCCGGAGACCCCGCTCGCGCAACTGCCCGGCGTGCGCACGGCACTGCGTCACGTCCTGGCCGGCCACGAGCCGTACCCGGCCGTCGTCGTCGACCGTTGCGGCACCCTGGTCGACGCCAACCGCGCGCTGGCCCTGCTCACCGACGGCGTCGATCCGGCGCTGCTCACTCCCCCGGTGAACGTGTACCGGCTGGCGCTGCACCCGCGGGGAATGGCGCCGCGGATACGCAACTTCGGGCAGTGGGCGCACCACGTGGTGGACCGGGCGCGACAGGAACTGGCCGCCCGCCCCTCCGACGCGCTCGCCGCGCTGGTCGAGGAACTCGCCGGCTACGCGCCGGCCCGCGAGACCGGCGCGGACCACGTCGGCTTCGCGGTGCCGTTGCAGCTCGACGACCTGCACCTGACCACCACCGTGACGACGTTCGCCACCGCGCTGGACGTCACCGTGGCCGAGCTGAAACTCGAGGCGTTCCTGCCTGCCGACGAGAAGACCGCCACACGTCTTAGGGTGTCCCGGTGAAACCGTTCCTGTTGCTCGGGACCCGCGCCGACGACGCCGCGGCCGACGAAGAGTACGACGCGTTCCTCCGGTTCTCCGGGCTGGCCGAACGGGATCTGCGCCGGCACCGGCTCGAGCGGACGCCGCTCGGCGACGTCGATCTCGACGACTGGTCGGGGATCCTGCTCGGCGGCGGGCCGTTCAACGTGTCCGACCCCGCCGAGGCCAAGAGCCCGGTGCAGCAGCGGGTGGAGGCCGAGCTCGGGGCGCTGATCGGCCGGATCGTCGACGCCGACTTCCCGTTCCTCGGCGCGTGCTACGGCATCGGGACGCTCGGCGGCCACCAGGGCGCGCTCGTCGACCGCACGTTCAGCGAGCCGGTCGGCGCGGTCGAGATCACTGTCGTCACGCCCGACCCGCTGTTCGCGGACGTCCCGCCGACGTTCCAGGCCTTCGTCGGCCACAAGGAGGCGATCCGGGAGCTGCCGCCGCACGCGGTGCTGCTGGCGAGCTCGCCGACCTGCCCGGTGCAGGCGTTCCGGATCGGCCGGCACGTCTACGCGACGCAGTTCCACCCGGAACTCGACGCCGACGGGCTCTGCACCCGCGTCGACGTCTACAAGTACGCCGGGTACTTCGCGCCGGAAGAGGCCGACGAGATCAAGGCGCTGGCGTACGCGAGCGACGTGCGGTACCCGCCCGAGGTGCTGCGCGCGTTCATCCGAGTAGCGCGGCGTAGCGAACGGTCGTCGGCCGCACGCGGATGACCAGGCGGCGCTCGTCGTCGGACTCGTTCGGCGGGTCGACGCCGAGGTACTTGCGGGAGAGCCGGGCCGGCAGCTCCTTGCCGGGGTCGGGTTCGAGCACGGCGGTGCCGCGCACCTCGGCGGACGTGTACGGGTTGGCCTCGTCGTGGACCGTGACGCTCACCCGCGGGTCGCGGGCGATGTTGCGTGCTTTGGCGCGGTGGTCGAGGACGGAGAACAGCAGGTCGTCGCCGTCACGCAGCACCCACAGCACGCTCGTCTGCGGCGAGCCGTCGGGGTTGATCGTCGCGATCGTGGCGAAGTTGCGGGCGTCGAACAAGGCGTTCACGTCGGGTTGCACGGGGCTATCGTGGCAGAAATAGATCCGTAGCGGAAGGTTTTGTTGGGGAAGGGTTTGGGCTTGTTATTTTTGGGCGGGCGGGAGCCACCGGGGGACGCGCAGGGTCAGCACGAGAAGCGGGACGACGGCCAGCGCGGTCAGCAGCGGCAGCGACACCGTGCCCGCGGCCGCACCGAAGGCCCCGAAGACCGCGAGCGCGACGACCTCCTCCCCCACGTTGGCGACCGAGGTCACGGTGGCGCGGGGGCCGGTGAGCGTCTCCTGCAGCCGGGCGCCGGCCACCACGATGCCGAACCCCACGAGCCCGAAGCCGACGCCCAGCGCGACGAAGCCGAGCGGGTGACGGATCAGGGCCCCGGCCGCGACGAGCACGACCCCGACGGTCAGCGTGACCGCGAGCCGGCGCGGCGCGATGCCCCCGAGGCGCCCGCCGAACTCGGCGCCGAGCGTGTACCCGGCGGTGGGGAGGAGGAGGAGGAGCGGCAGCACGGCCGGGGAGGTGAGGTCGGCGGCGAGCAGGCCGAAGTACTCCTCCACGGCGGTGACCCCGCTGAGCAGCACGACCACCAGCACCACGCGCCCGACCCGGCGGTTCACCACCGCTTCCCGGAGACCGGAGCGGAGCGTGTCGAGGTAGCCGGGTTCGGCGTCCGCACCCTCCGTGCGGTCGACATTCGCGTCGATGGTGCCGTGGTCGGCGTAGGACGTGGGTGGGTGGCCCACGGGCAGGCGGGACGCCAACGCGGTCGCGAGCAGGCAGACGGCGACGGAGGTCCAGCCGACGAGCGGGTAGCCGCCGAGCGCCATCAGCGGAGCGGCGAGCGCGGTGCCGGCGAGCGAACCGGCGGCCGACAGGGCTTCGGCGCGCCCGAGGAACCGGGCGTAGCGGTCGGCGGTGCCGTAGCGGGTGAGCTCGTCGTAGACGAGCGCTTCCCAGGTGCCCGACGACGCCGCACCACCGGCGCCCCACAGGACGAAGCCGAGCGCGAAGCCCGGGAACGTGGGCCAGAGGATCCAGGACGCGAACGCCCCGGCGCGGATCAGCACTCCGGCGACGAGCAGGTGGCGCCGCGGGATCCGGTCGGCCAACGCGCCGGAGGGCACTTCGAGCACGAACCCGACGAACGACCAGATGCCGAAGAGCACACTGATCTGGCCCGCCGACATCCCGGCGTCCGCGAACAGCAGCGCGTAGACCGGGTAGAGCGGGATCAGCTCGTACGTGAAGACCAGAACCTGGACGCGTCGGATCAGCCGCTGCGTGGGGCTCCGGTCACCGCCGCTGGGTCAATGTCGCATGCCCAGATCGTCGCACGTCCGGCCAGCGAATATCAGTGCCTTCCGGCGAGGCGACGCAGCATCGGCGGAGTGTCGGCCGACGGGAGCACGGCCTCGACGAACACCATCCGGTCGGGGACGGCGCTCGCGTTGGACAGCGCCGCGCGCAGTTCGCTGCGGCTGGTGACCCGGTAGGTGTGCGCGTGCGGCGCCATCGACCGCACGATCCCGCTCCAGTTCCACGGCGCGACGTCGTGATAGGACGCGGCCGGGCGGTGCCGTACGCGTTCGATCGTGTAGCCGGCGTTGTTCACCACCAGGACGACCGGCGCGAGGCCGTTCGCCGCCATCGTGCCGAGTTCCTGGGCGGTCATCTGGGCGGCGCCGTCGCCGATCACGAGCACCGGGCGACGCTGCGGTTCGGCGAGGCCGGCACCGAGCGCCGCGGGCAGCGTGTACCCGGTGGAGCTCCACACCGGCTGGGCGACGAACGCGGTGTTGCGCGGGAACGTGATGCTGACCGCGCCCCAGAACGCGGTGC
Source organism: Cryptosporangium japonicum (assembly GCF_039524755.1). Lineage (NCBI taxonomy): Bacteria > Bacillati > Actinomycetota > Actinomycetes > Cryptosporangiales > Cryptosporangiaceae > Cryptosporangium > Cryptosporangium japonicum. The sequence continues at coordinate 344,554 of NZ_BAAAGX010000028.1, forward strand.
CGATCTCCGCGAGGAGCGTGGAGTTCCTCGGCAGCCACTCCTCCAGGCTCTCCCAGAGCGAGATCTGCGTGAGCGCGTCGGTGACCGGCCCGTGCTCCTCCTCGGCGCGGTAGCCCAGCACCGCCGACGCTGGCAGCCCGGCCGCCGGCAACGTGGCGTAGTCGCTGGCCAGCCCGGTGAGCGCGGCGAGCGCGGCGTGCATCGGGACGCCCTCGAACGTCTCGTCGGCCACCCGGGCCGAGGTGCCCCGGATGTCGATGGTGGCGGCCGGGTCGTTGCGCGCGGTGAACGCACCGGCGACGACGTCGGTCATCAGCGTGCCGACGGTGATCAGCACGGCGGCCTGGTCGACGGCGTGGCGGGCGGACTTCACGCCCAGGTCACCCCAGTAGACCCCGGCGAAACAGGGGTGGTCCTCGTCGACGCAGCCCTTGCTCGAGACGAGCGTGACGAACGGCAGCGGGCCCGCCTCCACCAGCGCACGGAGCTCACGGGTGGCCTGGCGGCGCTCGACCTCGTGGCCGGCGACGACCGTGACCTGGCCGTCCTTGGTCTTGAGGAGGTTACGCGCGGCGTTGGCGAACGCGGCGAGCGCGGCGGCGTCCACCCGGTTGGTGCGCAGCGGCGTGGCGAGGCGCTCGGCGTCGGTCATCGTGTCCGCCACGTCGGCGGGCACGCTCAGGTAGACCGGGCGGGAGGTGGCGAGCGCGGTGGCGAGCGCGGCGTCGATCTGCTCGGCGGCGTGCTCGTGGGTGAGGACCTCGGTCGCGGCGGTGACCTCGCGGTAGGCGCGGGCGAAGTGACCGAGGTCGCCGTCGGCGAGCGTCTGGTGCAGGAGCTTCCCGGCCGCTCCGGTGGCCGGCGCCCCGGTGATCTGGACGACGGGCACCTGCTCGGCGTACGCGCCGGCGATCGCGTTGAGGCAGCTCAACTCCCCCACGCCGTACGTCGTGACGACGGCGGCGAGTCCACGCCGGCGGGCGTAGGCGTCGGCCGCGTACCCGGCGTTGAGCTCGTTCGGCGAACCCACCCAACGCTGCTGACCGCCCGCGAGCAGGCCGTCGATCAGCGTCGAGGTGAAGTCACCGGGGACGCCGAACAGGTGCGCCACGCCGTTCTGGCGTAACCGCTCGGCCAGATACCCGGAAACCGTGACCTCACGCATGGACCGGAACGCTGCCGTTCGGGGGTCAGAACGGCAAGATGAGGGCGGTTGGTTGAGCAAAATGCTTCGTTTTTGACGCTCGAAGGGCGGACTGTTGAGCGAAACGCGCATTGTCGACCGCACCGACGCGGCCATTCTGCTGGCGCTGGACACCGCGCCGCTCGCCACGACCACGGCGCTGTCGGACGAGCTCGGGTTCGCCCGGAACACGGTGCAGAGCAGGCAGCGGCGCCTGGAGTCGGACGGCTCGCTGGCACCCCCGTCGAGCCGCCTGCGGCTGGACGCGCTGGGGTACCAGCTGCTGGCGTTCGTCTCGATCCAGATCAGTCAGGGGGAACTCGACCCGACGGTGGCGGCGCTGTCGACGATCCCCGAGGTGTTGGAGCTGCACGCGGTGACGGGTGACGCGGATCTGATCGCCCGGGTGGTGGCGGTGGATCCGGAGGATCTGCACCGGGTGACGAGGCAGATCGTGAGTTCGTACGGGGTGATGAGGACGAGCACGAGCTTGGCGGCGAGGGAGCTGATCCCGCACCGGATGGGACCGCTGCTGGAGCGGTATCTGGAGCCTTAGGGGTGGCAGCGGAGGGCGCGGACGCGGGCGGCGTGGGCTAGTTGCAGGGCTCGGCCCTGGTCGAGGAATCGGGTGATCACGCGCAGCTCCTCGTCCGAATACTCGGCCAGCGCGGCTACGCCCTCGGTGGCTATCGGGTCGTAGATCGCGGTGATCACCTCGCGGGCGGAGGCGGTGAGCACCAGCACCGCTCGGCGGCGATCGGTGGGGTCGGGTGTGCGGGTCAGGTGGCCGGCGGCGGCCAGGCGTTGGATCGCGGTGCTCGTGGCGGCCGGGCTCAAATTCACCGCGGCGGCCGTCTCGCCGGCGGTGAGCCGGCCCTGGACATGGAGCGCGGCGAGGATCGCGGCGTCGGTGGGGTTGACGCCCAGTACCGCGCAGGCCTGCTCGTCGACCGCTCCGGCGGCGGCGCCGAACTCCGCCGCGGCGCGGGCCGCCGACTCGACGAGCGCGTCGCGCTCCGATTGCTTCGACACTCGAAAGAGCTTACGCTGACCCAATCATTTCGATCGTCGAAGGAATTCTCATGACCAGACTCCCCCGCTGGTTACCGGCGGCCAACCGCGTGGTCCGGGCACTGAACCGGGCCGGGCTCCGGATCGGGACGATCCACGTGCTCACGGTGCCGGGACGAACCTCCGGCAAGCCCCGCGCGACGCCGGTGTCACCGCTGCGGCTGGACGGACAGCGGTACGTGATCGCCGGGCTCGCCGACGCGCAGTGGGCGCGCAACGTCCGGGCGGCCGGTCACGGGGTCCTGGCCCGGGGTCGGCGCGGTGAGGACGTGCGGCTCACCGAGGTGACCGATCCGGAGCGGCGTCGCGCGGTGATGCGTGCGTTCCCGACCGAGGTGCCGCACGGTGTGCCGTTCTTCGTCAGCCTGGGGCTGGTGCGTCGCGCCGATCCGGACGAGTTCGCGGCCGCCGCCGACCGGGTCGCGGTGTTCCGGGTGGACGTGGAACGGCCCGGGAACCCGAACGAGGGCTCCCGGGCCGGTGGGACGGCGGCTTAGTGCTCCACGTGGTCGCGGCGGAAACGGCTCAGGCGGCTGCCGAGCCGGCTGCCGAGTCCACCGTGGCCGGTGCCGTCCCGGTCCGCCGGGTCCTGGTCCTTCCGGACGGAAGAGTCCTCCCGGGCCGAAGCACTCCGGTCGACGGGCGTCGACCCGTTGTTCGGAGTGGCACCGTGGTTGGGAGCGGCACCGTCGTTGACGGTCACCCGCTCGTCGCGGGCCTCGCGGTCACGCTCGACCCGGGCGATGCGCTCCCGGGTGTACCCGTCCCGACCGTCGTCGGCGGACTCACCCGCGGGAACGTCCTCGTCGCGGCGGTCACGGCCGCGGAGCACCCGCGTCCGGGCGTCGTCCACCCGCGCCTGGCCACCGTCCTCGCGGCGGCGTCCGCGGTCCACGTGGACCCGGTCCTCACGCAGCGCGTTCTCGTGCGCGGCGTCCACGTCGTGGAGACGACCGTCACCGGGCGCGCCGTCCGGGTCGAGGTCCGGCGCCAGCTTCCGCGCCTGCTGCGCGAGCCGCTCGGCCTCGGCGTGCTCGCTCTCGGCCCGGCGGGTCCGCTCGGCGGCTTCGCGCTCGTCGCGCGCGAGTTCGCGCTCCAGCTCGGCCCGGCGCGCCTTCGCCTGAGCGATCTGCTGCGCGGCGGCCGCGCGCTCGGCCTCGGCCCGCGCCGCCCGTGCCTTGGCTTCCTCGAGGTGCTCCTGCGCCTTCAGCCGGCGCTGCTCCGCCTTGGCCCGGCGCTGCCGCGGAATCACTACCGCTGCGACGACCAGGGCTAAGAGCACAACCACGACGAGGGCGATGGTGAGCCCGGTCGACATGGCGGCCTCCGTCCATCTCGAAGTATCGGTGTCGAGATCCGGAGTACCCGCCTCCCCGCGAAGTAAAGCTCTCAGTCCCGGCCGGCCGGGACACCGCGGGGCTCGGGCTCGCGCACGTACCGCATCAGCCCCTCCTGCGTCACCGCCGCCACGAGCCGGCCGCGCCGGTCGAAGATGCGTCCCTGGGTGAGCGCGCGCCCGGAGCCGGCCGCCGGCGACGTCTGGTCGTAGAGCAGCCAGTCGTCGGCGCGGAACGGCTGCAGGAACCAGAGCGCGTGATCGAGCGACGCGCCCTGGGTGTGCGCGTCCGGGTGCGGCACCCGGGCCGAGCCGAGCAGCGACATGTCGCTCAGGTAGGTCAGGACGCACACGTGGAACACCGGGTCCACCGGGAGCGTGTGGCGGTAGCGGATCCAGATCTGCTGCTGGGCCGCGGCGCCCGGCACCCGCGCCACCGATGACGCCGGCACCGAACGCAGGTCCCAGTCCGGCCACTCGCGCGCGTGCCACGCCGCGATCTCACCCTGCACGCCGGTGGGGTCGGGCAGGTCCTCGGGGAACGGCACGTCGGGCATCGAGTCCTGGTGCTCCGGGCCCTCGTCCTGCACGTGGAACGACGCCGACATGAAGAAGATCGCCTTGCCGCCCTGCACCCCGGTGACCCGGCGGGTGGCGAACGACCGCCCGTCGCGGATGCGGTCGACGAGGTAGACGGTCGGGATGTCGGGTTTGCCGGGCCGGATGAAGTAGCCGTGGAGCGAGTGCACGGTGTAGCCGTCGGCGACCGTGCGGACCGCCGCTACCAGCGCCTGGGCCGCGACCTGACCACCGAACGTCCGCTGGAGGAACGTGTCGGGGGTGCTGCCCCGGAAGATGTCGTCCTCGATGCGTTCGATCTCCAGGACCTCATGGATGGTCGCCACCCGCACTACGATGCCATTCGAACGGATGTACGAGACAATAGAGCCATGGATCGCCTGCTCGAGGCGCACCAGCGAGCCGCCGCCTTCTACGCCGGCCAGCTCGCCCGCCTGCCGTGCGGTCCGGCCGTGGACTACCTGCGCAGCCGCGGCATCCCGCGGGGTCTGGCCCGGTCCCGGCCCTGGCGGCTGGGCTACGCGCCGTGGGGGCGCACCGCGCTGCTCGAGCATCTCCGCCGGTTCGGCCACACCGACGACGAGCTCGTCACCGCCGGGCTCGTGGTGGCCCGGGGCGGCCGCCTGATCGACGCGTTCCGCCACCGCGTGATGTTCCCGGTGCGCGGGCGGGACGGGGCCGTGCACGGTTTCGTCGGGCGCGATCTGTCCGGCCGCCCGCGGGTGCCGCGGTACCGCAACAGCGCCACCACTCCCCTCTACACCAAGAGCGAGCACCTCTACGGCCTCACCGAGGCCCGCTGCCGCCGCCCGGGCGCGGTGCTGGTGGTGGAGGGGCCGGCGGACGCGGTGGCGGCGTCGCGGCTGCCGGTGGGGGCGGAGGGGCGGTGGATGGCCGTGTCCACCTGCGGGACGGCGCTCACCACCGGGCAGGTGGAGCTGCTCGCCTCCACCGTCGCTCCCGGCACGCCGGTGGTCGTCTGTTTCGACCCCGATGCCGCGGGCCGGCGCGCCGCCGACCGGGCGTACCAGCTGCTGCGCGCCTGGGACGGCCCGGTGGACGCGATCGTGCTGCCGCCGGGCCTCGACCCGGCCGCGCTGATCGCCCGCTCCGGGCCGCGGGCCGCCGACCGCGTTCTCCGGCGGTGCCGCACGTCGCTGCTGGCCGCCCTGGTCGACGCCCGCCTGGCCGGCCGCCGCCTCGACGAGATCGAGGGGCGGGTCACCGCGCTTCGTGCCGCCGGTGCCCTGCTCCGCCGCGCGACCGGCATCGCACCGCGCGACACCGGCCTGCTGCCCACGATCGCCCGCTCGCTGAGCGTCCGGCTGGGCACGGACGGGGTGACGACCGCCGAGAGCATCTATCCGCCGTGAGGGCGCGCGGTGTCCGCGCGCCCTCCGGACGCGCTACAGACCGAAACGCTCGGCCAGCAGCGTGCGGTGGTGCAGCGGGTCACCGAACAGCAACTGGGACGACTTGGCGCGCTTGAAGTACAGGTGCGCCGGGTGCTCCCAGGTGAACCCGATGCCCCCGTGCACCTGGATGTTCTCCGCCGCCACCGCGAAGTACGCCTCGCCCACGTAGGACTTGGCCAGCGACGCCACGGTGGCCAGCGACGCGTCACCCGACGCCGCCACCGCCGCCGCGTGGTACGCCGCCGAGCGGGAGCCCTCGACCGCGACGAGCATGTCGGCGCATTTGTGCTTGATGGCCTGGAACGAGCCGATCGCGCGCCCGAACTGGAGCCGCTCGCGTGCGTACGTCGTCGCCTGCGTGAGAACGGCCCGCGCTCCCCCGACGCTCTCGTTCACCAGCGCCACACAGGCCAGGCGCAGCACGTGCTCGAGGATCTCGTCGGCCGCGCCCTCGGCGCCGATCAACCGGGCCGGCACCTCGTCGAACACCAGGTCGGCCTGTTTGCGGGTCAGGTCCATGGTGGAGAGCGGATGCGCCGACACCCCGGCGGCGCCCTTCTCGACCGCGAACAGCGACGGCCCGGCGTCCGCGCAGGCCACCACGAGAAGCAGGTCGGCGCGCGCGCCGTCGAGCACGAAGTGCCGGGAACCGCTCAGCGTGTACCCGGCCGGCGTGCTCCGGGCCTCCACCGCCCCGTCGAACTGGCCGGTGTCGTTGGCGTAGGCCAGCGTGGCGATCGTGGTGCCGCTCGCGATGCCCGGCAGGAGCTCCTTCTTCGCCTCCTCGTCGTCGGACGCCAGCAGCGCGGACGCCGCGAGCACGGCCGAGGCGAGGAACGGCGACGGGAGCAGCGCCGCCCCCATCTCCTCCAGCACCAGGCACAGTTCGACGAAACCGAACCCGGAACCGCCGTACTCCTCCGGGATGTGGAGGCCCGGCAGGCCGAGCTGCTCGCTCAGCTGCTTCCACACCGCGGGGTCGTAGCCCTCGTCGGTCTCCATGACCCGGCGCACCGACGACTCGGGCGAGGTGCGCTCGAGGAACGTCCGCACCGTGGTGCGCAGTTCTTCCTGTTCCGGGGAGAAGATGCTCATCGCGGCACGTCCTTCCAGGCCACGCCCTTGTCGACCCGCACGTCACCGGGCAGACCGAGCACTCGTTCCCCCAGGATGTTGCGGAGCACCTCGGAGGTTCCGCCCTCGATGGTGTTGGCCCGCGTCCGCAGGAACACGGTCTGCGTCGACGGCACACCGTTGCTGCCGTAGGGCAGCGTCGGACGGCGCATCTCGTAGTCCGGTATCAGCGTCGCCTGCGCCCCCAGCAGATCCAGCTGGAACTCGGCCGCGCGCCGGTTGAACTCGGCCGAGGTCAGCTTCAGCACCGACCCCTCCGGGCCGGGCGTGCCGCGGTTGCCGGCGGCGGCCGCACGGACCGCGGTGAGGTAGTTGACGTTCGCCTCGATCCAGAGCCGCACCGCCTGGTCGCGGCGCACCGGGTTGCCCTCGCCGCGGGAGGCCGCGACGCGATAGCCCTCGAGGAGGTCGGCGCCGGGCTCGTCCCGGGTCGCGATCGCGCCGCCGAGCGACACGCGCTCGTTCATCAGCGTCGTCGTGCCGACCCGCCAGCCGTCGCCGACGTCGCCGAGCCGGTCGCTGTCGGAGACCCGCACGCCGTCGAAGAACACCTCGTTGAACTCGGCGGCGCCGGTCATCTGCCGGAGCGGCCGGACGTCGACCCCCGGTGCTTTCAGATCGACGAGGAACGCGGTGATGCCGCGGTGTTTCGGGACGTCGGGGTCGGTGCGCGCGAGGATCAGACCGCGGCTCGCGAGGTGGGCGAAGGACGTCCACACTTTCTGGCCGTCGAGGATCCAGTCGTCGCCGTCCCGGCGGGCCCGGGTGGCGAGTCCGGCGACGTCGGAGCCGGCCGAGGGCTCACTGAACAGCTGGCTCCACACCTCGTCGCCGGTGTAGAGCGGCCGGAGGTAGCGCGCGCGCTGCTCGGGCGTGCCGTGGGCCAGGATCGTCGGGCCGCACATGCCGATGCCGATGGGGTTGTACGAGCCCGGATGCGGTGCCCCGGCCTCGGTCAGGCGCTGTTCGACGAGACCCTGGAGCGCCGGGTCGGCGTTGCGACCGCCGTCGGCCGGGTCCACCCAGACCCAGGCGAGGCCGGCGTCGAACCGCGCACCGAAGAACTCGTGCGGGTCGGTGGTGGCGGGTGGATGCTCGCGGAGTAACGCGTCGATCGCGTCGTTGAGCTGCTCGGAGGACAACAGCGTCTCCTTCCCGGTGGCGGGTAGTTATGTACCCGTCCGCCCGAAGTTAACAGACGTTCGCCGCCCGATACAGCGATGGCCCGCGGCTTCCGCCGCGGGCCATCAAAAACTGTGTGCTAGTGCATCATCACCGGGGGTGCACCCTCGGTCTCGTCGTCGTTGAGGTGCGAGACCTCCCGCTTGCGGGGCAGGAAGAACGCCGCGGCGAGCGTCACCACGCAGAGCGCCAGCGCCACCCAGTAGGTGTGCGCGAACGCCTCCGCCGCCTCCTGCAGACCCTTGGCGACGGCCTCCGGGCCACCGATCTGCTGGACGATCCGCGGGTCCTGCTGGGCGGCGATCGCCGGCAGTGCGAGCTGCGAGTCCTTGAGACCGTTGGTGAGCAGCACCGACATCAGCGCGACGCCGACCGAGCTGGCGATCTGCTGGGTGATGTTCAGCAGCGTCGAGCCGCGGGCCACCTCGTGGTTGGTCAGCGTCCGCAGCGCGCTGGTCATGATCGGCATCATCGTGAGACCCATGCCGAGGCCGAGCACGAACAGCCACGCGATCAGCACCCCGTAGGAGGTGTCGGACTCGATCCCGGTCAGACCGAACATGCCGATGATGATCGCGACGATGCCGAACGGCACGATGCGTCCGACCGGCATCTTGTCCGACAGCGCACCGGCGATCGGCATCGTGACCATCGCGCCCAGGCCCTGCGGGGCGACGAGCAGACCGGCCATCAGCACGGACTCACCGCGGATCTGCTGGAAGTACGTCGGCACCAGCAGCAGGCCACCGAAGAACGCGACCGCGAACAGGAACATCGTGATGATGCTGACGGTGAGGTTGCGGTTCTTGAACAGCCGCAGGTCGAGCAGCGGGTGCTGGGGCTTGAACGAGTAGATGACGAACCCGATCACCAGCAGGATGCCGACCACGGCCGGGATCCACACCTTGTTGGCCGTGATCGTGCCGGCCTCCGGGATCGACGAGACGCCGTAGAGGAACAGCGCCAGACCCGGCGACATCATCAGCATGCCGATGAAGTCGAACGACTCGGACGGCTGCGCGGAGTCGGCCGGCAGCACGAGCTGCGCGTAGATCAGCGCGCCGATACCGATCGGGACGTTGATCAGGAAGATCCAGTGCCAGCTCGCGGCGTCGATCAACCAGCCACCGAGGATCGGGCCACCGATCGGGCCCAGCAGCATCGGCACACCGAGGATGGCCATCAGGCGACCCATGCGCTTCGGGCCGGCGGCCTTCGTCATGATCGTCATGCCGAGCGGCATCAGCATGCCGCCGCCGAGACCCTGGAGCACCCGGAAGCCGATCAGCGCCTCGATGTTCCACGCGGCGGCGCAGAGCGCGGAGCCGGCGGTGAACAGCGCGATCGCGGTCATGTACAGGCGCTTGGTGCCGAACCGGTCGGCGGCCCAGCCGGTCAGCGGGATCACGGTGGCCAGGGCCAGCGTGTACGCGGTCACCGTCCAGGCGACCCGCGCGTACGACAGCGGCTCGTCCACCGAGCCGAACTCGGTCTGGAACGTCGGCAGGGCGACGTTGACGACCGTGATGTCGAGAATCGACATGATGGCGCCGAGGACGACGACCCCGGCCACCTTGAGTATGTCGGGTGTGATCTTGTCGTCGTTGGCCGTGGCTACGTCTGCCATGAGTACTTTCCCTCGTGCCGATGCGCAGGGCAGGGTCGATTAATTTTACGCTCGTTAGATTCTTACTGCATCGATGCATGGAACAAAAACTGAATTAGCGACGCCGGGGTGAACAACCGGCTCCACCGAGCGGCGTATTCCCTCTATCGGCAGGTTCCTTGCATCGACCAAACAATCTGCCCCGACGCTACCCCACGGGTGTTTCGACGACGGTCCCACCCCGCGCCACCTGGGGTTCCCGTGCGGTCGCCAGCACCGAGCCGACCAGGATCAGGACGAACGCGACGCCGATCAGCAGCGTCAGCCGCTCCCCGAGCACGAGGACACCGGCGAGCACGGCGACGGCCGGGTTGACGTAGGTGAACACGGTGGCGCGGACCGGCCCGACCTCGCGGATCAGCGCGAAGTACACCAGGAACGCCACCGTCGTGCAGACCAGGCCGAGCGCGGCGATCGCCCCCAGCACCGGCGGCTCCGGCCGGGCGTCCGGCCAGGTGACGGTCGCGGCCGGCGCGTAGAGCAGCGCCGCGAGGCTGAGCGAGACCGCGGTCAGCGGCAGGCCCGGCACGTCGTCCAGGTAGCGGACGACGATGAGCGGCGCGACCGCGTACCCCAGCGCGGTGAGCAGCACCTCGACGGTCGGCCAGACGGCACCCGCACGCAGCGTCGGCGCAACCAGGACGGCCACGCCGGCGAGCCCGACGAGCAGGCCGGCGAGCCGCTTCCCGCCGAGGCGCTCGGCGCCACCGGAGAGCCGGACCGCGATCGCCCCCAGGACCGGCACCGTCGCGATGAGCAGACCGGCGAGCGAACTCGGCAGCGCGCGTTCGGCGTCGGTGAGGAAGAACCAGGGGCCGACGAGTTCCAGCAGCGTGAACGCGACCACCGGGCGCCAGTGCCGCAGCACCGTACGCACACCGCCGTTGCGCAGCGCGAACGGGGCGAGCAGCAGGCCGCCCATCGCGGTGCGCGCGAACACGACGACCGGCACCGGGACGTCCTCGACCGCGACCTTGATGAGCAGGTAGGGAATGCCCCAGACGACGCTCATGACGACGAACAGCAGCCAACCGCGACGGGACACGGCTCGACGCTAGGCGGTCCGGTCGGCGGGGCCACTCGAGTTCGGGGGCGCTGTCCGTCCGCTTTCGTTAGCTGGCGGTGCCGGGTCCGGTCCGCGGGGGTGAGTCGCACACCGGACAGCGGGGGCGCCTCCGGACACGCGAGCGGCGGCCTAAGGTGACCGCGTGGCGGCAGCGGGAACTCGACTAGGGGTCGACTTCGGAACATCGAACACGGTGGCGGTGCTCGCCCGGCCGGACGGCCGGGTCAACCCGCTCCTGGTGGACGGCCAGCCGCAGCTGCCGTCGGCGGTGTGCGCGACCCCGGCGAAAGAACTGCTGGTCGGACGGGCCGCGCTGCACACCGCCCGGCTGCACCCCGACGGGTTCGAACCCAACCCCAAGCGCCGGATCGACGACGGGGTCGTGCTCCTCGGCGCGGGCGAGTACGAGGTCGTGGCGCTCTTCGCCGCGGTGCTGCGACGCGTCGCCGACGAGACCAGGCGGGTCACCGGGGCGCCCGCCCCGGACGAGATCCGCATCACCCACCCCGCGGTGTGGGGTGGAGCCCGGCGCGACCTGCTGCGCCGGGCCTGCGCCGCGGCCGGGTGGCCCGCGCCCGCCGTCGGCCTGGTGCCCGAGCCGGTGGCGGCCGCGGCGGCGTTCGCGGAGGTGCACGGAGCGCGCCTGCCGGTCGGCGGCAACGCGCTCGTCTACGACCTGGGCGGCGGCACGTTCGACGCCACCGTGCTGCGGCGCACCGCGTCGGGCTACGACGTCCGGGCCACCGACGGCCTGGTCGACGCCGGTGGCCTGGACATCGACCACGCGATCCTCACCCACGTCGGCGCGGTGGTGGCCAAGCGCAACCCGGACGCGTGGCGGGCGCTGACCTCGCCCGACACCGCGGCCGAGCGGCGGGCCCGGTGGCTGTTCCAGGACGACGTGCGGGGCGCGAAGGAACTGCTCTCCTCGGCCGCGTCGACGCTGATCCCGGTGCCGCTGATCGACGACGAGATCCCGCTGACCCGCAACGAGTTGGACGCGCTGACGCGGCCGCTGCTGGAGCGGACGATCGTGTCGGTGCAGGGGGTGCTGCGCGAGGCCGGGCTCACCCCCGGGGATCTGTCGGCGTTGTTCCTGGTGGGTGGGTCGACGCGGATACCGCTGGTGGCGACGCTGCTGCACCGGACGCTCGGGGTGGCGCCGACGGTGCTGGAGCAGCCCGAGCTGATCGTGGCGGAGGGGGCGCTGCGGGTGCGTGCGTTCGACGCCGCGCCGGCGGGGGCTTCTCCGGCGGGGGTGCCGGCGTCGGCGCCGCCGTTTCCGGGGCCGCGTTCGGGGCCGCCGCAGCAGTACTCCGCCCCGCCGGCGCCGTCGTTCGGAGGTTCGCCGGGCGGCCCGGGGCACGGGGGCCCGTCACACGGGGCTCCTTCACACGGCGTTCCCTCGCACGGGGGTCCTGCGCATAGGGGCTCCGCGCACGGTGGGCCTGCGCATGGGGGGCCTGCGCACGGAGGGCCTGCGCACGGAGGGCCTGCGCACGGGGGTCCCTCGCACGGGGGTCCCTCG
>NZ_BAAAGX010000029.1:0-180227 GCF_039524755.1 Cryptosporangium japonicum
CCTGGCCACCCGCTACGCGAAAAGGATGGCCTACTACCAGTCAGAACTCATGCTCGCCGCGATCGTGCTCTGGCTGCGATGACTTACAGGACACTCGCTAGCCGGCGTCCGCGGTGCCGAGGAAGGCCTTGGTGAACGCGAACGGGTTCGGTGCGTTGCCCGCGCACGCGTCGGACTCGGCGTCGGCCTCGACGCCCGTCGGGCAGGGCCGGTCGCGCGTGATCGCCCACATCGAGAAGAACGCGGCGCCCTTCTCCCGTGCGAACGCGCCGACCTTGGCCGCGTCCTCCAGTGAGAACACCTCGGTGGCCGGTGAGTTCACGCCGATCAGCGGTGTCACCGCGATGCGCTTCCACGCTTCGGCCTCGCTGAGCCCGAACACGTCCCGGATCGTGCCGACGGCGTTCGTCATCGCCTGGGTGGCGTAGGTGCCCATCATCCCTTCGGGCTCCGGGGCTGCCCAGCGCCCGTAGTCCATCGCCATCACGTTCACCGCGTCGATCCGTGCGTTCGCCGTCGCGGCCGCGGTCAGGATGCGGATCGGGCTGGCGGTGAAGCCGCTCGGGTTCACCGGCAGCGTCAGCGAGACGTCCAGCTTCTTCCCCGCCGCCGCGGCGTTCTTCTGCAGCACGGCGATCGCCTGCCCGCGCCGGACGTGGCCCGGCGTGTCCCCGAGTTCGTTGCCCTCGACGTCGAAGTCGACGGCGGTGGCCGAGTACAGGTCGATGACCCGCTGGTAGGCCTCGGCCAGCGCGGGGACGGAGCTGCAGACGGCGGCGAGCTCGTCCCCGGCCGCGCCGCCGAACGAGATCCGGATGTCGCCGCCGGCGGCCCGGAAGTCCTTGACCCGCTGGATCACCTCGTCGTCGTCGATCGCGAGGTCGCCGTCCCAGCTGGGATTACATCCGTCTTTGGCGACGACGAAGCCGAGTATGTACCTCGACAACCCTGCCTTCATCGACCCGACCAGGTCGAACGGCGGGTAGTAGCCCACGTCGATGTACGGCTCGAACGGTGTCTCCGGTACGGGGAGCGGCGAGGCGGACGGGCTCGCCGCCGCGACCGGTGTCGACGCCGGGGTGGCGTCGCCCGGTTCGGTCAACTGTCGGTAGGCGGTGAAGGTGCCGACGACCAGCACGGCAACGGCGCCCACCGTGGCGGCGACGCGGAAAGCGGCGCTGCGTGGGCGCTTGTGCCGACCGCCGCGGCCGGGCGGAATCGGCGCCCCCGACGGTTGCGGCGACGAACCTCCACCCGCGCCCCACCCGACCGGCGCCACACTCACCGGCACCGAACTGACGGGTGCCGAACCCAGCACCCGCCCCGAACCGACGCGCGCCGAGCCGACGGACGCCGAACCCACGTGCGCCGAACCCGCCGGCGCCCAACCGACCGAGGCCCGGCCGCTCGCGGCACCCCTCGAACTCGGCGGCCAGCCGCGCTCAGAAGGGTGCATGGCACAACATGTTACGCCGCGTATCACAGCTGATTCCCATACGTTCAGGAACCTCTAATGTTTCGGCGCTGCAACGATGGAGCCGTGAATCATCGTGTGCGTCGGCTCCGTTCCGAGGATTGGCGGGAGCTCCGCCGGCTCCGCTTGGAGGCACTGAAGGATTCGCCGCTGGCGTTCGTCGAGCAGTACGACGACGCGCTGGCGCTGCCGGACAGCGCGTGGCAGGAGCGGGCCGCCTCGGTCGACCGGGTGACGTTCGTCGCCGTCGACGCGGACGACCGGCTGGTCGGCATGGCGGGGATTTTTCGCGAGGAGGCGGCGTCGGCGATGCTCGTCGGCATGTACGTCACCCCGGCGCACCGGGGAGGGGGCGCCGCTGCGGCGGTGATCGGCGCGGCCGTCGGCTGGGCGCGCGCCGAGCCGACCGTCGACCAGGTACGACTCTTCGTGCTCGACGTCAACGAGCGGGCCAAGTCGTTCTACCGTCGCTTCGGTTTCACCGAGACCGGCGGCACCATGCGGTACCCACCCGACCCGAGTTACCTGGAGCTGGAGATGGCTGTCAGCGCTCTATCAGCGTCCTAACAGGTCGCATCCGCACACTGATCCTCGAGCGTCGGTGAAGGCGAAGGGGAGCGCCGGTGATGAGCGAGGAAATCAGGAGCACCGTCCGGTCGGCCGACGGTACGGCGATCGGGGTGCTCAGCACGGGAGAGGGGCCCGGGCTCGTCGTCGTACCGGGCAACAACCGCCGGGCCACCCACTACCGAGCGCTCGCCGAGGAACTCGCCGAGGACTACCGGGTGCACGTGATCGATCGGCGCGGGCGCGGCGAGAGCGGCCCGCAGGGGCCGTTCTACAGCATCGAAGCCGAGGCGTCCGACGTCCACGCGGTGTTACGCGAGACCGGCTCCGACCTGCTGTTCGGGCACGGCCACGGCGGGCTAGTGGCGCTGCACCTCGCGCTCTGGCGCCCGGTCGACGCGCTCGTCGTGTACGAGCCGACGGTGAGCATCTCCGGTTCGTTCGACGCCGGCTGGGTGCCGGAGTTCCGTCGCCAGCTCGCCACCGGGCGGCACGGCGCGGCGATGGCGACGTTCCTCAAGGGCACCCGGATGGTGCCGCTGGGCAACGCGCCGATGATCGTCTACCGGGCGCTGGCCGAGCTGCTGCTCCACGGCGACGAGGGTGCCGAGACCAGGGCGATCATGGCGACGACCCCGGCCGAGGTCGACGAGATCGCCCGGCTGGACTCCGACGGGCGGCGGTACGCGGCGATCCACTCGCCCACCCTGCTGCTGGGCGGCGGGCGTTCGGCCGACTACCTGAACACCGCACTCCGCCGGCTGCACGAGCTGATGGCCGACTCCGAGTTCCGCGTCCGCCCGGAACTCGACCATTACGCTCCCGACTACTTCGCCCCGCGTGTCGTCGCGCAGGAAATAGCCGCGTTCATCACGAACCGCAACGCGGCACGCGTCCAACTGGGTATCAAAGGCGCGCTCGGGTCGCTGGTGGGCGAACACTAAGCTGCCCGGTATGCGGCAGCTCTCGATGGTGCTCGTCGTCGGGCTGCTACTGACGTCCGGCTGTTCGGCCCTGCGGTCCGTGCCGTCCACCGAGACGCACATCGTCTCGTTCGAGCTCGAGACCGTGCGCCCGTCCACCTACGTCGACATGAAGGCCAGTTACTCGCTGGAACCGCTGGCCGACAAGAAGAACACCGCGTTCGGTGCGTCGTGGAACAACGAGCTCACGTTCCACTACCCGGACGTGAGCCGGCTGACGTTGCTGGGCGAGGTGCGGGTCAAGGACAAGCCGCTGATCCCGCCCCCGAAGGCCGCGGTCGAGCTGCGGTGCCGCATCAAGGTCGACGGTGTCCTGGTCGCCGAGAACACCGGGTTCACGGTGTCGTGCACGCACACGATGACGGCGGGGCGGCAGCAGCGCTCCACGAAGTCGACGTGATGTGACCTACGTCGCGATCCGGTATCACGGCACCCGGTGACCCCTCTTGTTCGTTGTGCGACCGGTTAGTCGGAGGAGGAACCACCTTGTCATCGAATGAAGCGCCTCGCGGTGGGTCCGGTCCGTTATTCGCCGCGTTAGCCGTCACCGGCGTCGTGGCGTCGCTGGCCTGGGCCGCTCGGGACATTCCGTCCGCGCTCGGTGGGCGCCCGACCGGCGCCCGGCTGGAGCGGATGCGTCAGTCGCCGCGGTTCCGGGACGGCGCGTTCCAGAACGAGCAGCCGTCGACGCTGGCCGCCGTGCCCGGCGGTCGCGGCATGATCGGCGAGATGCTGTTCGGACGTCAGCAGCGGCGTCCGCGCAAGCCGGTGCCGATCGTCACGCCCAGCGTCACCGAACCGGCCGCCACCGGTCTGCGCACCACCTGGCTCGGTCACGCCACCGTGCTGCTCGAGATCGAGGGCCGTCGCGTGCTGTTCGACCCGGTGTGGAGCGAGCGGTGCTCGCCGTCGTCGCTGGCCGGCCCGCGCCGCCTTCACCCGGTGCCGCTCGACCTCGGCTCGCTGCCCCCCGTCGACGCCGTGGTGATCTCGCACGACCACTACGACCACCTCGACGAGACGAGCATCCGGGCGCTGACCCGGCTGCAGGAGGCCTCGTTCCTGGTGCCGCTCGGCGTCGGCGCCCACCTCGAGCGGTGGGGCGTACCGGCCGAGCGAATCGTCGAACTCGACTGGGACGAGACCGCCACGATCGCCGGTCTCGGCTTCACCGCCACCGCGGCCCGCCACTTCTCCGGCCGCCTCCGTTCCGACAACGCCACGCTCTGGGCCTCGTGGGTGGTGGCCGGAACCGACCGCAAGGTGTTCTACACCGGCGACTCGGGTTACTTCGAGGGCTACGAGACGATCGGCGCCGCCCACGGACCGTTCGACCTGACGCTGGTGCAGATCGGCGCCTACGCACCGTATTGGCCGGATATTCACATGACGCCCGAGGAGGGTGTCGCCGCGCACGTCGCGGTGAACGGTGGTCTGCTCGTTCCGGTGCACTGGGGCACGTTCAACCTGGCGCTGCACGACTGGTCCGAGCCGGTCGAGCGGTTGCTCACCGAGGCCGACGAGTGCGGCGTCACGGTCGCGGTTCCGCGCCCCGGCGAAGCGATCGACGTCGACGCGCCGCCGAAGCCCGACGGCTGGTGGCGCTCCATCGCCTGACCACCGGATTTCTCGGCTCCTGAACTCGCACCGCCCCCGCGCCTCCCCTCTCCGCGCGGGGGCGGTGCTGTATCCGTGCACCGGGGGCCGGGCGGTGCGGCACAGCGGCCCGCCGCCCGCCGGAGGGGCGGCCGCGGCCACCGTTCGGTGGCCGTCCGACTGAGGGGATGGGGTCACAGCTGACCGGATGGGGGAGCAGGCGGGGCTGCGCCACCTAACTCCACTACTTAGCGTAACTAGTTGAATCCGGACGGACCCGGATCGGGGCTAGGGGGAGGAATCGTGTCGAAGGGGTTACATCGTGCGAGGCGGAGACGGACCCGCCCGGACTCGCGGCGCCTCGGGGGACGCGCCGCGATCGTGGCCGGCGTGGTGGTGCTGGCCACGATCGTCGTCGGTTTTCCGCTGGCCGCCGCTCCGCGGACGGCGACCGGCAGCACCACCGACGGCGCGGCCGCGGACTGCGTCGCGGCCGCGGTGGGGGCGAACCTGGTGCGGATCATCTGTGGTGTCACCGACCTGAGCCGCGACGGCGACTCGGTCTACGTCGGCTGGCGGACGACGAGCGGTGGGGTCCGCTCGATCTACCACCGCGAGGGTGCCGGCCGCACGATCTCGGTGGCCGGCTACGCGCCGACCGCGGGCGGCGAGCCGCCGCACCGGGTGCTCTGGCGGGTCTGCCGCGACCGCCAGGCGCCCTGGCGGGACACGTGTTCGGAGTGGCGCACGGTCTGGGCGTCCCCGACCGCGGAGTAGCGGGGGAGGTCCTAGGCCCGTTCAGTGCGCTGGACGGGCCGACCGGGCCGCCAGAGTTCGACGACCATCACGTTGCGCTCGTGATCGACCGACGTGAGGACGGCGTCGAGGAGGTCGACGCGGAACAGGTGGAACGGCTCCGGCGGCTTCCGCTCGTCGAGGTACGCCTTCGTATCGACGACCTCGGCGGCGACGCCACTGATCTTGGCGTCGCCGCCGTCCATCGTCCCGTCACCCGGGTTGGCGTGCAGCGCGAGCCGGCCGTCCCGGCGCAGATCGAGCGCCTTGCGTGCCTGCCACATCGAGCCGAGCGTCAGATCGGGGCCGTAGAAGTCGATCTCCGTGCCGCTGACCCGCGGTGATCCGTCGGCGCGCAGTGTCGCCAACACGTGGTGCTTCGTCGCGGTGAACCGCGCTTTGATCTTCTCCGCCAGGTCCGGTGCCTCGGCGGAGAACTGCTCCCAAGTCGCCATGACGGCAGTCTGCTAACGAACCCTGACAGTTTCCGGCAGGGTTTCGAGCGCCGTCACGATGTCGGCCCGCACGGTCGCCACCAGCTCGTCGACGACGGCCTCGTCGAAGCCGATCGTCCGGTCGTCGGCCCGGGAGGCCGGCGGCACCTCGCGGACGCGGCTCTCGGCCCAGGTCAGGCAGGCCGAGATGATCCGCGAGCTGGCCGGGTGGCAGCCGGGGGCGTCGAGCGCCTCGATCAGCGCGAGCATCTCGGGGTCGGTCGTGTCCGACGTGGGGTGCAGCGCGGTGCGGTCGGTGCGTGACAGCGCCGGCGAGCGCAGAGCCGCCACGCGACCGGCCGCCACCACCAGACGGAGCTGGAACTCGTCCAGTCCGACCCGGTCCGCCACCTGGGCGCACAGTTCCGCGACCACGCCGGAGCCGTCGAACCCGTCGGTCGGGCGGACCGTACGAGCGGGGGTGCCCGGGGCGGGCTCGAGCGGCGCCTCGGCGATGGTCGAGGCACGCACCACGCGGTTCCGACCGGTCGCCTTCGCGTGGTACATCGCGCGGTCGGCGTCACGCATCAGCGCCTCGTCGTCGACCAGGCCGCTCGCGGACGCGACGCCCAGCGAACCGGTGACCGGCACCAGGCAGGTCTCGGACACCTCCACCGGCTCGGAGCAGAGCGCCGCCCGGAGCCGTTCGGCCAGGATCGCCGCACCGGTCTCGTCGGTGTCCGGCAGCAGCCAGACGAACTCCTCGCCGCCGAACCGCGCGACGACGTCGCCTCCCCGCGTGACGGCCTGCAGCCGGGCCGCGGCCTGCATCAGCGTCAGGTCACCGGCGTGGTGCCCGCGCTCGTCGTTGATCTTCTTGAAGTGGTCCAGGTCGAGCACGACCAGGGCGAGCGGACGCCCGGTCCGGCGGGCCCGCGCCACCTCGGTGCGCATCGTGTCGTCGAAGAACCGGCGGTTGTGCAGGCCGGTGAGCGGGTCGGTCACCGCGAGCCGCTCCTGCTCGCGCAGCGCGGAGGCGAGCTGCCGAGCCAGGTCGGTGCGGTCGCGGGTGACCAGGTACTGCCGCACCATCAGCCCGGCGACCACCACCAGGCCGACGACCAGCGCGGCGTAGTTCCCGCCGTGCTCGGCGAACTCCAGCGTCAGGCCCACCGAGGCGGCGGTGCCGGCGGCCAGCAGCGGGACGACCGTGAGGTCGCGGCCGACCGCGAGGCGGACGGCGTCGGGCTCCCGGTGCCGGGCGGCGACCACGCCACCGAGCGCGAGCAGCACGGCCGCGAGCTGGTAGCCGTTGTCGAGCCAGCTGCCGTCGTCGTAGGTCTGGTGGATCCGGCCGTACATGTAGAGGCAGTCGGTGACCGCGTAGACCAGGTACGCCCAGCCGGCCAGGCGCACCGAGACCGGCAGCCGGCGGTGGCCGGAGAGACCCAGCGTCAGCAGGCAGACCAGCACCAGGATGTCGGCGAGCGGGTACGCGGCGGTGACCACGAGCGAGAGGCCGGCGGTGTCGGTGAGCTGCGGCGCGGCCAGCAGGCGCCAGCCGAGCGCGCCGAGACCGACGAGCACCAGGGCGACGTCGAACAGCGCCCGGCCCCGGCGGGAGCGGTGGCCCTGCCCGAACGCCATGAAGAAGCCGGGGAGCACGACCAGGAACTGGGCCAGGAAGATGGCGTCGGAGACCGACGGGTACGAGATGTCGGGGTAACCGAGCCAGATCGCCTCACCGGCGAGCCAGAACGCGAACGAGACCGCGAACGCGATCCACGCCCGCCCCGTGCGGCTCTCCTTGGCCCGACGCCGGGCGGCGGTGGCCGCGGCGATCGCGGCCACCGCGATCGGCACCAGGAACAGCGCGTTGGCGACCGTGCGCAGCGGCGAGTGCTCGTCCCGAGCCACCCAGTTGAACACCGCGTAGGCGACGAGCCAGTACAGGCCGCCGATGGCCGCGAGACGGACGACGCGGTCCCCGCGGATCAGCCGCATCACGGCGACGCCGGGGCTGGTCTCGACGGGGTCGTGGCTCAACCCCTCGCGTTCCGCGGCGAACTTGTCCATCGCGACTCACCCATCCCCCGAACTCGGCGGGCGGTTGCCCGGTCGAGATCCCCATCGGCGTGTCGCCGTGCCCGCACGAGTGTTCCCGGGGCGTCTCCCGGTTGCGCGTCAGTGGCGGGTGAGCACGATCTCCACCGCGCCGGGCTCGGCGGCCAGGTAGCAGGAGCCGCCGACCGGGAACGTGTAGAGCGGGTTGGTGTGGCCCACGTCGACGTTCGCCAGCACCGGCACGCCGGCCAGCTGCGGAGCGGTGGTGACGACGTGCCGGAGCACCTCCTGCGTCATCCCGGTCCGCCGCAGGAACCGCCCGACGACCAGGCCGCGCACCGCGATGCCGGTCTGCAGGAGCGACGTGAGGCGACGCGCGAAGTCGTGGACGCTCGATTCGAAGTCGTCCTCGACGACGAGGATCGCCCCGTCGACCTCGGGCCAGTACGGAGTGCCCTGCAGGAGGGCGACAGTGCTCAGGTTGCCACCGACGAGTGGGCCGTTGGCGGTGCCGGGCTGCAGCACCCACCAGCCCTCGTTGCGCGCGGGTGCCTCCCGCTCGGCCAGCCGGTACCACTCGTCGTCGGTCCAGACCTCGGCCGGAACCCACCCCACCGGGGCCTCGCCGAACACCGCGCTCCGGAACGCCTCGATCGTGGCCTCGTTGTGGTCGCGCATCCCGAACGTCGAGAAGTGCGGCCCCGAGTACGTGACCAGGTTCGACCGCGCCAGCAGCGCGCACTGCAGCGCGCTGATGTCGGAGAACCCGCAGAGCACCTTCGGGTTCGCGCGGATCAGCTCGTAGTCCAGGTGGGGCAGCAGCTGGTTGACGTGGTAGCCGCCGATCACCGTCAGGATCCCGGCGACGTCCGGGTCCGCGAACGCCTCGTGCAGGTCGGCGACCCGACCGGCGACCGGCCCGGTGCCGAGCGGCCCGGTCTCGTCCACGTGGGCGCCGAACGTGACCCGCACTCCGAACTCCGACGTCAGCCGGTCGATCGCGGCGCCGCGGGTGGCGTCGGAGATGAGCTGGAGCGACGACGACGGCGCGACCACCCGGAGCTGGTCGCCGGCCGTCAGCTTGCGCGGGACCGTGGTCATCGGCCGAGTCCTTCCAGCACTTCCGCGGTTTCCAGCCCGGCCAGCGTGGCGCCGGACACCCGCAGCTTGGATTCGCGCCGACCGCTGCCGATCACCAGGCTGCTCCCGGCGGCCACCGCCGCGTCGACGAGCACCGGCCAGTCCGACGGCAGGCCGAGCGGGGTCACGCCGCCGTAGGCCATCCCGGTGACCTCGACCACCTCGTCCAGCGGCGCGAAGGACACTTTGCGGACGTCGAGGTGCCTGCGCACGAGCCCGTTGATGTCGGCCCTGGTCGTGGCCAGCACCAGGCAGGCCGCGTACTTCACCACGCCACCGCGCTTACCGGCGACGACCACGCAGTTGGCCGACTCCTCCAGCGGCTCGCCGTACCGGGCGCAGAACGCCTCGGTGTCGGCGTCGGTAGGGTCGATCGCCGCCACCCGGACGTCACCGAGCGGTTTCACGGCGGCCGCGACCGGCGGCGCCAGCAGTTCGAGGTGGTCGGCCGCGGGTAGCCAGGTAAGCGTCTCAGGCATGCTGCAACCCAACCACGAAAGCGTTCGGCGAGAGGAACCCCATGGCCGGAGTAGTGCTGGTGACCGGTGCGGCCGGGCTGATCGGCACGGCGCTGCGCACCCGGATGGGCCGGCCGGGGCGGACCCTGCGGCTGCTCGACGTGGCTCCGCTCGGCGACGCGGCGCCCGGCGAGGAGACGGTGCGTACCTCGATCACCGACGCCGACTCGGTCGTCGCCGCCTGCGAGGGTGTGGACGCGATCGTGCACCTGGCCGGGCTCGCCGGCGAAGCACCGTTCGCCGACATCCTGGCCGTCAACGTCGAAGGCACCCGGAACGTCTTCGAGGGCGCGCGCACGCACGGGGTGCCCCGGGTGGTGCTGGCCAGCTCCAACCACGCGGTCGGCTTCGCGCGGAAGGGCGCCGGGCCGCTCCCCGCCGACACCCCGTTCGCTCCCGACACCTGGTACGGCTGGTCGAAGACCGCGAAGGAGTCGATGGGAGCGCTGTACCACCACCGCTTCGGCATCGACGTCGTCTCGCTGCGCATCGGCACCTGCCGGGCCAAGCCCTCGAACACCCGGGCGCTGGACACCTGGCTCTCGCTCGACGACGCGGCCCGGCTCGTCGAGGCGTCGCTGAGCACTCCCTCGCCGGTCCTCACCCAGGTGTGGGGCGTCTCGGCGAACACCAGGCGCTGGTGGTCACTCGCCGAGGGCGAGGCGATCGGCTACCACCCGCAGGACGACGCCGAGGTCTTCGCGGCCGAGGTCACCGGCGACCCCACCGACCTCGTCGGCGGCCCGTTCACCACGGCCCCGCTGGGCGTCAAGCAGTGAACGACGCGCGGACGCGGTCGAGCGTCCGCGCGATCGACAGCGTCTCGTCGAGCGTCATCAGGTCGGACTCGGTGTGCCCGGCGCGGATGCGGCGCGCCACCTCCTCGGCCTGGAACGTGTAGCCGTTGCCGGGGAGCGTGAACGTCTCGTGCCGGGGCTCGGCGTCCCGGTGGTGCAGCGTCAGCTCGGTCGCGCGGAAGAACAGCGGTGCGAGCTCGATGCGACCGCGGGTGCCGGTGATCTCGGCCCGGGTGGGGGTGTCGCCGCGCAGCGAGCAGTGCAGCACCGCGACCGCGCCCGACTCGTAGCCGAGCAGGATGCCGGTGTTGGCGTCGACGCCGGTCGCGGCCTTGCCCGCGGTGGCCAGCACGGTCGAGGGCTCGCCGAGCAGCATCGAGGCCAGCGAGACCGGGTAGACGCCCAGGTCGAGCAGGGCGCCGCCACCGAGCTCCGGCGCCCACAGCCGGCCCTTCGGGTCGTAGGCCGCGGCGAAGCCGAAGTCGGCCTGCACGGACACGAGCTCGCCGATCGCGCCGTCGTCGACCAGCTCGCGCAGCAGCGCGATCGCCGGGTTGAACCGGGTCCACATCGCTTCCATGGCGAACACGCCGGCGGCGCGGGCCGCCGCGACGACCTTCGTCGCCTCGTCGGCGTCGAGGGCGAACGGCTTCTCCACCAGGACGTGACGCCCGGCGGCGATGCAGGTCAGCGCGGCCGCCGCGTGGCCGGAGTGCGGCGTGGCCACGTAGATGACGTCGACCCCGGCGTCGTCGGCGAGCGCCTGGTAGGAACCGTGGGCCCGAGGGATGCCGTGCTCGGCGGCGAACGCCTCGGCGGTGCCGGTGGCCCGGGACCCGACCGCGACGACCTCGTGGTCGGGCAGCGTCAGCAGGTCCGACGTGAACGTGCGGGCGATGCCCCCGGTCCCCAGAATTCCCCAGCGCAGCTTGCTCATATCGCCAGGTTAACGGGGTGCTCGGTGCCAGGCGCCGGAGACCATCACGCCGTCGATCTCCAGGCCGGGGCCGAGCACGAGCAGGTCGGCGGTGAAGCCGGGCACGAGCGCGCCGATGCGGTGGCCGAGCCCGAGCGCGCGGGCCGGCGTCGACGTCAGCGCGGTGACCGCCTCGGCGACCGGCACCCCGGCGTCGACAGTGCGGCGCAGCGCGGCGTCCTGGGTGAGCGTGCTGCCGGCGATCGCTCCGGTGCCCTCGACCAGCGCCACGCCGCCGCGCACCTCGACCTCGCGGCCGCCGAGCCGGTAGCGGCCGTCGCCGGCGCCCGCGGCGGCCATCGCGTCGGTGACCAGCGCGACCCGCTCGGCCCCGCAGAGCCGGAACACCATCGAGAGCAACGCGTCGTGCAGGTGGACGCCGTCGGCGATCAGCTGCACGGTCACGTCGGGGTGTTCGAGCAGCGCGCCCACCGCGCCGGGCTCGCGCTGGGTGGGGCCGGGCTGGGCGTGGAACAGGTGGGTGGCCAGCGACGCACCGGCCTCGATCGCGGCGAGCGTCCGCTCGTAGCTCGCGCCGGTGTGGCCGATCGCGACCTGGACGCCCTGCTCGACCGCGCGCTTCACCAGCTCCAGTGCGCCGGGCAGCTCGGGGGCGAGCGTCAGGACACGCAGGTGCCCGCGGCCGGCGCGCACCAGCCGGTCCAATGCGTCCGGGTCGGGGCCGAGCATCGCGGCCGGGTCCTGTTCGCCGGCGTGCGCGGGGGAGAGGAACGGCCCTTCGGCGTGGATGCCGGTGAGCGTGCCGGCGTCGACCAGGTCGGCGAGGGCCGCGGCGGACCGCACCATCTCGTCCAGCGGGGCCGTGGTGAGGCTGGCCAGCGACGTCGTGGTGCCGTGGGCGCGGTGCAGCGCGGTGATCGCGCCGGCGGTGTCGGGCCGGGCGCCGCCGTAGTCCTGCCCGCCGCCACCGTGGACGTGCAGGTCGACGAAGCCGGGGACGATCCACCGTCCACCCAGGTCGACGACGTCGGGATCGCGGGGGCGGGAGCGCTCCGGACCGCCGACCGCGGTGATCTCACCGGCCGACACCGCCACCCAGCCGCCCTGGACGACGCCGACCGGAAGGACCAGTGTGGCGTCGGACAGCACTGTCATGCCGCTCCTCCGCCAGACCGCAATCGTGACCGTTGGTCATCGTACCTTCGGCCAATTGTGGCCGACCGGGTGATCGGAGCTCACGTCAGACTGTGCACACCGCCCCGTCCGGGGGCGCATCGGTGGCTAGAGTGGGGTCGCTGCCGCTGTTGGCGACGCGACGCGCCGAGGAGACGAAGAGTCCATGGACCACGTGCCGGAGGAATCGGTGCTGACCGAGCGTCAAGAGTCCGGATTGAACGAGCGAGAGCTCGCGATCCTGGCCTTCGAACGGCAGTGGTGGCAGCACGCCGGGGCCAAGGAACAGGCCATTCGCGACGAGTTCTCGCTTTCGGCCACGCGCTACTACCAGCTGCTGAACGCGCTCATCGATCGGCACGAGGCGCTCGTGCACGACCCGATGCTGGTCAAGCGTCTGCGTCGGGTGCGTGCCGCCCGCCAGCGGCAGCGCTCGGCCCGCCGCCTCGGCGTCCGGCTCTAGTTCCGCGCTAGCCGCAGGGCAGGCTCACCCGCAGCCGGGTTCCGGCTCCGGCCTCGCTCTCGACGAGGGTCCGGCCGTGCAGAGCGCGGATGCGGTCGTCGATGCCCGCCAGTCCGCCACCCGGAACCACTCTGGCCCCACCCGGCCCGTCATCGGCGACGACGCCGTGCAGCCATCCGTCGGCCTCGGTCACCTCGATCCGCACCCGGGCTTCGGGCGCGTACTTGGCCACGTTCGTCAGTCCCTCGCAGAGCGCGAAGTACGCGGTGGCCTCCACGGCCGGTGGCTTGCGCCCGGCGTCGACCGCCAGCTGGACGGCCAGTCCGAGCCGGCCCGCCACCTCGTCCAGCGCGGCGCCGAGGCCGTCGGTGCGCAGCACGGTGGGGTGCAGACCACGGGCCAGCGCCTCCAGGTCCTCGATGGTGCCCACCACCTCGTCGTGACAGGACGCCACCACCGAGCGGGCCGGCTCCCCGAGCGCGTCGAGTCGGCGCAGCTGCTCGGCGAGCGCGGCCAACCGCTGCTGGGCCCCGTCACGCAGGTCCTTCTCCAGCCGCTGCCGTTCCGCGGTCTCCCGCTCCTCCACCCGCGCCTGCGCGGCCAGCACCTGTTCGAGCTGGGTGGTGGCCATGGCCTGCAGTTGCGCGGTGAGCAGCGCCTGCGAACCGGCGCGCAGCACGGCGTCGACCATGCCTCGGCGCAGCCGCAGCGCGTCGTCCAGCTCCACCAGGGCCAACGGCTGCCGATCGTCCATTCGCGCCTCGGCCAGCCACCGCCCGGTCGTCGCGGACGGGTGGAGCACCAGGTGGCCGCGCCGGTCGACGTAGCTGCGTTCGGTCGGCACCCAGAACAACAGGCGCAGCCGCGGGTCACGCAGCGCCGCCGCGAGCGCGTCACGCACGGTGGCCACCGACGTCGTCGACGAGGTCATCCGGATCACCCGGTGCGGCGCGTCCACTTCGCGCCAGCGTTCACGCAGTGCCCCGGAGAGCACCGCCAGCGCGAGCACGGCGGAGATCGTGTTCTGCACGACGTAGAGCGAGAGCAGCGCCTCCAGGTCGGTGAACGTCCGGGTGCTCGCGGTGGACGCGATCGCGGCGGCGGCGATTCCGGTGCCGATCAGCACCGGGATCGCGGCCGGGCGTTCGGTGGTGGAGAGCCGGCGACCGCGGCGGACGAGCAGGACGAGGTACCACCCCGCCAGGACGACCTGCAGGCCGATCACCGCGGTGATCGCGGCGTCGAACAACGCGCGGTTGGGCACCAGCGTCGGCCAGAACACGTCGGGGGACAGGTCGTTCCACTCGGGACGGGACACCAGCTCGACGACGAGCTCACCGACGATCAGCACGCCGATCGCGGCGTACACCCAGTAGCGGTCGGCCCGGTCGACGAGGCGGCCGGCCGGATAGGCCAGCACGGCGGCGCCGGAGACGGTCAGGCCGATGCCCTCGGCGTAGAACGCGAACGTCGGCCAGATCCCGCTGTCCCAGATCGCGGTCCAGGCGAAGGCCCCGAACACCGCCCCGACCAGCAGTAACTGACCGCTGCGCTGACGGCTGTCACCGGTGCCGAGCAGCAGCCCGCCGGCCGCTCCGAACACACCGGCGGCCGGTAGCGCGACGGCGGCCGAGGTCAGGTGTTCACGCCAGTAGGGCACCCCGCACAGGAACGTGAGCAGGCCGACGCCCGCCCCCACCAGGGCGGCCCGACCGGTGTGTCCCGGAACCGGTAGGACAGCGCGCATAGACACGGTGCCTCCGATCGTCCGTGCCGCATGATACTTCTCGCTACCGCGCTTCCCGGTGCTCCGCGTACGCGGCCAGGTGCGCGACCTGCACCGGGTCGAGCGACGGGCGCACCCGGCCCCGCGCGGTCTCCAGGTGGGCGGCGGTGACCTCGGCGGTGTCCATCGACTCGCGCATCGCGGCGAGGGCGGCCTCGCGCACCAGCGCCGCGCAGTCCGCGGACGAGAACCCGTCGAGTTCCTTGGCGACGTCGGCCAGCTCGATGTCGGTCGAGAGCGGCACCTTGCGCGACGCGGCCCGCAGGATGTCGGCGCGCGCGTCGGCGTCCGGCGGCGGCACGAACACCAGCCGCTCCAGGCGCCCGGGGCGCAGCAGCGCGGGGTCGACCATGTCGGGCCGGTTCGTCGCGCCGACCACCACGACGTTGCGCAGCCCTTCGACGCCGTCGAGCTCGGTGAGCAGCGCGGCCACCACCCGGTCGGTGGTGCCGCCGTCGGTGGACTGTCCGCGCACCGGGGCCAGCGCGTCCACCTCGTCGAGGAACACCAGCGTCGGCGCGGCTTCGCGCGCGCGCCGGAACAGCTCGCGCACCGACCGTTCGCTCTCACCGACCCACTTGGTGAGCAGCTCGGCGCCCTTCACCGCGAGCACGTTCGCCTGCCCGGTGCCGGCGAGCGCCCGCACCAGGAAGGTCTTGCCGCACCCCGGGGGGCCGTAGAGCAGCACCCCGCGCGGCGGGTCGACGCCCAGCCGGGTGAACGTGTCCGGGTACCGCAGCGGCCAGAGCACCGACTCGGTCAGCGCCTCCTTGACCTCTTTCATGTCCCCGACGTCGTCGAGGCTCAGCGAGGCCACTTCGAGCGTGGATTCGGCCATCGACGTGGGCCGCACCGACTGGGCGGCGGCGTCCAGGTCGGCCTTGGCGATCTCCGGGGTCTCGGCGTCCCGCTGGCGCATCGCCGCGCGGACGCCCGCTTCACGCACGAGCGTCCCCAGGTCGGCGGCGACGAACCCGGGCGTGCGTGCGGCCACGTCGTCGAGCGAGACGTCGTCGGCGACCGGCAGGTTGCGTGTGAACAGCGCCAGCAGGTCACGGCGTTCGGTCGCGTCGGGCATCGGTACCCGGAGCTCGTGGTCGAGCACGCCGGGGCGACGCAGGCCGGCGTCGACGTCCTCGGGGCGGCTGGTGGTGCACACCACGGCCGTCTTGCCGTCGCCGACCAACCGGGCGATCAGCTGGACGAGCACGGTGGCGATCGGCGGCGGGTCGGTGCGCGGCGCGAGCGCCTCGACGTCGTTGAGCAGCAGCACCGTCGGCTGCTGCTGCTCGGCCCGGGTGGCGGCCTGGCGCAGCACGTTGGCGGCGGCGTCCGGGGCCACCGCGGCCAGTCCCGGGCACCAGATCCGGAGCACGGTGGCGCCGGTGGCCTGCGCGACCGACCGCACGAGCGTCGACTTCCCGGCCCCGGGCGGCCCGGTGACCAGGACGCCGAGCTGCACGGTGGTCCCGAGGCGCTCCAGGACCTCGCCGTGGTGGAACGCGAGGTCGAACAGCTCGGTCAGGTGGGCGGCCTGCGTCTTCAGACCGATCAGGTCCTCCGCCGGCCGCGGTTCCTCGTCGGTCGCCGCTCCGGGCTCGGCGAACACCTGCTCCATGCTGTTGTCGACGTCCCGCGAGCGCGCCTTGGCGGCGGCGGGAGCGGCGGCGCCCGCCGCGCCCGACACGCCGGGCGAGAACGTCCCGGCGAAACCCGGGGTGCCGGTCGCGCGCGGAGACGCGGTGGGTCCGCCGACCCGGACGCCGGTGGCGCCGCGGGAGCCCCAGACCCCACCACCGGACGACTCGGACCAGGTGACGATCGTGTCCGGTGTGATCAGCGCGGCCGTCTCCGGCTCGGCGGTGACGACCGTGAGCAGCGCCGCGGTCCAGCCGCTGCCGACCGCGTTGGACAGGCTGCGCCGCGCGCTCTCGACCAGCGGCCGGTGCGGGTGCGCCGGGTCGAGGTCCTGCGGCAGCAGCGACACGTCGTCCCCGCTGGTGACCACCTTGCTCAGCAACGCCAGCCGGAGCATCTCCGGCGAGACGGCGGCCACCACGGTGGCGTCGCCGGACACCGTGATCGTGCGTGCCGCCTGGATCGGCGCGGCGCTGACGTCGACCGGCGCGCCGTCCCGGATCCGCAGGTTGCCCATCGTCAGGTCGTCGGCGAGCAGCAGCCCGCGCGCCGCGTCGCCGACCGCCGCGATGCCGGCCGACGTGCGCTCCGCGCTGCGCAGCAGCACCGGATCACCCGGGTTGAGGTCGAGGGCGGCGAGCACTTCCGGATGGAGCCGCACCACCCCGCGCCGCGCGTCGAGCACAGCTGACCGCAGGCTCGCGGTCAAGGTCAGGGAGGGAGCTTCAGAAGTCACCTTCTAAGTCTGCGTCGTCTGGCAAACGAACCGCTGAGTCGGGGCTGAGGAAGAAGGCGGCTATCCGGAACGCGGACCTACTGTGTGGCTGTGGAAACTGCTTCGGGGGACACCACCCCGCGTGGGATGCCGGGGCCGGCGCGGTCCGGGTGGCGTGCGGTCGTCACCACGCGGCGCGTCGTGACGACGCTCGTCGTGATCGGTGCCCTCGCCGCGCTCGTCGTGTGGATCCGCTGGCCGTCCGGAGAGCCCGTGCGCTCGACCGACGCGATGGTCACCGTGCGGTCGGGGCCGGCGCGCACCGAGCCCATCACGCTCGACACCACGATCTACGTCCCGGAGAGCGCCACCGCGTCGCATCCGGCGCCGGCGATTCTGCTCGCGCACGGCTTCGGCGGCAGCAAGAGCAGCGTGGCCGCGGACGCTCGCCGGCTGGCCGGCCAGGGATACGTGGTGCAGACCTGGAGCGCACGCGGGTTCGGGCGTTCCGGCGGCACGATCTCGCTGGACAGCCCCGACTACGAGGTCAACGACGCCAGGGCGCTCATCGACCGGCTCGCTCAGCGTGACGACGTCCGCCAGGACGCGTCCGGTGACCCCCGGGTGGCGGCGATCGGCGGTTCGTACGGCGGCGCGCTGAGCCTCCTGCTGGCCGGTTACGACCAGCGGGTGGACACGATCGTCCCGCGGATCACCTGGAACGACCTGGCGAACTCGTTCTTCCCGGAGGCCACCGGCGCCGGCCCGGCGGACGGCGTCTTCAAGCGCTCCTGGGCCGGGCTGTTCTTCGGCAGCGCGAGCGGCGGCGGCGTCAGCAGCGTCGGCGACCTGGCCGCGCTGCTCGGCGCCCGGCCGGACGCGAACGGTTCGATCGACCCGACGACCGTCGACGTGTCGAAGGCCGGCGAGCTGGTGCAGTGCGGTCGCTTCGAGCCTTCCCTCTGCCGCGAGTACCTGCAGGTCGCCACCACCGGCCGCTCCACTCCCGCGATCATCGAGCGGCTGCGCCGCTCCAGCCCGTCGACGGTGCTGAACCGGATCAAGGCTCCGACGCTGCTGGTCCAGGGCCAGCAGGACACGCTGTTCCCGCTCTCCGAGGCCGACGCCAACGCGCGTGGCATCGCGGCCAACGGCACACCGGTCCGGGTGGCCTGGTACGCCGGTGGGCACGACTCGAGCGCGTCGACGCGGGAGTCCGAGCGCGTCAACGAGCTGGAACTGTCCTGGCTGCGTCACTACCTCGACGGCCGCGGCCCGGCGCCGTCGGACGAGTTCAGCTACACCACCGCGGGCGCGATCAGCGTCCGGGACACCCGGCCGACCACCCGGGTCTACACGCTGGATTCGTACTCGGCGGTGGAGCCGGACTACCGCGTCCGGGTGAGCGGCATCAGCCCGCAGCCGATCGCGAACCCGCCGGACGGCACACCGGCCGGCGTCTCGACGCTCCCCGGTTTCGGCGCCCTGACCAGCAGTTTCGCCAGCGCGGGCATCGACGTGCCGGGCCAGTTCGCCTCGTACAGCGGCGTCGAGCTGGAGCGCGCGGTCGACGTCGCGGGCGCGCCGACGGTGCGGCTGGCGGCGGCGTCGCCGACCGGTGAGGCCGTGCTGTTCGTCAAGCTCTACGACGTCGACGCGGACGGGCGCGCCACGCTGCCCGGCGGTGCGGTGGCCGCGGTCCGCCTGACCGGGCTGCCGCGGACGATCGACTCCGCGCCGCTGGTCACGGTCTCGCTGCCGATGATCGGGCACCGGTTCGAGTCCGGGCACAGCGTCCGCCTGGTGATCGCCACCGCCGACCAGGCCTACGCCGGCCCGGTCGCGCCGGCCGTCTACCAGGTGGCCGTGCAGGCCAACAGCCTGCACCTGCCCGCGGTGGCGCCGGTGCCGGTCGCGAGCTCGACCGGGCTGTGGACGTGGGTGCTGGTCGGGCTGCTGGGCGCGGTCGTGCTCGGCGTCGTCGTCGCGGTGTTCGTCGTCCGGGCCCGGCGTCGGCGGCTCGACGTCTCGGTCGACCCGGACGCGGCTTCGTCGCCGCTGGTGGTGCGGGGCCTGCGCAAGGCCTACGGCGACGGCTACCTGGCCGTCCGGGACCTGTCGTTCACGGTCGAACCCGGTCAGGTCGTCGGCCTGCTCGGCCCCAACGGCGCGGGCAAGACCACGACCCTGCGCATGTTGATGGGGCTGATCCGGCCCTCCGGCGGCGAGATCCTGGTGTTCGGTCACCGGATCCTGCCCGGCGCGCCGGTGCTGTCGCGGATCGGAGCGTTCGTGGAGGGCCCCGGCCTGCTTCCGCACCTCTCCGGCCTGGACAACCTGCACCGCTACTGGCAGGCCACCGGCCGTCCGGCCGAGTCGGCCCACCTCGAGGAGGCACTCGAGATCGCCGGCCTCGGCGCGGCCGTGCACCGCAAGGTGAAGACGTACAGCCAGGGCATGCGGCAGCGGCTGGCGATCGCGCAGGCCATGCTCGGCCTGCCCGACCTGCTGGTGCTCGACGAGCCGACGAACGGGCTCGACCCGCCGCAGATCGCCGAGATGCGTGCGGTGCTCTCCCGCTACGCCACCGACGGGCGGGCCGTGCTGGTCTCCTCGCACCTGCTGGCCGAGGTGGAGCAGGTGTGCTCGCACGTCGTCGTGGTCAGCAAGGGCACCGGTGTCGCCGCCGGTCCGGTCGGGGAGATCGTCGGCGAAGGGCGGTCGGTGCTGGTGGAGGTCGCCGCCGGTGACCAGGACGCGGCGGTGGCCGCCCTGCGTGCGATGCCCGGCGTCGAGGTGGTGCACCCGAACGGTGCCGGCCTGGTCGTCGAGCTGGCCGGCGCCGAGCGCAGCGACGTCGTCCGCGAGCTGGTCGGAGCCGGGGTCGGCGTCGAACGGCTGGTGGCCAGGCGTCGGCTGGAAGACGTGTTCCTGGAGCTCGTGGGAGAGCAACGATGACCTCGGCAATTCACCGGCCAGGACGGACGCTGCGGTTCGGCGCCGAGTTCGCACGTCAGCTCACCCGCCGCCGCACCCAGATCGCGCTCGGGTTCCTGGTCGTGCTGCCGCTGATCCTGGTGGCGGCGTTCAAGATCGGCGTGCCCGACGACCCCGACTCGGCGCAGGAGGGCAACAGCCTCGCCGACCTGGCCACCTCGAGCGGCGCGAACTTCACGCTGTTCTCGATCTTCGTGGCGTCGAGCTTCCTGCTGCTGGTGGTGGTCGCGCTGTTCTGCGGCGACACGGTGGCCAGCGAGGCGAGCTGGGGGACGCTGCGTTACCTGCTGGCGTCGCCGGTTCCGCGGGGCCGGCTGCTCCGTCAGAAGCTGAGCGTCGGCCTGGCCTACAGCGGGTTCGCGCTCGCGTTGCTGCCGACGGTGGCGATGATCGCCGGGACGCTCGCGTTCGGCTGGGGGCCGCTGCGTACCCAGCTCGGCGTCGACATCCCGGCGGTCGAAGCGCTCGGCCGCATCGTTCTCGCGGTCGTCTATATCGCAATCACGTTGCTGCCCGTAGCCGGACTCGCGTTCTACCTCTCGGTGCGAACCGATGCGCCATTGGGTGCGGTCGGCGGCGCGGTGATGCTCTGGATCATCTCGAATATTCTGGAAGCGGTCACCGCGCTCGGAGATCTTCGCGCGCTGCTTCCGACCCGTTACGGAACGGCGTGGCTGTCGCTGCTTTCCTCACCGATCGAGGCCGAGGACATGGTGAAGGGCACGGTTTCGGCCGTGGCGTACACAACCGTCTTTCTCGCCCTGGCCTGGTGGCGCTTTCTCCGGAAAGACATCGTCAGTTGATCGGCATCCGGTAGTCGCATCCCTGACGAGTCCGCCCCTTTGCGGGGCGCGGACTGCGACCATGCAGCAGACCACCTTCGCACCCAAAGGATCGTGTGATGTTCAAAAAGCTCTCGGCGATGTTCGGCGGCGGCGCGTCCGTCGATACCGTGCTCGCCTCTCCGCACACCCGGCCGGGCGACGTGCTCCGCGGCGAGGTGCGGATCAGTGGCGGCAACGTCGAGATGGTCGTCGACCGGGTGGAACTCGAACTGGTCGCCAAGGTCGAGGTGGAGGGTGAGTCCGCCGGCGGGGACGACTACGAGTACAACACGATGCTGCCGTTCCAGCGCCTGCACCTCGGGCACCGGTTCAGCCTGCAGCCGGGCGCTCGGCACGCGGTTCCGTTCGAGCTCGCCGTGCCGTGGGAGACGCCGGTGACCACGGTCAACGGGTACCCGCTGCACGGCATGCAGCTCGGCGTGCGCACCGAGCTGGAGCTGGCCGGTTCGCTGGACAAGGGCGACATGGACCCGATCCAGGTCAACCCGCTGCCGGCGCAGGCCCGCCTGCTCGACGCGTTCAGCCGGCTCGGTTTCCAGTTCAAGGGCGCCGACCTGGAGCGGGGCACGCTCTACGGGTCGCGGCTGCCGTTCTACCAGGAGATCGAGTACTACCCGGCGCACCAGTACGCCGGTTCGATCAACGAGCTCGAGGTCACGTTCATCTCCGGCCCGCAGTCGATGGACGTGCTGCTGGAGCTGGACAAGCGCGGCGGCTTCCTGACGTCCGGCAGCGACGCCTACAACCGGTTCACCGTGCAGTACGCGGGCGCCGAACAGCTCAACTGGGAGCAGTGGCTCCACGAGCACCTGCAGATCCTGACGCAACGGAGGGGAATGTTCCACTGAGTCATGGCGCCCGCACAGTGAGCCAGGTAACTCCCACCGAGTGTGCGGAATCGATTTGGCTCGCTGGGCGGGCGCCGTAAACTGGGCGTCACAACTTCATAGGAACTCATCCAGAGGGGCAGAGGGATACGGCCCGGTGAAGCCCCGGCAACCATCGCATCCAGCGAATCGCGCACAGCGAGGTAGATGCGACAGGTGCCAACTCCGTCCCGGTTGAACCGGGAGAGATGAGGATGGCCTCGCCATGACGTCGCTGCTTGCTGCCCAGGACACCACCAGCCCCGCTCGCGTGCTGCGCTGCCGGAACTGCGGTGCGGAGTTCCCGCTCATCGCCATCCACGCCTGTGCCGAGTGTTTCGGCCCGCTGGAGGTCGGTTACGACGCCGACGCGCTCGCGTCGGTGACCCGGGAACAGATCGAGGCGGGTCCGCAGAACATCTGGCGCTACGCGCCGCTCCTTCCCGTCGGCCAGAACGCCGACGACCGGGTTTCGCTCAACCCGGGTCTGACGCCGCTGGTCCGCGCCGACCGGCTGGCCGCCGCGATCGGCCTGAACGCCCCGCTCTGGGTCAAGGACGACTCCGCGAACCCCACCCACTCGTTCAAGGACCGGGTGGTCTCGCTGGCGCTCACCGCCGCGAAGGGCCTGGGCTACAGCTCGGTGGCCTGTGCCTCCACCGGGAACCTGGCCAACTCGGTGGCCGCGCACGCCGCCCGCGTCGGCTGGCAGGCCACCGTGTTCATCCCGGCCGACCTGGAGCCCAGCAAGATCCTCGCCTCCGCGGTGTACAACCCCCGCCTGGTCGCCGTCGACGGCAGCTACGACGACGTCAACCGCCTGACCAGCGAACTGCAGGAGGACGACGCGTTCGAGTCGACCGCGTTCGTCAACCAGAACGTGCGGCCGTACTACGCCGAGGGCTCCAAGACGCTCGGCTACGAGGTGGCCGAGCAGCTCGGGTGGCGTCTCCCGGCGCAGGTCGTGGTCCCGATCGCATCCGGTTCGCTGCTCACCAAGATCGACAAGGCGTTCGGCGAGTTGGTGAAGGCCGGCATCGTCGCTTCCCGGGACTGGACGGTCTTCGGCGCGCAGTCGGCCGGCTGCTCGCCGGTCTACACCGCGTTCGCCGAGGGCCACGACGTCGTCCGCCCGGTGAAGCCGACCGGCATCGCGAAGTCGCTGAACATCGGCAACCCGGCCGACGGGCCCTACGTGCTCGACGCGGTGCGCCGTACCGGTGGCTCGATCGCCGCGGTCGGCGACGACGACATCCGCGACGGCATCCGGCTGCTCGCCGAGACGACCGGCATCTTCGGGGAGACCGCGGGTGGCGTCACGGTCGCGGTGCTGAAGAAGCTGGTGGAGTCGGGAGAGCTCGACCCGGACGCCGAGACCGTCATCTTCAACACCGGCGAGGGCCTGAAGACCGCCGACGCGGTCGAGGGCCGGGTCGGCCCCACCCACCGGATCGCGCCGTCGCTGCGCGGAGCGCGTGAAGCCGGTCTGCTCGGCTGAATCCGGACGTCCCGAACGACCCCGTGCCTCAAGTACGGGGTCGTTCGTCCGTCTGGAACTTGAGAGAGTGGTCTTCGTTCCGCGAAACTCGCAATAAAATTGCATAAAGCGGTACGAATAACGCGGTAGGTAGTAGAACTGATTAGTGGGGTCGGAAACGCTGACCGGTATAACCGGGGATAGCTCTTACTCAGACCAGTGAGGCTGGTGGTTCTCCTGGTTTCGGCGCCGATAAGTGCGCGAGAGCAAAAAGTTCCTTGGTGGAACTACCCTTTTCTGAGCGTCACTTTCGTACTGCCTAGAGGTCCGGTACCGTCCTGACCGGTCGTAGTTCTTGCCAGTGTTCGTGCGATCTGCAGTGCGGGGCTCTTGGACGAAGACCCGGAGCGCATGGTCAAGGAGTGCGTTTCGTGGGCACCAGCAAGTGAGGGAAGTGCACAGTGGCGCAGGGCACTGTCAAGTGGTTCAACTCCGAGAAGGGGTATGGCTTCATCGCTGTCGACGGCGGCGCTGATGTCTTCGTCCATTACTCGGCGATCATGATGGACGGGTACAAGTCTCTCGAAGACGGCCAGCGAGTCGACTTCGAAGTGACTCAGGGTCCGAAGGGTCCGCAGGCTGAACGAGTCACGGTCGTCGCGTCCTAGTTCCAGACTTCAGCGAGGCCCGTTCCGGTGGGTGCGACCGGAACGGGCCTCGTCTGTTTTGTTGAGCGGGCCGGCGCTATTCCTTCCGGTCAATTCTTGAATTCCGACGGTTGTTCGGATTCCCGGCCGCTCCTCGCCGAGGGGAGCGTGCGCGCCCGGCGGCCGCCGGTGGGACCCTCCACGTTTGCTTGCACTCGCCTGGGTCGAGTGCTAAACAGGAGATTGGCACTCGGTAGTCTTGAGTGCCAAGGTCGGAGAGGTGAGGCTCCCGGCGCGTCGGTCCGTGCCGGCGCAGTGGGGGGTCGTCCGTCGCGGGCACCGTTCCGACCGTGCAGTCTCCGGTTGTCCTGCGCGGCATCCGGGGGTCCGACACCATCGGAGGACATCACCGAATGGCCAAGTTGATCGCGTTCGACGAGGAGGCTCGCCGCGGCCTCGAGCGGGGCATGAACCAGCTCGCCGACGCTGTGCGGGTGACGCTCGGTCCCAAGGGCCGCAACGTCGTGCTCGAGAAGAAGTGGGGCGCGCCGACCATCACGAACGATGGTGTGTCGATCGCCAAGGAGATCGAGCTCGAGGACCCGTGGGAGAAGATCGGCGCCGAGCTGGTCAAGGAAGTCGCCAAGAAGACGGACGACGTCGCGGGTGACGGCACGACCACCGCGACCGTTCTGGCCCAGGCGCTGGTCCGTGAGGGTCTGCGCAACGTGGCCGCTGGTGCGAACCCGATCGCGCTGAAGAAGGGCATCGAGGCGGCCGTCGCGGCGGTTTCCGAGGCTCTGGGCAACGCGTCGAAGGAGATCGAGACCAAGGAGCAGATCGCTTCCACGGCCTCCATCTCCGCGGCTGACACCTCGGTCGGCGAGATCATCGCCGAGGCGATGGACAAGGCCGGCAAGGAAGGCGTCATCACCGTCGAGGAGAGCAACACCTTCGGGCTCGAGCTGGAGCTCACCGAGGGCATGCGCTTCGACAAGGGCTACATCTCGCCGTACTTCGCCACCGACACCGAGCGGATGGAGGCCGTCCTCGACGACCCGTACATCCTGTTCGTCGAGGGCAAGATCTCGACGGTGAAGGACCTGCTCCCGCTGCTGGAGAAGGTCATGCAGGGCGGCAAGCCGCTCGCGATCATCGCCGAGGACGTGGAGGGCGAGGCCCTCGCCACCCTGATCGTCAACAAGATCCGGGGCACCTTCAAGTCGGTCGCCATCAAGGCGCCGGGCTTCGGTGACCGCCGCAAGGCGATGCTGAACGACATGGCCATCCTCACCGGTGGCACCGTCATCAGCGAGACGATCGGCCTCAAGCTCGAGAACACCACGGTCGACCTGCTGGGCACCGCCCGCAAGATCGTCGTCACCAAGGACGAGACCACGATCGTCGACGGTTCGGGCGACGCGGAGCAGATCGAGGGCCGGAAGAACACCATCCGGGCCGAGATCGAGAACTCCGACTCGGACTACGACCGCGAGAAGCTCCAGGAGCGCCTCGCCAAGCTGGCCGGCGGCGTGGCCGTCATCAAGGTCGGCGCGGCCACCGAGGTCGAGCTCAAGGAGCGCAAGCACCGCATCGAGGACGCGGTGCGCAACGCCAAGGCCGCCGTCGAGGAGGGCATCGTCGCCGGTGGTGGCGTCGCTCTGCTCCAGGCGTCCACCGTCGCGTTCGAGAAGCTGGACCTCTCGGGCGACGAGGCGACCGGCGCGAACATCGTGAAGGTCGCGCTCGAGGCTCCGCTCAAGCAGATCGCGGTGAACGCCGGTCTCGAGGGTGGCGTCGTGGCGGAGAAGGTGCGCAACCTTCCGTCGGGCCACGGCCTGAACGCCGCCACCGGCGAGTACGTCGACCTGGTCGGCGCGGGCATCATCGACCCCACCAAGGTCACCCGCTCCGCGCTGCAGAACGCCGCTTCGATCGCCGGTCTGTTCCTCACCACCAACGCGGTGGTGGCGGACAAGCCGGAGAAGGCCGCGGCCCCGGCCGGCGACCCGAGCGGTGGCATGGGCGGCATGGACTTCTGAGTCCTGCTCTCACCCGCACCACGTAGAGGGCGGGCCCGGGTTTCCCGGGCCCGCCCTTTCGCATGTTCCCGGGCCTTCCGTGCCTACGGCGGGTTTCCGGGCCTACGGCCGGGAGTTCTACCCCGGGAACCCGTCGTAGGCCCGAGAACCCGTCGGTCAGCGGGGGCGGGCGGCTTCGCCCTGGCGGGCCAGGGTGACCGCGGCGGCGGCGTCGACGGTGCCGGCGCCGATGACGTTGCGCGCGCTGCCGCCGCACGTCGAGGCGGTGCCCAGCGTCGCGTCCTCGGCGCTGGCGCGCAGCAGTGCGGCGGTACGCACGATGTCGCCACGCAGCGACGGCGCGGCCTGCCAGACCAGCGCGACCACCCCGGCGA
The DNA here is from genome assembly GCF_039524755.1 of Cryptosporangium japonicum. NCBI lineage: Bacteria > Bacillati > Actinomycetota > Actinomycetes > Cryptosporangiales > Cryptosporangiaceae > Cryptosporangium > Cryptosporangium japonicum. Next base: position 26,329 of record NZ_BAAAGX010000029.1, read on the forward strand.
CCTGCGGGGTGGCCATCGACGTGCCGGACAGCCGCGAGTACCCGCCCCCGGGCCACGCCGACAGCACGTCCACGCCCGGTGCCATCAGATCGGGCTTGGACTCCGCGTCACCGGGCACCGGGCCGCGGCTGGAGAAGTCGGCGATCACCCTCTTGTCGTCCACCGCCCCGACCGTGAACACCGAGTCGTACCGGCCGATCGGGTCGGTGATCGAACGGCACCGCGCGCCCTCGTTGCCGGCTGCGGCCACCACGAAGATGCCCGCGTCGCGCAGCGCGTCGACCGCCGGTTCGAGCGTGCCGGCGCCGCACCCCTCCACGTCGGGGCAGCCCCACGAGTTGCTGAGCACGTCGGCCGCGCGGGCCGGATCGCCGTCGGTGAACGGGTTGCCCCCGTCCCGGAACGGGGCCAGCATGAACTGCAGACAGTCCAGGTAGAGGCCGGGGTTGCCGAGCGGGCGGGCCAGGTTGGCGCACCCGATCCAGGTGGCGCCCGGCGCCACCCCGACGTTCTTGCCGACCGCGCTGCCCGCGGTGTGGGTGCCGTGGCCGTTCGGGTCGGTGGGCGTGGTGGTGTGGTTCCACGGGTCGTGCCAGCTGTCGGCGCCGCCCCGGTAAGTCGCACGCAGTGCCTCGTGGCGTGCGTCGACGCCGCTGTCGGAGAAGCCGACGACGATGCCGCGGCCGTCGGTGCCCTCGCGCCAGGCCTGCGGTGCCTTGATCGTCTCGAGGTTGGCCGGTGTGCCGGTGAGCGTGCGGGTGTCGGGGGAGCCGGCGGTGGCCGCCTCCGGGATCGGGCGGAGCTCGGGGTTCGGCTGCACCGAGGCCACGTCGTCCCGGGTGGCGAGCACGGCCCGCACGAGCGGGGTGTCGTCGACCTCGACCGCGTTGACCAGGTAATACGACGTCGGGTCGGCGCCGACTTTCCGGAGCGCCGAGAGCAGCGACGCCTGGGTGCGGCGGGCGTGGTCCACCAGGAGGCGGTAGACGGCCGTGCGCCGGGCGGTGAGGTCGGTGGTGGAGTTGCCCACCGAGGTGGTTCCGGCCTGGTTCTTCAGGACGACGAAGAGCCGGTCGCCGTGGAAGCCGTCCTGCCCGGGGCCGAGCCACAGCAGCCCCGACGAGACCACCAGCACCCCGATCAGCGCCCCGGCGAGCACCCGCCCACGCCGCCCGCCCGACCGCCCCGGCGATTCCGCTCCTTCGTCCCCATCCGGCGCGTCATCCGCATTCCGCGCTTCGTCCGGGGCCGGGGCTTCGTCCCCGGGCGGCGTTTCGGGCCCGGCCGGCTCGGTGGGACGCGTGGCGTGGCCGGGACGGGTGGCCCGGCGGGCCGCGATGGCCAGCACGAGCGCGACCACCGCACCGGTGACCAGGGCCAACCACGCGGAGATGCCGGTACCGATCGCGGCCCACTGCGGTACGTCGCTCGGCACCAGCAGGAGCGTGATCTCCTCGGCGTCGACGAAAGCCAGCGGACCGAACGCCGCCACTGCGACGAGCAACGCACCGGGCCACCGGCGGGCCGGGTCGGCACACGCCAGCGCCACGCAGACGGCCGGCAGCACGCCGAGCAGCAACAGCTGGGTGCCGGGCGCGCCGAACGCGCCGGCCAGCAGCGTGAGCGGCACCGCGAGCACCAGCGCGTCGAGCACCAGCCCGGCGACCGGGCCGCCCACCGGCACCCGGAGCGGCCCGGTGCGCCGCAGACGGGACACCAGCACACCGAGCCCGAACGCGGCCAGCGCGGCCGCCGCCACGTCGAGCGGGCCACCGAGCGCACCGACCCACCACCAGGGCAGCAGGACGACCAGCCCGCACGCGACCGCGACGGCCGTACCCACCCGAGGACCCCGCGCCGGCGACGCCACGGGCGCGGACGGCCACCGCCGGAGCGCGAACGCGAGGAGGAGCGCGACGACACCCGCCAGCGCGTCGGCCACCGCGTCGCCGGCCGACCAGGGCACCACCCGCACGAGCCCGAGCAGCGCCGCGCAGCACGCGGCGAGGGCCCAGAGCCGGGCGACCGCGCGGAGCACCGGCCGTTTCACCAGGAGCCAGGCCAGCGCGGCCGGCGCACCGGCGCCCAACGCGACGAGCACGCTCAGCCCCGGCCAGAACGCGCCGGGCACCCGGTAACCACCGATGACCAAGATCTCGTGCGCGACCCAGACGAACGGCGCGACCACGGCCGTGACCCCGACGGCACTCAACCCGGCCAGCGTGACCAGCGTGGGGGCCACCCAGCGGGGGACACCACCGGCCGGACGCGGAGCGGGCACGTTGGGCTGCATGCGCGCACCGTATCGGTAGGGGCCGACATGCCTGGTCCGAGCGGCGGCCGGAGGCGAACGCGACGTACCGTGGACAGGTGAGTCGTGATCCGCAGGTGTCCCGTTTCGCCGCCAGCCAGCTCGGTCCGCAGCAGCGCGCCGACGCACTCGCGCGGCTACGCACGGAGACGTTCGACGTCGTCGTCATCGGCGGGGGAGTCACCGGCGCCGGTGCCGCGCTCGACGCGGCGAGCCGTGGCCTCTCGGTGGCGCTGGTCGAGGCGCGCGACTTCGCGGCCGGCACGTCCAGCCGGTCCAGCAAGCTCATCCACGGCGGCCTGCGCTACCTGGAGCAGCTCAACTTCAGCCTGGTGCGGGAGGCGCTCGAGGAGCGCGGCCGGCTGCTGACGACGCTCGCGCCGCACCTGGTGCGCCCGACCCCGTTCCTGCTGCCGCTCAACCACCACGGCTGGCAGCGGCTCTACTACGGGGCCGGCGTGGCGCTCTACGACACGCTGGGCTCGATCCTGGGCACGGCCCGAGGCCTGCCGCGCCACAAACACCTCTCCCGCACGTCAGCAAGAAGGCTGTTCCCGAGCCTGCGCCGGGACGCGCTGGTCGGCGCGATCCGCTACTACGACGGCCACGTCGACGACGCCCGCTTCGTGCTGACGCTGGCGCGCACCGCGGCGTCCTACGGTGCGGTCACGGCCACCAGCACGCGCGTGGTCGACCTGCTGCGCAACGCCCGCGAGGTGGTCGGCGTGCGGGTGCGTGACCTGGAGAGCGACGAGGAGTTCGAGGTCCGCGCCCGCACGGTCGTGGCGGCCACCGGCGTCTGGAGCGACGACCTGTCGGAGATGCTGCACGAGCGTCCCGGCCTGCGGGTGCGCGCGAGCAAGGGCGTGCACCTCGTGGTGCCGCGCTCGGTGATCTCCGGCGACGTCGGGCTCATCCTGCGCACCGAGAAGTCGGTGCTGTTCGTCATCCCGTGGGGCGGGCACTGGATCATCGGCACCACCGACACCGACTGGGACCTCGACCGCGCCCACCCGGCCGCGTCCAGCGTCGACATCGACTACATCCTCGAACACGTCAACGCGGTGCTCGAACGCCCGATCACCCACGACGACATCGAGGGCGTCTACGCCGGTCTGCGGCCGCTGCTGGCCGGTGAGGACGAGTCGTCGTCGAAGCTGTCACGCGAGCACGCGGTCGTGGAGCCGATGCTCGGGCTGATGCTCGTCGCCGGCGGCAAGTACACGACGTACCGGGTGATGGCGGCCGACGTCATCGACAAAGCCGCCCACCGGCTGCGTAGCGTGCCGGCGAGCCGCACCCAGGACATCCCGCTGATCGGCGCGGACGGCTTCACCGCGATGTGGGCCAACCGGGCCGACCTGGCCCGGCGGCACGGGGCGACCGTCGGCGCGGTGGAGCACCTGCTGGAGCGCTACGGCTCGCTCACCACCGAGCTGCTCGCGAGCATCGACGCGGATCCGCGGCTGGGGCAGCCGGTCGTCGGTGCGCCGGAGTACCTGGCCGCCGAGATCGCGTACGCCGCGTCGCACGAGGGTGCGCTGCACCTGGAGGACGTGCTCACCCGCCGGACCCGGATCTCGATCGAGACCGCGCACCGCGGCCTGGACTCCGTCGAGGACGTGGCCGACGTGCTGGCGCCGACGCTCGGCTGGGACGCCGCCACCCGGCGGCGGGAGGTGGAGCACTACCGCGCCCGGGTGCTCGCCGAGCGGGAGTCGCAGCGGATGCCGGACGACCTCACGGCCGACGCCGCCCGGCTGGGCGCACCCGACGTCCGCAAACCGTCGAAGCGCCCCTGACACGGAGTCCTAGGCCGAGTGCACCTCGTCGAAGATCGAGTGCTCCTGGGCGCCCTCGTGGGCCGGCTCGAGGTCTTCCTCGTTCGAGCGCTTCCGGCCCCACATCGCCGCACCCATGATGCCCGCGATAACCGCAACCGTCAGTGCGGTGAAGAGCGTCAAAACCAGAGGTGTGCTCATAGTGCTCAGCGTCGGGTGTGAAAGCGCCATCGTCAAGCGCCCTGGTCCGTTCGGGTGAGGTCTTCGACCGGTCGTGGGAGCAGGCAACTCTGCGTCGTCGAAGCAATTAATCTGCGTCGGAATTTCGGTCACTGAGCAGTTTCCGTGGTCAGTTTGATGTTGGTTCCACCGGGAAATCGGCTCCGGACGGTAGAGGACGACAAAGACGACGAAAGGCTGACGATGGCTACGCAATTGAACGGTGCCCGGATCGCGTTCGTCGCTGCGGACGGCGTCGAGCAGGCGGAACTCGACCAGCCGTGGGCCGCGATCAGCGACGCCGGGGGACAGCCGGAACTGATCTCGCTCTCCGCGGGCAAGATTCAGGCGTTCAATCATCTCGACCACGGTGACACCCGTTCGGTTGATCGTGATCTGGATGCTGCGAATCCGGACGACTATGTCGCGCTGGTACTTCCGGGTGGAGTAGCTAACGGTGATTTCGTTCGGGCCGATGAGCGGGCTGTGAATTTTGTTAAGAGTTTCTTCACGTCGGGCAAGCCGGTCGGGGTCATCTGCCACGGCGGGTGGGTGCTGATCGAGGCCGGCGTGGTGGAAGGGCGCACGCTCACGTCCTGGCCGAGCCTGCAGACCGACTTCCGGAACGCCGGGGCGCAGTGGGTGGACCGGGAGGTCGTGGTCGACGGGAAGCTCGTGACCAGCCGGAAGCCCGATGATCTGCCGGCGTTCTCGGCCGCGGTGCTGGAGCAGTTGGGCTGAGCGTCACCAGCCGTCGGGGTACCGGTTCCGGGGGCGGGGGCGTGTCCAGGTAAGGCCGGATGTAACGGCTGAGGGTCGGTCGGCGACCGGGGCGGGTGATACCGGCCGCCCCGGTCCGACGTCGGCCAGGGGTGCCGGCCACTCCCGGCGCGGATGAACTGACCGTCCGCGGTGGAGATCACGACGGCCCCACCCGTACTGCGTCGTCAGGCGCTACACGACCGGGCGAAGGTTCGGCTCCCACGGGCCGTGGCGCTCCAGCTCGCTCCACGCGGAGGCGAAGCGGCGCACCACCTCGGTCAAGAAGTCCGCCGGGAAGCAGTACGGCAGCCGCAGGAACGAGTCGTGGCCGCCGGAGACGTCCATCGAGCGCCCCGGGATCGCCTCGACGCCGTGGCGCAGCGCCACCTGGCTGAACACCGCCGCGTCCACCCCCGGCAGCTCCACCCAGAGCGACGGCCCACCCAGCGGGGTGCGCCAGCGCCACTGCGGCAGGTGCTCGGCGAGCAGCGCCTCGATCGTCGCCAGTTGCTCCCGCCGTTCCGGCACGCGTCGCTCCACCAGCGACGAGAGGCCGGGCACGATGCGCGCGGCCACCAGTTGGTCGATGATCGGCGACCCGAGGTCGGCCAGCGCCTTCCGGCGGGCGAGCCGGCTGATCACGTCGGCGGAGGCGCGGGCCCAGCCGACCCGCAGACCGCCCCAGACCGACTTGGACAGCGACCCCAGCTGGATCAGCGTCACCGGCCGGTCGCCGGCCGCGGCGGCGAACGAGGGGAGCGGCGGCGGCACGTCGTGCCCGAGGCTGACGCCGGACAGCGTGTCGTCCGCGACCACGACGACGTCGTACTGGGCCGCGAGCTCGACGATCCGACGGCGGCGGGCGGCGGAGAGCAGCGCGCCGGTGGGGTTGTGGAACGTCGGCATCAGGTAGACGAGGTCGATCGGCGACTCGGCCAGCACCTTCGCCAACGCCTCCGGCCGGACGCCGTCCTGGTCGATCGGCACCGGCACCAGCGTGGCTCCGACCGCGCGGAACACGTCGTAGCAGGCCGGCCAGCCCGGAGCCTCCACCGCCACCCGCGAGCCCGGCCGCAGGTACAGCTGGGCGACCAGGTCGATGGCCTGGTGCGCACCGGTGGTCACCAGGATCTCGTTCGGCCTCGACGGGAGACCGAGGTCGGTGAGGTACCCGGTGATCGCCTCGCGGAGACGCGCGAGGCCGTGCGGCTGGTAGCCGGGGTCGAGCATGGCCTCGGCCAGGTCGTGGTGGAGCACCTCCTCCAGCGCGGCCGGCACCGCGACGTCGGCCATGCCGGCGGCCGACGCGAGTGAGAGCACGCTGCCGGGACCGTCGATCAGACGCTGGAAGAGCTGCGCGGAGTGGCCTCCGGGCACCCGGCCGTCGCCGATCCGGCCGGCTCGGGCGGTACGGGCGATCCGGGTGCCGCTGCCGCGCCGGCTCTCCACCGCGCCCTCGCCGCGCAGCTGGTCGTAGGCGGCCACGACGGTGGCGCGGCTGACCGCCAGTACCGCGGCCAGCCGGCGCTCGGCGGGTAGCGCGCTCCCGGCGGGCAGCGCGCCCTCCTCGATGCCACGCCGGATCGCGGCGGCCAACTGCTGGTAGAGCGGACCGCTACCGACGGACCAATCGCTCAAGACGTGCAGCAAACGATCGTCGTCGGAGAAACTCCGGTCCACCTCGGCGGTCATTGGCACTGTCCATTCCCTCGGATTGGCACCAAGCTTACGGCATTGGACCGGTCCAACAAGAGGAGTGGACTCATGATGCTGGCAATTTTGGTCTTCGCCGTGGTGATCGCCCTGCTCGCGCAGCGCTTCGGCGTCGACAGTCGCGACGGAATGGACTGGCGTCCCTACGAAGAGGCGTCGCAACGAAGGTGAACGTCGGGGTGTCGGCCGGACGGCCGACACCCCGTCAACCGACGTCGGGCAGCGGCGGGCCGATCACGTCGTCGGCGTCGACGATCGTGTACGCGTACCCCTGCTCGGCGAGGAACCGCTGCCGGTGGGCGGCGTAGTCGGCGTCCAGGCTGTCGCGGCTGACCACGGTGTAGAAGTGGGCCTGCCGCCCGTCGGCCTTGGGCCGCAGCACCCGGCCCAGACGCTGGGCCTCCTCCTGGCGCGACCCGAACGTGCCGGAGATCTGGATCGCGACCGCGGCCTCCGGCAGGTCGATCGAGAAGTTCGCGACCTTGGACACCACGAGCGTGTTGATCTCACCGCGCCGGAACGCGTCGAACAGCCGCTCGCGCTCCTTGTTGGTGGTCTTGCCCTCGATCACCGGCGCTTCGAGCTCGGCCGAGATCTCGTCCAGCTGGTCGAGGTAGGCGCCGATCACCAGCACCTGCTCGCCCTGGTGCTTCTCCACCAGCTTGCGGATGACCGGCATCTTCGTGCGCGCGGTGGCGCAGACCCGGTAGCGCTCCTCCGGCTCGGCGACCGCGTACGTCATGCGCTCGGCGTCGGTCATCGTGACCCGGACCTCGACGCACTCGGCCGGCGCGATCCAGCCCTGCGCCTCGATGTCCTTCCAGGGTGCGTCGTAGCGCTTCGGGCCGATCAGCGAGAAGACGTCGCCCTCCCGGCCGTCCTCGCGCACCAGCGTGGCCGTCAGCCCCAGCCGGCGGCGCGACTGCAGATCCGCGGTGAGGCGGAAGATCGGCGCCGGCAGCAGGTGCACCTCGTCGTAGACGATCAGCCCCCAGTCGCGGGCCCCGAACAGCTCCAGGTGCCGGTACTCGCCGTTCTTGCGTGACGTCATCACCTGGTAGGTGGCGATCGTGACCGGGCGGATCTCCTTGCGCTCCCCGGAGTACTCGCCGATCTCGTCCTCGGTGAGCGAGGTGCGGGCGACCAGCTCGCGCTTCCACTGCCGCCCGGCGACGGTGTTCGTCACCAGGATCAGCGTCGTGGCCTTCGCCTCGGCCATCGCGGCCGCGCCGACGAGCGTCTTGCCTGCTCCACAGGGCAGCACGACGACGCCGGAGCCGCCGGCCCAGAAGTTGTCGACCGCTTCCTGCTGGTACGACCGCAGCGTCCAGCCGTCCTGGGCGAGGTCGATCGGGTGCGCCTCGCCGTCGACGTAGCCGGCCAGGTCCTCGGCGGGCCAGCCGACCTTCAGCAGCACCTGCTTGAGACGCCCGCGCTCGGACGGGTGGACGGCGACCGTGTCGTCGTCGAACTTCTCCCCGAGCATCGGGGCGACCTTCTTGTTGCGGGTGATCTCCACCAGCACCGCCCGGTCGAGCGCGTGCAGCACCAGGCCGTGCACCGGCGAGTTCAGCAGCTGCAGGCGGCCGTAGCGGTCCATCGTGTCGGCGACGTCGACGAGCAGCGCGTGCGGCACCGGGTAGCGCGAGTAGCGCACCAGCGCGTCGACGACCGACTCGGCGTCGTGACCGGCCGCGCGCGCGTTCCACAGCCCCAGCGGCGTCAACCGATAGGTGTGGACGTGCTCGGGCGCCCGCTCGAGTTCGGCGAACGGCGCGATCGCCATCCGACACGCTGACGCATCGGGATGGTCGGTCTCGAGCAGTAGTGTTTTGTCCGACTGGACGATGAGCGGTCCGTTAGGCACGCATCAAGTGTCCCTCCTGTTCGCCGCACCCGCAGGTAGCCGGTCGGCTCGGCCGGACTGGCCTCTCTGGAGGGATGAATCACCGGTTCAACCGCTCTGCGTGACCAGTGTTCTACACAGAGCGTCGTGCGAACCGTCACAGACGTCAGCTGACCAGCGAAGATACGGCTGCGACAGAACGGAATGCGTTGGGGACTCGGCATTTGGTGTGACGCACGCGTAACCTTCTGCTCGTGCCTGGACGACATTCATCCTCAGCCGAGACCACGGAACTGATCTATATCGCTGAGGAAGCGCCACGCGGCAAGCACACCCGCAGCCGTGGGCGGCGCCGTCGGGAGAACCCGGCCGGCCGGGCCGCGAAGGTCGCCTTCGCCGGGGTCGCCGCCGCCGCGGTCGCGGGCAGCATCTCGTACGGCGCGGTCTCCATGGTCGCCAGCACCTCCGACAGCAGCAGCCCGTCGGCGCTGGCCGCGCCGGCTCGCGCCGGTGACGACCGGGCGTCCCGCTCCGGCGGCAACTGCGCCCGCACCGGCCCCGGTCAGGCCCGGGTCGAGCAGTACCTGGCCGGCCAGACGGCGCGGTTCGGCCCGATCACGATGGACGCGTCGCAGGACGCGAGCGACTGCGCCGCGATCAAGAAGTTCCAGACCGCGGTCGGCCTCACCACGGTCACCGGCTTCGCCGACGAGGCCACCGCCCAGATCGCCGACCGGCTCTACCAGTCCGCGCCGGCGTCCTGCGGAGCCGAGGACGACGCGACGACCGTGTGCGTCGACCTCTCGCACCAGACGCTGTGGGTGATGAAGAGCGGGTCGGTGGTCTTCGCCCCGGTCGTCGTGCGCGCCCAGGGCACCCCCACCGGTGAGTCGACGATCACCGCGGACTTCCAGCAGCAGTTCCACCTGAGCCTGCTCGACGGCGACGCGGCGAAGGTCACCGACCTGGCCCCCACCGGCGCCGAGGTCCACGTCTTCTAGCCGAGGTCCGCGCCTTCTATTCGGGCGTACGGATGGCGCTCACCACGCGGTGCAGAGCGAACGTGTGCTCGGTCTCGGTGCGGTCGTCCTCGGCACGGAGGTAACCCGCCCCGACCGAGACCGGCCGGACGATGCGTGCGGTGACGCCGCCGTGGGCGTCGACGTAACTGAGCCAGACGCGAGCCCGGTCGCGCGCGGCCTGCTGCAGGACGCTCAGCGCCGCACCCGGGTCGGCCTCTCCGAGCTGGGTGAGCACCGGCGCCCGACGTGCGGCCCGCGCGGCCTCGTCGCCGCGCCGGACCGCCACCGCCGCACCGGCCAGGTAGTCCTGGTCGAGCGAGATCTCGCTCGCGCCCCGCGGAGCACCACGGGGCGGCCGCGCCGGAGCCCGGCGCGCTTCGGGCCAGCCCAGGACGAGCCCACCGCTGGCGTCCTCGGCCGCCGGGACGTACCCGCAGGCACGGAGCGTCTCGATGACCCGGTTCACCGCGCTCGAACTCACCAGCACGGAGTCGGCGATGCGGCGGAGGTTCAGCTCGACGCAGCGCCGGTCGGCCAGCACGGTGGCGAGCAGCGCCGGATCGTCGCTGCGCAGGTACGCCGACGCCGCGCCGACACGCAGCCCGCCGTGCCGTCGCGCGACGTCGTCGATCAGATACGTGAGGGACTGCGGAACCGGCGTCCGCGACCGCTGGCTGAAGAACGCCTGGAGGTCGCTGCCGGAACGGCCGGCGTCCAACGCCCGGCGGACGCTCTCCGGCGTCACCCGGTACACCGTGGCGCCACCGGCGGACTCGACGTCCGCGACCAGCGCCATCTCGGCCGAGAGCGCGGGCTCCAGCGGCCCCGGGGCCACCACCGTGAGGTCGGCCTGCACGAGCACGTGGTCGACCGGCTCCGGCAGCAGACCGGCCAGCACCGCGACCGGATCGCCGCCGGTCACCACGGCCTTCCCGAACGTGGTGAGCGTCGTCTGCGCCAGCACGCCCAGCGTCGTCGCCTCGCCGAGCTGTTCGCTGACGACCTCGTCGCGCCGCCGCCCGCCCCGCCGCGGTGCGCGCCAGTCGAGGACACCGACGATGTCGGCCTCGCTGAGCGGACCCGGGTACTCGACCAGCACCTGCAGGATCTGCGAGCGCAGCGTCGGAGCCGCCGACCGGGTGACCTCGGCCGAGAGCGCCGCGACCGCCCGGTCCCGCTCGTCCCGGGTGCCGACGAGCGCGGGCATCCGCGCCATCGTCAACCAGGCGCCGGCCAGCTGGGCCCAGCGCCGTTCGGACGGGGTGGCCTGCCAGACGTCGAACGAGGACGTGGGCAGCCAGGTCGGGTCGGCGTCGGGGGTGCGGGCGAGCAGCCCGGCCTCGTGGGCCACCTCGAGCAGCAGCGCCGCGGTCGGCTCGTCCACCCCGGCGGCGCGGGCCAGCCGGCGCAGCTCACGGACGCCGAGGCCGCCTGCCTTGAGGACGGGCGGCGGGTCGTCGGCGCACGCGTCGAGCAGCGAGGCGGTCTGCCGGAGCACCTCGAGCACCTGCCCGGCGCCGGCGCCGTCGATCCGGTCCTTCGTCACCGGAGCGGCCGCGGTGGGAGCGGGCTCGGCCGGGTGCACCGGACCGAACGGTGCTTCACCGCGCAGTGCCAGCCCGACTTCGCGGGGGAGCTCGACGGTCGAGGCGTCCAGCGGCACCAGCAGCCCGTGGACGAGCAGCCAGCGCACCGGGGTGTCGGCGTCGTCGGGAACGGTCGGGCGGCGGACGTCCCGCAGCGCGCCCACCGGGTTGCCCCCGCCGGCCAGCCGCTCCAGCAGGGCGACCGCTTCGGGCGGGCAGGCGGCGAGCAGCGCGGCCAACCGCACCGGATCGCCGAACGCCTCGCTGATCAGCGCCGTGGCCTCCGGTTGCGGCACCGACGGCAGGTGCAGTGCCGCGAGCACCGGGGCGAGGTCGTCGGTGCGTTCGTCCCGGATCAGCGCCGCGATCGGGCGCCCGAGCCCCGCGGTGTAGCGGGACGCGACCTCGTCGAGCATCGACGGCAACCGGAGCGTGGTCTCGCCGTCCGGCCAGGCCAGCCCGAGCGTGATCAGGTGGTCGAGCACCCGCCGGACGGAGAAGTCGGGGGCGTCGCGCAGGAGATCGAGCGCCTCTTTGCGGTCGGCGCGGTGCTCGGGGCCGGCCACCAGGCGCAGGGCGTCGAGCACTTCGAGGTGGAACCGGTCGAGGTGGTCGAGCGCGCGGGCCACCGACATCCGGGAGTGCGCACGTTGCGCCAATACGGAGAAGTCGGACGGCACTGGCACGGCCAGATCCGGGCGCGCGGCGAACAGCCGTTCCAGCTGTTCGTCGGTCAGCGCGCGGAAGTGATCTGCCAGGCTCGCCGTACTCACCGAATAGACGCTAACCGGTTTCCGGCCCCAACGGTCCGCATGCCGACACGGACGGGCCCCACCTGCCGGTTTGTGTCACTCTGCGGCCGTGGCGAAGAGTGAAGCCGGTTGGGTGTTGTTGGCGGGGTGGCGGCGCTGGCGGGAGAGACGTCGGCACAAGAAGCGTCACCACCATGGGCGACGGGCGAACGCGCTCGACGGATGCAACTGCGACGGTTGTGACAGCTGTGATGGCTGCGACGGTTGCGACTGCAACTTCAACCTGTTCAGCCTCGGAACGCTCCTCCTGCTGGTGCCGTTCCTGCGTGCGACGCCCGACCTGCGACCCCGCACGACCGCGGCCGGCCACGGCGGCGTGGTGCTCATCCGCGGCTACCAGCGCCTGCTCAGCAAGCATCTGCCGACGCGGTGCCGGTACACGCCCTCGTGCAGCGAGTACGGCGCCCAGGCCGTGCGACGCTACGGCCTGCTCAACGGATCCCGCTTGATCGCTACCCGGATCAAGCGGTGTACGAGGGGAGTCCCGCTGGGTACCCCCGACCCGCTCCGGTGAGAAACTTGTAAGTGGTCAGCTGATGGGTCATCGTGTGCTCGTCAGCGTTAGCGAGGAGGAACGATGGCGTCCGAGGCCAAGCACACCAGCAAGAACACGGTGGTGAAGGACGGGCACTTGGCGGTCAGCGAGTTCCTCGGTGAGCACCAGGGGCCGTCCAGCCCGTTCGGTGACATCCCCCTGCCGCTGCCCGCCGACCGCATCGACTACGTGCACCCCGACAGCGGCGACGGCGCCGCCCACCACTGAACTTCAACGACCGAGAGACCTCTCGACGTTCTGCCAGATCGGGCACGGCCACTGGACGCGTGCCCACGTGCCGGAACACTCCGGGCACCAGGGGGAGCCGTCGCGCGGCTCGTGGAGGCGCAGGAACTCCGAGAGCGCGAGCGAGAGGTCGGTGAGGTCGTCACGCGCGTACGCGAGCAGCGTGAGGTCGTCGGCCTCACGCGCACGCGTGCGCGCTTCCCGTAGACGCTGCCAGACGGAGTAGTGGCGGCTGAGTCGCTCGGCGTCCTGCCCGATCACGGGTGCCTCCTGGGCGTTTCGCTGGTCGCGGGGCGCGTTCCCCCGCAGCGGCGGGTCTTGGTCGTGCTGGTCCGGCGGCCGGGGTAGGGACGGTGCGCGTTGCGCTCGGACTCCGCGCTGAAGGAGCCGCTTTCGTCCCAGAAATAGACGGTGGCGTACTCCAGGTAGTCGTTGCTCATAGGTCCTCCTGCACGGATCCGAAGCCGGGAGTTGCAAGAGAACTGTGACTCAGACAACGGCCGGATGTGATTACCGGTCGGATCCTCGCGATACCTGTGGGTATCCGTTGTTGATTGCACCCGAGCGCAGTGGTCAGGTCGTGACCACACATGAGACCTATGCTACATTTCGTGGCAAATGCCCGTTTCTGGGGTAGGGTCGCGCTCTTCGCCCAGCTCAGGACGGTCGTTCCGGCTCCTCGGGTAGCGGCAGACAACTGAGTCGTGGCTACTCGGGACGGCGGCGTCGCCTGGTCTGCAACGTGGCGGACCTCGGAGGGGCGCGCGGCGTCGCAGAGGAGGCGCGGCAGGCGGGCGCAGCTGACCGCCTCCCTGCCGCGCCTCCGACGATACGTTGGGGAATGTGGCTCTCCCTGCGCCGGTGATCGGCTTCGACCTCGACATGACCCTGATCGACAGTCGCCCCGGTATCGGCGCGGTGTACGACGCGCTCGCGGCCGAGACCGGGGTGCACATCGACACCGCGCTGGTCACGTCGCGGCTCGGGCCGCCGCTGCCGGCCGAGCTCGCGAACTGGTTCCCGGCCGACCGGGTGCCGGCGATGGTCGACCGGTACCGCGAGCTCTACCCCGCGCTGGCCATCGAGCCGACGATCGCGCTACCGGGTGCCGTGGAGGCGTTGCGTGCGGTGCACGCGCTGGGCGGCAGCACGGTCGTCGTCACGAGCAAGTTCGCACCGAGCGCGCGGTTGCACGTCGAGCACCTCGAGTTGCCGGTCGACGACCTCGTGGGCAACGTCTACGCGGCGGGCAAGGGGCCGGCGCTGGCCGAGCGCGGAGCGGTCGTCTACGTCGGGGACCACACCGCCGACATCGCCGCGGCCAGGGCCGCCGGAACGGTGTCCGTCGCGGTCGCCTCCGGCCCGTTTCCGGCCGACGCCCTGCGAGCGGCCGGCGCGGACGTCGTGCTCGAGAGCCTCCACGAGTTCCCGGACTGGCTGAAGGTCAGCCGCGGTTAAGGGCCTCGCGTGCGGCCCGGTTGTTGGCCCTGGCCTGGCGGACGATGCCCACGAGGACCAGCACGAAACCGACCGGGCCGAGCATCGTGCCGACCGCGGCGAGCGCCGGCTGGGCCGACGACCCGGCGAAGAACGGCAGGAAAACGATGCCGACGAACACCAGGCCGGCCAGGAAGCACGCGGCGCCCACACGCAGGAGCCAGCGCCCCGGCCGCCCTGCGCGCGGAGAAACATCGGTACTCGCCACGCGTACAGCGTACGAGCCGGAACCGCTCCCGAACGGCACCGGGTGACCAGGCCAACTCCGTTGGTTGTGGCGGGGTCGGGTCGCTAGCCTTATCCCGGGGGCAGGCGGGGCACCGCGGGCCCCCGTTTATCGCCACGAGACGAAAACGGGGTCAGGACGTGCCGACCGGCAAGGTGAAGTGGTTCGACCCGGAGCGTGGCTTCGGCTTCCTGGCCCGTGACGAGGGCGGCGACGTGTTCGTCCACAAGGGTGCGTTACCGCAGGGCGTCACCGAGCTCAAGCCCGGTACGCGGGTGGAGTTCGGCGTCGCGGCCGGCCGCAAGGGCGACCAGGCGCTGTCCGTGCGTGTCGTCGACCCGCTGCCATCGCTGGTGTCGCAGACCCGGCGCCCGGCCGACGAGCTGCACGGCATGGTCGAGGACATGATCAAGGTGCTCGAAGCCCGGGTGCAGCCCGACCTGCGCCGCGGCCGCTACCCCGACCGCAAGTCGGCCCGCAAGATCGCCGAACTCGTCCACGCCGTAGCCCGCGAGTTAGAGATCTAACGCTTCTTCCCGCCCGGAGGGGGTGGGAGGACCTTCGGCGCCGGGATCTGGGAGAAAGGTAGCTGGACTATCTCGATCTTCAGCTCCGGGCGCCGTTTCGCGATCTCGCTCAGGCCGGTGACCAGGTCGTCGCGGGCGACGACGAACCGCACCGGCCGCGGGCTCACCTCGGCGACGTGTTCCAGCGTCGCGATCTCCTTGGAGCCGTTGATGCCGCCGACCGGCAGCGCCGCCTCGCCGCCCTGGCGTCGGAACCCGGCCAGGTAGAGCGACGGCGTGTAGAGCCGGTAGGCGCTGATCACGAGCGTCACCCGGCCGTCGTCGCCGTTCGGGAACCGCCGGTACACGTTCACCGCCGCCTTGCCGTCGGTCGGCCGCCAGAGCTTGTCGCTGTGGAACGCCCGTCCCCGGCTGGTGCCGGCGGCCGGCTCGGTGACCCCGCCGCGTTCGGACGTGCGGGTCGCGAGCATCCGATCGGGCACCAGCAGCCCGTACGCGAACGCCACGACGACCACCGACGCGCCGGCCGGGAGCGCGAACGCGGCCAGCCGCCGCAGCGCCGCCGCGAAGCCACCCTGCCCGGCACCCCAGCTGAACGGGTCGCGCGGCAGCAGCAGCGCGACCGCGCCGATGCCGACGAAGCCGGCGACCAGCACACCGTGAACGGCCTTCTCGAAGTAGTACGAGACACCGCCGGTGGTGGCGAGCTGGTAACCGCCGATCGCGAACACCATCAACCCGGCCAGCACGATCTGCGCACCCACCGACCGCCAGATCGGAACCCGCCGCCCGGTGCGGGTGAGCGTCCCGAGCAGCACGAGCGCGACCAGCGTGAGCAGCAGCCGCTGGTCGACCTCCGGGATACCGACGTCGGGGATCAGCGCCTGGGTGGGTGAGACGCCGGAACGCACCGACAGCACCGGCCACACGAGCACCAGCGGCACGGCCAGTACCGCGATCGCCAGCGGGCCGAGCCGCCACGGCCCCCGCGTCCGCGAGCGGGCGTACACGAGCGCCCAGACCAGCACCGCGGCCCCGGCGACCGGCAGGAAGAAGTAGTAC
Source organism: Cryptosporangium japonicum (assembly GCF_039524755.1). Taxonomy (NCBI): domain Bacteria; kingdom Bacillati; phylum Actinomycetota; class Actinomycetes; order Cryptosporangiales; family Cryptosporangiaceae; genus Cryptosporangium; species Cryptosporangium japonicum. The sequence goes on from NZ_BAAAGX010000029.1 coordinate 42,474, forward strand.
GTGAAGCTCACCCCGACCAGGGCGGCCGCCAGCAGCAGCATCTGCTCACGCGCACCACGCACCGGCCGCGCGGCGAGCGCGAACACCACCGCGAGCAGGGCCAGCCCGAGCGCCTCGCTGGGGTACCCCCGGTCGAACAGCGAGACCAGGTATCCGCCGCCGGTGCACCCCGTCACCACCGCCACCGCGGCGACCAGGCGCCAGCCGCGCAGAACCGGCCCCGCGACCCAGCGCAGCGCCCAGACCAGCGTGAACGCCAGGATGCCGTAGCCGACGAGGTTCCAGGCCAGGTAGTGGTCGAACGCGACCAGCCCGTCGCCGAGACCGGTCGACGACCGCACGAAGTTGTCCATCAGCGCGCTGAACAGGTGCGAGGCCTGGGGGTAGTCGACGACCCCGGGAATGACCTGGCGGGTGACCTCGTCGCGGTGGAACGGCAGGTACCCGCCGACAGAACGGATCGTGTCGAAGATCGTGAAGTGGCGGGCCAGGTCCTCCGCGCCGATCATCATCGCCAGCCGCTCGGCGGCCGACTTGTGCCAGAACGACGACCACAGGAACAGCGCGGGTGCGACGCCCCCCAGCACCAGAAGCGCGTCGCTCCAGCCGACCCGGAGCGGGAGCCGCGGCACCCGGCGGCTGATCAGCGCGGCGGCGATCAGGCTCAGGAACCCGGCCCTGGACACCGCCACCGGGTCGAGCCCCCACGGCCAGACCGAGAACACCAGACCGGCCGCGCTGAGCAGCCCGAGGAACAGGAACAGCGCCAGCGCGACGCGGTCGAGCAGGGTCCGGCCACCGCGCAGCAACGACGCGATGCCCAGCAGGAGCACGACCGGCAGCAGGCCGTCCACCCGGAGTTCGTGGGTGGCCCAGGGCAGGGCCCAGGCGAGCGGGATCGCGAGAACCGGTGCTGCTCTCTTCACTGCTTCTCCGCGATCGTCGGTCAGATGCCTAGGCAGGTAACACCGTGTACCTAAACAGTCGCCAACCGGGGGATGGCCACCGGGGGAACCAACCCGGCTTCGGCGGCCCGGCCGAGCAGCGCGTCGACCGCCGCGTAACCGTCGGTGCCCAGGTCGCGCGTGAACTCGTTCACGTACAGCCCGATGTGCTGGTCGACGACCGCGTCTTCCATCTCCTGCGCGTGTTCGAGCACGTAGGCCCGGCTCGCCGCCGGGTCGGCCCACGCTGCCTCCACCGAGGCGCGGACGAGCTTGGCCGCGGCCGCCGGCGTGATGCCGGTGCGTGCCTCGAGGTCCTTGCGGGCCAGGATCGCGCCCAGCGGGATCGGCAGGCCGGTGGTGGACTCCCACCAGTCGCCGAGGTCGGCCGCGGCGTGCAGCCCGTACCGCTGGTAGGTGAAGCGGGCCTCGTGGATCACCAACCCGGCGTCGACCTCACCGGCCGCCACCGCGGGCATGATCTCGTGGAACGGCCGGACGACGACCCGGGCCGGCGGGCGCTCCGCCGACCAGAACCGGAACAGCAGGTAGGCCGTGGTGCGGTCGCCGGGGACGGCGACGGTCTTGCCCTCGACGGAGTCCGAGCCGGTGGTGAGCACCAGCGGGCCGCAGCCGCGCCCGAGCGCTCCGCCGCAGGGCAGCAGCGTGTACTGGTCCAGCAGCCACGGCAGCGCCGCGTAGGACACCTTCACCAGGTCGTACTCGCCGCGCTCGGCGGCGCCGTTGGTCACGTCCACGTCGGCGAAGTCGACGTCGACCGGCGGCGCTCCCGGCACCAGGCCGTGCACCAGCGCGTGGAAGACGAACGTGTCGTTGGGGCAGGGGGAGAACGCCATCCGCATGGCGTCAACGGTAGCCGTCAGCGCTGAGTGAGGGCCGTCACCGCGTGCCGCAGCGCCTCGAAGGCCGCCGGGATGTCCCAGGCGCTCCGGTCGCGGCGCCCGATCAGGTTGCTCACCGCGCGGACCTCCGCCCACCGGACCCCGGCGGCCTTGGCCGCCCAGGCCACGCCGTACCCCTCCATCGCCTCGGCGATCGCGGACGGGTGGACGGCGGCCAGCTCGGCGCCGCGCCGGTCGGTGCCGGTCATCGTGGAGAGCGTCAGGATCTCGCCGGTCAGTGCCGGTACCCCGGCGGCGGCGAGCGTGTCGCTGGCCCAGCGGCCGCCGGTGGACGCCAGCACGTCCCCGCCGGCCAGCCCGAGCCCGGACAGGTCGAGGAACCCCTCGTCGGTGGCGGCGCCCAGGTCGGCCCAGCGGACGGTGTCCGCGACCACGACCGAACCGATCGGCGCCCGGCCGCTGAACCCACCGGCCAGGCCGGCCGACACGACCAGGTCGTACTTCTCGGCCGCCAGCGCCATCGCGGTGCTCACCGCGGCCGCGACCGGCCCCACCCCGCCGACCAGACCCGTGACGCCGGCCGCGTCCAGCTCGGCCCGGACCGCGGTGACGACCAGAACACGCATCAGTCGACGTCGAGCACGAACCGCCAGAGCCCGCGCGCCTTCTCCGCGTTCTCACCCGGGTGCAGCGCGAGCAGCTCAAGCACGTAGGTGCTGCCGCCGGACGCGTCGGTGGGCACCGTGAAGCGGATCCAGCTGGTGCCCTTGCGGACGAACGAGACCGGCGCGAGGTTGCCGTCCGAGCTGGCCAGCGCGGCCGTCCAGCCGTCCTCACCGACCGTCGGGGGCACGTCCACCTGCACGGTGGCGCCCGGCCGGACGTCGATGCGGCCCGCGTTCGACGGGCCGGCCTTGCAGTCGTCGCCGGGAGTGGACCCGTTGAACGTGCCGTTCTCGAAGCACCAGGCTGTGGCCTCACCGCCGGCGGAGTCGCCGCCGCTGGCGACGGTGGCGTAGGGCGCGGGCTTGTCGCAGGCCGCGACCAGACCGATCGAGGCCGCGGCCAGGGCAAGGGCGAAGGCTCGCTTCATACGGAGCACAGTAACCGGAGGTCAGCGTGCGCCTGACGTCGCCGTCCACTCGCTGGCCGGTGCAGTGGCGGGCGCCACCGAAGCCCGGTGCGCCGCCCACGCCCACGCGCTGACCCGCAACGTCACCGCCGCGACCACCAGCGCGACCAAGAACAGGCCCCACTGCCCGCTCACCGGGATCAGCCCGGCCGCGCCGCCGCTCACCCAGGCCAGCTGCTGCATCGTCTCCGAGTGCGCGAACGCGCTGGCCCGCGACTCGTCGGGGAGCCGCTCCTGGATCACCGCGTCCACCGCGAGCTTCGCCAACCCGCTGGCCAGCGCGGTGCCGAACGCCAGCAGCACGAGCGCGGGCAGCGAGTAGAACACCGCCGCGACCATCGCGCCGAACGCGACCCCGCCCACCACGATCGCGTCGAGGAGCAGGGGCCGGCGCAGTTTCAGGCGGGTGCCGATCAGCGTCGCGACGAACGCACCGGAGGCCAGCGCCGCCGCGACCGCGCCCAACGCGGCCAGCGGTGAGAGCAGCAGGTCGTCGGTGCGCACCCGGAACGCCATGAACAGCGCGAGGAAGCCGTACACCGCGCGGAGCGTGCCGCCCGCGGTGATCGCGGCCCACACCGGCAGGTTCCACAGCTTGAGCGCCTCTTTGTGCGCGAGCAGCGCGAACACCCGGGGGAGCACCTCGGGTTTGTCGGAGTCGACGCCGGCGGGCAACCGCAGCGAGAGCACCATTCCGACGAGGAACACGACCGTCGCCAGGCGCAGCGGCCAGCCGGCCCCGAACTGGGCGAGCGCGGCACCGATCCCACCGGCCAGCGCGCCGAAGATCGTGCCGGCCAGCGACCCGCGCGCGTTGGCCTCCACCAGCGTGATGCGTGGCGGCAACAGCCGGGGCACCGCGGCCGAACGGGCCACGCCGTACGACTTCGACATCACCAGCACACCGAACGCCGCCGGGTAGAGCACCCAGCTGTCGAGTTGGTCGGCGATCGCGTACGCCAGGAATCCGCGCGCCAGCATCGTCGTGGCCAGCGCGTACCGCCGCCCGTGGCGGAACCGGTCGAGCACCGGCCCGACCAGCGGAGCCAGCAGGGCGAACGGCGCCATCGTGATGAGCAGGTAGAGCGCCACCCGTACGCGGGCCTCACCCACCGGGACGCTGAAGAAGATCGTGCCGGCCAGCCCGACCGCGACCAGGGCGTCGCCGGCGCACGACAACGCGTGCAGATCGAACATCCGGTGCAGACCGGTCTGGTCGGCGCCGTCGGCGTTGCGGGCCCTCTGCACGCGGGACCACGCGGTCACCAAGGGGCGCCGTGAGCCCTTCCGCGCCTCGCTGTCCGCTACCACGCATCCATCGTTACCCACCCGGGGCCCCTGCAGTCACCTCACTGCGGAGGGTTCATCCGTCCGGATGATCTTTCGGATACTCAGTTCAAGCGAGAAACTGCACTACACGCCGATACGGCACCGTGGTTCCCGGCTTCCGGGGCACGTGAGGAAGAATGAGCAATGTGACGACCCGCACGGTGAACCGTCCAGGCGCCGTACCCCCACTGGAGTCTGTGGTGACCGGGAACCCAGAGGCCACTGACCAACCTCGGCCTGCGCGCCGGGCGCCTCGTGCTGTCAAACTCGATGCCGTCTGTGCCCAGGCCACCGACCTGGCCCTGGAAGCCGCCCGCGAGGTCGGCCACGAGATGGTCGGCGAGCCGGTCGGCGTCAGCGCCGACGGCGAGCGGCTGGTCACCCACCGGTTCGCGGCCCTGCAGCCGGGCTACTCCGGCTGGTATTGGACGGTCACGCTGGCGCGCGCCCCGCGCTCCAAGCACGTGACGGTCTCCGAAGTCGCGCTGCTGCCGGGCTCCGACGCGCTGCTCGCGCCCGAGTGGGTGCCGTGGAGCGAGCGGCTGCGCCCGGGTGACCTCGGCGTCGGCGACCTGCTGCCGACCGCACCCGACGACGACCGGCTGGTGCCGGGGTACGTGCTCTCCGACGACCCCGAGGTGATGGAGGTCGAGTACGAGATCGGCTTCGGTCGCCCGCGGGTGATGAGCCGGCTCGGTCGTGAAGAGACCGCCGAGCGCTGGCACACCAGCCGTTCCGGCCCGGAGAGCGACATCGCGAAGGCCGCGCCGGCCCGGTGCGGCACGTGCGGCTTCTACCTGCAGCTGGCCGGTTCGCTCGGCGCGGTGTTCGGGGCGTGCGGCAACCTGTTCGCGCCCGACGACGGCCGTGTCGTCTCGGCCGACCACGGCTGCGGCGCCCACTCCGAGGCCCTGGTCGAGCCGGCCCCGCCGGTGCCGCCGGCGCCGATGGCGCTCGACGACGACCTCGAGGTCATCCGCACCGTGCACACGCCCGGCTCGGTGGAGGACTCCACCGACGCGGAGCCGCTCGGGCACGGGTGATGCCGGACCCGTTCGGCCTGTCCGAGCGCCGGGCGGCGGTTCTCGCCTCGTGGGCCGGTGTCGCGACCCGGTTCCGCGAGGACGCGAACGCGGAGGAGGAACTCGTCCGCGGCGGGCTCGGCGGGTACGCCGACCGGCTCGTGGTGGAGCTCGCCCAGAACGCGTCCGACGCCGCGGCGCGGGCCGGGGTGCTCGGCGCGGTGCGCTTCACCTACGCCGACGGCGTCCTGTCGGTCGCCAACACCGGCGCGCCGCTGGACTCGTCCGGCGTCGACGGGCTCACGTCGCTGCGCGCGTCGGCCAAGACCACCTCGGGCGAAGCTCGACGAGCCAGCACGGTGGGCCGGTTCGGGGTGGGCTTCGCGGCCGTACTGGCGGTGAGCGACGAGCCGTCGGTGCACTCGCGCGACGGGGGCGTCCGGTTCTCGGCCGAGCAGACCAGGGCCGAGGTGGCCGCGCTCGGCGGAGCCGCCGCCGAGGAGCTGGCCCGCCGCGCCGGTGCGGTGCCGGTGCTGCGGCTCGCCTGGCCGGCCGATCAGCCGCCGCCGGACGGGTTCGAGACCGAGATCCGGCTGCCGGTACGCCCGGACGCGGTCGAGCTCGTCCGTGCGCTGCTCGCCGACGTCGAGCCGACGCTGCTGTTCGCGTTCCCGGGGCTGGCCCGGGTGGAGATCGTGCTCGACGGGGTCGAGCGGGTGCTCGAGCGGGTCGGGTCCACCGAGCACACGGTGGCGCTGGCCGCCGACGGGTCGGTCACGACGTGGCTGGTCGCCGCGTCCGACGGTGACGTTCCGCCGGAGCTGCTGGCCGAGCGTCCGCTCGAGGAGCGGGCCGCGCTGGCGCACTACTCGACGCTCGCCGCCGTGCCGCTCGACGGGGGAGCGTTGGCCGGCGGGACCGTGCTGCACGCGCCGTCGCCCACCGACGAGCCGCTCTCGTTGCCGGTGCACCTGGCCGCCACGTTCCCGCTCGAGGTGTCCCGCCGCCGGGTCGCTCCGGGTGCGCTCACCGACTGGCTGGCCGCCCGGGCCGCCGACACCGTGGTCGCGCTGCTCGTCGCGGCGCCGCCGAGCGTCGAGGCCCTGGCGCTGGTGCCCCGGCCGGGGCTCGGGCGGGCCCCGGTGGACGCCGCGATCTGCTCGCTGGTGTTGTCCGGCCTCCGGGAGACGCCGTTCCTCCCGCTCGAGAACGTGCCCGACGCGGTGTCGGTCTGGACCGACGACGACGTCGATTTACTGGCCGCCGGCTTCGCCGACGCGTTCGGAGCCCCGGTCGACGCCACCCGTGCGGACGCGCCGATCGGAGGCGCCGACGCCGGGGCCCCCGATGACCGCGCGCCTGACGCAGCCCTCGAAGGTGCGGTCTGGGAGCGGGTGGCGCCGGTGCGCGCGGTCACGCTCACCGCGGAGCTGGCCGGGTCGGCGAGTGAGCTGGTGGCGGCGCTGGCCGGCGTCGTACCGGGCCTGCTGCCGGCCGACTGGGCCGCCCGCGCGGCCGCACCGGCGCTCGACGCGCTCGGCGTGCGCCGGCTCGGCGTGGCCGACGTGGTGGAGGCCGTGGCCGGGCTCGACCGTCCGGCGGCCTGGTGGGGCGACCTGTACCACGCACTGGAGCCGTCCGGCCGCGACCTGGACGCGCTCTCCGCGCTCCCGGTGCCGCTCACCGACGGCCGCACCGTCACCGGCGTCCGCGGCACCCTGCTGCCCGGCCCCGACCTGGCCGCGCTGGCCCCCGCCACGCTCGAGCCACTCGGCCTGCGCGTCGTCCACCCCGACGCCGTCGGCAGCGACCTGCTGATCCGCCTGGGCGCGCGCCCGGCCACCGTGGCGACGATCCTCGCCGACGGCCGCGTCCGCGCCGCCGTCGCCGACTCGATCGAGGCCGACGACCCCGAACCGCTCGCGAACGCGATCCTCGCGCTCGTCACCGCCGCCGGTGTCCGCCCCGGCGAGGAGCCGTGGCTGGCCGAGCTCGCGCTCCCGGCCGACGACGACTGGTACCCGGCCGGCGAACTCGTGGTGCCCGGCTCGCCGCTGGTGCGCGTCCTGGCCGGTATGGACACCGACGACGCCCCGTTCGGCGTCGTCGACGAGGACTTCGCGAACGACGTGCTCGCCGCCCACGGCCCCGACGCGCTGCCCGCGATCGGGTGCCTCACCACGTTCACCGTCCTGGCCGCCGACGACCTGGATCTCGTCGACCTTCTGGACCTGGACGCCGACGACGCCGACCTCGACCTCGACGGCCTGGCCGAATGGGTCGACGCGGCGGTGGAGACGATCGACCCGACGGGCACGGTCGGCGCCCCGCCGGGCACCCGCATCGAGCGGTTCCTGGCGATCCGCGACCTGGACCTGGTCGACCCCGACGAGTGGCCCGCCGCGCTCGACCTGCTGGCCTCCGGGCCACCGCGCGAGGTGCTCGACGCGCCGGCCTGGGCGGTCACCCCCGACGGCACCCGCGTCGAGATCCAGAGCTACAGCCGCTGGTGGCTCGCGCGCGAGCCGGTGCTGGAGGGGCGTCCGCCCGGTGAGCTGCGCACGCCGGACGCGGTCGACCTGGACGGTCTCTACGACGTCGCCCCGGCCGACGTCGACGCGGCGTTGCTCCCGCTGCTGGGGTGCCGTACCGGCCTGCTCGACGCGATCGCGGCCGACCCGGCCGACCTGCTGCACCGGCTCGCCGACGCCGACCGCACGGCGGCGCCGTGGATCGTGCCGCTGGTCTACGCGGGGATCGCCGAGGCGCTGGCCGGGGCGCGTGTGCCGGCTCCGGCCCGCGTCCGGGTGGCCCCCGATGCCGTGGCCGACACCGACCAGGTCGCGATCCTCGACCAGCCCTGGCGCCTCGACGCGCTCGAGGGCCGGGCCCCGATCCTCGGCGGCGACGACCCGGTCTCGGTCGCCGAGCTGCTCGACGTTCCCCTGGTGTCGGAGTTGTGAGGTTCTTACGCACGCTGGTGGCGTTGGCGATCACCGTGTGCGTGGCGCTGCTGGCCGTCGCGATCGCCGGTTACGGCAGCAGCCAGAACATGGGTGGCGAGGCGAGCGCCCCGGCGGAGGTGTTCGAGCCGTTCGGCTGGCAGGCCAGCGTTCCCAAGTCGGCCCCGGGACCGGCGACGGTCCTGGTCAGCGGCGACGGCTGGGGTCTGCAGGGGCCGGTGTACGACAAGGTCGCGGTCGTCGCCGAGTCGGGCGTCTACCGGGTGCTGCGGTACAAGGTGGACGTCGAGGCCGGTGAGAACGTCCTGCTGTCCCCGGACGGCAGCATGGTCGCCGACGCCGAACCCCACCAGATCGTGGGCCCGTCCGGTTCCCCCACCACGCCGCCGAAGAGCAGCGAGCCGGAAGTCTGGGTCACCGACCTCACCACCGGGCGGTCGACCAGGTCGACCGTGCCGGGCAACGACACCGCCCGCCCGATCGCCTGGTCGCCGGACGGGCGGAAGCTTCTCGTCCAGGTGGGGTCCGCGCCGGAGCACGGGCCGTGGGTGGGCGGCGACCTGAACCTGCTCGACCTGGAGAGCGGCGACGTCCGGCGCCTGGCCGACCTCGGCTCCCGGCTCGTGCACCGGGCGCACCTGGCGGCGTTCTCACCGGACGGCCGGAAGGTCGCGGCCCAGGTCGGCGACGACCTGCGGGTGATCGACCTGGCCAACCGCACCACCCGGACGCTGACGCGGCTGGGCACCGACCGTCGGCTCGCCGGGATCGGCGCGTGGAGCCCCGGCGGCGACCGGATCGCGGTGCTGACGCTCTCGGGTTGCACGAAGCTCTGCACCCGGGCCGCGCTGGGCGACCGGACCTGGCAGATCGACGAGGTCGACGCGAACTCGGGCTCGTCGTCGGTCGGCGGGTTCGACCGGCTCACCGGGTCCGCGGTGCGCGTGCTCGGCCGTACCGACGGCGGTGAACTCGCGGTCGTGCGCTACCGCCCCGCCGACGACCTGAGCAGCGACACCAACGGCGTTCTCTCCGTCGACGGGAACGAGGTGGACGAGACCGACTACGCGGCCGTCGAGGGCGTCGAACTGCTCGGCCTCGACGCGTCCGGCGACCGTCGGACGCTGATCGAGCTCCCACCGGGCTCGCGACACGTCGACGTCGCCGCCGAGCTGGTGACCGAGGACCGCTTCGACGGCCGGTCGTCGCGCCCGATGCCGTTCCCGGCCCCGTTCTGGGTCACCACGCTCGTGATCCTGCTGCTGGTACTGGTGGTCTGGTTCGCGCTGAAGGTACGACGCCGGGCGCGCGCCTAGGCCGAGACCGGGGCGTCGTCGGAGGCGGGCTCGTAGAGGAGCACGCGGACGTGCATCGTCGTGCGTTGCTGCAGCGCGGCACGCAGTGCCCGGTGCAGGCCGTCCTCCAGGTACAGGGCGCCGTCGAACTCGACCACGTGGGGGAACAGATCGCCGTAGAACGTCGAGTCCTCGGCGAGCAGTTTGTCCAGCGCCAGTTCCCGCTTGGTCGTCACCAGTTGGTCGAGGCGTACCTGACGGGGCGGGATACGCGCCCACTCGCGTAGTGACAGACCGTGCTCGGGGTACGGTTTCCCGTCCCGGACCGCCTTGAAGATCACGGTCCTTACGCTCCTTTCGTCCCCGGCCACCGTCGGTTCAGCCTAGCGAGCAGCGCACGTCCCGGGGTGCCGACCGGGCGCAGGCGACCTCAACCGTCCGGACAGTTCTCGCCGAATATGGCTACTCGTGACGGAAATGTAACCTTCAGTAGTCGTCTCAGGTCGCGCAATCAGGTCACTCGGGTGAGGATCGGGCGCATGCCGAACACCGTCTTCTGGTTCCGCCGTGACCTGCGCCTCATCGACAACCCGGCGCTGCTCGAAGCCGTCAGCGCGGCCGGCGACGACGGGGTCCGCGCGTTGTTCGTGCTCGATCCGGTGCCGTTCCGGGCGTCGGGCGGGCCGCGGACGAGCCACCTCGCGCGTTCCCTGCGTGCGTTGGACGAGGCGCTCGGCGGGGCGCTGCTGATCCGGCACGGCGACCCGGTGACCGAGGTTCCCCGCGCCGCGGCCGAGATCGGCGCCGGTGAGGTGCACATCGCCGCCGACTACGGTCCGTACGGTTCCCGCCGCGACCAACGGGTGGAGAAGGCGTTGCTCGACGACGGCGTGACGCTGCACCGCACCGGGTCGCCGTACGCCGTCGCGCCGGGGCGGGTGCGCAAACCCGACGGCACCCCGTACCGGGTCTTCACCCCGTTCTCCAAGGCGTGGCGTGCGCACGGGTGGCGGGCGCCGGTGGACGCGCCGAAGACGGTGTCCTGGCTCCCGGCGAAGGACGACGACGGCCTCCCCGACGTACCCGACCTGCCCGACGTCGAGCTGCCGGAGGCCGGTGAGGACGCCGCCCGCGAGCGTCTCGCGGCGTTCCTCGACGAGAAGGTCCGCCACTACGAGTCCGATCGCAACCGCCCCGACCACGACGGCACGTCCCGGCTGTCGGTGCACCTGAAGTACGGGGAGCTGCACCCGCGGACGATCCTCGCCGAGCTGGCGAAACACCGCGGCGTCGGCGCGGACACGTTCCGGAACGAGATCTGCTGGCGTGACTTCTACGCCGATGTGCTGTTCCACCGTCCGGAGAGCGTCTGGGAATCGCTCGACCAGCGGGTCGGGAGCATCGAGTCCGACTCCGGCAAGGTGGCCGACGAGCGGTTCGAGGCCTGGGCGGCCGGCCGCACCGGCTACCCGATCGTCGACGCGGGGATGCGTCAGCTGCTCAGCGTCGGCTGGATGCACAACCGGGTGCGGATGATCACCGCGTCGTTCCTGGTGAAGGACCTGCACCTGCCGTGGCAGCGGGGCGCGGCGCACTTCCTCGACCTGCTCGTCGACGGCGACTACGCCAGCAACAACCACGGCTGGCAGTGGGTGGCCGGCACGGGCACCGACGCGGCGCCCTACATCCGGGTGTTCAACCCGGTGACCCAGGGCAAGAAGTTCGACCCCGACGGCGGCTACGTCCGGCGCTGGGTGCCCGAACTCGCCGACGTCAGCGGCGCGGCCGTCCACGAGCCGTGGACCCTGCCGACCCAGCCCGAGGGCTACCCCGAGCCGATCGTCGACCACGCGGCGGAGCGCCAGGAGACGCTCCGCCGCTTCGATGAGGTCAGACGGGCCTGACGCCCCAGGTGCCGGTCCAGCGCTCACCCGGCTGGAGGGTGATCAGGCCCTCCCCGGAGTTGAACGCGTCCGGCGGACAGGTCATCGGTTCGACGGCGATGGCCCGGTTGGCCTCGCCGCCGGGCCCGATGCCGTTGTAGGCCTGCACCCAGCCGAACGACGAGTCCTGCCAGAGCTGCCCGCCCCGCCCGTCGGCGTCGACGAGTTCGCTGACCGCGATGCCGTCCGAACCCCGCTCGGTCACCACGAACGGCGTGTCCAGCGACGCCGAACCGATCTTGCGACCCTCGCGGTAGTCCCAGTCGGTGCCGGCCACGTCCGCCAGTTCCCCGGTGGGCAGCAGCCGGTCGTCGACCAGGATCCGCTTCCCGGCCGGGAGCGTCAGCGTCGCCGAGTCGAGCGGGTCACCGCCCAGGGTCAGGAACGGGTGGATGCCGAGCCCGAACGGCGCCGCCGTCGGTCCGACGTTGATCGCCTGGTGCTCGACCTTCAACCCGTCCTTGCCCAGCGAGTACGTCACGCGGAGCACGAGCGCGAACGGGTAGCCCGGTCGCGGCTGGACGGTCCGAGCCAGCGTCACCGCGGTCGGGGTGTGGTCCAGCCGGTCCCACAGCTCCCAGCGGACCAGACCGTGGATCGCGGTCCGCTTGTCGGTCTCGTCCCAGCTGAGCTTGTGCTCCTGGCCGTCGAACGTGTACTTGCCGTCCCTGATCCGGTTCGGCCACGGCGCCAGGATCTGCCCGACGCCCTTCGACGCCATGGCGTCAGCCGGGTAACTCGCCAGGACGTCGCGTCCGTTCACCGTGTACTCGCGGAGCCCACCACCGACTTCGACCAGCGTCACGCGCTGGGTGCCCGCTTCGATCGTCCACTGATGGCCGGACGGGGTGTTCCACCGCGCCGTCATCGCGCCTCCACATCGTCGGGGGATCCGGACCCTCATTCGTCGAGGAATGCGTAACGCACTCCATCCGGGGCACGATATCGGTCGATGGACGCCAGCACTCTCATCCCCGCCCAAGCCGACCTTCCAGCCCTCAAGTCGGCCGCTGATCGATGCACGGCTTGCGAGCTCTACGAGCCGGCTACCCAGACCGTGTTCGGCAGCGGCAATCCACAGGCGAAAGTGCTGCTCGTCGGGGAACAACCCGGTGATGTCGAGGACCAGCGCGGGGTGCCGTTCGTCGGGCCGGCGGGCAAGCTACTGCAGCGCGCGGTGGCGGAGGCGGGATTCGGTCCGGGTGCGGTGTACGTCACGAATGCGGTGAAGCACTTCCGGTTCGAGCTCCGCGGCAAGCGGCGGATCCACCAGACGCCGCAGCCGGAGCACATCCGCGCCTGCAATCCGTGGGTGGCGGCGGAGATCGCGGCGGTGCGGCCGCAGATCGTCGTCTGCCTCGGCGCCACCGCCGTGAAGGCGCTCCTCGGGTCGACGTACCGCGTCACGAAGGACCGGGGCGCGCTGATGCCCTACCCCGGTCCGGGTGCGGAGCCGGAGACGCGAGCGCTGATCACGATCCACCCGTCGGCGATCCTGCGGATGCCCGACGACGCCAGGGAGCAGGGCTACGCCGACCTCGTCGCCGACCTGGCCGTGGTGGCCGCGGCTGTGGCGTAGATCTAATCACCCGGCAGTTCGTAGGAAATGAATTTACGCTGGTCAGGTGTCCGATTACGCGATTCGGTTAGACGCCACCGGCGGCCCGGAGGTCTTACGGGTCTCCTCGATCGAGCCGGCGCCGCCCGGCCCCGACGAGGTCCGGGTCCGGCAGACCGCGATCGACCTGAGCCACGACGACGTCCTGGTCCGCGCCGGCTCGGTACCGGCCACGCTGCCCACCGGCCTCGGTAGCTCCGCGGTCGGCGTCGTCGAGGCGGCCGGGCATCGGGCCGGCTTCGCCGTCGGGGACCGGGTCGCCTACGCGGTGGTGCCGTTCGGGGCCTACGCGTCGGTCCGGAACGTGCCCGCGGCCGCATTGGTCCCGCTCCCGGACGCCGTCGGCGACGAGGACGCCGCGGCGGTGCTCGCGAAAGGGCTGCTGGTCTGGGCACTGATCCGCCGGGTCCACCCGGTCGAGGCGGGGGAGACCGTGGTCTTCCGCGACGCGGTCGACGGTGTCGGGCTGGTCGCCGGTCAGTGGCTGAGCCATCTCGGCGCGCGGCCGATCGGCACGGTGAGCGCGGCGCACGACGTCCGGCTCGCGATCCACAACGGGTACGACGAGGTCGTCCTCGACCGCTCCGACGACCTGGCCGCCCGGGCCCGTGACCTCACCGACGGTGCCGGGGTGCCGGTCGTCTACGACCCGCTGGGCACCGCGACGGTCGAGAGCTCGACCGCGGCGCTGCGCCCGGACGGCCTGCTGGTAGCGCCCGCCCCGCCGCTGAGCGCGTACCTGCCCGACGCCACCGCGCTGCGTGCGGCGTCGGCGGAGGTGCTGGACCTGGTCGTGCGCGGGGTGATCCGGCCGAACCTGCGGCAGCGGTTCGACCTGGCCGACGCCGGGAAGGCCCAGGAAGCACTGGAGTCGCGGGCCACGGTCGGCGCTACGGTTCTTCTACCCTGACGAGGAGGCGCCGCATGGCTGACCACGGGATCCGATTCCACGAGACCGGTGGGCCCGAGGTACTCCGGTACGAGGAACTCGAACTGCCGCCGCCCGGGCCGGGAGAGGTGCGGATCCGGATCACCGCGATCGGCCTGAATTTCCGCGACACCTACGAGCGCACCGGGCTCTACCCGGTGTCGCTGCCCTCCGGGTTGGGCAGCGAGGCCGCGGGCGTCGTCACCGAGATCGGGGAGGGCGTCACCGGGTTGGCGCCGGGCGACCGGGTGGCCCGCGCCACCGGCCCGCTGGGCGCGTACGCCACCGCCCAGAACGTCCCGGCGAAGCACCTGGTGCCGATCCCGGACGGGGTGACCGACGAGGCCGCGGCCGCGGTGCTGCTCAAGGGCCTCACGGTCTGGTATCTGCTGCGGCGCACCTACCCGGTGCGGTCGGGGGAGACCGTGGTGTTCCACGCCGCGGCCGGTGGCGTCGGGCTGATCGCCGGGCAGTGGCTGCGCCACCTCGGCGTGCGGGCCATCGGTACGGCCGGCAGTGCCGACAAGGCGAAGGTGGCGTCGGAGAACGGCTACCGCGAGGTCGTGCTGTACCGGTCGGAGGACGTGGCGGCGCGGGTGCGTGAGCTGACCGACGGCGCCGGGGTGTCGGTCGTCTACGACTCGGTCGGCGCGGACACGTTCGAGAACTCGCTCGACTGCCTGCGTCCGCGTGGGCTGATGGTGTCGTTCGGCAACTCGTCCGGCCCGGTCACCGGCGTCAACCTGGGCGTCCTGGCTTCGAAGGGGTCGCTGTTCGTGACCCGCCCGACCCTCGTGGACTACATGGGGGAGCTCGAGACGGCGGCCGGCGAACTGTTCGACCTGGTGGCGTCCGGGGCCATCGACCCGAACATCGCCCAACGCTTCCCGCTCGCCGAGGCCGCCGAAGCTCACCGGGCGCTGGAGTCCCGCGCGACGACCGGCGCTACCGTCCTGGTGCCGTAGTGCCCTCGTAGCGCCGGAACTTGGGCACGGCCAGCGCGGCCGCGGCCACGAGCACCACGCACACGAGGCCGCCGCCGACCCAGGAGACGGTGGGGCCGAACCACGACTCGGTGACGCCGGCACGCAGGTCACCGAGGCGTGGCCCACCGGCGACGACCACGGTGAACACCCCCTGCATCCGGCCACGCATCTCGTCGGGTGCGTAGACCTGCAGGATCGTCTGCCGGTAGACCGCCGACACCAGGTCGGCGGCGCCGGCGACGGCCAGCAGCGCGACCGCGAGCCAGAGGCTGCGTGCGAGCCCGGCGGCGGCCACCGCGAGACCCCAGCACATCACGGCGACGGTGAGCGCCAGGCCCTGCCGCTTGACCCGGCCGATCCAGCCCGACGACAGCCCGGCCAGCACCGACCCGATCGCGATCGCCGCGAACAGCCAGCCGACGGCCTCCCCGCCGCCGTACCAGTCGTTCGCGACCTGCGGGAACAGGGCCCGCGGCATGGCGAAGACCATCGCGATGATGTCGACCGCGAACGACATCAGCAGCACCGGCTTGAGCGCGATGAACGCCAGGCCCTGCCCGACCGCGCGCAGCCCGGGGCTGACCCGTTCACCGATGGGTTCCAGGTGCGGCAGCCGGAGCGCCGCGTAGAGCGCGAACGTGAACAGCACCGCGTCGACGGCGTAGGCGACCGCGTACGACCACTGGGCCAGGATCAGGCCGGCCAGCAGCGGGCCGACGACCGTGCCGAAGTTGCTCGCGGTGAAGTTCAGCGTGTTCGCCGACGGCACCTGCTCGATCGGCACCAGCCGGGGGATGATCGCGCTCCGGGTGGGGCCGCTGACCGCGAACGCCGCGGACTGCAGCGCGGTCAGCGCGAGCAGCAGCCACGGGCTGTCGACGCCGAGCAGCGACTGCACGACGAGCGCACCGGTCGCCACCCACAGCACCACCGACGAGATCAGCAGCAGCGTCCGCCGGTCGATCGCGTCGGCGAACGCGCCGCCCCAGAGACCGAACAGGATCAGTGGCACGAGCCCGGCGATGCCGAGCATGCCGACCCAGAACGACGAGTCGGTGATCGCGTACATCTGTACGGGAACCGCGACCGCGGTGAGCTGGTACCCGATGAACGCGACGCTCTGGCCGAGGAACAAGCGCCGGTACGCGGTGTTCCGGAGCGGCCGGGTGTCGAGGAGGATGCGCCGCCAGCGGGGGGTCGGCGGGGGCGCCGCCGGAGGAGCGGCGCCGGCCCCGGTCTCCGGAGAACTCACGGGCCGAGCCGCTCGACGATCCAGATCTCTCCGTCGCGGCGGTACCGCAGCCGGTCGTGCAGCCGGTCGGGACGGCCCTGCCAGAACTCGACCGTGTGCGGCACGACGCGGAACCCACCCCAGGTCTCGGGGCGGGGGACCGCGTCGGGGTACCGCTCGGCGAGCACCTTCTCGGCATCTTCCAGGGCGGCCCGGTCCGGTACGACTCGAGACTGCGGGCTCGCCGCCGAACCCAGCTGGGAACCGTGCGGGCGGCTGTTCCAGTAGGCGTCCGACTCGGCCGGATCGACCCGGTGCACCGTCCCGGAAACGTTCACCTGGCGCTGGAGCGGGTGCCACGGGAAGAGCAGCGACGCCCGCGGGTTCTCGGTCAGTTCCCGGCCCTTGCGCGACGTGTAGTGGGTGTAGAACGTGAGGCCGCGCTCGTCGGCGTCCTTCAGCAGGACGGTGCGTGCGCTGGGCGTTCCGTTCGCCGCCGCGGTGGCCACGACCATCGCGTTCGGCTCGACGATCTCCGCCGCCGCGGCGGCCTCGTCGAACCACGTGGTGAACTGGTCGAACCAGTTGTCGGCGAGGGTCTCTTCGGTGAGCGTTCCTCGTTCGTACCCGACCCGCATGTCTCCGACCTGCGAGACGACTCCGTACTCCCGCTCCACCGCTCCTCCTGAAATCCGTGCCCGATGCAACCTTATGCCTGCCTCCGGTGGCCCTCGGAAGGTGTGGCCGCTGCGTGACGTCGATATGTCCCCGACGTGTCGTGCGTGGATGTGGGCTGCGACACGATCACAATGGGCTTGGTCCGGACTGACCTCGCGGACCTAGCGGGAACGGTAGGAAGATGTCAGAAATCGTTCCCGACTGGTGGAGGGCTACCGCCCACCCGCCGGTCGAGCCGGCCGGGGCGTACCGCCACCGAAGACCACTGGGAGCTGAGCCAGCATGTCGGACTTCAAACCGGGGCTCGAAGGCGTCGTAGCCTTCCACACCGAGATCGCGGAACCCGACCGGGACGGCGGAGCGCTGCGTTATCGCGGCGTCAACATCGAGGACCTGGTCGGTCAGGTCTCGTTCGGGAACGTCTGGGCCCTGCTGGTCGACGGCAAGTTCGGGCCGGGTCTGCCGCCCGCGGAGCCGTTCCCGGTGCCGGTGCACTCCGGTGACATCCGCGTCGACGTCCAGGCGGCGATCGCGATGCTCGCCCCCTACTGGGGCCTCAAGCAGCTGATCGACATCGGCCCCGAGCAGGCCCGCGAGGACCTCGCCCGGATCTCGGTCACCGCGCTCTCGTTCGTCGCCCAGTCCGCCCGGGGCATCGGCCTGCCCGCCGTCCCGCAGCGCGAGATCGACAAGGCGAGCACGATCGTCGAGCGCTTCATGATCCGCTGGCGCGGCGAGCCCGACCCGAAGCACGTCCAGGCCGTCGACGCCTACTTCATCTCCGCCGCCGAGCACGGCCTGAACGCCTCGACGTTCACCGCGCGCGTGGCCGCGGGCACCGGCGCCGACTGCGCCGCCTGCATCTCGTCGGCGATCGGTTCGATGTCCGGCCCGCTGCACGGCGGTGCCCCGTCCCGCGTCCTCAAGATGCTCGACGAGGTCGAGAAGTCGGGCGACGCGGAGGCGTGGGTCAAGTCGGCGCTCGACAAGGGCGAGCGCCTGATGGGCTTCGGGCACCGCGTCTACCGGGCCGAGGACCCGCGGGCGGCCGTGCTCCGCCGCACCGCCCGCGAGCTCGGCAGCACCCGCTTCGAGGTGGCCGAGGCGCTGGAGAAGGCCGCGCTGGCCGAGCTCCACGCCCGCCGCCCCGACCGGGTGCTCGCCACGAACGTCGAGTTCTGGTCGGCCGTCGTGCTGGACTTCGCCGAGGTGCCCGCGCACATGTTCACCTCGATGTTCTCCTGCGCGCGCACGGCCGGCTGGTCCGCGCACGTCGTCGAGCAGAAGAACCTCAACAAGCTGGTGCGGCCGTCCGCGCTCTACACCGGGCCCGGCCCGCGCAAGCCCGACGAGGTCGAGGGCTGGGACACGATCAAGCGCGCCTGAGCTCGGCCGAGGCGGGTCACCTGAACTGGGTGGCCCGCCTTTGTCGTGTCTCAACTCGTTAGCCACAGGTGGGAGGATCAACGCGTGACCATCACCATCCCCGCAGAGTTGTTGCCCGCTGACGGCCGGTTCGGTTCCGGCCCGTCGAAGGTCCGCCCGGCCTCGGTCGACGCCCTCGTCGCCACTGGGCGCAGCTTCCTCGGGACGTCCCACCGGCAGGCGACGGTGCGCAACGAGGTGGCCCGCCTCAAGTCCGGGCTCGCGTCGTTGTTCGCCCTGCCCGACGGGTACGAGGTCGTGCTCGGCGTCGGTGGCACCACCGCGTTCTGGGAGGCCGCGGTGTTCGGTCTGATCCGCGATCGCGCCCAGTTCCTCTCGTTCGGCGAGTTCGGCGCCAAGTTCGCCAAGGCCGCGAAGATCGCGCCGTTCCTGGGCGACCCGACGATCATCGAGTCGGCCCCCGGTGACGCGCCGGTGTTCGAGTTCGAGGACGGTGTGGACGTTTACGCGACGCCGCACAACGAGACCTCGACCGGCGTCGCGATCCCGGTGCGCCGGGTGCCCGGCGACCACCTGATGCTGCACGACGGCACGTCGGCCGCCGCGGGACTCGCGGTGGACGTCTCCGAGACCGACGTGTACTACTTCGCGCCGCAGAAGGGGCTGGGCAGCGAGGGCGGTCTGTGGCTGGCGATCATGTCGCCGGCCGCGCTCGCGCGGGTCGAGGAGATCAGCGCGTCCGGGCGGTACGTTCCGGCCTTCCTGGACCTGGTCACCGCGATCGACAACTCGCGTAAGGACCAGACCTACAACACCCCGGCGCTGACGACGATCTTCCTCGCCGCCGAGCAGGTGGACTGGTTCAACGAGCAGGGCGGTCTGGCGTGGACGACGCGGCGCACCGCCGAGTCGGCCCGGACGCTCTACGAGTGGGCCGAGGACTCGTCGTTCGCGACGCCGTACGTCAAGGACCCGGCGAAGCGTTCGCACGTCGTCGGCACCATCGACTTCGCGGAGTCGGTGGACGCCGCCGCGGTCGCGAAGGTGTTGCGTGCGAACGGAATCGTCGACACCGAGCCGTACCGGAAGCTCGGGCGCAACCAGCTGCGCATCGCGATGTTCCCGGGCATCGACCCGACCGACGTCGCGAAGCTGACCGCCGCGATCGACTACACAGTGGCCGCTCTGGGTTGATCCGCGCGTCGGACAGACAAATAAGACGTTTGGTGCGTAACGTAGGTCTGGCCGGAGAACGGCGCGCCCATTCGGCGTGGTATGCGGGGCACACGAGCCCTGTCGTCGTATGGTGGGCACGCTCGCCGGTGTCTGGAGAGGGAGGTCGCAATGCGACCGTTGCGGTTCGTCGCGCTCTCCGCTGACGGGCAGGCCATGATTCTGACCGACGAGGTCGGGCGGATGCTTTCGCTCGCCATCGACGACCAGGTGATCGCCGCCGTCCAGCGGGAGCGGACCGGTACCCCCGGTCAGCTATCGATGGATGTGGAGGCGACGTTGACGCCGCGTGACATTCAGTCCCGGATCCGTTCCGGTGAGTCGGCGGAACACGTCGCCCGCCTCGCGAACGTTCCGATGGAGAAGGTGCTGCGGTTCGCCGGGCCCGTGCTGCAGGAGCGCGCCGCGATGGCACAGCTCGCGCGGCGCACGCGTCTGCGTGGGGCCGAGAGCGGGCAGACGCTCGCGGACGTCGTCGACGCGCGGCTGCGTGCCCACGGCATCGACGTGGAGACCGTCGCCTGGGACAGCTACCGCCGTGAGGACGGCGGCTGGCGCACCACCGCGACGTGGCCGTCGGGCAAGGCCACCGCGCACGCCATCTGGGACCTCGACCGGGCCCGGTCGATGGTGTCGCCGGTCGACGAGATGGCGAACTTCCTCTCCAGCGAGAAGCAGGAAGACCTGCTGGTCGGGCCGGACGAGCAGATGCTCGCGTTCGGCGTGCAGCCCGGGAAGTTGCCGGAGGACGCCGACCCCAAGGAGGGCCCGGTCGTGCCGGCGCTCTCGATGCTGCGCCGTCGTGACGAGCGTCGGCGGGAGGAGCCGGTGGCGGCCGCTTCGGCGGAGGCCGTGGCGGCTCCGGCGCGGGAGGTTCCGCGTGAGCTGCCCCGCGAGGGCCGCGGTGATCTTCGGCAGGCGGCTCGGGAGAGTGGGCGCGGTCGCGCGCTCGATCCCCGTTTCGACGACTTCCGCCGGTCCGAGCCGTCGCGTGAGCACGCCCCGACGCCGAACCCGGAGCCGCCGGCCGCGGACGCCGGCACCGGTGCCGCGGCGGCCTCCACGGCCCCGACCATCGGCGGCACCGCCCCCGGCCTCGGCGGCACCCCCGGTCTCGGCGGCGCGCCCGGTCCCGGTCAGTCGGGCACGCCCGACCACGGCGGCGTTCCCGGCCACGGGGGAGCTCCCGGCGTCGGCGGTGCTCCCGGGCTCGGTGGCCGTGACGGGCTCACGGGCCGGCCCGGTCTGGCTGGGCGCGGTGGGCTCGGTGGCCGTGACGGGCTCGGTGGTCGTGACGGGCTCGGCAACGGCGGCCGTGACGGCGCCCCGGCCGCGGCCGACGGGCCGATCGGCGGGGGGCGGGCCGCCGGGTGGCTCGACGAGCCCCGGCCCGCCGCCGGCACCCGCCCCGACGAAGTGCGTCGACCCGACCCGTGGGGCGACGACCCGCGTCGCCCGGCCGGACGCCGCGGCGACGTGAGCACCGGCGATGCCACACCGACCTCCGGCGGCGGTTTCGCCGGGCGGAGCGACTGGCGCGAGCGCCTCGACCCCACCGGCGTCGGAACACCTCCCACCGCGGGCCCGGCGCGCCCCGAACCCCAGCCGCCCAAGGCCGGCAGCGGCCGCGGACGCAAAGCCGAACTCCCGAGCTGGGACGACATCTTGTTTGGCTCCGGCGCTCGCAGGCCCTAGTGGGCGGCCCGCTCAGGACGACGCTGACAGGCGAGCGCGAACCCTTGAGTATCAGCTATACGCGGCGGATTCGCGCTCGACTGCCAGCGTCGCCCTGAGCGGGCTCCAGGTTCAGACCTGAGAGCTCAGTTCTCGGTGGGTGTGGGGACCCGGGGGATCCGGGCTATCTGGCGGGACTGGGCCACCAGGCGCCCGGCCGAGTCGCGGATCGTGCAGTCCTCGTCGAACCAGCCGTTCGCGAGCACCCGCCCGCGGAGCTCGCACCGCAGCCACCCCGGCGCGGGCAGCACCCGCAGATACGTGGTCAGCTGCACGGTGGGCGCCCAGCCGTAGCGCCCGATGGTGAACGTCACCGGCGGGAACGCGTCGGCCGCGAGCAGGCACACCAGCGGGTCGGGATCGCGCCCGTCCACCATCCGCACCCACCCGCGCAGGGCCATGCTCCCGTCCGGCCGCCCCCGCACCACGTTCGCGAACTCCGGGGCGAGCCGGACGTCCACGTGGTCCATCAGCGCGAGGTTCGTACCCGGCATGACGTCCGAGCGGATCCGGGTGCACTGGTCGGGTGAGGGCAACTCGATCTGCGGCGCCATGTCGAGGTCCGGGCTGCTCGAGTCGAGCGTGCTCGTGACCACCGACGACACCAGGCACGGCTGACCGTCCTGGATGAGCGTGGCCCGGCTGGTGCCGATCGTCTTGCCGGTACGCAGCCGCTCCACCACGATCTCGGCCTCGCCGGCGTGCGGGGCCTGGAGGTAGTCGGTGGTGACCGCGACCGGGTGCGGATGCCCCTCCGCGGCGAGCACCGCTCTCACGACCGGCAGCTGAAGATAACCCCCGTTGAGCGACGAACCGATCGCCCAACCGCCGTCGATGAGCGTCGCGTACCGATCTGGACCGGTCTCCCGAATCTCGGTATGGATCTCCAGCACGTCCCCCACCCTGCCAGATCGCCGCGCGGCTGGATCGCCGTTGTCGGCCTAGGCTTCCGGGGGAGCACAGGAGGTGCAGCATGGAGTACGTCCGGCTGGGGCGGTCAGGACTCCGGGTCAGCAGGCTCTGCCTGGGCACGATGAACTTCGGCCCGGAAACCTCTGAACCGGACAGTCACCGGATCATGGACACCGCCCATGACCAGGGGATCAACTTCTTCGACACGGCGAACGTCTACGGGCGGAAAACCGGCGAAGGTGTCACCGAACAGATCATCGGAAACTGGTTCGCCAGCGGCGGCGGGCGTCGCGAGCGCACGGTTCTCGCCACCAAGGTCTACGGCGGAATGGGTGATTGGCCCAACCAGTCCAAGCTCTCCGCGCTGCACATCCGGCGCGCCTGTGACGAATCCCTCAAACGCCTTAAAACCGATTACATCGACCTCTACCAGATGCACCACGTCGATCGGGACACTCCCTGGGACGAGATCTGGGAGGCGATGGAGGTCCTGCGTCAGCAGGGCAAGATTCTGTACGTCGGGTCGAGCAACTTCGCCGGGTGGCACCTCGCCCAGGCCCAGGAGGCGGCCAAGGCCCGGCACTTCCTCGGTCTGGTGAGCGAGCAGTCGTACTACAACCTGCTCAACCGGTGGATCGAGCTCGAGGTGCTGCCGGCCGCCCGGCAGTACGGCATCGGGGTCATCCCGTGGTCGCCGCTCGACGGTGGTCTGCTCTCCGGCGCGATCCGCAAGCAGCGCGAGGGCAACGGCTCGCGCAGCAGCTCCGAGCGTGCCGCGGCCGGCCTGGAGAAGCACCGGACGACGCTCGAGGCGTACGAGAAGCTCTGCGCCGACCTCGGGCACGACCCGGCCGAGGTCGGGCTCGCCTGGCTGCTGGCGCAGGACGGCGTCACCGCGCCGATCGTCGGGCCGCGTACCGGCGAGCAGCTCGACAGCGGCCTGCGCGCGGCGGAGCTGACGCTCGACGCCGCCACCCTGACCGAACTCGACGAGCTGTTCCCCGCGCCTTTCCCGAACCCCGGCAAACCGGCCCCCGAGGCTTACGCCTGGTAGAGCGGCCAGGAGCCGAGCGACTGGTAGCTCCCCGCGCTGCTGCGCATCAGGTGGATCCGGTCGGCGGGCCAGGGCGGGCCCGCGTAGTGGCTCAGGGTGGCGACGTCGGCTCGGAGTTCCTCGCGGGTGACCCGGCCCCGGGGCCGGGCCAGCGTGAGATGGGGTCGGAACGGCAGCGTCTCCGGCGCGAGGACCCGGACGGCTTCGGCCGTCCGGGTCAGTTCGGCGACGTCGCCGCCGACGCCGGCCCACAACACGCGCTCGCCGAACCGCCCGCCGCCGGTGAGCGAGACCGTGCCGCTCCGACCGGCGGCAGCGCACTCCGCGACCCGGTCGCGAACCCGCTCCGGATCGGTGACCTCGCCGAGGAACGCGAGCGTGAGGTGCCACCTGTCCGGGCGCACGACGCCGGCATCCGCACCGGTCACGTGCAGCGTCCCGATCGCGCTCCGGAGGTGGTCCACGGCGAACGGGGGCGGCAGCACCGCGACGAGCAGACGCATGTCACCTGAATATCACTGGCGGAATGCGACGATCCGAGAGATCGTTACCTGAGGTAATGAGTTGTGTGAAACAACCTCGAGAAGGTGACACTCACGGATCCGCACGAGAACGACGAGTTGGCGGTCCGGCTCCGGTCGGCCACCGGGCGGTTCTTCCGCCGGCTCCGGGCCGAGCGCCCGGCGCACGGCCTGACGATGACCCAGATCTCCGCGCTGTTCAGCATCTCGAAAGGTAATGGCGAGCTCACGCCACGCGGGTTGGCCGAGGTCGAGCGGGTGCAGCCGCCGGCCGCCACCCGCACAGTGGCGGCGTTGGAGGAGCGCGGGCTGATCGGCCGGGCCCCGCACCCGACCGACGGACGGCAGATCGTGCTCTCGACGACCCCGGACGGCGACGCGTTGATCGCGGCCGACCGGCAGGCGCGGGAGGCCTGGCTCGCCGCCCGCATCGCCGAGCTCGACCGCTCCGACCAGGAGACGCTCCGCGCGGCGGCCGCCATCCTCGAACGGCTGGCCCGCGCATGAGCCCGGCACTGCGCACCATGTTCTCCTCCCTGAGCGTCCGGAACTACCGGCTGTTCGCGGGCGGCCAGATCGTCTCGCTCACCGGCACCTGGGCGCAGATGACCGCGCAGGACTGGCTGGTGCTCGACCTGTCGCACAACTCCGGTACCGCGCTCGGCGTCGTGACCGCTCTGCAGTTCACCCCGGTGCTGCTGCTGACGCTCTGGGCCGGAGCGCTGGCCGACCGGCTGGACAAGCGCAAGGTGCTGATCGCCACTCAGGCGGCCTCGATGCTGCTGGCGCTCGGCATGGGCGCTCTCGTCGTCACCGGTTCGGCGCAGTTGTGGAACGTCTACGTGTTCGCGTTGCTGCTCGGCACCGTGAACGCGTTCGACACCCCCACCAGGCAGTCGTTCATCTCCGAGATGGTCGGCCCCGACCGTCTGCCCAACGCGGTGTCGCTCAACTCCGCGACGTTCAACTCCGCGCGGCTGCTCGGCCCGGCCGTCGGTGGCCTGGTCATCGCGACGGTCGGCACCGGCCCGGCGTTCCTGCTCAACGGCGCCAGTTACGTGGCGGTGCTGATCGGCCTGCTCGCGATGCGGCCCGCCGACCTGCTCACCGGCGCGCGGGTGGAGCGGGCCAAGGGCCAGGTCGTCGAGGGCCTGCGGTTCGTCTGGGGCCGGAAGGACCTGCTGCTGGTCATCGCGATGATGTCGGTGCTCGGCACGCTCGGCATGAACTTCAACCTGACGCTGCCGCTGCTGGCCAAGGTGGAGTTCGACGTCGGCCCGGCCTCGTTCGGTCTGCTCTCGACCGCGTTCGCCGGCGGAGCGCTGATCGGTGCGTTGATCGGCGCCCGCCGCACCAAGCGCCCGTCGGCCCGCTGGGTGCTCAGCTGCGCCACGGTGTTCGGCGTGTTGGAGTGCGCGGTGGCGTTCACGCCGAACTTCGGGCTCGCGGCGCTCGTGTTGTTGTTCGTGGGTCTGGCCTTCATCGCGCACAACAACGCGGCGAACGCGCGCGTGCAGCTCGGCACGCCCGCGCACCTGCGTGGCCGCGTGATGGCGCTGTACATGTTGGTCTTCCTCGGAGGCACTCCGCTGGGCTCACTGATCGTCGGTCCGATTTCCGAGCGCTACGGCCCGCGGGCCGGTCTGCTGCTGGGCGGTGTCGCGGTGCTGATCGCCGCGATCACGCTCGCGGCCGCCCGCATGAGGGCACGAAATCGGGAGACCGCATTAGAGCGACAGAAGCTAACTTCTGTGGCGGCAGTGAGCAATTAGTGGAATACGGGGAAGGAAGCACGATGGCTCGACTCGTTCCGAGATTTGCCGGCGCCTCGCTGGCGGCCGCGGCGTTAGCCGGCACGATGGGCTGCTCGCTCGTCGGCGCCGACAACACGGAGGCGTGCAACAAGATCCAGACGGTGGTGCAGGAGTTCACCTCGTCGTCGGTGAAGAACGTCGACAACCCGGCCGCGCTGGGGGAGTCGTACCACAAGCTCGCGGACGACATCCGCACCGAAGGCGCGAAGGGCGACGGCGACCTCGAGGACGCCACCAAGGACCTGGGTGCCGCGTACGACAAGCTCGGTGACGAGGTCAGCAAGCTGGCCAACGACCCCAACCCGACGATCCCCGACTCGGGCGACGTCAACGCCGCCGGCGTGAAGTTCAAGGCTGCCTGCGAGTAACGGTGCGGTCCGGTGCGGCCCCTCTCCGCCGCGCCGGACCACTCCCGCGTTACGCTGCCGATATGGCTCGCCGTCCGACACGTCCGACGCCGGAGCCCCTGGATGTCGACGCGGTGAGCGTCGTCACGGCAGGCACCGTGCTCTGGGGAGTCGGCGGCCTCGTGCTGGTGACGTTCGGCCGCGGCTGGCTCTCCGACCACGACGACGAGTGGTGGATCTGGACCTGCGTGGCCGGGTTCGTGCTCGGTCTGGCCGGTATCGCGTTCGTGCGTCGCCGCCGCAGCAAGCTCGGGCGCGTCGCGGCGGCGCGCGCCGAGCAGCCGGTCGCCCCCTCGCCCCCCGTCGGGACCGAGACCGAAAAAGCCTGACAGCGAGCTGTGCGCGGCCTGACAGCGCACGCGCGCACCGTGGAGTCATCCAGCTGACAGGAGACTCCGCGATGTCCTACGCGATCGAGGCCGAGGGCCTCGTGAAGCGGTTCGGGTCGACGACCGCGCTCAACGGCGTCGACCTCGCCGTCCCGACCGGCACGATCCTCGGCGTGCTCGGCCCCAACGGGGCCGGCAAGACCACCGCGGTCCGCGTGCTGGCCACCCTGATCAAGCCCGACGCCGGCCGGGCGCGCGTCGGCGGCTTCGACGTACTCACCCAGGCGCCGTCCGTGCGGGCCCGGATCGCGGTGACCGGGCAGTACGCCTCGGTCGACGAGGACCTCACCGGCGCCGAGAACCTGACGATGATCGGCCGGCTGCTCGAGCTGTCCCGCCGCGACGCCAAGGCCCGCGCCCGCGAACTGCTCGAACGCTTCGAGCTCACCGAGGCGGCCGGCCGCTCGGCGAAGACGTACTCCGGCGGCATGCGGCGCCGGCTCGACCTGGCCGCGAGCCTCGTCGGCCACCCCGACGTCATTTATCTCGACGAGCCCACCACCGGACTGGACCCGCGCAGCCGCGGCGAGGTCTGGAACACGATCCGTGCGCTCGTCGCCGACGGCGTGACCGTGTTGCTGACCACCCAGTACCTCGACGAAGCCGATCAGCTGGCCGACTCGATCGCGGTGATCGACCGCGGCGAGTTGATCGCCACCGGCACCCCCGACCAGCTCAAGGCGCAGGTCGGGGACCAGACGCTGGAGGTGCACCCGCTCGACCCGGCGGACCTCGCCGACGTCGAGGCGATCGTCGCCGCGGTCACCCGCGTGCAACCCACCCGGAACGAGGCCCGCGGCCTGGTCACCGCCCCGGTCGCCGAGCCGACCCTGCTCGCCGACGTCGTCCGCCGGTTGGACGACGCCGGGATCGCGGTCGGCGAGCTGGGCCTGCGCCGGGCCAGCCTGGACGAGGTGTTCCTCACGCTCACCGGTCACCCGGCCGACGAGGACGCGGCATGACCGCGACGCTGGTCGCGACGGCCGCCTCGTCGCCGGTGGAGGAAGCCCCGGTCCGGTTCGGGCCGGTACGGACGCTCCGGCACTCGCTGACGCTCACCTGGCGCAGCCTGATCAAGATCAAGCACTCGCCGGAGCAGCTGCTCGACCTCACGCTGCAGCCGATCATCTTCGTGCTGCTGTTCGTCTACCTGTTCGGCGGCGCGGTGACCGGCGACCGGCACGTCTACCTGCAGTTCGTGCTGCCCGGCATCCTGGTGCAGAGCGTCGCGTTCGCCAGCCTCGGCGTCGGGCAGAGCCTGGCCGGAGACCTGCAGACCGGCGTGTTCGACCGGTTCCGCACGATGCCCATCGCCCGCTCCGCCCCGCTGATCGGCGCGGTCTTCGGCGACGTCGTCCGCTACCTGGTGACGATCACGGTCGTGTTGGGCTTCGGCGCCGTGATCGGGTTCCGGATCGAGACCGATCCCTTCTCCACGCTCGCCGCCTGCGCGCTCGTGCTGCTGTTCGCGTTCGGGCTCTGCTGGGTCACCGCGCTCGTCGGCCTGCTGCTGCGCAACCCGCGGACGGTGCAGGGCATCGGCGGGATGCTGATGTTCCCGCTGACGTTCGGCAGCAACCTGTTCGTGCCGACCGAGACGCTCCCCGGCTGGCTGCAGGCCTGGGTGAAGATCAACCCGGTCACGTTCGTCGTCGAAGCGACCAGGGGCCTGCTCACCGGTCACGGAGCGGTGGCCGGTCCGGTGGTCAAGGTGGTGGTCTCGGTCGCGGTGCTCTGCGCGGTGTTCGTTCCGCTCGCGCTGGCGGCCTACCGCCGGCGCACCTGAGTCAGGAGTTCGCGGGCCACGTCCGGCACGTCCGGTTTGGGCAGGGCCTCGCCGTCGCGGTACCGGGCCTCGAAGTTCGACGGTCCGAGCGCCTCGGCGGCGAGTTCCCTGGTCCGCAGCGTGTCCGGGTTGCCCAGGTCGGGCAGCCCGCGGACCAGGGCGGCGGCCCCGAGGAGCTTCGCCGCGCCGTCGGCGTCGCCGAGCGCGAGTACGACGGCCGCGGCGGCGTCGAGCGCGCCGCCGAAGACGGGGGAGTCGTGCGCCTCCGCGGCCTCACCCAGCGCCTCCAGCACACAATCGACGGCACGGGGTGTGTCGCCGGTGGCGACGAGCGCGTACGCGTAGTCGGCGAGCAGCAGCGCGTTGATCTGCGGCGGACCGTACGGACGCGTCTTGTACCGCTCGATCTCTTCCGTCAGCAGCTCGGTCGCGCCGGTGATGTCCCCGGTGAGCCGCAGCACGGTGGCCCGCGCCGCGCCCAGGAAACCCACCGCGTTGTCGTCGTCGCCGAAGCGGGCGATGTAGGTGGTGCTCTCGTCCAGGTACTCCCGCGCCCGCTCGAAGTCGCCGATCCGGGCCCACTCCAGCGCCAGCCAGAGCAGGACGCGGGGAAGGTCGTCGAAGCCGTTCAGGTCGTAGATCAGCGTCCGGGCCTGTTCCAGCGCCTCGATCGCGCCGCGGTGGTCCCCACGCAGTGCCTTGATCGACGCCAGTGAGCTGAGCACCGCACCGCGGCCCCAGCGGTCACCGATCGACTCGAACGCCGAGCGTGCGGACTCGTACAGCCGTTCCGCGCCGAGCAGGTCGCCGTCGTTCTCGTGCAGGTTCGCGTCGAGGAACAGCGCGAGCGCCCCGACCCACGGGTCGGGGTGCTGGTAGACCCGCTGGAGCTTCTGCTGGACCTGGTCGTTCCGGTCGCCGAGGAAGTGGATGATGCTGTCGGCCAGCACGAGCACCGGGTGGGCGTCCGGCGTCGTCGAGAACGGCTTGATCAGCTCGGTGACTCGCTCCGCCTCGCGCTTCGCCTCCTCGTACGTGCTGCGCAGGCTCGCCGCGGTCAGCCCGGCGAACGCGGTGACGATCGCGGCGCTGAGCGGGGGCGCCTGGTCGGCGAGGGGCAGCACCGCGGTGGCCCACCGGTCCGCCTCGCCGTGCGCGCCACGCAGCGCCCAGTACCAGGCCAGCCCGGCGACGATGCGTACGGCCGGGTCACCGTGCCGCTGGTCGACGGCCCAGCGCAGCGCGGCGGTGATGTTCTCGTACTCGGCGGTCAGCGTGTTCGCCCACCGGCGCTGCTCCGGGCTGCGGAGCAACGGCTCGGCCGTCTCGACCAGCTCGACGTAGTAGGCCACCAACGCGTTCCGGCACGTGGCCGTCTCCCCGGCCGCCTCGAGCTGCTCGGCGCCGAACGCGCGGACGGTCTCCAGCATCCGGTAACGGGGCGGCTCGGCCTCCGCGACGAGCTCCACCAGCGACTTGTCCACCAGCGACGCGAGCGTCTCCAGCACGTCGCCGGGGCGGAGCAGATCGTCGTCGGCGCACACCCGCTCGGCGGCGTCCACGGTCGCGCCCCCGGGGAACTGCGACAGCCGCCGCCACAGGGCCTGCTCCTGGTCGGTCAGCAGCTCCCAGCTCCAGGCCACCACCGCGTGCAGCGTCTGGTGGCGGGGGAGCGCGGTGCGGCTGCCCGCGGTCAACAGCCGGAACCGGTCGCCGAGCCGGGCCGCGAGCTGCTCCGGGGAGAGCGAACGCAGCCGGGGAGCGGCCAGCTCGAGCGCCAACGGCATCCCGTCCAGGCTCCGGCAGATCTCGACGATCGCGTCGACGTTCTCCGGGGTGAGCACGAACCCGGGCCGCACCGCGGCGGCCCGGTCGACCAGCAGCTGGACCGCCGGGTAGCGGGCGGCCTGGGCCGGCGTCAACCGACCGGGCGGCGGCAGCGCGAGGCTGGGCACCGGGTGCAGCCGTTCGCCCGGCACGCCGAGCGGCTCCCGGCTGGTGGCGAGGATGCGCAGCTCCGGGCAGTCCAGCAGCAGCGAGTGGGCCAGCGCGGCGACGGGTTCCAGCAGGTGCTCGCAGTTGTCCAGCACGAGCAGCGTCGGACCGGCGCTGAGCGCTTTGACCAGGATCGCGTCCACGTCCTGCGGGGTGCTGGCCTCGGCCGAGAGCTTCGTGTCGAGCAGGCCGACCTGCCGGCGACCGAGGCCGGTGAGCACGGCCTGCGGCACCTCGTCCCCTTCGCCGATCGGCGCGAGCGGCACCATCCAGACGCCGCCGGTGTTGCGGTCGGTGAGGCGGGCGCCCGACTCCTCGGCGAGGCGGGTCTTGCCGGCGCCGCCGGGGCCGATCAGCGTCACCAGCCGTTCGGTGGCGAGCAGGTCGGCCACCGCGGCGAGCTCGGTGCGGCGCCCGACGAAGCTGGTCAGCTGCGGGCGCAGGTTGCCCCGGGTGCGCGCTCCGTTCGTAGTGACCGGCCGGGGAGCGGTCGGCACGCGTGCCGGTGCCTTCGCCGGTACACCGGGGCCACCCAGCACGGTGGTGTACGCGCCTTTGAGCACCGCGCCGGGGTCGACGCCCAGCTCGTCGGCCAGGCGGCGGCGCACGCGGTCGAACGCGGTGAGCGCGTCGGCCTGCCGGGACGCGCCGTTGAGCGCGAGCACGAGCTGCGCGTGCAGACGTTCACGCAGCGGGTTCTCGGCGGTCAGCTCCTCGAGCTCGGCGACGACCTCCGCGTGCCGGTCGAGCGCGAGATCGGCGTCGACGCGGTCCTCGACGGCGGCCAGCCGGGCGTTCTCCAGCCGGGTGACCACCGCGGCCCGGAACGGCGCGTCCCCGACGTCGGCCAGCGCCGGGCCGCGCCAGAGGCCCAGTGCCTCGCGCAAGGTAGCGGCGGCGCCGGCCGCGTCGCCGCTCTCCAGCGCGCGGCGCCCGGCGGTGGCCAGGCGTTCGAACCGGTGGACGTCCACCGACTCCGGTGGGACCGCCAGCCGGTAACCGGCCGGGGCGGACTCGACCACACCGGCGGGCAGCGTCCGACGCAACCGGCTGACCAGGGACTGCAGTGCGTTACCCGAACCGGCGGGCGGATCGTCGCCCCAGACGGCGTCGACGAGTGTGCTGACCGTGACCATGCGGCCGGCATCGAGCGCGAGCCGGGCGAACGCCGCGCGCAGCCGGTGGCCACCGACGGAGACGCTCGAGCCGTCGACCGTGACCTCGACCGCACCCAGCAGCCCGATCTCCACCGTTCGCACCCCTCCGCCGTCCCCGCTCACCGACATTCTCTGCCTTCCTGGCTCCGGCGGCGACGGAGATCCCCGGGTGGCGGTTCGGCGGGCAGGAAAATGCCGTCAGGGGCGACGTCGATCGGTCCGCCGCCGGGGCCGTACGACGCCGAGCGTGGTTCCGGCGTGGCCCACGGTCAGGACGCGGCGCAGGGTCGAGACCGCGGGCGCGACCGGCGGAGCGGGGGCGGGCACCGGTCTCTCGGCGTCGGCGTCCTCGGCTTTGCCCGCGTGCCGCCGCCGACGCCGCCGGACCGCCCACCAGCCGATGAGCAGCAGCGCCAGCACGACCAGCCCGGTGTTGCCGATCACTTCCTCGACGCGGTGGTACGAGTCGGCCGCGACGTATCCCAGCAGCGGGGACCCGACGCCCCAGAGCAGGCCGCCGGCGAG
This sequence comes from Cryptosporangium japonicum, assembly GCF_039524755.1. Lineage (NCBI taxonomy): Bacteria > Bacillati > Actinomycetota > Actinomycetes > Cryptosporangiales > Cryptosporangiaceae > Cryptosporangium > Cryptosporangium japonicum. Next base: position 74,319 of record NZ_BAAAGX010000029.1, read on the forward strand.
CGCGGCCGGCAGGAACGTCAGCGGGGGCACCCCGGACGCGCCGGCCGCCGCGGGGGTGACCGTCCGCAGGAACGGCAGGAACCGGCTGGCGACGATCACGAGCGCGCCGTGTCGTCGCAACGTGGCGGTGGCGCGGTCGATCTGCGCGTGGCGTCGGCGCAGCAGCCGGCCGTTGAGCAGGGCCGGGCCGAACCGCCGCCCGAGCAGGTAACCGGTGGTGTCGCCGGCGATCGCCCCGAGCGCGACCAGCGGGAGCACGACCTCGAGCGAGATCTGGCGCTGGGCCGCGAGCACCCCGGCCACGATCGCCGCGGTCTCACCGGGCAGGAACATGCCCAGGAGCACCGCGGTCTCGGCGAACACGACCGCGAGGACGAGGGCGTAGAGGACTGGTGCGCGGATGTCGGTCACGAGTTCGACGACCGAGTCCATTACGCCTCCTTCCGCGCCGTCGCCGGACGCTCGTACTCCAGCGTCCGGCGACAGTCGATTGTGGGCAAGGGATTTAGGCCCCCTAGCCCACGGCCACCGGCTCGCGCTTCTCCTCCGGGCGCGGCGGGGTGACCGGCTCGTCGGCCGGCTCCACCGTCAGGTGCGGCAGCCAGCGGTCGAGCCACTTCGGGATCCACCAGTTGGCCCGCCCGAACCAGTGCATCAGCGCCGGCACCAGCAGCGTCCGCAGGATGAACGCGTCGATGAAGACGGCGCTCGACAACCCGATGCCGAACTCGGCGATGACGCGCTGGCCTTCGAAGATGAACGCGCCGAAGACGAAGATCATGATCGTCGCCGCGGCCGTGATCACCCGCCCGGTGCTGGCCTGCCCGACCGTGACCGCGCGCCGGTTGTCGCCGGTGTGCACCCACTCCTCGTGCATCCGGCTGACCAGGAACACCTGGTAGTCCATCGACAGGCCGAAGAGGATCGCCAGCATCATGACCGGTAGGAACGCCTCGACCGGCCCGGCCGCGCCGATGCCGAGCGCCTCGGCGCCCCAGCCCCACTGGAACACCGCGACGATCACGCCGAACGAGGCGGCCGCCGCGAGCACGTTCATCACCGCCGCGGTCAGCGGCACGAGCAGGCTGCGGAACGCCACCGTCAGCAGCAGGAAGCCCAGCGCGATGATGACGCCGAGGAACAGCGGCAGCTTGCTGGTGAGCACGTCGGCGAAGTCGTCGAAGATCGCCGTCATGCCGCCCACGTGCACCTGCATCGTGGTGCCGTCTTCGACGCCGGGCACGACGTCGTCACGGAGGCGCTCGATCAGGTTGCTGGTCTCCTCCGACTGCGGGGAGGACGTCGGGATCACCTGGACGATGCCGACCTCGGCGCCGGGCTGGGTGGGCACCGGGACGACCGCGGCGACCCCGGGGTCCTTCCGGACCTGCTCGACCAGCTCGTTGAGCGCGGCGGTGTCGGCGGGCGACTTCAGCTCGGCGACGAGCTGCAGCGGGCCGTTGAAACCCGGTCCGAAACCGTCGGCGAGCAGGTCGTAGGCCTTGCGCGTCGTCGAGTCGGCCGGATCGTTGCCCTGGTCGGACGCGCCGAGCCGGAGCGAGAGCGTCGGGATCGAGAGCACCGCGATGAGCGCGATCGCGATCGCGGCCAGCATCCGCGGACGCCGTTCCACGATGCCGGCCCAGCGCGCCCAGAACCCGCGGGCGTGCGCCTCGTGCGGTCCCTCGGCGGCCAGCCGGCGGCGTTCCCGGCGGGAGAGCACACGCATCCCGAAGAAGCCGAGCAGCGAGGGCAGCAGGGTGATCGCGGTCAGCACCGAGAAGAACACCACGATCGAGGCCGCGACGCCGACGCCGGTGAGGAAGTTCAGGTTCAGCACGAGCATGCCGAGCAGCGCGATGCAGACCGTGATGCCGGCGAAGACCACCGCGCGTCCGGACGTGTTCAGCGCGCGGACCGTCGATTCCTCGACCGACATGCCGGCCATCAGGCCGTTGCGGTGCCGGGTGACGACGAACAGCGCGTAGTCGATGCCGACGCCGAGCCCGATCAGCGCGGCCACGGTCGGCGCGATCGTGCCGATCGTCATCACGTGGCTGAGCAGGATGATCGACGTGGTGCCCGCGGCGAGCGCGAGTACCGCGGTGATCAGCGGGATCGCCATCGCCAGCAGCGAGCCGAACGCGATCAGCAGGATCACCGCGGCGGCGATCAGGCCGTACACCTCGGAGCTGCCCGGCGGAGCCTGCGTGGCCTGCTGGATCGCGTTGCCGCCCAGCTCGACCTGCAGGCCGTCGGTGCGTGCCTTCTCGGCGGTGGCGATGAGACTGTCGACGGCGTCGAGGTCGACCTCGTCCTCGACCGAGCCCTTGAACGTGACCGTCGCGTAGGCGGTCTTGCCGTCCTGGCTGATCTGTCCGGCGCCCTGCTCGGTGTAGGGGCTGGCCACGGACGCGATGTCGGAGCGGTCGGCCACCTGGCCGAGCATGCTCTCGATGCGCTGCTGGACGGCGGCGTCCTTCACCGAGCCGCTGTCGGTGTGCCAGACGATCGTGTCCGACTCGCCGGCCGCGTCCGGGAAAGCGCCCTGCAGCAGGTCCAGGGCCTTCGTCGATTCAGTACCTGGTAACGCGAAGCTATCGTTGTAGGCGGTGCCGGCGGTCTGGCTGGCGGCACCGAGGCCCAGCAAGCCGACGACCCAAAGGATCACCACCACGATTCGATGCTGATAGCACCACCTGGCCAGTGCGGCCATGGATCACACCCCCGCGGGCTGGAATTAATCGATCGGTCGGTTAATACTTTGGGTAGCCTACGGCTGTGTGTCAACGGTGTGGTGGTCGCCGTCACGTGGAATTCACAAGACCTGTCCGTTGGCGCGCGAAGTTCGTACGCTTGAGGGCCAGTGATCTCGTGGTGAGAGGGGTGTGACGTGGCGCGGACGGCTGGAAGCACGGCCGAGGGCACGCGGCAACGGATCCTCGACGCCGCGACGAAGCTGTTCGAGCAGCGTGGCTTCGCGGGCACGTCCATCCGCGACCTCGCGGTGCTCTGCGGCATGACGAAGGCGGCGCTGTACTACCACTTCCCGTCGAAGGAAGAGGTGCTGCAGGCCCTGATCACGCCGTTCCTGGACGACGTCGACCGCATCGTGGCCGCCACCGCGGCCGGGCAGTGGTCACGGGCCGAGCTGGTGAAGCGGCTGATCACACAGATGAACGAGCGCGGTGAGTTCCTCACCGCGGTGCTGAGCGACCCGTCGGTGAAGCACACGATGTTCGAGCGGCTCGGCATGCACGCACGCATGGAGCGGCTGTTGTCGGTGCTGGCCGGGTCCGACGATCCCGCCGCACTGCTGCGCGGGCGCTGCGCGATGGGCGCGCTGATGTCGGGCCTGCTGCATCACCAGAGCCCGGGCCAGCCGGGCCCGCTGCTCACACCCGACGAGCAGAACGTGGTGTGCACCGCCGTGCTGGCCGTCCTGGGCAGCGAGGAGCCGGTGCGGGCCGCCGCGTTCTGAGCGGAGGCACCCGGGGTGGGAGCAGGCGCCCCCGCCCCCGGGAGAGGTTCTCAGTCGGTGTCGGGCCGGGGCGACGGAGCGGCTTCGGCCGCCGGCAGGGACTTCGCGACCTCGTCGAACGCGTCGGTGATGAGGTCGAGCGCCTCCGTCAGGAGGTCCTCGCCGATGACCAGCGGCGGCAGGAAGCGGAGCACGTTGCCGTAGGTGCCGCAGCTCAGCGTCACCAGGCCACGCTGGTGGCAGGCCTTGTTCACGGCCCCGGCCAGCTGGGCCGCCGGCGTCGTGGTGCCCGGCTCCACGAGCTCGACCGCGAGCATCGCACCGCGGCCGCGGACGTTCCCGACGAACGAGTGCCGCTCGGCCAGCCCGGTCAGCACCGGCAGCATGATCTCGCCGATCCGGCGGGCCCGACCGGCCAGGTCACGGCGCTCGATCTCCTCGATCGCGGCCAGTGCCGCCGCGCACGCGACCGGGTTGCCGCCGTACGTGCCGCCGAGCCCCCCGGCGTGGGCGGCGTCCATGATCTCGGCGCGGCCGGTGACCGCGGCCAGCGGCATCCCGCCGGCGATGCCCTTCGCGGTGGTCACCAGGTCCGGCACGATCCCCTCGTGCTCGGATGCGAACAGGTGGCCGGTGCGGCCGAAACCGGTCTGGATCTCGTCGGCGACGAACACGATGCCGTTCGCCCGGCAGTACTCGGCGACGGCGGCCAGGAAGCCGGGCGCCGGCTCGATGAAACCGCCCTCACCCTGGATCGGCTCGATGATCAGCGCGGCCACGTTCCCGGCCCCGACCTGCTTGTCGAGGACGCTCAGCGCGCGGGCCGCGGCGGCCGGGCCGGACGCGTCGAGCCCGGCGTCCTCGTCGCGGTACGGGTAGGACATCGGCAGCCGGTACACCTCGGGCGCGAACGGCCCGAACGAGTGCTTGTACGGCATGTTCTTCGCGGTCAGCGCCATCGTCAGGTTCGTCCGGCCGTGGTAGCCGTGGTCGAACACGACGACGGCCTGACGCTTGGTGTAGGCGCGGGCGATCTTCACCGCGTTCTCCACCGCCTCGGCGCCGGAGTTGAACAGCGCCGAGCGCTTCTCGAAGTCGCCGGGCGTGAGGCGGTTGAGCGCTTCGCAGACCGCGACGTACCCCTCGTAGGGCGTCACCATGAAGCAGGTGTGGGTGAACGCGGCCGCCTGGGTGGCGACCGCGGCGGCCACCGCCGGGTTCGCGTTGCCGACGTTCACCACCGCGATACCGGAGCCGAGGTCGATGAGCTGGTTGCCGTCGACGTCGACGACGATCCCGCCGCCCGCGGCCGTGACGAACACCGGGAGCCCGATGCTGACGCCCTGCGCCACGGCCGCGTTGCGACGAGCGAGCAGTTCTTCCGAGCGCGGCCCCGGGATGGCCGTGACCAGCTTGCGCTCCTGTGGAACACCGGTCTGTGTCATCTGGCCCTCCCGAGGCGCTCGAGGTCGCGGAAACCGCAGTATTGCACGGCCTTTGCGACGGATCGAGTGGTAGTTAACGCAGTCCGGGGATGGATATCTCGATCAACTCGATGTCGTCGGCCTTACCCGCGATGCGGCCGTCGTTACCCGGGAAGTTGTTGTCGTTGGTGACGAACACCTTGTCACCGCGGAGCGGCAGGATCGTCTCCACCGACTGGAACGGGAACGCGAACGTCGGCCCCACCCCGAACTCGCCCGCGCGTGCCGGCGTCGAGATGCCCCGGGGGTCGGCGATCTTCAGCAGGTCGGCGACCGTCGTCGACGTCACCGCGCCCGACTTGTCGGCCCGGTCGAGGTCGGCGACGTGGATCCGCTTCACCTTCGCCTCGGCGCCCTCGAAGTTGTCACGCTCCAGCCAGGCGATCCGGCGCCCGTCGAGCACCTGCGCGTCGGCCACGAGCTGGCCGACCGCGCCGACGTTGATCGTCCACGTCCGACCGGTGTACTCGTTGCGGCGGATGTCGAACTCGTACACGACCCGGCGGGTCTTGTCGGCGTCGGCGACCTTCGGTCCTTCGAGGATCGGGTAGAGCGTCCTGCCGTCGGTGGAGATCGCCATCGCCTCGAAGCCGTTGCTGGCCGCGAGCGTCGGCGTCCCGCCCGCCTCCAGGTCCGGCGACTGCGGCGACTTGGTGCCGTCGGCCAGCGGGATCGGCGCCTGCAGCACCTTGCCCGTCCGGTCGACCTTGATCAGGTACGGGCCGAACTCGTCGCCGATCCAGAGGTTGCCGTGCGCGTCGCGCTGCAGCGACTCGATGTCGAAGTCCGCGCCGGTGAGCAGGCGCTCCTTCGTGGTTCCGTTCACGATCGGGAACTGAACCCTGTGGTCGGGGTCGCGGAAGCTGACGAACCCGTCGATCTTCACGTCGCCGTGCCGGTAGTCCGGCTCGACGTAGTACGCACGCAGCAGGAAGTCCGCCGAGTTGGTCTTGGCCCCGAAGCCGTTGTCGGGCATCGCGAGCAGGCGGCGGCCGGACTTGTCGCCGGCCGACGCGGTGATCGCCGCCGAGAAGCCGGGGATCGGCTGTCCCTTGAACGGTGGCGTGACGCCGTTCACTGTCGTCTTGTCCAGCGCGGCGCCGGAGTCCGGGCCGGGCTGGTAGTCGGTCGCGGAGATCGAGGCCCTACCGAGGAGCGTCACGGCATCCGAGTGGGCGGCCGCCGGGGCCGCCGAGAGCGCGGCCACGGCCACGGCCGGGACGGCGAGACTCAAGAACCTGCACCAGGGTTGCATGGCGAGTATCGAAGCGCTTTACCGCGAACAATGCATGAATCGGGGCAAGCTACCGAGCCAACACCATGCCCCCCAGTGCGGCCACCAGCACCGCCCCCGCGGTGATCGCGACGATCGTCGCCGGGCGCGGCGGCGCCGGACGGGCGCGCCGCAGCGCGATCCAGCGCCGTTCGCCGAGATAGCACGCGCCCAGTACGAGTGCGCCGACCACCGCGATCGCGACCGCCGCCGGCACCGGCGGCCAGTGCACGAGCAGGCCGCGCGAGACCAGCAACCCGACCCCGATCAGGCCGATCAGCGACCGCACCCAGGCCAGCGCGGTGCGTTCGGACGCCAACCCGGGTGGCCGCGGCCTCATCGGTCGATGCCCAGCAGCACCACGACGAGAAGGAGGGCCGCACCGGCGGCGACCACTATCGCGAGGATCCGCGGGTACGACGAGGGCGGCAGGTCGTTTCCGGACCGCATCTGGCGTTCGACACGCATCCAACGGATCGACGCGTGGATCGCGGTGGCCGCGCCGAGCACCAGCAGCACGGTGGCGATCGAGATCCGCAGCGCGGTGGGCCGGCCCAGTTCGGGAAGTAGCTGGTCGACGGCCAGCCCGCCGCCGACGAGCGCGAGCGCGGTCCGGATCCACGCCAGGAACGTGCGCTCGTTCGCCAGGGAGAACCGGTAGTCGAGTTCGTCTCCCGGATCGGTAGGCCTGGTGTCGTTTGGTTGGCGCACGTCTAATCCTACGAATGCCCGGTGTTTGAGCCCCCGGGTGCTGCGGGAACATGGGTGTCGGGGAGGGTCACCCGTTTTGCCGGTACTTCGGTACCGGCGTCTGCGCCCGCAAGGGCACGCGGTGGCTCTCCCTTCAATTGTGTCCCTGACCACCGGCAACACGCTGGTAACGCGGCCGTGGCAGGCTGGCTGACATGTTGCTTCGGGTGCGGGTTTCACTGCCGGACCGGCCGGGTGCGCTCGGTGCCGTCACCCGCACCCTCGGCGCGGCCGGCGCGGACATCCTCCAGGTCACGGTGCTCGAGAGCGTCGTCGGCCGAGCGCTCGACGAGTTCACGGTCTCGGTGGCCAACCCCGCGGTCCGCGAGCGGGTCGCGGCGGGGCTGGAGGCCGCGCCCGGCGTCCGGGTCGAGGGCATCTGGGAGACCGTCGAGCCGCCGGGGGCGCTCTCCGATCTCGGCGTGCTGTCCCAGGTCGCGGCGAACCCCGGCCGCGGACTGGCCACTCTGGTCGATGCGGCACCGGCGTTGTTCAGCGCGGGGTGGGCCGCACTCGTCGAAACCGATCCGTCGCTCACCGTGATCAGGACGAGCTGGCAGGCGCCGGAGAAGTTCACCTACCCCGAGCTGACGCCGCTGCGCCCGCGCACGCTCAGCGTGCCGGACGGCCCGCACCTGGCCGTGACCCCGCTCGACGGCACCACCACCGCGCTGGTGATCGCCCGCCAGGACGCGCCGGCGTTCCACGACGTCGAGCTCACCCGGCTGACGGTCCTCGCCGACATCGTCGGCGCGATCGTCGGCAAAGAGGCTCTCCCCGCCTAAGCGGGATTTCGCTGTGTTTCTCGCCATGTAATTGCTGTCGTTCGACCGACATCGATTTCGGTTGCGCGCGGTTGGATGGTTATGGAGGGGTGAACAGCCATCCGGGGTGTCCCCGGGGTTCGGCTGGGTACCCGACCAGGGCAAGAACCAGTGGGATCCCTGACGCCCTCGGACACCGTTCGCGAGCACGATGGGCGCACACCGGACGACAACGGGGGTCCGGGGGAAGTCGAGGAGGGGTTCGGATGAGCGTCATGACGCCGGTGCTCGACGGTGGTGTGCGGCCGGTACGGCTGCGCCCGTCGCGTCGCCCGGTCGCCGCCATCGCTCCCACTACCGTGCGTGAGCAGAAGGTCGCCGCGCCGGTGCGTGTGCGCACCACGCTCGCGCCGACCGCGACCGAGCGGGCCTGGGTGGTGCTCGCGCACCTCTCCGGTGCGGTGTCGAGTGCGGCCGGTCCGCTGGTGATCTCCCGGCTCGTCGGCGAACGGTCCACTTACGTCAAGGAGCAGGCGCTGGCCGCGGCGAACTTCCAGCTCGCGTTCCTGGCTGCGCTCGCCCCGATGCTGCTGCTCGGCGTGCTGACGTTCGGGCTCGCGGCGCTGTTCCTGGTGCCGCTGGTGCTGGCCTGGCTGCTCACCACGGTGCTCGCCGCGCTCTCGGCCGCCGGGGGAGAGCGGTACCGCTACCCGGTGGGGTTAGCCGTCCTGCGCTGACGCACGAACGAACTCGAGGGCGGCCCTACGGGGCCGCCCTCGTTCGTCGTGCGCACCGGGTCAGCGGGAGTAGAACTCGACGACCAGCTGCTCGTTGCAGATGACCGGAACCTCGGTGCGCACCGGGTCGCGCAGCACCCGCGCGGTGAGGTTGCTGATCGAGACGTCGAGATAGGGCGCCGTGGGCCCGGAGCCGACGTGTGCCCCCGCGGCCGCGGTGAGGAACGGTGTCATCGGACGGCTGCGCTCGTGCACCTGCACGACGTCGCCCTCTTCGACCCGGTACGACGGCTTGTCGACCCGCTTGCCGTTCACCGTGATGTGCCGGTGGGTCACGAACTGGCGCGCCTGGTAGATCGTCCGCGCGAAGCCGGCGCGCAGCACGGTGGCGTCCAGGCGGCGCTCGAGCAGCGAGACGAGCACGTCGCCGGTCTTGCCGGTGCGGTTCTTGGCGGCCTCGTCGAAGACCCGGCGCAGCTGCTTCTCGCCGATGTCGTACTGGAAACGCAGCCGCTGCTTCTCACGCAGCCGCAGCGAGTAGTCACTCTGCTGCCGGCGACGTCGGCCGTGGACGCCGGGCGGGTAGGGACGCCGCTCGAAGTACTCCACGCTCTTCGGCGTGAGCGGAATCCCCAGCGCCCGCGACAACCGGACCTTGGGCCGGGACTTGTTCATCGAACACCCTTCTAGGTTAGGCTTCGCTAACTAAGGTGAGCCTAACCGTATTTTGGAGGCGTGATGGAGCCGACCCCGGCAGAAGTCGCTCGTACGTTGGCGGCCGGGCATCTGCCGGCACGCATCCGCACGTCCGGTGAAACCGGCGGCGGATCGCCGGCGCCCGAGTTCGCGGTCACCCACGTCACCGACCGGATGGGTCGTGTGCTGCTGCTCCTCGCCGAGGACAGCCCGGTCGACCGGGCGCTGCGTCCGGTGGCGGCCGACGGCGACGCGGTGGCGCAGCTGACCGTGGCCGACCGGCAGCCGGTGACCGGCAGCCCGTGGCGCGGCCGAGTGACGATGTCCGGCTGGGCCACCCGCCTCACCGGCCTGGCCGCCCACCGCGCGGCGATGGACTTCGCCGAGGTGAACCCGATCGGTGAGCTGCTCGACATCGGTCGCGGCAGCGTGCTGTACCGGCTGGACCTCGCCGAGATCGAGTGGGTCACGCCCGGCTACGACGCCGAGGACACCGGCCCGGACGGCCTGCGCCGCACCGACGTCGACGTCGACGCGTTCCTCGACGCCGAACCCGACCCGTTCGCGCCCGAAGAGCAGAAGCTGCTCAACGACCTCGCCGACCACCACGAGGACCTGCTCGCCGAGCTGTGCGCCCAGGCCAGGGAGACCGCGGTGCCCGGCGCGAGCAACGCGCGTGCGCTCCGCCTCGACCGCTACGGCCTGACGCTCGGCGTCGAGGTGGCGGGGGAGGAGCGGTGGATCCGGGCCGGGTTCCGGCACCCGATCGGTGACCTCAAGGAACTCGCCGAGGTGTTCCACCTGCTGGCCTGCTGCCGGTGCCGTCCGGAGTCGCACCAACACACGCACTAAAGGTTCACCGGGCGTTCCTTACGCGCGACGTGTGTGCGGCGTTACACCTCGACCATGCCTTCTAGCGTTCTCGTCTCGGCGGGGTACTCGGTCGTGCTCGCGACCGAGGCCGCGGAGATCCGCGCAGCTCAGCAACTGCGGTACCAGGTCTTCGCCACCGAACTCGGTGCGGCGATCGACGGGCCGGGCATCGACGTCGACCGGTTCGACGCCCTCTGTGACCACCTACTGATCCGGGACGACGCGACCGGGGCCTGCGTCGGTACCTACCGGATGCTGCCACCCGGGCGCAGCGCCGAGCTCTACTCGGACGGCGAGTTCCGGCTCGACCGGCTGGCGGCGCTGCGGCCGGACCTCGTCGAGACCGGACGCTCCTGCGTCCACCCCGATCACCGCAACGGCGCGGTGATCGGCCTGATGTGGGCGGGCATCGCCCGTTACCTGCACCTGTCCGGTCACCGCTGGCTGGCGGGGTGCGCCTCGGTGTCGCTCGCCGACGGGGGCGTGGCCGCCGCCGCGACCGCGGCCGTGGTGAACGCCAGGTACCTGCCGCCGGCCGAGTTCCGGGTCGAACCACGCACCCCCTGGGTCGGCCCGGCCGCCGCGCCCCGGCTCCCGCTCGTGCCGCCGTTGCTCCGCGGGTACCTGCGTCTCGGCGCGAAGGTCTGCGGCCCGCCCGCCCACGACCCCGCGTTCGGCACCGCCGACTTCTTCGTGCTGCTGTCGCTGGCCGACACCGACCCCCGCTACCTCCGTCGGTTCCTGGGGGAACCGTGAGCTGGGCGCCGTACTCACCCTGCGCGGTCGGGTGCCTCACCGGCGACGAGGAGCGGGTGCCGCTCGCGACCACCCTGTTCCGCCTGGCCGCGCTGATCGTCACCGTGCTCGCCGCGATCCCGCTGGCCGTGTGCTACCCGCTGCTCGGCGCGGCCGGGCGGACCGCGGCCGTGCGCGGCTGGTGCCGGTCACTGCTGCGTGCGCTCGACGTCCGCCTGGTCGTCGACTCGCCGGACGAGCCGCCCGTCGGTGCGCTCGTGGTCTCCAACCACGTCTCCTGGTTGGACATCCTCGCGGTGGGCTCGGTCCGCCCCGGCCGGATGCTCGCGAAGTCCGACCTGCGGAGCTGGCCGCTGATCGGCTCGCTGGCCGCCCGCGGCGGGACGATCTTCGTCGACCGCAACCGGCTCTCGACGCTGCCCCGCACCGTCGCCGACGTCCGGGCCGCGCTGCTCGCGGGTGCCCGGGTGGTGGCGTGGCCGGAGGGCACGACCCGGTGCGGCGCCGAGACCGGCCGGTTTTATCCGGCGGTGTTCCAGGCCGCGATCGACGCCGGGGCCCCGGTCGAACCGGTCACCGTCGAGTACACCGCCGCCGGGCGGCCGACGACGGTCACGGCGTTCCTCGGCGACGACCCGCTCACCGCGTCGGTGTGGCGCATCGCGCGCGCCCGCGGCGTCGCGGTGGAGGTGCGGTGCCGCCCGGCCCTTCCGCCGGGCCGGGACCGGCGGATGCTCGCCGCCGCGGCGGCGAGCATCTCAGTCCTGACCCCACGTATGGACCGGCTCGTTGGAGTGCATCCGCGCCAGGTAGTCGACAGTCATCCGGCGTAGCGCCTCGTCCCGGCCGAGGCCGGAGCGCTCGTACGCCTCGACGGCGGCCACCTGCCAGTCCGAACCGGTGCGGTGGGACAGGCAGCGTCCTTCGACGATGCCGAGCAGCCGGTCGCGCTCGTCGGCGGACACCCCCCAGGCGTCCAGCCCCTGGGCCGCCATCGGCAGCAGGTGGCGCAGGACGAGTTCGGAGACCGGCACCTCACCGGCGCCGGGCCAGTACTGCCGGCTGTGGATCCCGTCGCGCGCGCCGGCGTGGAAGTTCTCCTGCGCCGCCGCGAACGACATCTGGCTCCACACCGGCCGCTCGGAGTCGACGAGCGCACGCACCAGCCCGTAGTAGAAGGCCATGTTCGCCGCGATGTCGACGACGGTCGGCCCGCCGGGGAGCACCCGGTTCTCCACCCGCAGGTGCGGTCGCCCGTCGACGACCGCGTAGACCGGCCGGTTCCAGCGCCAGATCGTGCCGTTGTGCAGCGTCAGCTCCGGCAGCGACGGGGTGCCGCCCGCCGCCAGCACGGCCTCGGGGTCCTCGTCCTCGCACAGCGGGAGCAACGCGGGGAAGTACCGGCTGTTCTCCTCGAACAGGTCGAACACCGACGTGATCCACCGCTCGCCGAACCAGACCCGGGGCCGCACGCCCTGTGCCTTCAGCTCGTCCGACCGGGTGTCGGTGGCCTGCTCGAACAACGGGATCCGGGTCTCGGCCCAGAGCCGGTGCCCGAACAGGTACGGGGAGTTCGCGCCCAGCGCCACCTGCGCGCCGGCGATCGCCTGGGCCGCGTTCCAGTACGCGCCGAACGTCGTCGGGCTCACCTGCAGGTGGAACTGGACGCTGGTGCAGGCGCCCTCCGGCGCGACGCTGTCGGCGTAGGTGTCGAGCTGCTCGACGCCGTCGATCCGGATCGGCAGGTCCTCGCCCCGAGCCGCGAAGATCTGTTCGTTGAGCAGCCGGTACCGGTCGTTCGCCGAGAGCGTGTCCAGGTTGACGTGCGACTCGCGCAGCGTCGGGAGGATGCCGATCAGCGCCAGCTGGGTGCCGAGCGGACGCGCTTTCTCGTCCGCGGCGTTGAGCGCGTCCCGGACCTCTTTCTCCAGCTCACCCGCACCGGCCGCGGCGAGTCGCCGCGGCGGCATGTTGATCTCCAGGTTGAACTGCCCGATCTCGGTGGCCCACTGGTCGTCGGCGATCGCGCGCAGCACCTCGGCGTTGCGCATCGCCGGTTGCCCGTCGGCGTCCACCAGGTTCAGCTCGATCTCCAGGCCGGTCAGTGGCCGGTCGAAATCGAAGCGTGACTCCGCCAGCATCTGCGCCAGCGTGTCCAGACATTGCCGGACCTTCTCCCGATAGCGGCGTCGGTCATCCCGAGTGAATTCCACCGCCGGTACGTCCCGACCCATGCTTCTCCCCTCGGTCAGGGCATCGGCCTCTCGTTCCCGATACCCGTCGCCGGTGGTGTGCGAACCAGTGACGCATCTCGCTTAGGGAACCATCGCACCCGGGTAACCCGTTGCGGAGTGGGAATGCCGCATCGGGTGAAGGGTGTGCTGCACGTGGCAGAAATGGTTCCCGCGCTGGCGGGTGCGCGAGCGACCGAACCCGCCGAACTCACCGGAATCTCCGGCTGGGTGGTGGACGTCGTCGAGCTCCTCGGCCCCTTCGGCGTCGGGCTCCTGGTGCTGCTGGAGAACCTGTTCCCCCCGATTCCCAGCGAGATCATCCTGCCGCTGGCCGGGTACCTGTCCGGTACCGGCCGGCTCAACGTGGTCACGGTCATCGTCGCGGCCACGCTGGGCTCGGTGATCGGTGCGCTGGCGCTGTACTGGCTGGGTGCCGCGGTGGGTGAGGACCGGATCCGGGTCTGGCTGCGCAAGTTGCCGCTGATGCAGGAGAGCGACCTCGACCGCGCGCAGAGCTGGTTCGACCGCCACGGCGGAACCGCGGTGCTGATCGGGCGGATCATCCCGGTCGTCCGGAGCCTGATTTCGGTTCCCGCCGGCGTTCAGCGGATGCCGGTCTGGAAATTCACGCTGTACACCACCATCGGTAGCGGCGTGTGGAACACGATCTTCGTCGTGTTGGGGTACGTCCTCGGCAACCAGTGGGAGACCGTCGGTCAGTACAGCGACATTCTCAACTACGTCGTGATCGGCGCGATCGTGCTCTCGGTGGTCTATTTCGGGTGGAAGCGCGTGCTACGCGTGCGCCATTCGGGGTAGTGGATCGTACCGTTTTGAACACGCGTCACGAGTCGGCGCGGAGCAGTCCGGTGAGCCTGGACGACCATGTTTGGATAGAGCCTATGGCCCAAGGCGAAGAGCAGAACCTGTTCACCCTCAGCGACCCCGCGACCGCCGAGGTCACGTTCGACCTCGCCCTTCGCGGCTACGACCGACGTCAGGTCGATCGGTACATCGCCCAGCTCGAGAGCGAACTGTCGCAGTTCGCCGCACGTCGCGACGACGCGCTGGCGCAGAACCACGCGCTCGCGGCCCAGGTGTCCGAACTGCAGAACCAGGTGGTGGAGGTGCAGCGGCGGCCCACCGCCGAGAAGCCGTCGTACAAACACCTCGGTGCGCGCGTCGAGCAGATCTTCGCCATGGTCGAAGACGAAGCGGCCGAGATCCGTTCGAAGGCCGAGGCGGACGCGACCGCGGTGCGCGCCAAGGCCGAGCAGGACATCGAAGCGGTGAAGGCCGGCGTCGAGAAGTCGTTCGCCGAACGCCGGGAGGCCATCGAGGCCGAGCACGCGCAGAAGGCCGCGCACGCCGACAAGTTGGTCGCCGAGGCCGAGAAGCGGGCCGCGGCGCTCCGCCGGGACGCCGAGGAGGCCCGCGCCCAGGGTGAGCGCGAAGTCGGCGAGCTGCGTGAGCGGACGAAGGCCGACGCCCGCCGGGTCCAGGACGACGCCAGCCAGTTCTCCGCGCGGGTCCGCGGGGAAGCCGAGAAGCACGCCGCCGACGTGCTCGCCAAGGCCGACGCGCACTCCGCCGACGTGCGGCGCAAGGCTGACGAAGCCGCACGTGGCGCCACCGACGCGGCCCGCCGCCAGGCCGAGCAGACGATCACGAACGCCCGCACCGAAGCGGAGGGCATCCGCGCGAGCGCGAAGGCCGACGCCGACCAGACCGTCGCCGAGGCCCGCCGGGTCGTGGCCGAGCTCGACGCCCGGCGCAAGCAGATCAAGCAGGAGATCGGCCGGCTGCGCGAGGCGGTCGCGCGGTTGACCGGCGGTGGCGCCGGTCTCTTCGGCGACGACGACGTCGAGGAGGTCGCGTCGGCGTCGGCGTTAACGCCAGAAGCCCCGGCCGGTCCGGCCGCCGCACCCGCCCAGCAGCCGAAGCCTTCGCCCCAGGCGGCGGCCGCGGCGACCACCCAGCGGATGGCGGTTCCCGGCCCCGGCGCTCAGCCGCCGACGGCCCAGCCGAACAACGGCATCGGCCCGCACCGTGGCGCTCCGACGAACGAGCTGCCGCGGGTCAGCGCCGAGAACTGACCGGTGTACGGAGAGGGCGAGCTCAGTTGGCGAGCTCGCCCTCTTCGTCGAGGTCGAATTCCCCATCGTTCACACCGGCCAGGAACGCGTCCCACTCCGCCTGGGTGAACAGGAGGACGGCGGCCGGGTCGGTGGAGTCGCGCACCGCGATCTGGTCACCGACGAACGCGACCTCGACGGTGGGACCTTCGTCCTCCGCGCTCCGCGAGCTGCGCAGCCACACGGCCTCGGAGAGGTCGACGTCGGACATGGAGCCTCCGGTTCTGCACTCCCCGTAACGAATTACGGGCGCTGACGCCGGAAGGGTACACCGTGCGTCACGTATGTCGCCGACCCCTCGGGGACGCCGCTGGGCCCCACCGAGGTGGTAGGCGAACAGCGCCGGGCCGGATCCCGGGAAGCCCATTTACCAGGAACGGTGCGCGTAGTCGTGGTCCCACCGGCCGCGGTGGTGCCGGGGCCCGCAGCGCTGGGCGCGGTACTCGGCGAAGTCGCCGGGGCCGTAACCGGCGGCGGCGAGGTGCGCACGCCACTGTTCGCGGCGGGTGCGGTGTTTGACGTGGAACACGGTCGTCAGCGCGAGGAAGCCGAGCGGGAACAGCGGCCAGAAGAACCCCGCACCGGTGAGCGCCCAGATCGTCGTGAGGATCGCACCGAGGAAGACGATGAACCCGACGCGTCCACCGAGCTCCGCGCGGCCGGCCCGGCGTTCGCGGGCCTGCTCCTCCGGGTCCGGCGGGATCAGCCCCCGGCCCTGGTCGGGCAGGTCGGCGACCAGCGGCGCGAGCTCGTCGCGGTACTGCGACTGGTAACAGGTGGCCATGCGCTCGTCGGCCTCGTCGAGCGTCAGGAGACCGGCCTCGGCCGCGGCGCGGAGGATCGAGACGATCCGTTCACGCTCGACCGTGGACGATCGGGTGCGGGGCGGAGGGGTGGGCTCGGCGGGCATGTCGGTCTCCGTTCGAGTAGGTCGGCGGGTGCCGACACCACCAATGCTCGGCCGGGATCGCACCGATTTCGTCGGCTGCCGGGCCGCTGTCGGTCTGCGCCGACGGGCGCAGGCGCGCACCCCACGTACTCCCGGAGTAGTACGTCCGCCGAGCCTCGCAGCCGATGACCGGCGCGATCACCTGGCCTACGGTCGAGCCATGAGCCGCAGGCAGCAGCGTTGGGAGGAGCGCACCCGACGCTGGGGTGAACGTGAGCGCCGACGCGCGGAGTGGCAGCAGCGGCACTGGGAGGACCACGTCCGCCAGCAGGCTCGCCGGTGGGAGAAGCACGCTCACCACGGGGAGAACCTGGCCCGGCGCTGGGAGGCCAAGGGCCGGAGCTGGGAAGCGCGCTGGGAGCACCGTCAGTCACCGGCGGGCGCCGCGGTGGGGGGCGTCGGGATCCTCACGGTCGGCGGCACGCTGCTCGCCGAGCAGACCTTCGAGGGCTTCCACGCGCTCGACTCCCGCGGCTGGGTGCTGCTCGTCCTCGCCCCGCTGCTGCTGGGCGCACGGCGGAAAGCGCCGATCGCGGTCGCGCTGCTCGTCACCGCGGTGCTGTCGGCCTATTACCTGCTGGGGTACCCGCCCGGGCCCGGGTTCCTGGCGGTGCTGGTCGCGCTGAACGCCGTGCAGACCGAGTCCCGGCGCTGGGCGGCGTGGACGATCGCGGTGGTCGGGTTCAGCGCGTTCACCGCGGTCGACCTCACGCTGGTGGAGGGCCCGACGGTTCCGGTCGGCGGCGTGATCGCGGCCGCGCTGTGGACCGCGCTGGTCATGATGGGCGCCGAGGCCGGTCGGGCCGGGCGCGAACGCGCGCAGGAGTACCAGGCGCGCCGGGCCGAGGCCGAACGCAGCCGGCTGGAGGGCGAGCGCCGCCGCGTCTCCGACGAACGACTGCGGATCGCCCGCGAGGTGCACGACCTGCTCGGCCACCACCTCTCGCTGATCAACGTGCAGTCCGGGGTGGCGCTGCACCTGATGGATGCCAGTGCGACGAGCGAGGCCGAGCTGCGCGCGTCGCTGTCGGCGATCAAACAGTCCAGCAAGGACGCGCTGGTGGAGTTGCGGGCCACCGTGAACGCGCTGCGCGGCGTCGACGAGGACGCGCCGCGGCAGCCGACCCCGACGCTCGACCGGCTCGACGATCTGCTGGCCGGCGCCACCGCCACCGGGCTGGAGGTGACGTTGACGCGCCGGGGCGAGCCACCGGAGGCGCTGCCCGCCCGCGTCGACCTGGCGGCGTTCCGCATCGTCCAGGAGGCGCTGACGAACGTGCGACGGCACGCCGGGCCGGTGTCGGCCGTTGTCACGCTCGAGTACGGCGAGGACACGCTCGTCGTCCAGATCGACGACCCCGGCCCGGACGGTGCGCGGCCGGACGTCCACCTGGATCGGATCGACGAGCCACCACCGGGTGGCGGAAACGGGATACCAGGCATGCGTGAGCGAGCCCAGTCGGTCGGCGGGACGTTGCAGGCCGGGCCGGCGCCCGACGGCGGGTTCCGGGTGCGGGCGGAGCTGCCGCTGTGAACGACGACGACGGCCAGATCCGGGTGCTGCTCGCCGACGACCAGGCGCTGGTGCGGGCCGGGTTCCGCGCGCTGCTCGACGCCCAGCCGGGCATCACGATCGTCGGCGAGGCCAAGGACGGCGCCGACGCGGCCCGGCTCGCCGACGCGTTGACCCCCGACGTCGTCCTGATGGACATCCGGATGCCCGGCGTGGACGGGTTGGAGGCGACCAGGCGGATCACCGCCAGCGCGCGGCTCTCCGCCACCCGGGTCGTCATCCTGACCACGTTCGACCTGGACGAGTACGTGTTCGAGGCGATCCGGGTCGGGGCCAGCGGCTTCCTCGTGAAGGACACCGAACCGGCCGACCTCGTGCAGGCGGTGCGGGTGGTCGCGCGCGGCGACGCGCTGTTGTCGCCCGGCGTCACCCGTCGGCTGATCGCGGAGTTCGCCGGGCACCTGCGCCGACCCGCGCCGACCGCCCGGCTCGACGTGCTGACCGACCGCGAGCGTGAGGTCGTCGCGCTGGTGGCGGCCGGGCTGTCGAACGCCGAGATCGCCGACCGGCTGGTGGTCTCCCCGGCCACCGCGAAAACCCACGTCAGCCGGGCGATGGCGAAGGTGAACGCCCGTGACCGGGCGCAACTGGTGGTGCTGGCGTATGAAACCGGTCTGGTACGCCCGCAAGCCAGGTGAACCCTGCTTCGTACCGCAGTGGGTTACTTGTCCGTCACGGATTGCGTGTGCCGTCGGCATTGGGTGACGATGCCCCGGTTCGTTACCGGGGGCGCGCCCGTGGCGAAGGAGAAGGGCCGTGGCCCACGTCCATCACTTCACGTACGGCTTGATCACGTTGTTGCTCGCTTACGCAGTTTCAGTCCTCGGCTGTCTGCTCGGTCTGATCTGTACCGCCCGAGCCCGCGACACGTACCGGGTTGCCGCCCGCGTGCGCTGGCTCGCGCTGGGGTCGGTGTCGATCGGCGGCACCGGGATCTGGCTGATGCACTTCCTCGCGATGCTCGGCTTCACCGTCTCCAACACGTTCGTCTTCTACGATCCGGCGCTGACCGCGCTCTCCGCGCTGATGGCGGTCGGGATCGTCGCCGTCGGCATCTTCGTCGTCGGGCTGGGACAGCCGTCGATGCTGAAAGTGCTGGTCGGTGGCGTCGTCACCGGGCTCGGTGTAGCCGGGATGCACTTCACCGGGATGGCCGCGATGCGGGTGCTCGACGGTGAGGTGATGTACAACCCGGCGCTGGTCGCGACCTCGGTGGTGATCGCCGTCGTCGCCGCGACCGTCGCGCTCTGGTTCACGATCGTCATCAAGAGCCGTCCCGCGCTGGCCGCCGCCTCGCCGATCATGGCGATCGCGGTGACCGGGATGCACTACATCGGGATGTTCGCGGCGAAGGTGCGGGAGATCGGCGGCCGCGGCCGGGTCGAGGGTGTGGACGTGACGACGCTGCTGATCCCCAGCGCGGTGATCGTCGGCACCGTGCTCATCGCGCTGCTGTACGCGACGCTGTCCGCGCCGGCGGCTGAGGAGCGAGCCGCGGAGGCGCTGATGACCCGGCTCCTCTATGCCAGCGAGGACATGCAGCCGCCGCCGGCCGCGCGGCCGACCCGCGCGACGATGCGCACCCAGCTCCGCCACCGGGTTGCGTTCCGTGATGCCCAGACGACCGATTCCGACGCACCCGCCACATCCGTACCGCGCTGAGGCGCGTAAGGAGTTTGGGGTTGTTTGAACCCCAGCGTTGAGTAATCGGTTCAGCACCCTCCGAATTGGTCCGATTTGGGACTTGAGAATGCGCCTGAGGTGAGCGAGCGTTCGGGCTCAGAGCTCTTCCCGGGAGGGTGCTCGATGGCGGAAGTCCATCACTTTGCCTACGGCTGGCTGGTGCCTGCCCTCGCCTACAGCGTCTCCGTGCTGGGGTCGCTGCTCGGGCTGGTCTGCATGGCGCGCAGTCGCCAAGCGCAGCTTCCCGCGAAGCGGTACGGATGGTTGGCGCTGAGCGCCGTGTCCATCGGCGGTACCGGTATCTGGATGATGCACTTCCTCGCGATGCTCGGGTTCGCGGTGGACGGCAGCGAGGTCCGGTTCGCGGTGTTCCCGACGCTGCTCAGCGCGTTCCTCGCCGTGGTCGTGGTGGGGATCGGCCTGCTGATCCTCGGCACCGGCGAGTTGAAGCTGTGGCGTGTGCTGCTCGGCGGGGTGTTCGCCGGTCTCGGCGTGGCCGGCATGCACTACACCGGCATGGCGGCGATCCGGCTGGACGGCACCGTCGGGTACGACCTCAAGTACGTCGCGTTGTCGCTGGTGATCGCCGTGGTCGCGGCCAGCGCCGCGCTCTGGTTCACGGTGGTCGCGCGCAACCTCTGGCTGGTGACCGGCGCGGCGCTGATCATGGGCGTCGCGGTCAACGGCATGCACTACGTCGGAATGGCCGCCGCGCAGGTGACGCTCGACGACACCCACAGCTCGGCCGACGGCGCGGACGTGACGACCGCGCTCCCGATCATCGCGGGTCTGGCCGGGGTCATCGTCGTCGTGCTGCTGTACTCGGCGCTCTCCACGCCGATCGACGAGGAGGCTCGCTCGGCGGAGAGCCGGCTCGGCCTGGCCGATGGGCCGGGAGCCGAGGCGGAGTCGTTCTGGACGCCCAAGTCGGCGGGTCGCCCGCAGCCGTCCGGGCCGGGCAGCACCACCAGGTCGTGGGCGGACGCACCGCCCACCGGCCGGCCCCAGCCACCGACGCCGGCCCCGACCGTGCCGGCTCAGAACGCACCGGCCCAGAGCGCACCGGCTCGGTACGGGGCAGCGCAGTACGGTGCGGCGCAGCAGTGGACGCCCGGTGGCGTGCCCGCCTCCGGGCCGGCGGCCGAGGACTCGCGCTGGGCCGCGCTGCGGCAGAAGCCGGCCGATCAGCAGACCGGGAACGGCCCGTGGGCCGACGCCGACCTCGCCGACGCGGCCCGCCGCCGCAACGCCTCCGATCCGTGGTGAGGTTCGCGCGGGCCCATTGACGGGTAGCTCCACACTGTCACCGGCCGGTGACATCGCCGGCCGACGACCGGGTGAGGTGAGCGACCCATGCCGAATGAGCACGAGTCCGGTACCGCGCGTACCGAGCCATTGCCTGAGTTGCCGCAGAACACGCCGAAAGACGCACCGCTCGACGTCGAGCGCCGGGGCGATCGCCGCTCCCGCATCTTCGGCCTGATCCTGCTGGCCGTGATCGTGCTGGTGGGCGTCGGTACGTTCCGCGCCTGCTCCTGGTGGAACAGCGACGACCGTCCGCTGGCCGAGAGCACCGTCGACCGGAGTGGTCCGGTGGTGCTCAAGTCGATCCAGGACCTGGCGCGGTTCCAGGCCGCGACCGGCACGTTCCAGGTCGTCGTCGACCTGGAGAAGGACACCAAGTACGTCCCCTCGTCGATCCTCGGCCAGCGGACGCTGTTCGTCGGCGTCGGCACGGTCGACGCCTACGTCGACTTCGCCGGGATCACCAGCGACGCGCTGACGATCTCCGAGGACCGGCGCTCGGTGTCGCTGCGCCTGCCGCCGCCGGCGCTGGAGAAGGTCAACCTCGACCAGGACAAGAGCTACGTCTTCGCCCAGGAGCGCGGCGTCATCGACCGGTTCAAGTCGCTCTTCGACGACGATCCGAACAAGCTCGGGGACGTCTACAAGGCGGCGGAGAAGAAGATCGGCGACGCCGCCAAGGAGACCGACCTCTCGAAGCGGGCGCAGACGAACACGCAGGCGATGCTCGAGGGCCTCTTCAAGTCGCTCGGCTTCACCTCCGTCACGGTGGCGTTCTCCGGTACCTGAACAATGGGGCGATGACGCCTCCCGACGGAAGATGGCAGCCGGGGCCGGTACTGGCGGGCATCCTGGTGGTGCTCGCCTCCGGCGCCGTACTGGTCCTGGAGATCCTGAGCCTGCGGCTGATCGCGCCGTACGTCGGGGTCACGCTGGAGACGAACACGGCGGTGATCGGGGTCGCGCTCGCCGCGATCGCGGTCGGCGCCTGGGCGGGCGGGGCGGTGGCCGATCGGCTGCCGCCCTCCGTTCTGCTCGGGCCACTGCTGCTCGGCGGCGGCGCGCTGGTCTTCGCCGTGACGCCGCTCGTCCGGTTCATCGGTGAGCTCGTCCAGGGCGCCGACGCCTCGGGGGTGCTGCTGGTCGCCGCCGCGGCGGTGTTCGCGCCGGCCGCGCTGCTCTCGGCGGTGCCGCCGATCGTGGTGAAGGCGCGGCTGGCCGACCTGAGCGAGACCGGTGCGGTCGTCGGCCGGCTGTCCGGGCTCGGCACGGTCGGGTCGATCGTGGCGACGTTCGGCACCGGGTTCATCGCGGTGGCGATGGTGCCGACGACCACGATCCTGACCGGCCTGGCGATCGTCCTGGTCGCGGCCGGGCTCGGGGTCGTCTGGCGCAGCCGGGGGGTGTCCGGTAAGCGCCTGGCCGGCCCGCTCGCACTGGCCCTGGTCGGCGCCGGCGCCACCGCGGCCGCGCCCAACCCGTGCGAGCTGGAGACGGTGTACCACTGCGCGAGCGTCAGCGCGGACCCCGACCGGCCCGACGGCGACGGGCGGGTGCTGCGCCTCGACACGCTGCGCCACTCGTACGTCGACTTGAAGGACCCGACGTACCTGCAGTTCGAGTACCTGAAGGTGATCGGCGCGGCCACCGACGTGTTCCGGCCGCCGGGCGCTCCGGTGCGGGCACTGCACCTGGGCGGTGGTGGCCTGACCCTGCCCCGGTACCTGAAGGCGGTCCGGCCGGGCAGCGACAGCCTCGTCTACGAGATCGACGCGGGAGTGCTGCGCATCGACCGGGAGCAGCTCGGCCTGCGGGAGGGCGACGGCATCCGGACCCGCGTCCAGGACGCCCGCGTCGGCCTGGACGAGCAGCCGAGCGACCGCTACGACCTCGTCGTCGGCGACGCGTTCGGCGGTGTCGCGGTGCCGTGGCACCTCACGACCCGACAGGTCGTCGCCCAGGTCGACCGGGCGCTCACCCCGACCGGCATGTACGCGGTCAACCTGATCGACCACGGGTCGCTCGCGTTCGTGAAGGCCGAGGTCGCGACGATCTCCGCGGTGTTCACGCACGTGGCGTTGATCGCCGAGACGGCCGCGTTCAGCGGTGCCGGCGGTAATCTCGTCGTGCTGGCATCGAACTCGCCGTTGCCGCTGGCCGCGCTGAAATCCGCGCTGGCGACGAAGGCGCCGGCGATGAACCTCGTCACCGGCGGCGACCTGAGCGGGTTCATCCGGGACGCAGAAGTGCTGACCGACGATTTCGCGCCGGTGGACCAGCTCGTCACGCCCTACCGTTCATGAGCGTCTCAGTGGGGTAAGCCCCGAACGAGCGAAGGAGCGTCAGTGGCTGACCGTAAGCGCATAGTTGTTGTCGGGGCCGGTTTCGCCGGGTTGCACGCCGCCAGGACCGCGGTGCGGCAGACCAAAGGCCAGGCCGAGGTCGTGGTCGTCAACCCCACCGACTACTTCCTGTACCTGCCGTTGCTGCCGGAGGTGTCGGCGGGGATCCTCGAACCGCGCCGGATCACGGTTCCGCTGATCCGGTCGCTCGGTGGTGCCCGGCTCGTCCTCGGCGACGTGGACGGCGTCGACACCGACGAGCGGCGGGTCTACTTCGAGAACCCGGAGGGCGACCGCGGGTCGATCCGGTACGACCGCCTGATCTTCGCCCCCGGCAGCGTCAACAAGCTGCTGCCGGTGCCGGGCGTCGCCGACCACGCCCACGGGTTCCGGAGCATCGCCGAGGCGCTGTACCTGCGTGACCACATCGTCCGGCAGCTCGAGCTGGCCAGCACCACGAGCGACCCGGCGGAGCGGGAGGCGCGCTGCACGTTCGTGGTGGTGGGGGCGGGCTACACCGGCACCGAGGTGGCGGCGGCGTGCCAGCTGTTCAGCGAGCAGGCGGCGAAGCACCTGCCCAACCTGCACCGGCAGAAGATCCGCTGGCTGCTGCTCGACCTCGCGCCGAACGTGCTGCCCGGCCTCGACCCGCGGCTCGGCACCGCCGCCGACGAGACGCTGCGCAAGCGCGGCGTCGAGGTGCGGATGGGGACGTCGGTCGCCGAGGCCACCGCGGACGGGGTGAAGCTGACCGACGGCGAGTTCGTGCCCACCCGCACGCTGGCCTGGTGCGTCGGCGTCCGGCCCGACCCGCTGATCGAGAGCACCGGCCTGCCGACCCAGGCCGGCCGCCTCACCGTCGACGCCTGGCTCAACGTCCCCGATCACCCGGACGTCTACGCGGCCGGTGACAGCGCCGCGGTTCCCGACCTCACCCGGCCGGGCGAGATCACGCCGATGACCGCGCAGCACGCGCAACGTCAAGGCGTGCAGGCCGGCAAGAACGTCGCGGCCTCGCTCGGCTTCGGCACCGGGGCCCAGTACAAGCACCACGACCTGGGGTTCGTCGTCGACCTCAGTGGAGCGAAGGCGGCGGCGAACCCGCTCGGCATCCCGTTGTCCGGCTTCCCGGCCAAAGTCGTCACCCGTGGGTACCACCTGCTCGCGATGCCGGGCAACCACCCGCGTGTGGTGGCCGACTGGATCCTGGACGCGGCGTTCCGCCGTCAGGTCAGCCAGATCGGCACCGTACGCGGCTGGGCGGTACCGCTCGACACGTCGACCGGCGCGGAGCACTGAACGCACTGATGCCCGGCAGCGCGAGCTGCCGGGCATCAGTACTACGTCGTTCAGCGACGCCGACCGCGCCACCGGCCCGGGTAAGCGGTGCCGAAGCCGCACATGTGCAGAGCGATGAACAACAGGCCCAGCGCGACGAGCGTGTTCCAGTTGAGCAGATCGCCGATGGGAAGCTGGTCGATCAGGTCCAGGAACAGCAAAAGCCCGAACGTGATCGCGGCCAGGATGGCAAACATGCAGGGCTCCTTGGGGGTTAGGAGTACTATGCCGCCCCAGTTCCCGCTCCGATCACGACCGAAACTTGCCCCGCTAACGGGGCTACCAATTCTCCATTGATGAGCGGAAAATGCCCGCGAGGTCGTCGGCGGTCGGTGTCCGCGGGGACACGTTCAGCAGCCGCTGCTGCTTGAGCGTGCCCTCCACCAGCGCGTCGACGTCGTTCTCGGCGAACCCGACGGCCGCCACCCCGGACGGGATGCCGATGTCACGCATCAGCGCCACCAGGGCCCCGGGAAGTCGTTCGGCCGGCGGTCCCTCCGGCTCGGCGTCGCCCGACAGCAGCGACGCCGCCCGGACGTGACGCTCGGGGTCGGTGGGGAACGTGAAGCGGAACGCCGCCGGCGCGGTCAACGACACCGACTGTCCGTGCGGGACCATCGCCTCCTCGGCGTCGTAACCCGCGGGGCGGTAGTCGCGCACCATGCCGGCGATCGGGTACGCGCACGCGTGTGGGATGTGGACGCCGGCGTTGCCGAAGCCCATCCCGGCGAACGTGGCCGCCGCCATCATGTCCGACCGCGCGTCGAGGTCGGTTCCGACCAGCACCGCGCGCCGGAAGCTGCGTGCGATGAGCGCGAGTGCCTTCTCCGCCCACACGTCCGAGACCGGGTTCGACCCGTTGTACGCGACCCGCGTCTCCGCGGTGTGCCGCAGGAAGCTGGTGTAGGGCCGCGCGGTGTAGGACTCCAGCGCGTGGCAGACGATGTCCATTCCGGCCGCCGCGGTCACCGCGGCCGGGAGGGAGAGCGTGACGAGCGGGTCGACGACCGCGAGCACCGGGCGCAGCGACGGGTGACTGATGCCGCTCTTCACTTTCAGGCCGAGGATGTCCAGGACGCAGACCGGCGTGCTCTCCGAGCCGGTTCCCGCCGTGGTGGGCACCGCGACCAGCGGTTTGGTGGGCTTGCTCGGGGCCTGTCCGGCGCCCACCGGCTTGTTGACGTAGTCCAGAACGTCGCCGCCGGACGTGCTGAGCAGGTTGACGGCCTTCGCGGTGTCGATCACCGAACCGCCGCCGACCGCGACGTAACCGTCGAACCCGTCCTCGCCGGCGAGCTCGTTCGCGGCGGTCGCGGCGGCACGCAGACTGTCGTCGGTGGGTTCGCAGTGCACCTGGTCGTAGAGCGCGTGGTCGACCCCGCTCGCCTTCAGCGACTCCGCGACCCGGGCCGGGAGGCCGGTCGCGGCGATCCGCGGGTCGGTCAGTACCAGAACGCGGCGGACGCCGAGACGCGCGACGTCGTACCCGATCTCGTCGACCGCGCCCGGGCCGAACTTCAACGGTGGGGCGCCCCAGGTGAACACGGATTCCGTCATGAGGTCAGTCATCAACGACTCCCTTCGAGCAGACCGGCTGCTTGGAACAACGGTGCGCTCTTCTCGGCCACCGGCGCCAGCACATCCCGGAGAACCGGTGGAATCGCCGATGTCCGTCGTGTCGCTCGATCGACATAGACGTGCACGAATCGTCCGAGCGCGACGGCCTCCTCGTCACCCTCGCGGAAGATCGCCAACCGGTAGACGACGCTGGAGGTGCCGAGTTTGGCCACCCCGATGCCGACGTCGAGGCGGTCGGGGAAGCTGATCGACCGGAAGAAGCGGCAGGACGTCTCGACGACCAGGCCGAGCGCCGGTAGCTCCCGGATGTCGGCGTCGGTGGCGTCCATCAGCCAGCCGTTCACCGCGGTGTCGAAGTAGGCGTAGTACACGACGTTGTTCACGTGACCGTAGTGATCGTTGTCGTGCCATCGGGTCGGCACGTCCCGGAGCACCGGAAACGTGGACCGGCTCGGAAGATTCGGCATGGGGGTCATCGTGCCCCGGACCGGCGGTCGTTGGCTATGTCTACCAAGCCGATAGGAATTGTTTTTCTGACCAGGATCTGAAAGACTGTGGTCATGCGCGACGCCTGGAACCTCACCGGTCGTCTTCACATCGACCTCGGTCGCGCGTCCAGCGCCTGGTGTCAGGCCTGACCCGCGCGGCCCCAGTCGGTCCTCGGCGTCGTTGACCGCTGCTCCCGCACCGTTCGCACGTGTTCCCGTGTTCTTCGTGTCCAAATAGGAGCAGCCATGACCGTTCACCCCGTCGCTCGGCCCCGGATGACCCCGCAGCGACCGCGCTCGCGCCCTCCCGCACCGGCCGCCTCGACGTCGGGGGCGACGATCTCGGTCGAAGTCGCGGTCGCCGGGCCGGAAGCGCTCGAGACCGCGACAAAACTCGCCGGCCAGATCCGCGATCTGGTCGACTCGGCGAACGCCGACGCCGGCCGCGTCGCGATCTCCGCGTCGGTCGGGCTGGAACTCGGTGCCGGTAACCGGGCCGGTCGCCCCACGCTCACCCAGGTCGGTCGTCCGGGCTGGGCTCCGGCCGGTGCGGTGCCGCTACCGGCGTTCGTCGCGCCCACCCCGCTGCCGGTGGAGCCGGCCGTGAAGGTCGCGCCGGTCGTCGAGAAAACCCCGGCGGTCGCGGCGGCGCCGCTGCAGATCTTCCCGGCGCGGCGGGTGGCGCTGCTCGACGGGGTCCAGCTCCAGCTCACCCGGCGCGAGTTCGACCTGCTGGTGTTCCTGTGCGAGCACGCCGGGCGGGTCTTCGACCGGCCCCAGCTGCTCCGGTTGGTCTGGGGTCACCAGGTGATCTGCGGCGAGCGCACGGTCGACGTCCACATCCGTCGCCTGCGTGCGAAGCTCGAGCGCACCGGGCCGCACATCTCCACCGTGCGCGGCGTCGGCTACCGGCTGGACGCGGCCGAGCGCGTGGCCGTCGTCCACGAGCGGTCCTGACGAAACCGCGAGGCCCGGGCTCCGAGCCCGGGCCTCGCGGTGTTCAGCGGTAGTCGTCCTCGTCGATCGGTACCGACTGGGACTGCTCGATCGCGTCCGCGTCCGGCGCCTCGGGATCCTCGATCACCGGCGTCGGATCGGTGTCCTCGTCGGCGACGGGCCGGTTCTGCTCGGCGACGTCGCTCAGGTCCGCTTCGGTCATGGGTTGCTCCTGGGTTCAGCGACTGGCGGTGGCACGCGGGCGACGACGACCGAACCGCCCGGTGGTACCCACCTGGATGGGGCTGAACGCGATCGTCTCCATGTCGCTCGGCGCGGGCATCGGCTGCGGGGCCGAGTCGGTGCGTGGCGTCGTCCGCATGTGCACCGCCAGGCCCGCGACACCCGTGGTCGCGACGGTGAGCGTGGCGAGCACCGCGAACCCGGCCAGCGCGGTCAGGTCGGAGAACACTCCGCCGCCGGCGATCAGGTGCTGGTAGGCCCAGTAGCCCTCGAGCGCGGTCGCGGAAGTGCCGATCGCGGCCACCACCGACCAGTGCAGCGGCTCCCGGCGCGACCGCTCGGCGTCCAGCACGCGGATCGTGTTCAACGTCAGCGTGATGTCGGTGGGCGTGTTCTCGATCGGGGCCGGGGTACGGGAGGCGCGGCGACGGGAAAACAGCACCAGCGCGTTCGGGGCGCCGTCGTCGCGGGTAGCCAGCGCGTGCCGGGTGAGGTGGTGCACGGCGTAGGCCAGCGAGGCCCCGACCAGAGCGAGGAGCAACGGCGGAACGCCGCTCA
The DNA here is from genome assembly GCF_039524755.1 of Cryptosporangium japonicum. Lineage (NCBI taxonomy): Bacteria > Bacillati > Actinomycetota > Actinomycetes > Cryptosporangiales > Cryptosporangiaceae > Cryptosporangium > Cryptosporangium japonicum. Next base: position 102,495 of record NZ_BAAAGX010000029.1, read on the forward strand.
TCAGCGCGAGACCGGCCGCGGCCGCGGTCCAGAGCGCGCCGCCGGTGACGGCGAGGGCGGTCAGTGTGCGTTTCTGGCCGGCGGTCACGGTAGTGGCGACAGCGACGGCCAGAACAACCATGGTGACGAAGAGAACCATCGAGGCTCCTCCTTCCTGAGCGGGGGTGACATCCGAATGGGAGGGTTGGGCTCATCTTAGGGGGTCCTTCACAGGGGAGTGTCAGACCCATCGCTGAAACACAGACTAGGTCGCGGTCGCAACCGACCGTCGGCGGCGCGCGGGGCGCCCCCTAGCAACCAGGGCTTAGTCTGCTGGGACCACGGGGCGGAGAGAGGACCGGGAATGGCCAAGCGCGAGCGTCGGCTCGCCGTTCCCGCCTACGCCCGGGCGGCCTGGCAACGGGTCGCCGTCGGGCGGGCGGGCGGTCGGCACCGTGATACCGCCGATCCGGCGGCCGGGTCGCCGGCACCGCCGTCCGCGCCCGATCCCGAGACCGAACACGAGCGCCACCACCCGCGCCGGGCCGCGTCCGTGGACGACCTCGGTGACACCGCGTTCGGGCTGGAGGAGGCGGAACGGCATCGCCGCACCGCCGCGGACCGCCGCCGCAACGATCAGATGCCGCGCTGGCTGCCCCGCGCGTTCGTGCTGGCCGCGCTCACCGTCTCCGGCTTCTTCCTCACCTGGTGGCTGCTGGGCCGCCTGCGTAACCTGATCGGCCTGCTGCTGCTGGCGCAGTTCCTCGCGTTCGCGCTGGAACCGGCGGTGAACTGGCTGGCCCGTCGCGGCTGGCGCCGGGGCGCCGCCACCGGCGTGACGATGCTGATCGTCCTCGCGTCGCTGATCGGGTTCATGGTGGCGGTCGGCTCGCTGCTGGTGTCGCAGGTGACGACGCTCTCCGCACGCTTCCCGCAGTACCTGGACCTGGCCGTCGCGTGGGTCAACGACAAGTTCGACACGAAGATCTCGATCCAACAGATCCAGAACCAGGTCGTGGCCGACGACGGCCCGGTGCGTCGGTGGCTGGAGGGCGTCGCCAGCAACGCGGTCGACCTCAGCACCAGCGTGTTCGGCGTCATTTTCCAGGCGTTGACCGTGATCCTGTTCGGCTACTACCTCTGCGCGGACGCGCCCCGGGTGCGCCGTTCGCTGTGCTCGGTGCTGCCACCGGCCCGCCAGCGTGACGTGATGCGTGCCTGGGAGATCGCGGTCGACAAGACCGGCGGGTACCTCTACTCACGCATCGTGCTGGCGCTGGTGTCGTCACTGGCGCACTACATCGTGCTGTCGATCCTCGGCGTCCAGTACTCGGTCGCGCTGGCGCTCTGGGTGGGGTTGGTCTCCCAGCTGATCCCGACCGTCGGTACCTATCTGGCGGCGGCGCTCCCGCTGCTCGTCGCGCTGGTCGCCGATCCGTTCGACGCGCTGATCCTGCTGGTCTTCGTCGTCATTTACCAGCAGGTGGAGAACTACCTGCTGCAGCCGAAGATCACCGCGCGCACGCTCGACCTGCATCCGGCGGTGGCGTTCGGCGCGGTGCTGGCCGGTGCCGCGGTGCTCGGGCCGATCGGCGCGATCCTGGCGATCCCGTTCACCGCGATCAGCCAGACGTTCGTCGGGTCGTACATCCGGCGCTACGAGGTCGAGGAGCACCCGATCCACGACCCGAAAGCGATGGCGAGGATCCCGATCGAACCGGCGCCCCCGGTGCCACCGCGGCACGGCGACGACGCCCCGCACCACGAGGACGGCTCGCTCGCGTCGCCGGCGCCGCCCGAACCGTCGATCGGTGAGCCCGCGGTGGCGCCCGATCAGCCCGTGGTCGTGCCCGACGACAACGCGGGGCCGCGAGATATGCCATAAGTAGCCTAAAATGCCACAAGATGTGGCATTCCTAGGCCTTCGGGAGGGTCCCCGATGCCGGCTACTGCCCCGTACGTTTACCGGCGCACCGACGACGAAGGCCCGCGAGCGCGCCGACGACGTCTCCAGCGCCGACGCCGCCGCACCGCGGCACTGGCCAGCGGGGTCGCCGCCCTGCTGATCGGAAGCGTTCCGGTGGTCGGCTCGCTGCTCGAGCACGAGCCGGAAGGGCACGGGCACGGGGGCGGTACTGTCTCGAGTGAGCGGTCTTCACGGCCGCGTGCGTCGGGATCGGCCCAGGGGGAAGCGCTGTATCCGCAGGGGAGCCAGGGATCCGTCGGAGTACCGTTCGGCAGTTTGCGGAGGGCGCACTACCGCGGTGCCGTCATTCGCCCGTCCGGGCACCAGAGCGACCTGAACGACGCGGTCGTCGCGTACTACCGCCAGTGGCAGTCCGCGTTCGTGCGCCAGCGTCCCTGCGGGCAGGATTGGGCCGCGGTCGCCTCGCCCGACGCCGACCTGCCGTACGTCGGTGAGGCGCAGGGCTGGGGCCTGGTCGTCACCGCGCTGATGGCCGGCGCCGACCCGAACGCCCACCAGCAGTTCGACGCGATCCTGCGTTACGTGATGGCGCACCCGTCGTCGATCGATCCGGACCTGCACGCCGCCGAGCAGAACGAGCGCTGCGAGAGCGTCAACGGCGGTGATTCGGCCGCCGACGCCGACCTCGACATCGCCTACGGCCTGCTGCTCGCGCACGAGCAGTGGGGCGGCACCACCTACCTCGACCTGGCCCGGCGCCGGATCGAGGCGATCAAGCGCAGCATCGTCGACCCGAAGTCGCACCTGGTGCGGGCCGGCGACTGGGCCCGCGACGGCGACGACGACGTCAGCCGGATCTCCCGTTCGTCGGACTGGATGCTCGGGCATTTCCGGGCGTTCCGCGCGGTCACCGGGGATCCGTTCTGGGACGTCGTGCTCGACGCCCACCTGGGGCTGATCACCCGGTTGCAGGTCGAGTACTCGCCCGGCACCGGGCTGCTGCCCGACTTCGTCGAGCGGATCGACCGCACGCCGCGGCCGGCCCACGGCGAGGTGCTCGAGAGTGAGAACGACGGCAGCTTCTGGTGGAACGCGTGCCGGGTGCCGTGGCGGATCGGCACCGACGCCGTGCTCTCCGGCGATCCGCGGTCGGTGGCCGCGGCCGCACACCTCAACACGTTCGCGCGGACGACGACCCGCGACGACCCGACCCGGATCAAGGCCGGCTACTCACTCGACGGCCGGGTTCTCGCCGACTACACCGAACCGGCGTTCGTGGTGCCGTTCGCCGTGCCCGCGATGCTCGACCGCAACGGTCAGCACTGGATCGACGCCGAGTGGCGGTACCTGACGTCGACGCCGGTGCGCCCGGACGCGTACTACCCGGCCACCATCGGCCTGCAGGTAATGCTGGTGCTCACCGGCAACTGGTGGACGCCGGGGCTCTAAGCAGCCGGCTGGAACGTGTTGGCGAACGTCTGGAAGTAGCGGTAGCCCTCGTCCCATTCGTCGGCCGGTGCCTCGAAGTACATCCCGTACGCCTGCGTCGGTGACGTGACGAATCCCCGGTTCAGCACGTGGATGCGCTGACCGCCCCGGTTGAAGAGGAACTGCCAGTCCGCCGCGGTCGAGTAGTTCCGGTACTGGATCTCCTCGATGCTGATGCGCTGGTAATTGCTCAAGCGAGCGCGGCGCGCCGACTCCTGGTTCTCCCAGTCCTGCTTGGCGTTCGGCTTCGGCTGGTTGCTCTGCTGGATGAGGAGGAAGAAGCCGTTGTTGCCGTCGATGCGGTAGCCATCACCGCTGTTGGAGGCGCTCCAGCCGTTCGGGACACCGATCGTGAAGCCGCCCGGCCCGGTGACCTTGCGCCAGCCGGCCGGTATCGGGGAACTGCCGGTGCCGGTGCCGGTCGACGCGCTCGGGCTCGGGCTCGCCGGTGCCGACGCGGACGAGCTGGTGCTCGGCGCCGCGCTCGACGCACCCGACGAGGGGGACGGAGCGCCCGCGGACGACGCCGAGGGTGCCGGTGTGGCCGCGTCGTCGTCGTTGCGATCGTTCAGCGCGTACACGAGGCCCGCGACGACGGACACGACGATCAGCAGCCCCGCGATGACGCCGATCAGGCGCCCACGCCCGGACGAGCCGTAGGCGGTGGCCGGCGGTGTGTCGCTCTCCGGCGGGAACGCGGCCCGGCGCGGTGTCTTGGTGCCGGGCTCGGACGCGAACCCGACCGGAGCCGGCGACACCGACTCGGCCGCGACGGCGTCGGGCGCGGCGGGGGAGACCGGGGCCGGACTGACCGCTGCTTCCTCCGGAGGGGTCCGCTGGGCGGGCGTCGCCGGAGCCGCCGCGGCCTCGGCCGGTGCGCCGCTGGTGGGCGCAGTGGGCTCCGCGGCCGGGCCGGCCGCATCGGGGCCACCGACCGCGGGGCTGACCGGTTTCGCCGCCGGGCTCACGGGCGCGACCGCGCCGACCGCCGGTGCGGCCGGACTGACCGGCCTGGCCGGGCTCACCGGCTTGGCCGCGCCGACGCCCTTGGCCGGCTTCTCCGACACGGAGTCGGTCTTCGGCATCACGGCGGTGGCGTTCAGGTTGCGCCGCCGCGGACGCTCGGGCGCCGGCGGCAGTGCGGCCAGCGAGATCTGGCGCAGCGCCAGCCGCGCCTCCTCCACCGACGGACGCTTCGACGGTTCGCGCTGCAGCAGCGCGGTGAGCACCGGCGCGATCGGACCGGCCTTCACGAACGGGTCGGGATCCTCCATCGCGGCCGCGGTGAGGATCGGCACGATGCCGTCGCGGTCGTACGGGGGACGCCCCTCGACCGCGGTGTAGAGCGTGGCGCCGACGGCCCACAGGTCGCTGGCCGGCCCGGCGGGCAGGCCGCGCGCGCGTTCCGGGGCGATGTAGGACGGCGAGCCGAGGATCAGGCCCGACCGGGTCATCGCCGGGTCGCCCTGGACGCTGGCGATGCCGAAGTCGGCGAGCACGACCCGGCCGTTGTCGGAGACCAGCACGTTGCTGGGCTTCACGTCACGGTGGAAGATGCCGGACGCGTGCGCGACGCCGAGCGCGTTGAGCAGCTGGACGCCGATCTCGGCCACCCGCTCGGGCACCAGCGGACCCTCGTCACGGACGATCTGGTTCAAGCCGCGCGCTTTGACCAGTTCCATGACGATCCACGGCCGGCCCTCCACCTCGACGACGTCGAAGACCGTCACGACGTTGGGGTGGCTCAGTCGGGCCGCGGCGCGGGCCTCGCGCTTCGTGCGCTCCATGAGGTCGTCGCGCGTCTCGTCGTCGACACCCGGGGGGAGCAGCACTTCCTTGACCGCGACATCACGATCCAGCAGCTCGTCGTGGGCGCGCCACACCGTGCCCATACCGCCGCGACCAAGCTGGTCGACGAGGCGGTAGCGGCCCGCCAAGACCGTCTGCTGCGTGTCGGCCATCGCTCTGAGGTACCCCCGAGTCAGTCACCGAAACGATACCGATTCTCCACTGTGTCCGTTGAACGGGGGATGCCTCGGTCTGCGGTCAGGACAACCGCCCTGGTCAGGATGCGTTGTCGGGTCAAGGTGCGGCGTGATCGAGCACACACTTCGGGTCCTAGTTTGCCGGGTTTGGGCCAACGCCGAGTTTCCGGTCGCTGAATGTCTGGCAAGTGCAGGTTCCAAAACGGAAACACTCCTGGAGTACGTGCGTCCTCAGCGGTACGAATTTCCTGGTCCCGCACTGCGCGGGCCACCGCGAAGGAGGACCTGTGCGTATCCAACTCGCCGCGCTCACTACCGCGGCTGCGCTCGCGTTGGCGGTCTCCGCCTGCTCGCCGCCGGCCGAGGACAACTCGAGTGACGGTGGTGACACCGCGAAGGCGGCGACGGCCACCAGCGCCAAGGACCTCGGCAGCCTCGACGACCTGGTCGAGGCCGCGAAGAAGGAGGGCGAGCTCAACGTCATCGCGCTCCCGCCGGACTGGGCCAACTACGGCAACATCATCAAGGCCTTCGAGGGCAAGTACGACATCAAGGTCAACTCCGCCCAGCCGGACGCCTCCAGCGCGGACGAGATCACCGCGGCGAAGTCCCTCAAGGGCCAGGACCGCGCGCCGGACGTGTTCGACCTCGGCAGCGCCGTCGCGGTCGCGAACACCGACCTGTTCGCGCCGTACCAGACCGAGAAGTTCGCCGACGTGCCCGCCGACCTCAAGGACCCCAAGGGCACCTGGGTCAACGACTACGGCGGCTACATGAGCATCGGGTTCGACTCGAGCAAGGTGCCGGCGCCGACCAGCCTGGCCGACCTGCTCACGCCCGCCTACAAGGGCAAGGTCGCGCTGAACGGTGACCCGACGCAGGCCGGCGCGGCGTTCAGCGGTGTCGTGATGGCCTCGGTCGGCAACGGCGGCTCCGCCGACGACATCGCGCCCGGCGTCCAGTTCTTCAAGAAGCTCAAGGACGTCGGTAACTTCCTGCCGGTCGACCCGACCCCGGCGACGATCGAGTCCGGCCAGACGCCGGTCGTCATCGACTGGGACTACCTGAACGTCAGCCAGGGCGAGAAGCTCAAGGGCAAGGTCGAGTGGAAGACCGTCGTCCCGGCGAACGCGGTCGTGGGTGGCTACTACGTGCAGGCGATCAACAAGGACGCCCCGCACCCGGCCGCCGCGCGGCTCTGGCAGGAGTTCCTCTACTCCGACGAGGGCCAGAACCTCTGGCTCGCCGGTGGGGCCCGCCCGGTCCGCGCCGAGTCGATGGAGAAGGCCGGAACGATCGACAAGGACGCGTTCGCGAAGCTGCCCGCCGTGACCGGCACCCCGGTCTTCCCGACCGAGGCGCAGAACACGAAGGCCAAGGAGTACCTCGCCGCGAACTGGGCGAAGGCCGTTGCCTGAGTTGGTCGCACCGGTCCCGCTCTCCACATCGGAGGGCGGGACCGGTGCCCGCAGACGCCCGAAGTTGCTGGACCTGCTGGCCGTCATTCCGTTCGGCGCCTACGTCGTCATCTTCCTGATCATCCCGACGCTGGTCGTCGTGATCGGGGCGTTCGGCGCCAACCCCGAGGACGGCGGCGGCGCGACGCTGGAGAACATCAAGGCGCTCGGCAGCCGGCAGGTCGTCGACGCGTTCGTCTTCAGCATCTCGCTGTCGGCCGCGTCCGCGCTGATCGGGGCGGTCCTCGGTGCGTTGCTCGCGTACGCGGTGGCGACGGCGAAACCGGACGGGCTGCTGCGCCGGATCGTCACGTCGGCCTGCGCCGTGCTCGCGCAGTTCGGCGGCGTCACGCTGGCGTTCGCGTTCTACGCGACGATCGGCCTCACCGGCTTCGTCACGGTCTACCTGGCCGACCACTTCGACGTGAACATCTTCTCCGGTGGCGTCTGGCTGTTCGAGCTGCCGGGCCTGACGCTCGTCTACACGTACTTCCAGATCCCGCTGATGGTGATCGTGTTCCTGCCCGCCCTGGACGGCATCCGCCCGCAGTGGCGGGAGGCGGCCGAGAGCCTGGGTGGCTCGACCTGGCAGTACTGGCGCCTGGTCGGTGGCCCGCTGCTGGCACCGGCGTTCCTCGGTTCGACGCTGCTGTTGTTCGCCAACGCGTTCTCGGCCTACGCGACCGCGGCCGCGCTGGTGAGTCAGGGCAGCCCGATCGTGCCGCTGCAGATCCGCGGCGCGCTCACCAGCGAGGTGCTGCTGGGGCAGGAGAACGTCGGCAAGGCGCTGGCGCTCGGCATGGTCGTGGTCGTCGCGATCGTCATGTGGCTCTACGCGCTGCTGCAGAGGCGCACGTCGAGGTGGTTGGGATGAACCGCCGACGCAAGCAGAGCCTGTTCCGCTGGGTCGTGCTCGTCGTCCTCGGGGTGTTCTTCCTGCTTCCGCTGTACGCGATGCTCGAGTTCACGACCCGCGGCGCGGACGGCCGCACCGCGGAGGTCTGGAAGACGCTCGTCGACTGGGGCCAGATCCAGGAGGACTACCCCGACCTCTCGACCGGCATCATCTACTCGCTCGAGCAGGCCGCGCTCACCGCGGTGCTGATGCTGGTGCTGTTGGTGCCGACGATGGTCTGGGTGCGGCTGCGGCTGCCCTGGCTGCGTCGGCCGATGGAGTTCCTCTGTCTGCTCCCGCTGACGATCCCGGCGATCGTGCTGGTGGTGGGCCTGGCGCCGGTGTACGCCTGGGTGACGTACCTGATCAGCGGCTCGTCGCTCTGGCTGACGTTCGCGTACGTGATCCTGGTGCTGCCGTTCGCGTACCGGGCGTTGGACGCGGGCCTCGCGGCGATCGACGTGAAGACGCTGTCCGAGGCCGCCCGTAGCCTCGGCGCGGGCTGGGGCACCGTGCTCTGGCGGGTCGTGCTGCCGAACATCCGGTCGGCGGTCCTGTCGGCAGCGTTCCTGAGCGTCGCGCTCGTGCTCGGTGAGTTCACGATCGCCTCCCTGCTCAACCGCGAGAACCTGCAGGTCGCCATCAACCTGCTGGGCAAGAGCAGCGCCACGATCTCGGTCGCGGTCTCGCTGGTCTCACTCGTGCTCGCGTTCGTCCTGCTGTTCGCGCTCTCGTTCGTCGGTGGTCGGCGGCGTTCCAAGGAGGTTTCATGACTGGCGTCGAGGTCGCGCTGGCCGGGCTGCGGCGGACGTTCGGCACGGTGCACGCGCTGGACGGCCTCGACCTCACGCTCGCCCCCGGCGAACTGGTCGCGCTGCTCGGCCCGTCCGGCTGCGGCAAGACGACCGCGCTGCGTGTGCTGGCCGGTCTGGAGGACGCCGACGCCGGCACGGTGACCGTCGGCGGCAAGGACCTCACCCGGGTCTCGGCCAACAAGCGCAACATGGGCATGGTCTTCCAGGCCTACAGTCTGTTCCCGCACCTCACCGCGGTGGAGAACGTCGCGTTCGGGTTGCGGCTGCGCAAGATCAGCGGGGCCGAGCGCACGAAGCGGGCGAACGAGGCGCTGGAGCTCGTCGGCCTGACCGCGCAGTCCGGGCGGTACCCGCACGAGATGTCCGGTGGTCAGCAGCAGCGGGTCGCGCTGGCCCGTGCGCTGGCGATCCGGCCGGCCGTGCTCCTGCTCGACGAACCGCTCTCCGCGCTGGACGCCAAGGTGCGCGTGCAGCTCCGCGACGAGATCCGGCGCATCCAGCTGGAGGTGGGCACGACGACGCTGTTCGTGACCCACGACCAGGAGGAGGCACTCGCGGTCGCCGACCGGGTCGGCGTGATGCGCGCGGGCAACCTGGAGCAGATCGGCCCGCCGGAGGAGGTGTACTCCCGGCCGGCGACCGCGTTCGTCGCCGAGTTCGTCGGGTTGAGCAACCGCCTGCCCGGTGTGGTGGCGGCCGGCGGCACCGTCGAGGTCCTCGGCCAGCAACTGCCACTGGCGCAGTCCGACGCCACGACGCCGGGCGCCGAGGTCACCGCGTACGTCCGCCCGGAGGCGGTGGAGGTGGCGGTCGACTCCACCAGCGAGGCCACGGTGGCCTCGTCCGCGTTCCTGGGCTCCAGCAGCCGCGTGACGGTCACGATGCCCGGCGGTGAGCTGATCACCGCCCAGGTGCCCAGTTCCCAGGTCTCGCAGCTGGCGCCGGGCACCGCCGTGCGGGTCACGTTCGCCCGCACGCCGGTGGCCGTCAGCTGAGCGTCACTCCGGTCGGGGGGTGCTGAGCACCCCGTCCTCGACGGCCCGGTCACGGAGCTCCAGCTTCGTCCGGGCCGCTCGACCGGCCTGCTCGTACTTGTCGCGCACCCGGTCCAGGTAACTCTTCGCGGTGCCCTGCTTGACGTTGAGCCGCCGGGCGACGCTCGACATCGTCAGGCCCGACGCGTACAGCCGCAGCGCCTCCCGCTCCTGACCGGACAGTTCCGGCACCCCGTAGGACCGTGCGCGCTGGATCAACGCGGCGTGGCTCTGCGAGACGTACCGCTCGCCGCGTGCCGCCGCGGCCAGCGCCTGACGCATGTCACCGGCCTCGCGCGACTTGCGGACGTAGCTCAGCGCGCCCGCCCGCCCGGCCTCGTGCACGAACCCGGCGTCGTCGATCGTGCTGCACGTGACCACGGCGTAGCCCGCCTTGATCAGCGCCTGGACGTTCTCGGCGACGCGCCTGCCGTCACGCAGACGCAGGTCCATCAGCGCCACCGGTGCGGCGGCCCGCGGCGTCGGCTCCTCGGTGTACGGGCTGGGGCGCATCGACGGAACACTCGCCCGGCCGACGTTCAGCGGTCGGTCCACCCCGTTGTTGCGGTGGAACGAATAGTTCGGCGGGGGCGCCGACGGCAGCCCCGGGCCGGGTCTGGACGCACCGGACAACAGGTCGAGCACCGACTTCGCCGTGGCCACGACCTGCACCTCGAGACCGTCCGGGGCGCCTCCGGAGTTCGGGTTGCCCTGGCAGAGCCAGGCCTCGATGCCGTGCAGCAGGATCTCGTCGTCGTCGACCACTGCGACGCGGATCACGCCACGCTCCTCGTGTCCCATGTCACCTCCAGCCATGCGGTGTTGGTCATGTCCGGTTCGATGTCCACCCGAATCTGACGGTCGGGCACCAACTGATTACCGACGCCGACCGCCACGGACTGCAGCTGCGGCGCGGGCGTACGGGTCGGGAAGCAGAACGTGATCGCGATCTCCTCCGGCGTCCCGCGCACCGTGAGGGTCGCCTCGCCGGGCAGTGCTTCGGCGAGCATTCGATCGGTGAGTTGCGCGAACGTGCGCTGCCAGCCCGGTGAGACCACGTCGAGGCCTTCGCCGAGGTGCACGATCGGCACGATGTCGCGCTGACGGGCGCTGCGGGTGACCGCGGCGACGGCGTCGAGCGTCGCGATCGGGGTGGTGAGGTCGTCGTGGTCGACGAGCGCGCGCACCTCGGCGGCGGCGAGTTCGCAGCGACGCCGGACGACCGGCGAGTCGGGGTTCGCCGCCCCGTTGGAGAGCGCGCGCAACAGCGGGAACAGATCCCGGCTGAGTGCGGCGTCGCGCTGGATCCGATCGGCGGTCACCGCGTCGCGGGCCGCGCGTGCGGCGTCCAACCGGTGCTGTTCGGCGAGGGCCGCCGCCGCGACGGTCGCGTGCCGACGCAGTTCGAAGACGATCACCAGCGCACCGACCTGCGGGATGCCGGCCCCGAACACGACGCCGAGCGCGATCGCCACGGCGGTGCTCGACCCGTTCCACTCGATCGCCACCGCGGTCAGCGCGGTGAGCGCGATCGTCAGCCAGGCGAGGTCGAACCACAGCGGGCGGCGCAGTGCGAACACCGAGAGGATCCAGCCGAGGACGCCGATCGGCCAGTTCGCCGGGGTGAGCAGGCCCGCCGACGTGCAGTCGAGCAGCACCGCCAGCGCCGCGGTCACCGACAGGACGGTCATCCAGCCGGCGTGCCGGTCGATCCAGTCCGACGGGTGGCCGCGCTTGCCCTGCAACGTGACCAGGTAGACCTGCACGAGCGTGACGACGAACAGGACGAACCAGCCGCCGAGCGCCACCCAGCCCGAGCGGTAGTCGGCCCAGTTGGTGATCAGCAGGCCGAGGCTCAAGGCCTGCCAGAAATGGCCGATCCAGGCGAGCGCCAGCAGCCCGTAACGGGTGTAACGATCGGCGAGGATGCGTTCCTCGTCGACCTGATTCGCCCCGGCGGGCGCCGCCTCGGAGGGCTCCTCGATCGCCGGCGTCGGCACGATGCCGACGTGGGCGGCCTCCTCGGCCGACCAGCGCAGGGTCACGACCGTGCCGCGGCCGATCGCCGACTGCACGCTCGCGGCTCCGCCGACCGCCGACATCCGCCCGGTGAGCGACTTCTTGAGCCCGAGGCCACCGCTGCGGGCGGTGGCCGGGTCGAAGCCGCGGCCGCGGTCGTGGATCGTCAGCTCCAGCCAGTTCTCGCCGCCGCGGGCCGCGATGCCGACCTCGGTCGTGCCCGCGTGCTTCTCGACGTTCGACAGGGCCTCCCGGCTCGCGGCGGCGAAGGCGGTGGTCACTTCGGCCGGCAGCGGGTCGGTGGGGGCGCCCTCGGCGACGTACACCCGCAGCCCCCGGTGCGCGGCCTGCCGGTGGACGACGTCGATGACCTGGCGGCCGGTGCGGACGGGTTCGTCCGCGCGTGGAGCGTGGGCGAGCGACTCCATGTCGTCGGTGCAGCGGGCGCGGACGACGTCGGCCCGGCCTTCCAGCCCACCCCGGGCGACCGCGGTGAGCGTCGTCAACACGGTGTCGTGCAGCAGGAGGCGGCGGACGCTGCGGTCGTGGAGCCGGGCGCGCTCGACCTGGTCGGTGCGGCGGGCGGCGTTGCGCATCCGGATCGTGCCGCCCGCGTTCAACGCGCCCAGCCGGACCAGGCGGACCAGCACCAGGCCGATCGCGGCCAGCGCCAGCAGCACGCCGGCCGCCTGCGCGGTGTCGGCGATCGGCCGGGCCAGCCCGAACGGTTCGGTGCTCTCGATCTCGGCGCCGGCCAGCTGGGAACCGAGCAGGTAGGCGCCGATCTCGGCCACCGCCACCACCCAGACCAGCGAGGCACGCAGCCGCCAGGACGCCAGCAGCACCGAGACACCGGCCCACCCGATCACCCAGCTCCCGGCGGCACCGGCGAACTCGGTCGGGACGAGCCGGACCGTCGCGATCAACAGCCCCGCCGACACCACGGCGTCGCCGAGCACCAGCCAGGCCGGGAGCCGGCCCGTCCAGCAGATCGCGGCCACACTCGCACCCCAGGCGAGCGCTCCGACGAGAAGCACGTGCTGCCAGACCGAAGGAGCCGCGACCGGGCCGCCGCCGTAGGCGACCGCCGGCAGGACGACGCACCAGGCGGCGCGCAGGACGGCGCCCGAGCGTGCGGCGATCGGGCCGAGGCCGACGCGCCCGGACAGCAGTGGGGTGGCGTCCGTCGCCGTGGGCTCGGCGGAATCGGACGCGCGCGCGTCCGGGAAGTCGGGCGGCACGTGCTCCGGTCTACCGCGTAAAGCGGAGACCAATGTCAGCGGCATCGCGAGGGCCCTTCGCTGTCGTCGGTCGCCGAATTCGCCGGGTATCCAGGCATAACACGCGACCGTGAACGGCGAAAACCTCCCATGTATCAGCTAGTCCCCGCTCAGCACGGGGCTACGCGGATTCGCGCGGGAGGTTTGGGCGGACGCGGTATCGGTCACTTCCGGGGCGGGTTCGGTCGGTTCCACTGGGGTGCGGGTCGGACACTGTGGATTCCCCGGAACCGGATTCCGCAATGACGTGGGGCGAGTATGCCCCCAAATCGACTGCAGCGGGGGGCACCCGCTGTGTGCAGGTGATTCGCCTCCGGGCCGAGGTGCCGCGGCTTAAGACATCCCCAAGGCGCGCCTAAACCGACGGTCCGGATCTGCCGTACTCCGCGTGCGCGCGGCACGATGACATCCGTTTAGATGTGCGTCGGCCGGTGTGGGATCGACGCGGAGCGGTGGAGGCAGAAGCTTGGTCAGCACGGCGTCGACCGACGAAGGCGTGCGGGCGTGACCGGCCCACGCTGGGAAGACGAGCCGATCGACGCCTGGGACCCGGCCGACACCGACTTTTTCGGTACGCCCCGGTCGAACGGCGGCAACACCGGCGAGTTCCGGGTCGTCGACGACGCGGATTCCGGGCGGGGCAAGCACCGGGGATCCCGTCGACGTGGGGTCGGTTCCAGCGCGGTGGCCGGGGTCGCGGGCGCGGTGGCGGCCCGCTCGGCGGTGGACCGGCAGGCCGATCAGGCCATGGACCGCCCGACCGTCGATCGGCCGGCTGCGGCTACCGAGGCGCGGGGATTCCGGCCGGCTGCGGCTACCGAGGCGCGGGGATTCCGGCCGGCTGCGGACGAGGTGCGCGGCCTGGATGCGGCGGCGGACGAGCCGCGGTCGGACGGGTGGCGGACGGCGCGGGGTGACGGGTTCGCGCCGGTCGTCTCGTCGTTCGAGACGACGGATTTCCGCGCCGGTGTGACCGCCCCGCCGCGGCCCGCGCCCAAGGCAGAGGGTCCGCTTGCGGGCTTACGCCGGGCCCTGCGGCGACGCTGGTTCGCTCCGAGCGTGACCGGCGGTGTCGTGCTCTGCTCGGTCGCGTTCGTCACCGGCGTGACCCAGTTCGCCGGAGCCGCCTGCGCCGCGGTGCCGCCCGCCGGGGTGGAGCGCAGCGGCGAGGCCACGTTCTTCGACGGCGGCGTCGGCAACTGCTCGTACCCCTCGCTCCCGGCCGACGACCTGTACGTCGCGCTCGGCCCGGCCGAGTACTCCAACGCGGGTGCGTGCGGCGGCTACCTCGACGTGACCGGGCCCTCGGGCAGCGTCCGGGTGAAGGTCGTCGACCAGTGCCCGGAGTGCGCGGAAGGCCACATCGACCTGAGCCGGGAGGCGTTCGAGCAGATCGCCGACCCCGAGGCCGGTGTGGTTCCGATCACGTATTCGGCGGTCGCCAACCCCGCGGTCGGCAAGCTCAGCGTCCGGGTGAAAGAGGGTTCGTCGCAGTTCTTCCTGTCGATCCTGATCGACAACCACGGGAACCCGCTGACGAACGTCGAGGTCGACGGCACGGAGCTCGACCGGACCACCGACAACCACTGGGTCGCGGAGAGCGGCCTCGGCGACGGCCCGTTCTCGGTGAAGGTCACCGACAACGCGGGCCGCACGGCGACGATCCCGAACGTCACGCTCAGCCCGGGTAGCGTGCAACAGTCGACGGTCGCGCTCGGCGGTGGCAACGCCGTGAGCGCTCCGACGACGAAACCGGCCGCTCCGACGTCGAAGCCGGCGTCGTCCGAGCCGGCGGCCGACGCTCCACCGGCGGCAGCTCCACGCGACACCTCGTCCGCCGAGGACTCGTCCAGCAGCACCGAACAGAACGACACCGAAACAGCAGTGAGCCCGGACGCCTACGCGTCCGAGGACATCGCAGCGAACCCAGCGCCGTCGTCGTCGGTCGCCGAACCACGTGCGACCGGATCGACGGCCGGATCAACGGGGCGGAACTCATGTGGCTAGGCCCAGGGGGGCGACGGCGGTTGGTGCCACGGCGGGGGCGTCGACGCCCACCGTTGGCCCGACGGGGTCCGATCGGTCCGAAACTCAGTCGTCCGCCGGCGGGACAGCCACGCTCGTCGCGCTGAACGGCTGACTCCGGCCGTGACGCGGCCGACAATGAATCCATGGCTGACGCCAGGGTCACCGTCGACCTGATCGTCCGCGATCTTCTCCACGAGGATCTCGCGGGCTGCGCGTGGACCGGGTCACCGACCCGGCTGCGCTTCATCGCCGCCGCGCTCGGTCGGCGGTCCGCCGGGGTGGTCGACTACCTGGCCGTGTGTGGTCCCAGCGACCTACCGCTGGGCATCGGCGGGGTCGACTACGGGCGCAGCCCCGGGGCCGGCTGGCTGTGGCAGGTGGTGGTGCACCCGGCGTTCCGCTCCTGCGGTATCGGCACGCTGCTCGTGCGATCGGCGGAGGAGCGTATCCGTCGGCGTGGGCTCGGGTACGCCGAGCTCGGTGTGGAGCCCGACAACACGGGTGCGCAGCGGTTGTACGCGCGGCTGGGCTATCAGGTCGTGGTGGAGGCCGGGCGCCGCGGTCACGGCGTGGTGATGCGGCGGCGGCTCGCCTGATCGATCTCGGCTTTAGTCGATCTCGGCGACTTTGAGCAGGATGATCGAGACGTTGTCCTTGCCGCCGCCTTCGAACGCGGCGTGCAGGAGCGCGTTGACGCTGTCGACCGGGTCGGCGTGCGGGTTCGCGAGGGCGGCCGGGAGGGCCTCGGGCTCGCTGTAGTCGGTGAGGCCGTCGCTGCAGAGCAGGAACCGGTCCCCGGGGACGACCCGGTGCACGGAGACGTGCGGGTGGATCACGCTCTCCTGACGGGTGCCGCCGAGCGTCTGCGTGACGATCGTCGTGAACCGGCGGCCGGAGGCCGGGTCCAGCGGGGGCGAGTCGTCGATCGAGAGCTGGTCGAGCGAGCCGTCGTCGCCCACCCGGTAACAGCGGCTGTCGCCGACGTTCAGGCAGAACGCGCGGTCCCCGTCGAGCACCAGGCCCACGACCGTGGTGCCCATCCCGTACCAGTCGGGGTTGTGCGCCATCTCGGCGAACACCGCGTCGCTGGCGCCACGGACCGCGGAGACGATCGTCTCCTCGTCGTGCAGCTCCGGCGTGGCGTCGCTGAGCAGCGCGGCCGCGAGCCGGCTGGCCCGGAAGCCCTCCACGTGGCCGCCCAGCCCATCGGCCACCAGGAACGACACCGGGCGAGCGGTGTTCACTTCCAGGCGCACCGGCTCGTTCTCGAACGCCCCGGAGAGGAACCCGGCCACCGCCAAGGTGTCCTCGTTGCGGCCGCGGACCAGGCCGCGATGCGTCACCGCGACTACGTCGACCCTGGTCACCGTGACCTCCTCGTACCGGCTCTGTGGCGACAGGCTATGCCCCGCCAGCATCCTGTGCCGCTTTCCGCGCCGCGCGGGCGGAGAAAGCAGCGACGTCCTGGACTCCGGGGCGATGCCCGTGCCCGGACCCGCGCTCACTGTGGACGCCGTTGACCGACGTCACCGCGCGGATGGTACCCACTCCACGCCACCGCGTCCGGCGGTGGCCCCGACGTGGCGCCTGTCAACCTCGATCCGCGAGGCCGTGGACGACGCTCGGCACCGGTGGACAACCGCCTTTCCCGGGCGTTCCGGGCGCATTCTCGATGCGTCCGATCCCCCTGGAGGTATCTCGTGAACATCGTTCTCGTCATCGTGTTGTCGCTCGTCGCCGGTTCCGGCGGCGGGCCGGTCGCGTTCGGCGTCCAGTACTTCGCCGAGGGCGGCAGCCACCAGACCTACCTCGTGGCCCGGCAGGGCGGCGGCGTGGCCGGTGAGGCCTGGCTGGATGCCGACGAGCACGACGGCCGGCGGGTGCGGGCGCTCTCGGTCTGCGACCGCCGGCCCGACGGCGTCCGGGTGGGGGCGCGGATCCACGTTCCCGACGGGCGGGCGCTCGACTACTTCGCGCCCGTCGGGAAACGGTGTTTCGGCCGGGAACTCGGTTATCGAATATCGCGCTGGCAACTGCTGTTCGGGTCGGCGGCGTCCGGCGAGGTCGTTCCGCCGCCGCTGGTGTGAGATCTGATCGCGTCCGGGCTCCAGTGCCCGCGGATGCCGGGCCGTTCGGCCAGGTACGCGGTGAGCGTCTCGGGGTCCCAGCCGTGCGCCTCCTGCAGGCCGCTGGCGATGATCCCCAGATAGCGCGGTGCCGGTGGGTTGAGCTCCACGTCGGCGCAGGCCCACGGCGCGGTGAACGTCAGCATCGGGTGCCCGTCGAGCACGCCGGGGCACACCAGCGTCTCGTAGCGTCCCGGGCCCAGCGTCGCGCGGCCGGTCGTGACCGCCTCGGTCAGGTCCAGGTCGACGTCGGGCCGCCGGGCCATCTCCTGCGCGGCGATGTCGGCGAACTGGCCGGCGCCGAGCAGGTATCCGCGTCCGGCGGCGCGGCCGGGTAAGCGCGGGTCGTAGAACGCCATGCCGCCGGTCCAGGTGCGCGACTCGAGCGCGAAGTAGATCCCGCCGTCGAGGAACACCGGTTCGGTGCGCCGCGGCGGGCTGGTGTCGCGGCAGCCCGGGTAGGTGCGTGCCGCGCCGGCGGGCCGGCCACCGGCGAGGTAGTAGCGCAGCCGGTCGGCGTGCATGTTCGAGCCGTACGCGACGTACCACACCAGGTCGTTCACACCACTCAGCCTGCCTGAGTACGCTCGACGACGTGACTGAGCCCGGACCAGCCGAGCCGACCCTGGACGCCCGGATCGACTCGTTCCTGCGCGGCTTCGCGCGTGTCCGCGGCCAGCGCAAGGGACGCAAACCGCAGCGCACCAAGAGCCTGCGCGTGCTGGTGTACTGGCCGGCCGACCAGTGGGACGCGATGGCCGCACGCTGGCCCCAGTTCGTCCCCGAATACGGCGACGACCACGCCACCCACCGCCGCAACGTCGAGGACATGCTCCGAGCCCAGTCCGAGGATTCGGAGGCGTCCTTCGGCGTGGCCGCGGTGACCGTGGAGGGTTTGGCGGAGTTCGCTCAGGAGCGGGATCTCGACGTCGTGGCCAGCGAAACCAGGGCGGCGTACGCGGCGGAGCTGGGAAGGGCAGGCCGGGTGACCTCATGGCCGCCGTCTCCGGGCCAGAAGTGCTGGTGCGGCTCCGGCGACCCTTACCGCATTTGTTGCGCGGCTAGTACCTGATCTGTTTCGGGGGCGCTTTGGGCTGCCCGATCGGGCACGGTCACCGGCCGACGTGACCCTCATCCCGGTGACGGGCTAGGCAGCCGGGCCTGGATCGGCCGTGTCTTATCGGCGGACCGATCGGTCGGGGTCATCGGCGAGGTGGCTCGGCCGGGTGGGTCGGCGGGGGAGATCGGCCGGGTGGGTCGGCGGTGGTGATCAGTCGGGTGGGTCGGCGGCGGTGACCAGGCGGGAGGGTCGGCGGGGGAGATCAGCCGGGATCGTAGGTGGGTGGTCAGCCGGGATCGATCGCGGGCTGGCTAGCCGGGTAGCTCGCGGGCCGGTGAGTTGTGCACGCACAGCGGGCGGGCTGGGCAATGGTGGGGGGCCGGGAGGTCGATGGGCTCTGTGTGACTGATGACTGGTCGGATGGGGCGAGGGCAGGAGGCTGGCGGGCTGCGTGTGGCCTGCGAGCTGCGTGCGGCCTGCGAGCTTGGTCGGATGGGCGCGATTTGAGCGCTGGTGGGTTGGTGAGCCAGGGGCCTTGGGCTGGGCTCGGCCATGGGAGGTGAGCTGGCCTGGACGGGGCTGGTGAGAGCGCACAGGCCTCAGCTTCTCCCCACGCCGAAGTGCTTAGCCCCGGAGGCTCACAGCACACCAGCCTGTATCCGCGCCCCGGTTTGAGGTGCGCCCCGTCTAAGTCGCGCCTGGTCTGAGTCGCGCCTGGTCTGAGTCGCGCCTGGTCTGAGTCGCGCCTGGTCTGAGTCGCGCCTGGTCTGAGTCGCGCCTGGTCTGAGTCGCGTCGGTCTGAGTCGCGTCGGTCTAAGTCGTGCCGGACTGAGTCGCGCCCGATCTCTAGCTGCGCGGCTATGGGCTGGTTAGTTGGGCTCGGGCCTCTCGGACTGTGTAGTCGACGATGGTGGTGACGATCAAAGGGGCCAAGGTGCCGCCGCTGCCGTCGGAGCCGGACCAGGTGACGGCCCACGTGATGCCGACCGTTGCGCGGTAGCGGGCGTTTGGCTGGTCGGCTGAGGTGCGGCGGTACGTGTGGCCACAGTCGGGTGAGCCTGCGCTGCCCTGGCGTGGATCGGTCAACGGGGTGCCAGGGCTGCGGCACACCACTGTTGTGCCGTCTCCGGGGTGCCAGACGATGCGCACGGGAGCCGCGCTGACCAAGGCTGACACCTCGCCTGCACGAGCTGAGCGGACAAGGGGAGTGCCGTTCGGGGACCAGTGGGTCGGGTCGGTCCAGAGCCAGGTCGGGGCGCCGGTGAGGCCCCCGGTGCGGCCGTCTTTGAACCGGACTCTCGGGCTCACGGTCGGAGCGGGGAGTGGGAGTGTCAGCCGGCTGCGGGCTTCGAGGGCCAAAGTGACGACGCTGTCGCCGCGCGGAGTGGTTCCGCCGGCTGCGGCCAGGCACGCGGTGCCATAGGCGCTGTTGCGTTCATGGCATTCGTCCCAGGCCTCGGGGGCGTCTGCGGCGGTCGGCCGGCGGGGTTTCGTGCGCCCCGCTGCGCCCGGTCCTTCGTCGCGGACCCGGATGTCCACCGAGCGCCGGTTGTCCCCGGTGACGGTCACCGGATCGTCGTCCGCCCACGCCGACCCAGCGGTCCCACACACCACGCCGGCCACGAGCACAGCCACGACCACGATCGCGGCTACGAGGCGCCGAGGAGCGGTAACGAGGGCCCCGTCCGCGATCGCAGGGCTTCTGCTGATGGCTGCAAGCGACGCGGCGGCAGCGTCGGTGCGCCCGATCGAGATGCAGACGGCGGCTCCAGCAGTGCCCGCCTCCGGATACTCGCGCGTCGTTGCGATGCCCCCGCGCGCAACCGCGGGGCGCCCGCCGGTGGCCGCAGTCGGTGCGGCGGCAGCTTTGGCATGCCCGGCTCCAGCGGCGCTGGCCCCCGGATACCCGCGCGTGTTCGCGAGGCGTCCAAGAGCGGCGATGAGGCCCCCGCGCCCGATCGCAGCCATCCGGCCGATGGCCGCAAGCCGTGCGGCGGCAGTCTCGGTACACCCGGTCCCGGCGGCTCCAACAGCGCCGGTCTTCGCAGGCCAGCGCTTGTCCGCGAGCCGTCTGAGCGTGGCAGCGAGGTTCCCGCGCGCAATAGCGAAGCTCCTGCCGTCGGGCACCACTTGCACGGCCGCAGCATCCGGGCAGCCCGCCGTATGCCCAGCGCCTCCAACAGTGCTCACGGCGCCGACCTCCGCACGCCCGTACGCGGCATGCCTAGCGCCCGCCGGCCACCACGCGAAGCCGGCCACGCCCCGCAAAAACCTCAACACGTCGTATCCCCGGGATACGTAACCGCCGCTACGCGCCAAATCTCGTCGGGGCCGCGAACCATCTCCACGCTCACCGGATTGCGCGCCACCCCCCGAGTGATCGGCTTTCCGGTGATCGCGTCGGCCACGCCCGAGCGGCTCGAATCCAGACAACCATCCACCTGCGCGGCCAGCCCATTCACCCGCACCGTCTGCGACACCGGCGCATCCGTGCCGTAACTCCGCTGCCCCTTCCCGTCGAGCACGGCCAAGCTCCGCACCAGATGCGTGAGCTCCGGCTCCGCGGTGACCGGAGCGAGCACCGCCCGCCGTAGCCCAGGCGCCGCCCCCGACGCGGCCGGTAACGACTCGGCCCAGAAGCGGCGGTACTGCGCGACGACGACCTCCGCCTCACCGCAGCCCGCTGCGGCACACGCCGCGGACGATGAATGCGCAGGCGGCGGCAGTGAGCCGTAGCTCTCGCCCGCACCGCACCCGCCCAGGGCGACGAGAGACACCGCCGCCAGCGCGCGCACCACCCACATCCCTCAACGGTAGCGACGCAACTACGGCCCGTTCCCACTTTCCACAGGCCAATTCCGCAGCGTGGAGTCGAACTGCGTGCGCACCGATTCCGCCAGCTTCTCGACCTCGTCCACCGGCCAGTCCGCGGTCTCGACGGGGGGAAGCACCGCGACGTCGACCGTGCCCGGGTGCACGAGCAGCGAATCGCGCCACATCAGGTCGCCGGCGTTCCGGATCACGATCGGCACGATCGGTACCCCGGCCTCGATCGCCAGGTAGAAGCCGCCCTTCTTGAAGCGGCCCAATCGGGGCGTCGGGGAGCGCGTGCCCTCGGGTGCGATCGCGATCGACGTGCCGGCCTTCAACCGGGCCACCGCGGGCTCCAGGGCGGCCCGGCCCCGGCCGGCCGAGCGGTCGACGTACGCCACGTCCAGCAGCGCGCCGATGGCGGCGAACCGCGGGTCCGAGCGCGCCTCCCGTTTCACCACCGCGGTGATGTCACGGCGGATCAGGCTGCCCAGCACGCCCAGATCGAGGCTGCTCTGATGGTTGAACATGAACACGGCCGGCCGCCGCGCCCACAGGTTCTCCTCGCCGTGGACGTTCACCCGCACCCCGGCCAGGGTCAGGGCCAGGTCGGGGCCGATCGAACCGGCCAGGTTGGCCGCGGTGGCGCGGGACCGGCTCAGCAGACCGACGCCGGCGCTGACCCCCACCGACCCCAACAGCGCACCCAGTGCGACGCCGGTGCGCACCACCGCGGCCGCGCTGAACCGGCTGCCCGGCGGGTCGAGGCGCAGGATCGGCCACTCGTGCAGGCGTGCCGCGGCCGGGAGGTCCCCGTCGGGGTTGAGCGCGCACGGGTAGCCGGCGAGCGCGAGGAACGGCACGTCCTCGGCGCCGTTGGAGTACGCGTAACTGTCGGCGAGGGAGACGTCGGCCCGCGCCGCGTACCCCTCGACCGCGCGGGCCTTCGCCGGGCCCCAGAGCGAGCCACCGTCGAGCTCACCGGTGAGCATCCCGTCGCGGACGCCGTGCCGGGTGCAGAGCACCTCGTCGAACTCCAGATCGTTCGCCACCGGGCAGGCCTGGAACCAGGTCGCCGACGTCGCCATGACGAGTTTGTGCCCGGCGCGCCGGTGCGCCTCCACCAGCAGCCGGGCGCCGGGGTAGACGAGACCGGCGATCTCCTGGCGGAACAGCCGCTCTCCCCACTCCTCGAGGTCTTCCTCCTGGCGTCCGGCCAGCGCGCCGACCGCGAAGGCGGCGAGCGCGTCGAGGTCGGCGCCACGCAGCCGCATGTCGAGCGCGAGCCCGAGCGTCTGGCCGAGCTCACGCAGGCCGACGTCGCGCTTGCGGATGCGGTCGCGGTAGACCGACACCGCCGTGTAGCCGTCGATGAGCGTGCCGTCGAGGTCGAAGAACGCGCCGACTCTCGGCCCCTGCGGTCCGGCGGCGATCGCGGCCAGCCGGTCGGAGAGCTTCACGACCGGGACACCCCGGGACGCCGGGCGCTCAGCGTCACCGCGGGCGCCACGTGGTCCGGCTCCGCCAGGGCCAGGGCCCGGACGGCACGCACGCGCCGCACCCACGCGTCGATCTCGGCGGCGAACGCCTCGCGGGCGGTGCGCAGCTCCTCGCGGCCCGGGTCGACCAGGTCGCGGTTGGCGGCCAGCTTCAGCGCGGTCGCGTACAGCTCGCCGGAGATCGACTCGGTGCTGGCCAGCTGCTGCTGCATCCGGAGCTGGCGGGCGACGTCCAGGCATTCGCGGGTGAACGCCTTGGTCTCCACCGGCGTCCGCGGGTCGCGGGCGGCCAGCCGCTGCGCCACCACCCAGTACGCCTCCAGGAACGGCTGCAGCACCCGGTGGGCCAGGTGCACCCGCAGCGACCCGAGCAACGTGGCGGCGCCGTCCGGATCGGCGATCCGCGAGCGCCAGGACGGGTCGATGAGCGCCAGCTCGCGGTGCAACTCGGCCCGGAACGCTTCCTTGTCGCTGAAGAAGAACTCGAACTTCAGCAGGTCACGCAGGGCCAGCGCCGCGTTCCACCCGTAGTCGAGCACATCGTCGGGAGACGCCTCGGACACGGCCTGCAGCATCAACTCGGCCACGGCCCGAACCACCAGGAAGTGGATCGTGTTGTTCCGGTAGAACGCCGCGACCAGGTGCTGATCCGGCCCCACCCGGTACACCGGCTCGATGCCCTTGTCGTAGCGCTCGACGACGCCGGCGCCGGCCAGGTCGTCGAGCGTCTGCCGGACGCCCCGGTCGTCGGCCAGCCCGAGCGCGGAGCGGTCCGCGAGCTCACGCGACGCGAAGTACGCCACCAGCGGGTCGAGCACCGACGCCACCTCGGCCACGGTGAGCGCGCGGTCCTCGATGCCGAGCAGTGCCAGCGTCACCAGCGACCGGGGCATCACCGGGCTGGCCTCGTTGATCCGGTGCGAGACCTCGAACGCGGTCTTCTGCACGGCCAGCCGGGTGTCGGGTTCGTCGGCCAGCGCGTCACGCAGCGAGAGCGGCTCCCCGAACCGCACCTGGACGACGCCACGCTGGCTGTCCTGCGCCCGGTTGAACCGCAGCAGCCAGGCGAAGCTCTCGGCCGGCTTGGTACCGCCGTGGGCCTCCTCGGCCATCAGCCCCACCTCGTAGAGCTGGTCGTAGCTGAGCGACACCGGCACCAGGTAGACGTCCTCGACGCCGCTCGAGCGGAACGCCTCGGCCAGGTAGGTCAGCAGCCCGTAGCGCGGCGGGCGGAGCTTGCCGGTGCGCGAGCGGCCGCCCTCGATGTACCACTCGAGGTTGAAGCGCTTGGAGAGCAGATAACCCATGTACTCGCGGAGCACCCAGCGGTACACGGCGTCGTCGGCGATGCTGCGCCGGATGAAGACGTAGCCGCTGCGCCGCGTCAACGGCCCGACCGGCCAGAAGTCGATGTTGACGCCGCCCATCACGTGGTTGAGCGGCAGCCCGTGGGCGAGCAGGGCCGGACGCAGCACCAGCGGATCGAGGTACGAGCGGTGGCTGGGCAGGAACACCAGCGGATACTTCTGCCCCAGCGAGCGCAGCGAGTCGGCGCCACGGTCGTCCACCACCAGCTTGTACGCCCGCGCGAAGTAGCGCCCCAGCCGGTTCCAGGCGTCGATCGCCCGCCGGCTCTGCGCCGCGACCATCTGGTTCAGCGCGGCCAGCGCCCGCTGCTGCACCTCGTCGACGGAGAGGTCCAACTCGTCGGCCAGCCGCTCGACGCCGGTGCGGAAGCGCGGCGACGCCGTGATCTCCTCCACCACGTACCGGGCGACTTTGTACTGGCTGCCGATCAGCGCCCGCTCGGCCCGGTCGAGCGCGAGCACGGCCTGACGCTCGACGAACCGGCCGAAGCCACCCCGGCTCCCGGACGACTCCCAGCGTGAACGCAGCTCACCGACGGTCGCCGGCTTCCCGACCAGGACCTGGTACCGATCGGTGCCGCCGCGCATGATCAGCCGCTGGGCACCGGACCGGGTACGCCGGTTGCCCCGCCGCGCGATCGCCGCCCCCAGCCGGGTCAGCGGCCGGTCGTCCTCGTTCTCCGGGAGCCAGACCACGCGCAGCGGCTCGACCAGCAGGTCGTCGGCGTCGGCCAGGATCTCGTGCAGTTTCTCGTCGGCGAGGTCGACGACGAGACGGCCGTCGTCGTCGGCCCGGTCCTCGAACTGCGTGGTGAGCCACGCGGCGATGATCTGCCGTTCCTGTGGGGTCTCCGTCTGCACCAGGTAAAGCTTCATCGCGCCCCCTTCTTGCGTGGCTTCCGGCGCCCCAGGGCCAGCACTTCGTCCAGACCCTCGGAAAGGCAACGCAGGAACAGGTCCGGCTCGGTCACCGCCGCGGTGTCGATCGTGACGCCGATGCAGCACACCCCCGTGTGCGAGACGAGAGTCGCCATCACACCGCACCCCGGCGCGGGTGCGAACGGGAACATCCGGTCGATCCGCGCTCCGGCCATGTATACCGGCACCGGGATGCCGGCCACGTTGCTGGCCTGCAGGTCGATCAGCGACGTCTGCCCGAGGTACCAGCGCGCGACCGCCGCCACCGGCAACCGCGACAGGGCCGGTGCGGCCAGCGACAGGATGTCGGCGGCGGGCTCGGCCCTGGCGTCGAGCACCAGCTCACGGACGCGCCGGATGCGCTCGGCCGGATCCGGCGTCCCGACCGGCGCCGCGAACCGCGCGACGCCGAACCGGTTGCCGCCCATCGAATCCGCCGATCCCCGCAGGCTGATCGGCATCCCGATCGGCAACTGCGTGACCGGCGCGTCCAAGGCCTCGTGGTAACGCCGGTAACCGCCGAGCAGCGCGGCCAGGTACGCGTCGTTGAGCGAGCCGCCGGCCGATTTCGCCGCCGCGCGCAACTCGTCCACCGTCACCTCGAGCGTGCCGAACCGGCGGCCCAGCCCGCGCGCACGCAGCAGCGGCGACGGCGGGCACGACGGGGGAGCGGCCATCCGCAGCAGCGACTGGGTGAACTCGATCGCGTTCGCCGGGCTGCGCACCAGCTGCAGCCCGGTGCGCACCGACGCGCTCATCGCCGACGGCAGCGTCCGTACCCGGTCGGTCAGCTGTTCCTGCAGCGCGCCCAGGCCGGTCAGGTGCTCGGGCGGCGGTGCGACGCCGGTCGGCTTGTGCGGGGTGGGCTCCCGGCGGCGGCTGTGCAGCAACGTGACCAGCTGCATGCCGCCCATGCCGTCGGTGATGCTGTGGTGGGTCTTGAGCAGGTACACCGCCCGGCCGTCGGCCAGCCCCTCGATCAGCAGCGCCTCCCACGGCGGCCGGGCGCGGTCGAACGGCCGGTCGACGATCGTGCGGCACAGCTCCAGCGCCGCCTCGAACGTGCCCGGCTCGGCGAGCTTCACCCGGCGGAGGTGGTAGCCCAGGTCGAACTCCGGGTCGACCGACCAGACCGGCTTGCCCAGGCCGAACGGCGGGTCGACCACACGCATCCCGAAGCGGGGGACGATGCCCAGCGCCCACTCGTGCGCGGCGACGAGCCGTTCCCAGTCGGGCGCGGTGTCCAGCACGTCGACCGCGGCGATCGTGGACCGTAACCGCGGCTCGGCGGTCTCCAGCCGCCACATACCGGCCTCGAAGTCCGACATCGTCCGGCTGGCACCCCAGCCGAGCGTGCCGTAGTCGACGTCGACCGCACTCGGCGGGAGTTGGAGCCCGGACACCACACCTCCCGAAGCGGTTATTTCGGTCGAGCGCGTCCCACTTTTCCCGCCCCGGATGTGGCGCGCAACACAGTTGACGAGATCGGTGTCCGCTGCGGCCAACTGTGCAGCTGAGCTGGGCGACTCGTCCGGAGATCGACGGTGTCGGGGCAGGTGTTGCGGTGGGCCACCGCGGCCGGTTCGCGGTAGGCCTCCGGGAACTCGTCCAGGATCTCCTCCAGCGCGGTCTCCAGCCACGTGATCGCGGCCGCGGACAGCCCCTGCCGGTGCCCGGCCCAGCGGATCCAGGCGGTCAGCACCGCGGGCATCGCGTTCTTCGCCGCGGCGTCGAGCAGTGCGTGGTCCGGGACGTCGACGAGCAGCAGCTCGTCGAGCACGCCGGGGCCCACCCTGGCCGGTGCGTCGGCGTGCGCCAGCGCCCGGTCGATCAGCAGGCGCGCCCACTGCTCGGCCTGGTCGCGGTCGGGCAGCTCGGCGGCCTCCGGCGCGTCGATGAACTCGGTGATCAGAGCG
Organism: Cryptosporangium japonicum; assembly: GCF_039524755.1. NCBI lineage: Bacteria > Bacillati > Actinomycetota > Actinomycetes > Cryptosporangiales > Cryptosporangiaceae > Cryptosporangium > Cryptosporangium japonicum. The sequence goes on from NZ_BAAAGX010000029.1 coordinate 129,099, forward strand.
TCCGGCGACACGACGCCGCCCAGCGTGCCGGTCTCGATGCTCGGCGGGAGCTGCCGGATCCGGGCCAGCGCCAGCGCCCGGTGGGGCGCGAAGTCGTCGTTGACGCGCGGCTCGACCCGCGCGTCGGTCAGCGCGAACGCCCGCTGCAGGCGCCGGCGGGCCACGGCCGGTTCGATCGGCTCGAGGAACGCGACCGGCGTCGCGGCCAGTTCGTACTGCAGGTCGGCGAGGCTGTCGGCCACCGCCTGGGTGAAGAAGACGTCTTTCGCGATGCCGCCGAGCGTGTGGTCGACGAGCACGAGCATCGCGTGTTCGGTGCGGCCACGGCGGAACGCGCACAGGATCGTCTCCTGATCGCCGAACACGTCGCCGTAGTGCCAGCACTCCCCGGCGGAGACGGCTTCGGCGGCCCACGGCGGCGGTGCCACCCCGAGACGCTCGGCGGCCGCGGACGCCGCCCGCCGCATCGGCGAGCTCCCGGCCAGCATGCCCAGCACGGTCAGCGCGGCCATCCCGGCGTCGGGCGCCGTCGCCGGTCCGCCGGCGGCCGCGATCCAGGCGTCCACAAACGTCTCTTCGGCGGCCGGGTCACCGTCGGTGGCCGCCCAGACCGCACCGAGCACGTCGGAGCACCACAGCTCGGCCTGGATCGGATCGTTCTGCTCGGCCAGGTCGGCGGCCTGCTGGAACAGCAGCCGCACCAGGTTCTCCGGCAGCGCGTCGGCCGGGTGGGCCGACGCGGGTTCGGTCGGGGGAGTGGCCAGGGAGAGGTGTGACGACTTCCGCCGGCTACTCCGTTGGCTCATGAGCCAAGATCCTTCCACCGATTCTCGCGGTGCGACGACGACGCCCCGGTATCAATTGATAATCCCGGTTTTATCCGAGATATCGGGACGCTAGTGATACGAGGGCGTATCAGGGAAGTATTGAACTGGGTGAGCCCCACCAGGACACGCGGAGCACATCGCTCGCCCGGGTCGCGGCCACGAACAACACCGACCGCTCCTGCTGCAGGTCGAGCGCGTAGGCCACCGGGTCGTCGTCCTCCGGCGTCAGCGCGGCGGGGTCGGGCAGCGTTCCTCCGGTGACGCCGATCAACGCCACCCGGCGGAACTCCAGACCCTTCAGGTCGTGCATCGTGCCGACGGTGACGTCGGGGAGGCCCAGCGCGGAGACGGCACTGCGCGCGATCGACGGCGTCCGGGCGGCGACCCCGATGTCCGACCAGTCGACGCCGTCCGCGTGCCACGCACGCACCGTCGTGACCAGACCGTCGAGCTCGGCCGTCGCCGTCGGGTACCCCACCACCTCGGGCTCCGGACCGTGGCGCACCGACCGGTACCCGCGCATCGAGTCGATCCCGCCGTCGAGGTCGTCGGAGTCGGACTCGGAGAGCACCCGCATCGCCCAGTCCAGGATCTCCGCGGTCGTGCGGTAGTTCACCATCAGCCGCGTCGACCGCCCGCCGACGTCCACCCCGAGCCGGTCGAGCCGCACCCGGTACCCGTGGATGCGCTGGTGGGGGTCCCCGGTGAGGAACAGGTCGTCCGGCCCCGGCGCGACCGCGGCACGCAGCAGCCGCCACTGCGCCGGGTGCAGATCCTGCACCTCGTCCGCCACCACGTGCGCGAACGGTTTCTCCGTCCGCTCCGCCAGCAGCGCGGCGGCCCGGTCGGCGACGGTGAGCGGAGTCCACACACCGGTGGCGAGCAGCACCCGGCTCGCTTCGGCCAGCGCGGGCCAGAGCTGCTGCTTCTGGCCGGTGCTCAGCCGCCGGCCCCGGCCCCGCCGGTCGGCCGCGAGGTACCCGTCGAGGTCGGCGACGTCGTTGCCGAACACGACGCTCTCCCACTCGCGGCGGACGAACGCCGGCCCGTACGTGCCGCCGGTTCGCCGCGAGGCGTCCGCCCAGAGCCGGGCGTACTCCTCGTCGGTGAGCAGGCGCAGGGCGCCGTAGCGTTCGGTGACCAGTTCGGACGCGAACTGCCCCACGCTCGCGACCCGGACGGCGACCCGGTGCCGCTCGTCCAGGATCTGCGCGAGGTCACGCTCGGCCGCGACGCTCAACTCGTCGGAGAACGTCACGAACAGCACCGGCGACGTCGGGTCGCGCAGCACCAGGTGGCGGACGCGGTGGAGCGCGGTGACGGTCTTGCCGGTGCCGGGGCCGCCGAACATCGTGGCCGGGCCGGCGAAGCTGGGCCGGTAGGCCACGGCCTCCTGCTCCGGGTGCAGGAACGCGCGCTGACGCGAGGGGGCGATCGAGAGCAGGGCGTCGACGTCGTCGGTGAGGGCGATCCGGCCCTGGGAGCGGCGGATCGCCCCGGCCAGGTCGTCGAGGTCGAACTCGGGCCCGGAGGTGGTCGGAGGGAGACCGTCGCCGAGCAGGTGCAGGGTCGCGTACTGCGCTTCGGGCAGGATGCCGGCCAGCTCGCGCAGCTGCTCGAGCGTGCCGACCGTGCGGGCGACGGCGAGCACGTCGGGGCTGATGCCGGCGCCGCGCAGCTGGGCGTCGCTCAGCCGGGCGAACAGGAGCGTCGGCGCCTCGTCGGCGGCCTTGCGCAGGTCGGGAAGGAGGCGCTCGAGCTCGTCGGCGTCGGTGATCTCCAACACGCCCGAGGCCGCGTTCACCGAGAGCACGTGCGACCTGGCCCAGGCCTCGGCGTCGCGCCGAACTCCCAGGAGCAGCGGGACGTCACCCGGTGCGGCGACGACCGCGGAGAGCTCGTCGGTCAGCCGCGCGACCTCGAGCCGAGGGTCACGCGCGCCCGGAACCTGCTCCGGGGTGAGCCGGTCCAGGGCGGCCCGCACCTGGGCCCGTTGGCCGGGTTCGAGGCGGCCGAACTCGCCCAGGAACTCGACGTGTAAGGCCAGCTGTGCCACGAGATGCCTCCATCCGCTCCTTCTGTGCCCAGTCTGATAGACCAGGGGAGCCAGGCGAACACCCGGGGGAGACCGATGGCGAGATTGAGCACGATCCTCGACCAGATCGATGCCGGGTCGATGCTCCTGCCGGAGTTCCAGCGCGGGTACGTGTGGAACCGCGACCAGGTCCGCGGGTTCATGCGGTCGCTCTACCTGGGGTATCCGGTGGGGTCGCTGCTGGTCTGGGAGACCGACACCACCGACAAGGCCGTCCGCGGCGGCCCCGGCGGCGGCGTCCGGCAGCTGCTGCTCGACGGCCAGCAGCGGGTCACGTCGCTGTACGGCGTCACCCGGGGCCGTCCGCCGGCGTTCTTCGAGGGCGACCCGGCCGCGTTCACCGGCTTACGCTTCCACGTCGCCGAGGAGTCGTTCGAGTTCTACGCCCCGGTGAAGATGAAGGACGACCCGCTCTGGATCGACGTCACCGAGCTGTTCGTCCACGGTGCGGAACGGCAGATCGAACGGCTCGCATCGGACGCCAAGAACTGGCAGCACGTCGGCAAGTTGATGAAGCTGCAGAACCTGCTCGAGAAGGACTTCCACGCCGAGCAGATCACCGGGCCCGACAAGACGACCGACGTCGTCGTCGAGATCTTCAACCGGGTCAACTCCGGCGGCACCAAGCTCTCCAAGGGCGACCTGGCGCTGGCCAAGATCTGCGCCGAGTGGTCGGGCGCCCGGCCCACGATGCGCTCGTACCTGCACCGCTGGGACGACGAGGGTTACGACTTCACCCTCGACTGGCTGCTGCGCAACGTCAACGCGGTCGCGACCGGGCGGGCGCCGTTCTCCGCGCTCGACGACGTCTCGGCCGACGAGTTCGAGCAGGCCCTCACCGACGCCGCCGACCACATCAACCTCGTGCTCGACGAGATCGCGTCGCGGCTCGGGCTCGACCACGCCCGGGTGCTGCCGGGCCGTCCGGCGATCGCGGTGCTCTCCCGGCTGCTGTCGGAGAACGGCGGCGAGTTCGTCGATCCGCTGCAGCGCGACCGGGCGCTGTACTGGTACGTGCACGCGGCGCTCTCCGGCCGGTTCGCCGGCTCCACCGAGACGTACCTCAACCAGGACCTGGCGACCGTCTCCGGGCCGCGCGGTGTCGACGACCTGATCGGCCGGCTGCGGCGGTGGCGTCGGTCGCTGGTCATCAAGGCCGACGACCTGCAGGGCGCGGGCAAGGGCGCCCGGTACTACCCGCTGGTCTACCTGGTCGGCCGGGTGCTCGGGGCGCGTGACTTCGCGACCGGCGAGCGGGTCGGCGATTTCCAGGTGCAGCCGCTGTTCGGCAAGGCGCTGCTCTCCCGGGCCGGCTACCGGCCCGCGGAGATCAACGCGATCGCGAACTACGTGCTGGTGACGCCGGAGTCGGCGGCGGAGGTGGCGCGGCGTCGGCCCGAGGACTACCTGGGCGGCGCCGAGGAGATGTTCCCGGGGCTGCTGGCGTCCCAGTGCCTGCCCGACGACCCGTCGCTGTGGCAGGTGGACCGGTACCGCGACTTCCTCGCCGCGCGGCGGAAGCTGCTCGCCGCGGCCGCGAACGAGTTCCTCGACGGGTTGCACGCCGGGGCCCGGCTCGACGCGCCCCGCCTGCCGCGCGTCGCGGTGCGGTCCGGCGGTGACGACGAGATCGACATCCGCGCCGAGGAGGTCGGCGCCCTGGTGGAGGAGCTGATCCGGCTCGGGCTGGCCGCTCCGGAGCGCGACGCGGAGATCCCCGACCCGGAGACCGGCCGGGCGCTGTCGGTCGCCGAGGCGGTCTGGCCCGACGGGCTGCAGCCGGGCCAGGGCGCCCCGGTCGTGCTCGAACTCGACCCCGACGAGGCCGACCTGCCCCGGATGGCCGAACTCGGTTACGAGGTGTTCACGTCGGTCGAGGCGTTACGCGGCTACGCGCTGCGGCGTCGGCGGGAGGCCGGCGCGGAGCCGCCGCCGGAGGAACCGGTCGCACCGGCCGTCGGCCGGGTGCCGGTCGTGGCGGCCGACCCCGAGCAGGAATTCCACCAGGCCATGGTCGCGATCCACCAGAAGGCCCGCGACGAGACCGGCTACAACGCCACCTACCTGCTCTCGATGCTCGCCGAGGACGGCGCCGTCGAGACCGCGAAACGCCTGCTGGCCTCGGCCACCGTGAGCACCGGTTTCACCGCTCTGTGGAACAAGGGGCGCCTCGACCTCACCGTCGAGGCGCTGATCCTCGATCCCCGCTTCGCCGGCCTGTTCACGAGCGACGAACTCGACATCGCCCGCGCCCGACTGGCCCAGTTCGACTACGCGTGACGGCTGGGCCACCAGAAGCGGCGGCCGGTGTGGAGGGCCAGGGCCGGTACCAGGAGGGAGCGGACGACGAAGGTGTCGATCAGGACACCGACGGCGACGATCACGCCCAGTTGCAGGCTCGGCGTCAGCGGTAGCACGCAGAGGGCCGCGAACGTCGCCGCCAGCACCACGCCGGCGCTGGTGATGACGGTGCCGGTGCTCACCAGCGCGCGCTGCACCGAACGTTCCTCGCGGGCCCTGGTCATCAGGAAGATCGTGTAGTCGACACCCAGCGCCACCAGGAACAGGAACGTCGTCAGCACGATGCTGTACTCCAGCCGCGGATAGCCGAGCAGGTGCAGCACGCCGGCCGCCGCGCCGAGCGCGGCCGCGTACGAGAGCACGACGCTGAGGATGAGCAGCAGCGGGGCCACCAGGGCCCGCAGCAGTACGACCAGGATGACGAACACCACGCCGAGGATCAGCGGCACGAGCAGGCGGTGGTCCCGGTCGGTCGCCCGCTCGGTGTCGAGTTGGCCGGCGGTCTGGCCGCCCACCAGCGCACCGGTGCCGTCGACGGCGGCACGGAGCCGGTCGATCGTGTCCTCGGCGGCCTGGCTGTCGGGCGGGTCGGTGAGCGTGGCCGGGATCACCGCGGTGTCCCCGGAAACCCGCGGCGCACCGACCGCGGTGACCCCGTCGACGCCCCGCGCGGCGGCCACGACCTCGTCGGCGCGACCGGCGTCCACGACGACGTCGGCCGGGGCCGAGGTGCCCGCGGCGTAGTGCTGCGCGACCAGGCGCTGACCGGTCACCGAGCCGACCTCGCCGGTGAACGTCTCGTCGGCCGGGATGCCGAGGCTGAGCGTCGTCGCGCCCAGCGCCAGCCCGGCCAGGATCACCGCGGTCGAGCCCCAGACCCGGCCCGGACGCCGCCCGACGAACCGCGCGACCGCGCTCCACCCGCGGGAGTCCCCGGTGGTGTCACCGACCCGGGGCACGAACGGCCAGAACAGCCACCGCCCGCACACCACGAGCAACGCGGGGAGCAGCGTCGTCATCGCGACGAACGCGGCGGCGATCCCGATCGCCGCCACCGGGCCCAGCGCCCTGGTGCTGTTGAGATCCGCGAACAGCAGGCAGAGCAGCGCGAGCGAGACGGTGGCCGCCGACGCCGCGATCGCCGGGAACGACCGCCGCAGCGCGTTCGCCATCGCGCGGTGCCGGTTCTCGTGCCGGCGCAGCTCCTCCCGGTAGCGTGAGATCAGCAGCAGCGCGTAGTCGGTGCCGGCCCCGAACACCAGGATCGTCAGGACGTTCTGTGCCTGCAGGTCGACGCTCAGCCCGGCGTTCTTGGCCAGCAGGTAGACGACCGCGCTCGCCACCTGGCTGGCGACCCCGACGGTCAGCAGCGGAATCAACCAGAGCACGGGGCTGCGGTAGGTCACCAGCAGCAGGACCGCCACCACTGCCGCGGTGACGAGCACCAGCAGAACGTCCATGCCCTCGAACGCGTCGAAGACGTCGCCGCTCGCGCCGGCCGAGCCGGTGAGCGCGGTCTCCAGGCCCGCCGGCTCGCCGGTGTCGAGCGCGTCGCGGATGTCGGAGGTCGCGGCGGACTGCGTGTCCGGGTCGCCGCGCAGCGGGAACGACAGCAGCAGGGCCTCGCCGTCCTCGCTCGGCACGGCCGGTGGCACGCCGTCGATCGCGTACCGGGCGAACGAGGTCCGGTCGGCCTCCACCGCCGCGCGATCGGCGTCGGTGATGCCGCCGTCGCGGGTGTAGACGGCCACCGCCACCAGCGCGTCCGCGTCGGGGAACGCCTGCTCGACGCGCTGCTGCGCGCGGTAGGCCTCGGACGAGTGCGGTGCCGACGTCAGCGAGTCGTTGTCCTGGACGCTGGTGAGGCTGATCGCCAGCGGTGCCGCGACCCCGGCGAGCACCAGCCAGAACAGCACCACCAGGAACTTCGTGCGGGGCCCGACGAGCCGGGGTGGATCGGGCTCCGGGGCACGCGTCGATTCGGGCGATTGAAGTCGTGTGGTCATGCGCGGCAGCATCGGCCGGGCCGCGCACCGGCCACGCACGCACGACTGACGGCGCCCCGGAGGGCGCCGTCAGCGAGGGGGCGGGGTTCAGGCGACGTCGGTGCAGTCCAGCTGCTTCGCCGGGAGGCGGCCGCCGGCGAGGAACTCCACGGTGGCCCGGTCGGCGCACGCCGAGCCGGCGCGGTAGACGTAGTGCCCACCGTTGTCGACCCCGACGAACCCGGCCCGCTGCCCCAGCGCCTTCTGCAGGCCCAGGCCGCCCTCCCACGGGGTGGCGTTGTCACGTCGGTTCTGCAGGATCAGGACGTTGCGCGGACCGTCGTCGGTGACCGTCACCGGTGCCTCGATCGGGGCGTCCTTCCAGAACGCGCACGGCCAGACGTTGGCGGGCATGCCGCCGGTCAGCGGGTAGGCCTCGCGGTCGGCCGCGGTCCGGGCCGCGTAACCGTCGACGTCGTCCGACCACTCGGTGTCACCGCAGGTGAGGGCCAGCGCCATCGTGGCCTGGTTGTCGGCGGGAACACCGGGCGTGGTCGGCTGGGCGGCCGAGACCTGCGCGAGCACCGTGGTGTCGGCCGCGGTCAGGGTGCCGTCGGCCAGGTGCCGGGCGGCCGTCCAGACCTGGGGCACCAGCGGCAGCGTCTCGTTGTGCAGCAGCAGCCCGTAGGTGAGGGTGCGGATCGTCGTGCCGGTCACTGTCACCGGTGTGCCGGGGATCGTGGCGGGCCGACGGTCGAGCCGGTCGACGAGCGTCAGGTACTCGGTGGCCGCGCCCGGCGCCAGGTCGGCGAACCGGTCCTTCATGCCCTGGCCCCAGAGCGTGTACTGCTCGGCCCACACCTTGGTGGGGTCGACGTTGCCCTCCAGGATCACCCGGTCGGTGCGTGCGGCGAACAGCGACGAATACACCGCACCGAGGTATGTGCCGTACGACTGTCCCCAATAGGAGATCTTCTTTTCTCCGAGCGCCACCCGAATCCGGTCCAGGTCCCGGGCGGTGTTCGCCGTCGTGAAATACTTCAAATTCTTTCCCGACGCCGAGGAAGCGCATTTCTCCGCCACCGCACGAGCCGATTCGACGTTCTTCGTGATCGAGCCGTCGGCCGCCGGGTAGGGGAAGAGGCTCGCGAGATCCGGGGTGGGCAGGCCGCAGCTCTGCGGGGTGCTCCGGCCGACGCCGCGCGGGTCGAACCCGACCAGGTCGTAGCGGTCCAGCACGGATTTCGGCAGCGTGGACACGATCTGGCCCGGGGTGTCGAGCCCCGGTAACGCCGGGCCGCCGGGGTTGAGCACGAGCACACCGCGCCGCTGGCCGGGCTTCGCGGTGGAGATCCGCGAGACCGCGACGTCGATCGTCGGGCCGTCCTCGTCGGCGTAGTTCAGCGGCACTTCGACGGTGGTGCACACCTGGCGCGAGTCGCTGGGCTCGTCCGGGCACGCCCCCCAGCGCATTGTCGTTTCCGCGGCGTGGGCCGGCGCTCCCGAAACGGCGATTCCGCTCAGTGCGGCGAGGGTGATCACGGTCGCGATTCGCTTCGTCATCGACATGCGAAAAAATTAGCGAGAGCGGCCCTACCCGCACGTCCCTCCACGACGGACACCTTCGGGTAGCTCGCTCGGGGGACGGTTCAGCAGATCGGTCGCCTCGTCCCGGGAGAGCGCCGCGCCGAGGCCGTACGCCCGGTCGTACCCGGACGGGCCGAGCGCCTCGCGCGCGGCGTCGGCGATCGGCGGCAACCCGGGGAAGTTCGCCACCAGGCCGCCACGCAACACCGGCACCAGCCCGAGCAGCGTCGCCGCGGTGGCGGCGTCACCCTCGGCCAGCGCGACCGCGGCGAGCCCTTCCGCGACGTCGCCCGTGACCGGCGAGTACGACGGGGCGCCGGTGACCAGCGCTGACCGGTGCCGCTCCCGGGCCCGGTCCACGTCGCCGGTCGCGTACGCCACCCAGCCGAGCCCGATCGACAGCAGCCCACGCAACTCGTCCGCGATGTACCCGGCGCCGGTGAGCTCGGTCAGCCCCTGCTCGTACTGCCGACGGGCACCCTCGACGTCGCTCCGCAACCACCGCACGTGTGCGCTCCCGGCGAGCGCCCTGACCTGCACGTCGGACACGCCGGCCCGGCTGCCGAGCTCGGCCGCGCGCCGGTACAGCGCGTCGGCGGTGTCCAGGTCGCCGAACCGGGCGGCGTTGGTGGCGCGGCGGCAGAACAGGCCGGCGCGGTCCTCGTCGGACTCCAGCTCGACCGCGAGGCGCATCGCCTCCTCGTTCAGCTCGAGGAAGCGGTCCTGGTCACCGCGGGCTTCGGCGAGGTCGGCGAGCTCGGTCAGCGCCATCGTCCGGCCCCACCGCTCGCCGATCGCCCCGAACCCGGCCGCCGAAGCCTCCAGGCTGGCCACGGCCTCGGTGAGGTCCCCGGTCATCGCGCGCATGTACGCCAGGCCGAACAGCTGCAGCGCCGCCGTCCACGGGTCGAGGTCGGAGGCCCGGTACCAGTTCTCCAACTTCGTGTACTCGCTGTCCGCGGGTGGCCCGGCGCTCAGCGCGGTCAGCGCGTTCAGGAACGGCAGCCGGGGCGGGCGGTACAGCTCGTTCGGGTTCGCCAGCCAGCTCGCGTGGCCCGTCGACCAGTTGCCGTCGTGGCCGCCGAGCCGGGCCGCCAGGGCACAGATCGCGTGCTCCTCCTCCAGGCCGTGCGGTGGCCGCGGCCCGACCGACTCGAGCAGGTCACGGGCCAGCGCGGCGAACTCGCCGCGCCGCCCCCGGATCCAGGTGTACATCGCGAGCGCGGCGGCCAGGCGCAGCCCGGACGCCGGGTCGGCGGTGCCCGACCAGCGGGCCGCGGAGTGCAGGTTCTCCCGCTCCCGGTCGAGGACGGCGGCCCACCGCAACTGCTCGGCGGTACGCAGCGCCGCGTCGCCGGTCAGCGCCAGTTCGAGGAAGTACTCGGTGTGGGCCCGGTGGAGCTGCTTGAGCTCCCCGGATTCGGCCAGCCGCTCCTGCCCGAACGCCCTGATCGTGTCGAGCATCCGGTACCGGCCGTCGGCGAACTCGACGAGCGACTTGTCGACCAGTCCGGACAGCGAGTCCGGGTCGGTCGGCCCGCACACCTGCTCGATCGCCTCCAGCGTGGCGCCGCCGACGAACACCGTGAGCCGGCGGGCCAGCGTCCGCTCGGCGTCGTCGAGCAGATCCCAGCTCCACTCGATCGCGGCGCGCAGCGTGCGGTGCCGGGCCGGAGCCGTGCGCTCGCCCCGGTTGAGCAGCCGGAACCGGTCGTCGAGCCGGGACGCCACCTCACCGAGGGAGAGGCTGCGCAGCCGGGCCGCGGCCAGCTCCAGCGCCAGCGGCTGACCGTCGAGGGTACGACAGATCCGGAGGACGTCCGGTGCGCTCGTGGCGTCGACGGTGAAACCGGGGAGCGCCGCCGACGCGCGCTCGGCGAACAGCCGCACGGCCGGTGCGCTGCGGACGCGCTCCACCGGATCGCCGTCGGCGGGCAGGCCGAGCGCACGGACCGGCAGCAGGTGTTCCCCGGTGATGCCGAGCGGTTCGCGGCTGGTGGCCAGCGCACGCAGCGACGGGCACCGGCGCAGCAGGTGGTCGACGAGCGTGGCGGCGGCGTCGACCAGGTGCTCGCAGTTGTCGACGACGAGCAGGACCGGCCGGTCGGTGAGCGCGGCGATCAGGCGATCGAGCGGGTGCGCGGCCGGCGAGGTGGGCCGCAGACCGCTGTCGCGCAACCCGAGCGCGTCGAGCACGACCTGTTCGATCTCGGCGCCGGTGGTGACCGTCGCGAGCTCGACCAGGTGGCTCTCGGCCGGGTGCCGCTGGGCGGCCTCGATCGCCAGCCGGGTCTTGCCCGCACCGCCGGGGCCGGTGAGCGTCACCAGGCGCTGGTCGCCGAGCAGGTCGGCGAGGCGGGCCAGTTCGTGCTCGCGGCCGACGAAGCTGGTGAGCTGCGCGGGCAGCCCTCGCGGCGCCGGGGTGCGCGGCGTGGGCCGCCGTCGCGGCGCCGAGGTGTGCGGTTCGGACCCGCGCAACAGGGCCAGGTGCGCTTCGCGGAGCTCGGCCGACGGGTCGGCCCCCAGTTCGTCGGCGAGCGCACGGCGGGCGTCCTCGAACGCGAGCAGTGCGGCGGCGCTGTGACCGGTGGCGTGCAGCGCACGCATCAGGTGGACCCGGAACGGCTCGCGCAGCGGGTGCGCGCCGACCAGCGCACGCACCTCGGCGACCAGGTCGTCGGAGACGTCGCCGGCCTCGAGCCGGGCGGCGATGCGGGTGTCGAGTGCGGACAGCCGGGCGTCGTCCAGCTCGGCGGCGGTCGCCCGGATCAGCGTGCTGTCGCCGGCGTCGGCCAGTGCCGGACCACGCCAGAGGCCGAGCGCCTCGTCGAGCAGCGCCACCGGGTCGGCGACGCGCGCGGCCGCCGCGACGAGCCGGCGGAAACGATGGGCGTCGACCTGGTCGGGATCGACGGCCAGCCGGTAACCGGCGGGGTGGAACTCGACGACCGCGGCGCCGCCGAGCAACTGGCGGAGCCGGGAGACCTGTGACTGCAACGCGTTCGTCGCCCCCGCCGGAGGTGCGTCGCCGTAGACACCGTCGATCAGGCGCTGGGCCGGGACGATCCGCCCGGCTTCGGTGAGTAACACGGCGAGCGCGGCGCGCAGCCGGGAACCCCCGACGGGGACCGTTCGTCCGTCGGCCGTCTCGACCTGGATCGGCCCCAGGATCCCGAACCGCACGCCCGCGATTCTTCCGTAAGGCGGTCAAATTCGGTGGGCGGTGGTAAACGGGTGACACGAGTGTGCAGGATGGGATACGTGGAACAGACGAACAGCGTGCTGGTTCCCGCCCCCGAGACCGATCCGGGCGCGAACCGCATCGGCCCGCGCCCGGGGAGCGGCAAGCGGACGATCGTGGCGCTCGCCGGTGTCTCGGTCGCGATGCTGGTCGTCGCGATGGCCACGATCCTGCTGGCCGGGCTCTCGTTCTGGCGCTCGGCCGAGCCCGCCTCGGCCGAACCGGTGGCGAAGAGCTACTCCGGCAACCTCGCCGCCGACCTGCGGATCGCACCGGTGGTCAAGGCCAGCGAGAGCGGATGCACCGACGGCGGCACGCCCGGCCGTTTCGCCGGGTGCTTCACGCTCGGTGACGGCGGCATGGTGGTGACCGTCGTCGAGTCGGCGACCACCGCGGTTCAGGACGGCAAGTGGGTGCTGCGGCTGCGTTTCTCCAGCGCCGACACGGTGGCGCTGCGTGCACTGACGACGCAGAACGAGCGGATCGCGCTGGTGCTCGACGGCACCGTGCTCACCGCTCCGGCGGTGAAGGAGCCGATCACCGGCGGCGAGCTGCCGATCGCCGGGGACTTCACCAAGAAGGACGTCGACGCGATGTTCGCGGAGCTCACGAAGCGGTGAGCACGCGGTCCAACTCGCCGAACAGCACCCGGTCGAACGTCGAGCGGGTGCTGCGTACCGGGCGGTGGGCCCTGGCCGGCGCGACGACGCCACCGTCGACCACGATGCCGACGTCGGCGTAACCGCACTCGAGCCGGCAGAGCTCGCTCGGCGGCTCCGGGAGCACCAGTGCGACCGGCGCGAACGCCAGGCAGGCCCGCGCGATCGACAGCGCCTGACGCCACGACCCGCGCACCGGGACCAGCACCCCCGCGAGCACCGGCGGCCCGTCCTCGCCGTCGGAGACCACCACGGTCAGGTCGGTGTTCCGGACCCGGACGCCCTCCACCGGCGAACCGTGCCACCCGAGCGCCGCGACGACGCTCTCCTCACACGTGGGACTCGCGGTCACGACGCTCCTTCGGTTCTGGTTCGTGGCGGGCCAGTCTGCCGTACCGGCCGGTCGGTGGCGCAGCGGCTACCGGACGACTGCGCCACCGACCGGTAACCGGCACTACGTGGCGGAGGGCACGGACGTTCACGTTAAACCGTTAGCGAGTTGAAGAGTTCCCAACCGGGGGGAAGTGCATGCGGCGGCATCGAGTTGTTCTGCTCGCGACCGCGGTGGTCGTGATGCTCGGAGCGGGCGTCACCACGCTGTTACTCCGGGGCGGTTCGGAGCCCGAACGCCGCTCGATCTCGGTGCCGAAACTGCAGGGCCCGCTCTACGACGACGGTGGTCAGGCCGCGGCCTGGGTGACCGCGAACCAGGGCGACCCGGACGCGACGGTGATCAACGAGAAGATCGCGAGCGTGCCGCAGGCCGTCTGGATCACCGGCGGCGACGACCCGGCGAAGGCGACGACTCAGGTCACGCAGACCGTGGCGGCCGCGAAAACCGCCGGCGAGGTGCCCGCGCTGGTGGCGTACGCGATCCCCGACCGCGACTGCGGTGGGGCCGCCGCCGGTGGCGCGCCCGACGGCACCGCCTACCGCGCCTGGATCGACGCCGTGGCCGCCGCACTGGGGCCGGACCCCTCGATCGTCGTGCTCGAACCGGACGCGCTGGCGCAGGTCGACTGCCTCGACGCGGCCAAGCGCGGCGAGCGCAACGAGCTCATCACGTACGCGGCCCGGACGATCACCGAGAAAGCAGCCAAGGCGCAGGTCTACTACGACGCCGGCAACTCGAAGTGGAAGCCGGCGGCGGAGATGGCGAAGCGGCTCGAGGCGGCCGGTGCGGACGACTACGGATCCGGCATCTCGCTCAACGTCTCGAACTTCCGTCCCACGGACGAGGAGGTCGCGTACGGCAAGCGGATCCTCGACGGGCTCGGCGTCGACGGCAAGAAGATCGTCGTCGACACCTCACGCAACGGTGCCGGTGCCGCCGCCGACAACGAGTGGTGCGACCCGGCGGGCCGCAAGCTCGGCCGGACGCCGACGCTGGACACCGGGGACGACGAGGTGGCGGCGTTCCTCTGGGTGAAGCGCCCCGGCGAGGCCGACGGCTGTGCCGCCAACGCCGGCACGTTCGTCCCCGACCTGGCGACCGCGCTGGCCGAGGGCGTCTGAACCTGGTTTTGATCGGGTCAAATCCTCACGCCTGGCCGCCAGCGGCCGATGGGACGGCATGCGTGACGCTCCGGTCGGCCTGCGCCCGGTGCTCAACCTGCTCGATCGCCTGCGGACGACGGCCCGGCTGACGCTCGTCATCGTGCTGCTCGTCGTCCCGGGCGCGATCGCGACCGTTGAGTACGCACTCCGGGAGAGCGACCAGATCGCGTTCACGACCGCGGAACGCGACGGTGTCCGCGTCCTCCGGCCGACGTTGCACGCGATGGCGGCCGCGGTGGGCGGCAACGACGTCAACCTGGCCGCGATCCGGGACGAGTCCTCGCTCGGCCTGGAAGACGAGCTGAACGCGGTCAGCGACGCGGTGTCGGCGGGCCTCGACACCCCGGCCGCGCGGCTGGCCGCGGCCCAGGCGTTCAGCGCGCTCGTCACCGAGACCGGCAACGCGTCGAACCTGATCCTCGACCCGGACCTCGACTCGTTCTACGTCATGGACAGCCAGGTCGTGCAGGTACCGCGGATCCTCGAGGCCGCCGCGGCCGCGTCCGCGGCGACCGGCACGACCGGCAGCGCCGACCTCGTCGCGGCCAGGGCGGTGCTGGCCGGACAGCTGTCGACCGCCGCCGAGGCGCTCGAGACCGACGTGAAGACCGCGGTCGCGCAGACGAAATCGACCGGCCTCGAACCCCGGCTGGCCGGCCTCCAGGGCCTCGCCGACGAAGCGGCCGCGCTGGCCAAACGCCTGACGGCCGCGCTCGGCACACCCGGCGCCGACGTCGCCGGGGTGACCAGAGCCGCCGAGGGCGCGATCGACGCGTCGGAGCAGGCGCTGGACGGGCTGCTCCGGACCCGGGCGGACGGCCTGAAGGACGACCGGACCCGGGTGCTCGCGACCACGGTCGTCGGGTTCGCGCTCGCGTTCTGGCTCGCCGCGGCCGTCTGGTGGCGCAGCAGGCACGACGTCGCACTGGCCCTGTCCGGTGTGCGCGCAATCGCCGACCGCGACTACGGCCGGCACGAACTGCCCGGTGGCCGGGACGAGTTCGGTGACATCGGCCGCGCGCTGCTGCAGGCCCGGGAACGCCTGATCGAGCAGGACGAGGCGCTGAAAGCCGCGCAACTGCAGCACGAGCAGCAGGCCCGGGAGAACTTCGCCCAGCAGCGGCGGGCCGAGAAGCAGGCCAGGCAACTGGCCCAGCAGCTCATCGAGGAGAGCGCCGAGGCGCTGACCGCCGAGCTCAACGACGTCGCGGTGGCCGTGGACGCGGTACGGACGTCGGCCGGGTCGATCCACGAGCGGGTCGACACCGCCGACGGGGTGCTGCGGTCGCTGCTGGCCGACGCGAGCAACGCCGACGCGGTGACGACGGCGCTCGGGGAGCGGCTGCAGCGGGTCGCCGGGATGGCCAAGATCATCGCGTCGGTGGCCGACCAGACCAAGCTGCTGGCGCTCAACGCGACGATCGAAGCCGCGCGCGCCGGTGAGGCCGGCCGGGGCTTCAGCGTCGTGGCCGACGAGGTCAAGGACCTGGCCGCGACCACGGCCCACTCCACCGACGAGATCACCGGCACGATCCAGGCCCTGGAACGCGAAGCGACAGCGGTGTCGAGCATGATCACCGCGATGACGGCGGGCATCGGCGGCGTCGACGAGGCGACCGGGGCGCTCCTCGGCGTCGCGGACGAGCAGCGGGCGACCGTGGTGGGCATGGAGCAGAAGCTCACCAACGCACTGGACCGGGTCCGGGCGATCGGCGACCTGCGCAACCTGATGGAGCGGCGCGGCGACGAACGGGTGCCGCTCTCCGGCACGCTGGTGTTCACCGGTGGTGGGCGCCGCCTCGAGCTGCGGATCAAGGACCTGAGCCAGGGCGGCGTGCGTGCCGTGCCGGTGCCGGGTGACGTTCTCCCCGCCGGCGCCACCGGACAGGTGGAGGTGCCGGTACCGGGCGTACCGCCGCTCGACGTCGATCTGCTCCGGCAGTCCGCGGACGAGGTCGTCTTCCAGTTCCGGGCACTGCCACCGGCGGCCGCGGGCGCGCTCTCCGAGTTCCTCGAAGCGCAGCTGGTCTGACGTGTCACGAAGTGGGCCTCCCGTTCGTCCATCCGGAGAAACCCGAACGAGGAGGACTCACGATGGACGTCCTGGTGGTGGGCGGCACCGGCGCGGCCGGGCGCGCGACGGTGGTCGCACTGGTCGGCCGGGGGCACACGGTCCGGGTACTGAGCCGGTCGGGCACGACCGACGTGCCCGGCGCGATCGGTTACCGCGCCGACCTGAGCACCGGCGCCGGTCTCCCCGAGGCGGTGGCGGGCGTGGACGCGGTCGTCGACACGTTCAACGTCACCAGCCAGTCGTACGAGGTCGCGCGGAAAGCGTTCGTCGGCACCACCGAGCGGTTGCTGGCGGCCGAGGCCGAGGCCGGTGTCGCGCACCACGTGCTGCTCTCGATCGTCGCGATCGACGGTTCCGCGTTCGCGTACTACCGCGCGAAGGAGGCGCAGGAGCAGGCCGTGATCGCCGGGCCCGTGCCGTGGACGATCGTCCGCGCGACCCAGTTCCACGAGTTCGCCGGCCAGCTGGCCACGCAGACGAAGTTCGGTCCGTTCGTGGCGATCCCGACGTTCGTGACCCGACCGGTCGCGGTCGCCGAGGTCGGCGAGGCGCTGGCCGACGCGGTGGAGGCCGGCCCGAGCGGGCGGGCGCCCGACCTGTTCGGGCCGAAGGTCGAGAGCGTGCCCGACATGGCCCGCCGGACGCTGAAGGCCCGCGGCGTGCGTGCGTTCGTCGTCCCGGTTCCGCTGCCGGGGAAGGCCGGCGCGATGATGCGCTCCGGGGTGCTCGGCGGCAACGGCGTCGGTCAGCAGAGCAGCGAGACGTTCGACGAGTGGGTCCGGGGGGAACCGAGGAGGGCATGACCGTCTACGGCGTGCACGCGTCCCACGAACAGCTCCACCCGTCCGACCTGCTCGCTGCCGTGACCAAAGCCGAGCAGCTCGGCTTCACCGCGGCCATGTCCTCCGACCACTTCTCGCCGTGGAGCGCCCGGCAGGGCCACTCCGCGTTCGCGTGGTCGTGGCTCGGCGCCGCGCTGCAGGCCACCGACTTACCGTTCGGTGTCGTCAACGCGCCCGGCCAGCGCTACCACCCGGCGATCATCGCGCAGGCGATCAGCACGCTCGGCGCGATGTTCCCGGGCCGGTTCTGGGCCGCGCTGGGCTCGGGCGAGGCCAGCAACGAGCACATCACCGGTGACCCGTGGCCCCGCAAGGACCTGCGTAACGCCCGGCTGCGTGAGTGCGTCGACATCATCCGGGCGCTGCTCGCCGGTGAGGAGGTCAGCCACCGCGGGCTGGTCACCGTGGACCGGGCGCGGCTCTGGACCCGCCCGGAGGTGGAGCCGGCACTGGTCGGCGCGGCGGTCAGCGAGGAGACCGCCCGGTGGTGCGCGGAGTGGGCGGACGGCCTGATCACGGTCGGTGCCCCGGTGGAGAAACTGCGTCGCATGATCGACGCGTACCGCGACGCCGGTGGGCGCGGACCGATCAACCTGCAGATCCACCTCAGCTGGGCGGAGACGGCGGAGGAAGCCGAGGCGATCGCGCTCGACCAGTGGCGGAGCAACGTGTTCGATCCGCCGGTCTGCTGGGACCTGGACATGACCGACCACTTCGACGTGGTGTCGGAGGAGGTCGGCATCGACCAGGTGCGCCGGGTCGTGAACGTCAGCTCCGATCTCGGGCAGCACACGGGGTGGCTCGCGGAGTACGCCGCGCTGGGCGTCGACGGCATCTACCTGCACCACGTGGGGCAGGACCTCGACCCGTTCCTGGACGCGTTCGGGGCCAAGGTCCTGCCGCAGCTCGACGTCACGAAGGCGCCGGAGGCGCGCTCGCTGCACGAGAAGCCCGAGGAGTCCGGCGCCCCGGGCGGCCTCCCATCGGGCGAAGGCCCCCAGCCCACCGGCCGACCGGTGAGCTAACGGCGCGCCTTGCTCCTCTTCCCGGCCGGAAGCGCGGGAAGTCGGCGGTGAGCGGGCCACGTCACGGTCAGCTCGCCGCCGATGGGGAGGGCGCGCCAGCGCTCTTCGGCCCGGTGCAGGGCGGCGACGGCCAGTTCCACGGCCGGGAGGTCGAGGGTCTCGGATCGCGTGGCGAACCACTGGTGCCGGAGGGCGTCCAGGTCGGCGCCGGCCTGCGCGGCGGCCTCGATGAAGCCACCGATCAGCTCGGCGCGCTGCAGCCGGTCGCGGTTCGCCCGGATCAGCTGCGCGGACCGGTCCGCGGCGTGCGGCGGACGCCGCCCGGAGACGTGTTTCATGCTCTGGAACACCACTCCGCCGGCGATCGAGCCCCAGATCCCGTCCTCGATCCGCAGCGCGTCCTCGACCGTGAAGTGCACCAGATCGTGCGGGATCGCCGCCGTGATCGGGCCGGCGTGCATTCGGTACACGACGTGGTCGTCACGTTCGATCAGAACGTGACCCCACTCGTGGTCGGGCAGCCGTACAAAAGTGACCTTCACTCCTCAATGGTCACCCGGCGAGCAACTCCTTTACGGTCCTCAGCAGCCGGTCGGCCGCGCCGGGCGCGTGCTGCAGGAACAGGTGCGGCTCGATCAGCTCCGCCTCCATGACCACCGGCCGGCCGGTGTCGTCGAGCACCAGGTCGATCCGCCCGTAGAGGGGCGCCTCCGGCGCGACCGCCAGCGCGGCCAGCGCGACCTCGTGCTCGGCGGCGGTCGGCTCGTACGGCCGCACGTCGGGATGCGCGGTCTCACCACGCACGCCGGTCACCGACGAGAGCACGGCGCCCTTGACGATCGCGTGGCTGAACTCGCCGCCGACGTGGACGAGCGCGCGCTCACCGTCGGTCTCCACCCGGTGCTGGAACGGCTGCACCATCGCGGTGTGTCCCTCGGCGTGCAACCACCGGACGTGCGCCGGCGCCGCCGACAGCGTCCCGCCGCGGAACCGCCGAGCCATGCGTGCGCCCGAGCCCACCGTCGGCTTCACCACGAGGTCGCCGAAGCCGGGCAGCTCCACCGGCTCGCCGGGCGCCAGGTAGGTGGTCGCCACCGTGGGCACCCCGGCCGCGACCAGGTCGCCGAGGTACGTCTTCACCGAGTTCCAGTGCACGATCGCCGGGCCGTTCACCAGGCGGGTCACGGCGGCGGTCGCGTCCGCCCAGGCGCGGAAGCGCTCGAGGTGCTTCGGGTAGTTCCACGTCGACCGGATCAGCGCCAGGTCGTAGCGGTCCCACTCGATCGCCGGGTCGTCCCAGCAGGCCACGTCCGCGGTGAGGCCGGCGCGGCTCGCGGCCGCCTGCAGCACGGGGAGCTCGACGTCCTCCGGTACCGGAAGTTCGGTGGCGGTCACCAACACGATGCGCATGGACTCGACGTTACGGTGCGAACCGTGGGTGACTTCCCTGACCTTCCGGTCCGTCCGGCGCTGCCGCGGATCGTCGACGCGCTCGCCGACGGCGGGGCCGCCGTGCTCGTCGCGCCGCCGGGCAGCGGCAAGACGACGCTCGTTCCGCTCGCGCTGGCCGAGCGGATCGGCGGCCGGATCGTCGTGGCCGAGCCCCGCCGGGTGGCCGCGCGGGCGGCCGCGTCGCGGATGGCGTCGCTGCTGGGGGAGCGGGTCGGGGAGACCGTCGGGTACACGGTCCGCGGTGATCGGAACGTCGGTCCGCGCACGCGCGTCGAGGTCGTCACGACCGGGGTGCTGGTGCGGCGGCTCCAGCGTGACGCCGAGCTGCCGGGCACGAGCGCCGTGATCCTCGACGAGTGCCACGAGCGGCACCTGGACTCCGACCTGGGGCTGGCGTTCACGCTCGACAGCCGGGCCGCGCTGCGCCCCGATCTGGCGCTGCTGGCGACCTCGGCCACGGCGGCGTCCGAGCAGCTGGCGGCGGTGCTGGGCGGCGCGGAGGTGCTCGAGGTGCCCGGATCGCCGTACCCGGTGCGGACCGAGTGGTGCCCGCCGCCGGTGCCGCTCGTCGGCCGATCGGATCCGCGTCTGCTCGACCACGTCGCCGCGGTGGTGCGGCGGGCGCTCGGTGAGGCCGACGGCGACGTGCTGGTGTTCCTGCCGGGGGTGTACGAGATCACGGCGGTGGCCGGCCGGTTGGCCGGCGTCGGCGTTCCGGTGGTGACGCTGCACGGCCGCCTGCCCGCCCGCGAGCAGGACGCCGTGCTGCGGCCGGGGTCGGCGCGGCGGGTGGTGCTGGCCACCGCGGTCGCGGAGAGCAGCCTGACGGTGCCCGGCGTGCGGGTGGTCGTTGACGCCGGGCTGGCCCGGGTGCCCCGGCTGGATCAGGGGCGCGGGCTCGGGGCGCTGGTCACGGTGGCGGTGTCGCGGGCCACCGCGACCCAGCGTGCCGGCCGGGCGGGCCGCGAAGCGCCGGGGACGGTGTACCGCTGCTGGTCGGAGGCCGATCACGACCGGTTGCCGCCGTGGCCGGAACCGGAGATCGCCTCGGCCGATCTGACCGCGTTCGCGCTCGACCTCGCGTGCTGGGGCACGCCCACCGGCGAGGGGCTGGCGTTGCCCGATCGTCCGCCCGCCGCCGCGATGGAGGTGGCGACCAGTACGTTGCGTGCGCTCGGGGCGGTGGACCCGGACGGCCGCGTCACGCCGCGCGGCCGGGTGCTGGCCGGGATGGGTGTCCACCCGCGTCTCGCGCGTGCCCTCCTCGACGGTGCGCCCGCGGTGGGGGAGCGCCGGGCCGCCGAGGTCGTCGCGCTCCTGGCCGACGACACGCTCACCGGCAACCGGGGTGACCTGGTCGCCGCCCGGCGTGCGCTGCGCGACGGCTCGCTCCCGGCGCTGGCCCGCCGCTGGCGCGACGAGGTGAAGCGCCTGATCCAGGCGGTGCCCGCGGACGCGCGGGGAGCGGGCGACGGCGCGCTCGGCGACGACCTCGCGGCGGGGCTGATCGTCGGCATGGCCTATCCGGAACGCCTGGCCACCGCACGCCAGAAGGGTGGGCGGACGTACCTGATGGCCGGTGGCACCGCGGCCGACCTGGGCGACGGGGCCGGGCTGGCCGGGGCGGCGTGGCTGGCGATCGCGGTGGCCGACCGTTCGCCCGGGCACGCCAACGCGCGGATCCGGCTCGCGGTCGCGATCGACGAGGCCACCGCGGTGGAGGCCGGAGCCGCGCTGCTGACCTCCGCGGACGAGGTGCGCTGGCACGACGGTGAGCTCGTCGCCCGCACCGTGGACCGTCTGGGCGCGATCGAGCTCGCCGAACGGCCGCTGGAGCCGGACGCCCACCTCCGGGCGCAGGCCGTCCGGGACGGCGTACGGAAGGAAGGGCTCAACCGGCTGGGGTGGAGCAGCGACGCGCGCGCCCTGCGGGAGCGCCTGGCGTTCTGCGCCGCGGCCATCGGGCCGCCGTGGCCGGCGATGGACGACGAGTCGCTGCTCGCGCGGGCGGACGACTGGCTCGGTCCGGACCTGACCACCGTGCGCCGCCGCGCCGACCTGCAGAAGATCGACGCGGGCACCGCGCTGCGCCGACTCCTGCCCTGGCCGGAGGCCGCGCACCTGGACGACGTCGCGCCGGAGCGGATCCAGGTGCCGAGCGGGTCCCGGATCCGGGTGGACTACGGCGATCCGTCCGCGCCGGTGCTCGCGGTGAAGGTGCAGGAGGCGTTCGGCTGGGCCGCGACCCCGACGGTCTCCGGCGTGCCGGTGCGCCTGCACCTGCTGTCGCCGGCCGGGCGGCCGGTCGCGGTCACGTCCGATCTGGAGTCGTTCTGGCGCAACGGCTATCCGGGCGTTCGCGCGGAGCTGCGCGGCCGGTACCCGAAACACCCCTGGCCGGAGGACCCGACCACGGCGGTGGCCACCCGCCGGACGAACGTCAGGCGCTAGGCGGCCGGTACTCCCCGCCGAAGCCGAGCATGGCGCCGAGCGAGCGCAGTTCCGCCTCGAACATCGGGCCGGCGTCGGACAGCGCGAACTTGAGCTGGCCGAACACCTCCATCGAGACGGTTCCGTACAGGCGGATCCAGCAGGTCAGGAAGGCGTGGGTGACGCCGAGCGGCAGCGGCTGCGGGAAGCAGTCGTTCCACTCCTGGAGCTGGTCCTTCAGCAGGGTGTCGATCTCGTCGTCGGCCAGGATCGGGAACGGCCGGGTGAGGTAGAGCTCGGTGATCAGCTCACCGAAGACGTTGCCGAACCGCTCGCCGGTCGGGTCGACGCTGCCGTCCTCGCGCGGCCGGTCGAGCCCGATCGCCGACGAGGTGAACACCAGCGTGAACTCGGCCGGGTGGGCCATCGCCCAGCGACGGAACTCCCTGCTGCACTCCAGTAGCTTCCCGACCAGGTCGGGCTGGGCGTCACGCACGGTCTCCAACGCGGTGGTGAGCTCGATCTTCAGCTCGTCGACGAGAGCCGAGATCAGCTCCTCGCGGCTCGCGTAGTAGCGGTACAGGGCCGGTGCCGACATGCCCATCGCCCGCGCGATGGCGCGGAGCGAGAGCCCGTCGTACCCGTCGGAGACCAGCATCCGGCGAGCCGTGGTCTGGATCTCCTCGACCGTCTCGGCCCGGAGCCGTTCCCGGCGGGTGAGCGGGGCGGTAGTCATCCGGTCCTCCTTCTGGTGACGCGACCTGCAGCCTAACGCGATCGCGAACACCTGTCATGTAGCGAACGACAATCGCCGTGCGAACGGGATTGCTTTAGTTAACAATGTATGCAAGATTAGCGCTCGTACAGCGGCTTACGGTGTTCGCGCTGCGATCAGGGATCGCACTTAATGCCCGAGGGGGCAGTGATGTTCGAGCGGTTGGGACGGACGATGGTCCGTCGACGGTGGTGGGTCCTGGGTCTGGCCGTGGCCTTCATCGCGTTCGCCGGCATTTGGGGCACGCAGGTCTTCGGCAAGCTGGTCGGCGGCGGGTTCGACGACCCGGCGAGCGAGAGCTCCCGTGCGCTGACCCGCGCCGAGGCCGAACTGGGGCGGGAAGGCAACGACGTCGTCGTGCTCTACCGGAGCGCGACGCTCACCGCCGACGACCCGGCCTTCCAGCAGGCGGTCACGTCCACGCTGTCTGACCTGCCCTCCGACGTGGTGACGGGCTCGGCCACCTACTGGTCGACGAAGAGCCCGACGTTCGTCAGCAAGGACAAGCACGAGACGTTCGCCGTGCTGACGCTCGCCGGCGACGACGAGGAGACCCGCACCGACCAGCTCGAACAGATCGAGGGTGACCTCGCGGCGCCCGGTCTCGAGTCGGAGGTCGGCGGGAGCACCGCGATCAACCGGGACATCAACGAGCGGGTGTCGGCCGACATCGCGAAGGCCGAGACGCTCTCGATGCCGGTGCTGCTGATCCTGCTGGTGATCATCTTCGGCAGCCTGGCCGCGGCGAGCCTGCCGCTGGCCGTCGGTGGCCTCGCGATCCTCGGTGCGTTCACCGCGCTGCGTGGGCTGAGCTACCTGACCGACGTGTCGATCTTCTCGGTGAACGTGGTGACGATCCTCGGGCTCGGCCTGGCGATCGACTACGGCCTGTTCATGGTGGGCCGGTTCCGGGAGGAGCTCGGCCGGGGTCTCTCGGTCGAGGACGCGGTGGCCCGGACGATGGGCACGGCCGGTCGTACGGTCGCGGTCTCCGGCGTCACGGTCGCGGTCTCGCTGGCCGGCCTGCTGATCTTTCCGATCACGTTCCTGCGCTCGATGGGGCTCGGTGGGCTCTCCGCGGTGCTGATCGCCATGGTCGCGGCGCTGACCGTGCTGCCGGCGCTGTTCGGGGTGCTCGGGCACCGGGTGGACGCGCTGTCGGTGCGGCGGTTGTTCCGCCGGAAGGCCACGGTGTCGGCGGACGTCGAGCACGGGTTCTGGTACCGCCTGGCCCGCAGCATCATGCGTCGCCCGGTCGTCTACACGGTGGGTGTGCTCGCGGTGCTGCTGATCGCGGCCACGCCGTTCCTGCGGGTCGAGTTCGGTGGCATCGACGCCAGGGCGCTGCCCGCGGGCACCGAGAGCCGGGTCGTCTCCGAGACCCTCGACCGCGACTTCGTCCCGAACAGCCAGTCCCCGATCGACGCGATCGTGACCTCGTCCTCGGGCCTGGACCAGTACGTGGCCGACGTCCGGAAGGTCGACGGGGTCACCGGCGCTTCGGTGACGGCGCAGGAAGGGAACACCGCGCGGGTCTCGATCACCTACGACGGCGACCCGATCTCGGCCGAGTCCCGCGAGCTGGTGTCCCGGATCCGTGAGGTCCCCGCGCCCTCCGGCGGCGAGGTGCTGGTCGGTGGGCAGACCGCGGCGCTGGCCGACCAGCTGAAGACCGTCGGCGACCGGTTGCCGTGGATGGCGCTGATCGTCGTCGGAGCCACGTTCGTGCTGCTGTTCCTGGCCTTCGGCTCGCTGGTGCTGCCGGTGAAGGCGATCCTCATGAACGTGCTCTCGCTGGGCGCCTCGTTCGGTGCGCTGGTGCTGATCTTCCAGGAGGGGCACCTGTCCGGGCTGCTGAACTTCACCTCGACCGGGACGCTCGAGGCGACGCAGCCGATCCTGGTGCTCGGCATCGTGTTCGGGCTCTCGATGGACTACGAGGTGTTCCTGATGTCGCGGATGCGTGAGGAGTACGACCGCACCGGCGACAACACCCAGGCCGTCGCGGTGGGCCTGCAGCGCAGCGGCAAGATCATCACCAGCGCCGCGCTGCTGATCCTGGTCGTGATCGGGCTGTTCTCGATCTCCGGCATCACGTTCATCAAGCTGATCGGCGTCGCGATGCTGATCGCGGTGCTGGTGGACGCCACGATCGTGCGTGCGCTGCTGGTGCCGGCCACGATGCGGCTGCTGGGGGACCTGAACTGGTGGGCACCGGGCCCGCTGCGCCGCCTCTACGCCCGCTACGGCATCCACGAGGAGGGCTCCGCGACCCCGCCCGCGCCGGTTCCGGCCGGTGTCGGCAGCTGACCCCACCGCCACCCGCGGCCCCGCGCTCGACGAGCGCGGGGCCGCTTCGTGCTCGAAGTACTTAAGTCGCCCAGCAGGCGGACGAACGTGACGAAGAGAAGTATTCGGGGGAGGGTGGATGAGCTCGCAGCCCTCGGCCCAGGCCCCCGTCGCGGCGTGGTCGGAACCGGCCTCGGCGGCGACCGGGTGGGCCGCGCGGCGATCCTGGCCGGTCACGTTCGCCTGGTGCCTGGGCGCCCTGGTGATCGGCGTCCACTCGATCTGGGTCTACACCGGGCACTCCGAGGCGTCCCCGGCGCGGCTCTGGTCGACCGGCGCCCCGTTCGCGGTGACGCTCCTGCTGGCGGCCGCGGTGCTCGCCGCCCGCGCGATCACGGTCGGCCATCAGCGCCTGGCCTGGACGTTCTTCGCGGTCGGCGTCGGACTCAACGGCGCCGGGTACTTCGTCTACGACATTGTCGGCTGGGTCGACCGGGTGCCCTCCGCCTCGCTCGCGGACGTCGTCTGGTTCCCGGTGCTGCCCTGCTTCACCGCCGGCATCTGGACGCTGGCCCGGGCGCGGGTCGGTTCACTGCGCCCGGACGTGTACGTCGGCGCGGGCGCGGTGGCGCTGCTCTCCGCGTCGATCTTCGCCGCCGGGGTGGGACACGAGGTGCTCGCCTGGGACTCCGACGGTCTGCGTGACACCGTCGTCAACCTGTACTACCCGACCGTCGACATGGTCATCATCGGCTCGGTCGCCGCGGTGATGACGCTGGCCGGCGGGCGGCTCGGCCGCGCCTGGGGGCTGATCCTCGCCGCGGTGTTCCTCACCGTCTTCGGCGACGCCCTGCTGGCCCGGATGGTCGCCGAAGGCGGAACCGGGGTGGAGGTACTCGACCCGCTCTGGTCCTTCGCCGGGCTGTTGATCGCCGCGGCCGCCTGGCAGCGTCCGCGCCGCCTCACCCACCAGCCGCTGGGGCTGCCCGAGCTGCTCACCCCGCTGGTGGGCATGGTGCTCGCGGTCCTGGTGCTGGTGGTCGCCGAGTTCGCCCAGCTGCCGTCGACAGTGCTGCTGCTGGCCGCCGGCGCGATCCTGCTCTCCACCCTCCGGATCGCGCTGAGCCTGCGCTCGATGCTGGTCGCCGCGGAGTTCCACCGGTTGGCGCTCTCCGACGACCTGACCGGCCTCTACAACCGGCGGGGCTTCCTGCGCGGCGTCCAGGAGGCGCTGGCCGGGCGGGCCCCGACGGCCGGTGTCCGGGCCGTGCTCATGCTCGATCTGGACCACTTCAAGGACATCAACGACGGGCTCGGCCACCAGACCGGCGACGGGGTGCTCTCCGCGGTCGGGGCCCGGCTGTCCGGCGCGCTCGGCCCCGAGGATCTGATCGCCCGGCTGGGCGGCGACGAGTTCGCGATCCTGACCACGGTGCCGGCCGGACAGTCGTTCGAGGCCGTCGTCGCGGGGCTGATCCAGGCCGTGCGCCAGCCGCTGCAGGCCGGCCGGATCTCGCTGCCGATCGACGTCAGCATCGGGGTGGCGGTCGAGTCGGACGCCCCCGACGGGACGCCGTCGGAGCGCGCGCTGGAGTTGCTGCGCTGCGCGGACATGGCGATGTACCGGGCCAAGGCCGAGCGTCGGGGGTGGGCCCGGTACGACCCGCTCGGCTCCGACCAGCAGCGTGACTCGCTGGAGCTGGCCGGCGAGCTGCGCGCGGTGCTCACCGGCACCCCGACGACACCGGCGGTGGCCGCCGACCCGGAGCGGTCGCTGGCCCCGCACAGCGCCGACTGCGGCTGGCTCGAGCTGCACTACCAGCCGCTGGTCGCGGTGTCCGGGGCCGAGGGGATCCGGGCCGAGGCGCTGATCCGCTGGGTGCACCCGCGCTACGGGATGGTCCCGCCGGACCGGTTCGTCGGGCTGGCCGAGCGCATCGGCCTGGTGCCGTACCTGACCAGGCACGTACTCCAGCTGGCGCTCGACCAGGTCGCCCGCTGGCGGGCGGAGGGTGCGCCGGTGACGGTCTCGGTGAACCTGTCGGCCTCCGACATGGCGTCACCGACGCTGATGGACGAGGTGCTCGACGGGCTGGCCGCGCGGGAGCTGCCCCCGGAGGCGCTCACGGTGGAGATCACCGAGCAGACCGCGATCGGCGATCTCGACAACGGCCGGGACGCGCTGGCGGTGCTGCGCCGGGCCGGGCTCGGCGTCGCGATCGACGACTTCGGCACCGGGTACTCGGCGCTCTCGTACCTGCAGCGGTTGCCGGCCACCGAGTTGAAGCTGGACCGGTCGCTGACCACCAAGATCCTCGAGGACCCGGCCGCGGCGGCGATCGTCCAGGCCTGCATCGACCTGGCGCACACGCTCGGGCTCGAGGTCGTGGCCGAGGGCATCGAGACCCAAGAGCTGGCCGACGCGCTCGTCGACCGCGGCTGCGACTGGCTCCAAGGCTGGCTCTTCGGGCGGCCGACGCCCGCCGGCCCCACTCCCGCGACCCCGGTCTACACCCGCACGACCCCCAGCCCGGCGGCGTCCCGGGCCTGACTCCGCGGGCCGACGGCCGGTTCGAGCGCGCGCTACCGTGGGTGACCGGACGTCGGAAGCCGAGGAGACCGCGTGGACCACCTGGTCGCCCACGTGCGCGGGCTCGACCGGGCGGCACTGGCCGAACTGATCGCCGCGCGCCCCGACGCCGTGTCGTGGCCGGAGCCCCGGTCGCTCACCGACTTCGCCGAGCGCCTCGGTGCGGTGCACTCCGTGCAGCGGGCGCTCGCCCGCGTCGACCGTGCCGGACTGCAGCTCGCGGAGGCGATGGCGGCGCTCGGTGGGGCCGCCACCGAACCCCGGCTGGCCGAACTGCTCGATGTGGACGACTCCGGGCTGTTCCGGCGCACGCTGGACTCGCTCGGCGCACTGGCACTGGTCGTGCGCGCCGACGACGGGTCACTGGTGCTGGTCGCGCCGTTGCGTCTGCTCGCCGAACCGCTCGGGCTCGGGGTGCGGCTCGGTGGTGTGCTGCCGCTGCTCACCGTCGACCGGCTCCGCGCGGTCGCCGAGCTGTGGGTGCCGTCGCCGTCCCGGCGCCGCTCCGAGCTGGTCGAGCAGGTGCTCGACGCGGTGGCGGACCCGGCCCGGGTGCGCGAGGTCGTCGCCGGGCTCCCCCCGGACGCGCAGGAGCTGCTGCGCGACCTGGCGTGGAACGGCCCCCGGGCGGCGTCGCCGGACCGGTCGTACCACTGGTGCGTCGAGCGCGGTCTGCTCACCCGGATCAGCTGGGACTACGTGGAGTTGCCCGGGGAGATCGGGCTGGCGCTGCGTGGTCCCGACTACCGCGCCCCGTTCAGCGTGCCGCCTCCGTCGCCGGTGTCCGGCACCGTCGGCGAGGAGGACCTGCTGGCCGCGGGCACCGCGGCCACCACCCAGTCGCTCGCCGACACCGAACGCCTGCTCCGGCTGTGCGAGGAGAGGCCGCTCGCGACGACGAAGAGCGGACGCGTGACGGTACGGGAGGCGAAGCGGGCCGAGAAGGCGATCGGGGCCGGGGTGGACACGCTGCTGTCGGTGGCGTTCGCGGCCGGGCTGCTCGGTACCGCCGACGGCGTCGTGACGCTCACCGAACGGGCCGACGCCTGGCGGGACGCCGAGCCGGCCGTGCGGCTGGCGACCCTGCTCGCCGGGTGGTGGGGCGAGCCCGACGGCGCGGTGCTCCGCCGGCGGTTCGTCGGCTACCTCGCGGAGCTGTCCGACGGCGCGCGGGCGGACGACGTCGACGCGGTCGCGGCGGTGCTGTCCTGGCGTCACCCGATCGAGATCGCGCCGACGCCGGTCGACCAGGAGACGGTCGCGGCACGCACCGCGGTCGTGCTGGTCGAGGCCGAACGTTTCGGTGCGGTCGCGCTCGGTGCCGCGACCCCGGTCGCCCGTGCGCTGGTCGCCGCGTCCGGGCCGGGCGCGCTGGTGGCCGCGGCGGAACGGGTCGTGCCGGCGCCGGTGACGACGGTGACGTTCCAGTCGGACCTGTCGGCCGTGGTGGCCGGAGTACCGACGGCCGAGCTGGCCACCCTGCTCGACGGCGCGGCCGAGCGCGAGGCCGCCGGGGCGGCGTCGACCTGGCGGTTCTCGGCCGCCAGCGTCCGCGCCGCGCTGGACGGTGGGGTTCCCGCCGACGCGTTGCTGGCCGAGCTCTCCGCGGTGGCCACCGGGGAGCTGCCGCAGGCGCTGGTGTACCTGGTGGGCGACGTCGCCCGCCGCCACGGGCACGTGCGTGTCGCCGCGGCCGGGAGCGTGGTCTGCGCCGACGACCAGGCGCTGCTCGCCGAGCTGGTGGCCACGAAGTCGCTGCGTGCGCTGCGGCTGCGTGCGGTCGCGCCCACCGTGCTCCTCTCGGCGGCCGACCCGGACGAGACGCTCGCCGCGCTGCGTGCCGCCGGGTACGCCCCGACCGGCGTCACCGAGGACGGGATCGCCCGCGTCGAGCGGCGCTCCCACCCGCGGGCGGACGCTCCGCGGCCCTGGGCGCCGGAGTCCGAAGCTCCGGAGGTCGATCCCGGGGCCGTCGCCGATCGTCTCCTCGCCGCCCCCGTCACCGTGGTCCCCGAGGTCACCGACCGGGAGTCCGTCGCCGAGCGCCGGAGCTCCGACCCGTGGGCCGGTGCGCCGCGTACCGTGGCCGAGGCCCGGGCCGACCTGGCCTCCCGGCACCCCCGCGTGGTGGTGGAACGCCAGGCCGGCACCCTCTCCGCCCCGGAGCGCGCGCTGCTCCTCGACGCGATCGAGACCGGTGCGCCGGTACGCATCGACTACGTCGGCGCGACCGGCCGCGCCACCTCCCGGGTGATCGAGAGCGCCGAACTCACCGGCGACGCCGTGATCGCCTGGTGCCACCTCCGCACGGCCGAGCGCATGTTCGTTCTGTCAAGAATCCGAACTGTTTCGCCGGCCTGACCCACCCGTCTGCGACTATTCACTGAGTTAGTAGTTGCGCTTTCTATTCACTCAGTGAATAGTGGAGCCGTGTCCACGCCACAGGTTTTGCTCGCTCTGCTGTCCGCGGGGGCTCGTCACGGCTACGACCTGAAGCGGGCCTACGACGTCCGGTTCCCGAAGGCTCGCCCGCTCGCGTTCGGGCAGGTCTACTCGACGCTCGAACGCCTCACCCGCGACGGTCTCGCCACCGAGGCCGGCGTGGAACGGGTCGACGGTCCCGACCGCACGGTCTTCGCGATCACCGACGCCGGCCGCGAGTCGCTGCGCGACTGGCTCGACGTCGTCGAACCGCCCACCCCGCACGTGACGAACGCGCTGTTCACGAAAGTCGTGGCGGCGCTGCTCGTCGACGAGTCGCCGGACGGTCTGGCGGTCACCTACCTGCGTGCGCAGCGCCGGGCGCACCTCGCCCGGATGCGTGACTTCACCCAGGTCAAAACCGCCGACGGAGTGTCGGTCGGCGAAGTGCTCGCGGCCGACTACGCGCTGGCCCACCTCGACGCGGACCTGCGCTGGATCGACCTCACCCTGTCCCGCATTTCCGCACTGCGCCAGGAGGTACTCGCATGACTGCCACTGTCCTCACCGGCATCGATCTGGAGCGCGCCTACGGCAAGACGCCCGCGCTCCGTGGAGTCTCCTGCGCGGTGCGAGCGGGTGAGATCGTCGCGATCACCGGCCCGTCCGGGTCCGGGAAGTCCACGCTGCTGCTCTGCCTGGCCGGCGTCCTGGTGCCCGACGCCGGAACGGTCACCTACGACGGCCGGCGCATCGACCAGCTCCCGGAGGGCGAACGCTCCCGGCTGCGCCGCACCGAGCTGGGCGTGCTGTTCCAGTTCGGGCAGCTGATTCCCGAACTCCCGGTGGCCGAGAACGTCGCCCTGCCGCTGTTGCTCTCCGGAGCCCGCCGGAAGGCGGCGCTGGCGACCGCGACGGAGTGGCTCGACCGCTTCGGCGTGGCCGATCTCGCCGCCCGCTACCCCGGCGAACTGTCCGGGGGTCAGAAGCAGCGGGCCTCGGTGGCCCGCGCGCTGGTCACCGACCCGCGGGTGCTCTTCGCCGACGAACCGACCGGCGCGCTCGACTCGCTCGCCGGCGAACAGCTGCTCACCCAGCTCACCCGGGTGGCCAGGGAGAACGGCACCGCGGTGCTGATCGTCACGCACGAGGCCCAGGTGGCGGCGTACGCCCAGCGCGAGATCGCGCTCTGGGACGGCGCCGTCGTCGACGACGGCCTGACCGACGCGCCCACCGCCGGTGCGCGCCGCGGCTCCCGGCTGGCCGTCGACGACGCGCCGCAGCCGGTGGCCACGTTCGACGACTCCGACGCTCCGTCCATCGAACCGGGGAAGGGCTGAACCATGCGACTGCCCGTGTTGCTCCGGCTGGCCGTCACCGGCGGCCGGCTCGACGGTCTCCGCATCGTGCTGACCGCATTCGGCGCGCTGCTGGCCACCCTCCTGCTCCTGTCCGCGGCCACCGTCCTCGCGATCGAGGGCGAGGGCGGCTACACCAACGGCCTGCTGGCCGAGTCCGGGCTGCGCCCCGGCGTCGTGACCGCGCTGATGCTGCTCGGCGTCCCGGTGCTGTTCTTCGTCGGCCAGTGCGTCCGGGTCGGCGCGCCGGCCCGGGACCGGCGGCTCGCCGAGTACCGGATGGCCGGCGCGAC
Source organism: Cryptosporangium japonicum (assembly GCF_039524755.1). Classification (NCBI taxonomy): domain Bacteria; kingdom Bacillati; phylum Actinomycetota; class Actinomycetes; order Cryptosporangiales; family Cryptosporangiaceae; genus Cryptosporangium; species Cryptosporangium japonicum. The sequence goes on from NZ_BAAAGX010000029.1 coordinate 160,900, forward strand.
GCCCGGCCAGGCGATGAAGCTCGCCGCCACCGAGACCGGCGTGTCCGCCGCGGTGGGCATGGTCGTCGGGTTCGCGGTGTTCCTGCTCGGCCGGGTCGTGCTCGACCGGCCCGACCCGCCGCGTCCACTCCCGACCGACGTGCTGCCGCCCTGGTGGGCCCTGTTGCTGGTCGCGCTGGTGGTGCCGCTCGGCGGTGCGCTGCTGGCCGCGCTCGCGCTGCGCCGGAGCACGCTCAGCGCGTTCGGGGTGGTGCGTAACCGGCCGGCGAGGGCGCCCAAGATCGCGCCGGCCGTGATGTTCTTCGGCGGCGGTGCCGCGCTGGTTGCCCTGGTCTCCGTCGATCGCTTCGTGACCGAGGGATTCAGCTGGCTGGTGGCGCTGCTCATCTTCCTGCTGCTGATCGTGACGCTGCTCGGGCTGGTGCTGGGCGGTGCGGCGCTCTCGGCGTGGATCGGCGGGCGGGTCGCGTCCCGGGCGAAGAGCCCCGCGCTGCTGCTCGCCGGGCGTCGGCTGGTGGCCGACCCGTGGGCGGCCAGCCGGACGCTGCCCACCGTCTTCGCCGCGGTGGTGATCGGGGCCGGTGCGTTGACGATGCGAGCGGGGTTCGTCGCGGACCGGGCCGCGCAGGCGCGGCTCTACCCGTCGGACTCGGCCGTGGTGGACCCGTTCTACGACCGGGCTTTCGCTCTCGCCCAGCTCGCCGTGTGGGTGGCGGTCGTGGTCGCGGCCGGCGGGCTGCTCGTCGCCACCGCGGAACAGATCCTGGAACGACGCCGGACGCTGGCCGCGCTCACGGCACAGGGCACCCCGACCGGCGTGCTGGCCCGGGCTCTGCTCTGGCAGACCGCGCTGCCGCTGATCCCCGGTGTGGTGCTGGCGACGGCGGTCGGGGCGATCACCGCGCGCGCCGTGTCGTCACCGGTGAGCTCCTACTCGCAGGAGGACGCCACCGGCCGCATGGTCGAGGTGCACCTGGAGAACCTGACGCCCTGGCTCGGGCTGATCGTGCTGATCGTCGGCACCGTGCTGGTCACGATGCTGGTCTGCGCGCTCGGGCTGCTCCTGCTGCGCCGGGCCACCGCGGTGGACGAACTGCGCACCACCTAGAACGGCCGGAGCGCCCGGCTCAGGGCGACCAACTCGGGGGTGGTCGGCGCGGTGCGGCGGAAGAACGTCGTGAGCGCACCGACCGGGTCGTCGGAGGAGGCCGTGGCGGCGAGCGTGTGCTCGCCGCCCGGCTTCAGCCACGGGGAGAAGATCGGCGGGCCGCCGTCCGGGCCCGGCAGGCTGCTTCCGGCCAGCACGAGCGCGGCCTCGTCCGGCGGGATCACCCACTCGGCGCCGGTGGCTTCGGCCAGGTCCCGGCCGTGGATCAGGATCTCGGCCAGAATCACCGAGCTGACCGGCGTCACCGTGGTGCGGGTGCCGCCGTGGAATCGGAAGCTCAGGTCGGACGGGAAGCCGCTGAGCACCGCGAAACCGGCCGGCCCGTCCCGGTCGAGCAGGTCGGCCAGGGTCGCCAGGTCGCGCTCCGGCGTCTCGGCCAGGACCGTCGCGTTGAGCGCGGCGGTCTCCTCCGGCGACGAACTGCGTCGCCGGTCGCCCAGCGCGCGCCGGTAGACGGTCAGCACGTGGGCGGCGAGGTCGGCCACCGACCACTCCGGGGTCGCCGGCACGGTGCGGTGGGCCCGGTCGGGATCGGTCCGGCGCACCAGGTCCACCAGGCGCGAGTTCGCGCGGGGAAGTGCTGCCTCGAGCTCGGCACGCAGGTCGGCCACGATTCCTCCGATACTCCAGAGTTGAGCAAGCATCAGCTTCTACTCAACTCTGGAGTAGTGTCAAGCGTCGATGCCTACCGAACCCACCACCAGCTCGTACGCGCTGCTCGGCCTGCTCGCGCTCCGCCCGTGGACCGCCTACGACCTCACCCGCCAGGCGAAACGCAGCATGCGGCTGTTCTGGCCGCGTAGCGAAGCCCACATCTACGGCGAGGTGAAGCGCCTGGTGGGCTGGGGATACGCCACCGCGGCCACCGAGCGCAGCGGCAACCGTGAGCGCACCTCCTACGCGATCACCCCGTCCGGCCGCGACGCGCTGCGGAGCTGGCTCGCGACGCCGCCGGCCGGGCCGCAGCTGGAGATCGAGGGCCTGCTCCGCCTGCTCCTGGCCGACCAGGGCGACCGGGCCGACGCGCTGCGAGCGGTCCGGGCCACCCGGGAGGCGGTCGCGACCAGCTACGGGATCGGCGTCGAGCAGATGCGTGCCTATGTGGACGGCGAGGGCCCGTTTCCGGACCGGGTGCATCTCGTCGCGCTGCTGGCCCGCTTCTACGCCGACTTCGCCGAGACGATGCTCGACTGGTGCGACGCCGCCGAGGCCGAGATCGAGGCGTGGCCGGACGTCCGCGGCGTCGGCCTCACCGACGCGACCCGCCGGTCGCTGGAGGACGCGATCGCGCGGTACGACCGCCGTGCGTCGAGCACGCCTCGGATGACGTAAATTCTCGCTCGTCGCAAGGCTGCGAACTCTGGTAGTGCATACCATCCAGCGTTGGTCAGTCAGGCGGCCCACGGGACCTCATCCGGGCGGACGAGGAAGCGCTGGACCCCTGCCGTCCGGACGGGGTTCACCGGTACGGTCGGCCGGAGGCCGGTGGGGGATCGAGAGGCGCTAGTGACGGCGGTGTTTCCAGTGGCGGCGGCGACCGACCGGATCGAGTCATTACGTACTCGCGTATCCCGTTTTTCCGACTACCTATCCGCTGTCCGTGCGCTCTCGGCCCGTCCGGCCCGCACCCTCGAGGCCGCCGAGACGGTCGTCTGGCAGACCGCGTTACCCGCGGGCAAGCCCGGCTGCTGGATCGCCGGCACCCCGTCGTCGGGCGACGACGACGAGCAGTCCCGGGCCGAGGAGTGCTGGCTCGAACTGCGCCGTCCGCCCCGGCCGCGTCCGCCGGACCTCCCGGCCGTCGTCCGGTCGCTGCTGGACGGGCCGGTCGACGACCCGCGCCGGGAACCGGCGCTGCGTGCCGGCTGGCGCGACATCGCCGCCGAGCGCGACGCCGACCTCGACCTGGACGCCGTGGAACCGGCCGTCGACGAGTGGCTGCAGCGGCTCTGGCGTCCGTGGGCGGTCACCGCGGCCGAGGCCGACGCCGTGCGCGGCGCCTACTCGCGGCTGGTCGAGTTGCGTCAGGCCGCCGTGCGGCTGGAGGCGTCCCACGAGCTCGTCTGGGGTTTCGGCGTGTTCAGCGGCGTCATCGGCGACGTCGGTGTGGAGGACCCGCTGCTGGCCGCACCGATCAGCATCGAGGTGGACCCGGAGAGCGGTGCGCTGACCGTCGTCCCGACCGGTGAACTCCGCCTGCAGACCGACGCGTTCGAGGCGTTGCCCGACGGGCCCGACGCCCGCCTGCACGATCTGGCCGGGCCCGGCGGCGCGGTGACGCTCGACCCGTGGGAGCAGTCCGGCCGCACCGAGTTCTACCGGTCCGCGCTGCGCCGGCTCGGGTTGCCGCCCCGGGTCGTCCGCGAGGACGCCGAGATCGAGGAACCGCACGTCCGCGACACCGGCATGATCCTGCTGCGCCCGCGCCGCACCGCGCTCTCCGGGTTCCTCGCCGACCTGCGCGCCGCGCTCGCGGCCGGCCACGTCCCGTCCGGTGCGCTGGCCGCGTTGCTGGCCGACGACCCGTCCACGCTCGACCTGCCCGACGACCCGTCCGAGCAGTGGCAGCCGATCGGTGAGCGCCTGCTGTTCCCACTGCCGGCCAACCTCGAGCAGGAGACGATCGCGCGCCGGCTGGCCCGCCAGCGCATGGTCGCCGTGCAAGGCCCGCCCGGCACCGGCAAGACGCACACGATCGCGAACCTGATCTGTCACCTGGTGGCCCACGGCCGGCGGGTGCTGGTCGTGTCGCACCGCGACGAGCCGCTGGCCGAGGTGCGCGACAAGCTGCCCCCGGCGCTGCGTCCGCTGGCGATCAGCGTGATGGGCTCCAGCGCGAAACAGCTCGGCCAGCTGGAGACCGCGGTGCGCCAGCTCCAGGCCGAGGCCGGCGCGCTCGACCAGGACGTGGCGGCCGAGGCCGTGGACGAACTGTGGGCCGCGCTCGACACCGCCGAGCAGGACCTGTCGGCCAAGTACCACGCGCTGCGAGCGGTCGCCGACCGGGAGAGCGGCACGTTCCTGCTGGACGGCGTCGAAGCGACAGCGGTCGAGGTCGCCGAGTGGCTGTGGGCGAACGAGTCCCGGCTGGCGTTCGTACCGGACACGATCGACCCAAACACCCCGTTCCCGCTGAGCGACGCCGAGCTCGCCGAACTCACCGAGCTGACCAACACCTACCGGCCCGAAGACCTGGTCGACGCCCAGCGGCGGCTGCCGGAGCGCGAGTCGCTGCCGGACGGCAACCGGCTCGCCCGCGCCGACGAACACGCGGAGGCGCTGCGTCAGCGGCTCGGTGCGCTCGCCTCGCTGGGCGTCGACGTCGCGGCCGTGCGCAGCGCCGGGAGGCCGGTGGTCGCCGCGCTCGCCGACGAGATCTGGCGGATCGCGCATCGCGCCCGCTCGTACCAGCCCTGGCAGCTGCGGCTGGCCGGTCGGCTCGCGGTGTCGCCGGCCTGGCGCGAGACGTGCCAGGCCGAGGTCGCCGGGTGCTCGGAGATGCTCACCGAGACCGCACGCTGGCGCAGCGTGCTCGCCGGGCGCGCGGTGCAGATCCCGGACGAGCTCTGGGCCGATCCCCGCCAGTTACGCGCCGACCTCGACATGCTGCGGATCCGCCTGGTGGAGGCGCGTGGCGTCAGCCGGCTGATCCACCGGCGGCTGGCCCAGGTGCGCGACGACATCCGGGTCGACGGGGCACCACTGCGCACCGTCGACGACGTGGACGCGGCGCTGGCGACGGTCCGCCTGGACTGGGCCCGGCGGCGGCTCACCGAGCGTTGGAACCACTTCGTCGCCGAGCTGGACGGCCCGCAGGCGCCGGACGACCCCAGCACGGTCGAGGTGATCAGCGGCTACCTGCGCGAGGTCGGCGACGTCGTCGACATCGGACTGCGTTACTGGCCGACGCTCCGCGACCGGCTCGCCGTATTCCTGCGGGCCGGCTCACCGGGCGAGGCCGACTGGGCCGACCCCAACGCGCTCGCCGGTGCGGCCGGCCGGGCCGCCGAACTCGTCGCCGTGTTCGAGAGCGACGAAGCCGAGCGCGAAGGCATCCAGGTCCGCGCGCTGCTCGACGAGGCGCTGCTGGACGCGAACGCGTCCCCGCTGTGGCGTGAACTCGACCGGTCCTGGGCCGTCGGCGACTACGCGGCCTGGGAAGCGGCGCTGGCCGGCGCCGACCGGCTGCGTGCGGCCGGCCCGGCGATGCAACGCTGGCAGGAACTGCACGCCGGGCTCTCCACGATTGCGCCGCTCTGGGCCAGCCGCATCGCGCTGGAGGGTGACCTCCCCGACCCGGCCACCAGCCAGCAGGCCTGGAACTGGCGGCGCGCCGACACCTGGCTGCGCATCGTCATCGGCGTCGAGGACACCGGCGCGCTCGGACGCCAGGCCGACGCGCTGCGTGACCGTGCCCGCGAGCTCGTCGGTGAGCTGGCCACCCGGTCGGCCTGGCTCGCCGCGGCCCGCCGGATGGACGACCGCGCCCGCGACGCGCTCGCCGGGTGGGCGTCGGCGCTGCGCAAGGTCGGTAAGGGCTCCGGACGCCGGGCCGCGGGCTGGACCGCGCTGGCCCAGCAGCACATGCGTGAGGCCGTGACGGCGGTACCGGTGTGGGTGATGTCGGTCGAGCGCGCGCTGCAGCAGTTCACCGGCGGCACGACCCCGTTCGACGTGGTGATCGTCGACGAGGCCAGCCAGTGCGGGCTGCTCTCGATGCCGGTGCTCTCGCTCGGCACCAGGGCCGTCGTCGTCGGCGACGACCGGCAGATCGGCCCGTACGCGATCGGACTGGCCCACGACGACGTCGCCCGCCTCGGCCAGGAGCATCTCGGCGACCTGCCGTCCTGGCCGCTCTTCGACGTGACGACGAGCCTCTACGACCACGCCGTGCGACGCTCGCCCGAACCTTTGATGCTCACCGAGCACTTCCGGTGCGTGCCGGAGATCATCTCGTTCTCCAGCGACCAGTGGTACGACGGCACGGTGCAGCCGCTGCGCGCGGACCGCGGCCGGTTGGATCCGGTGCGCGTGGTGCGGGTGCCCGGCACGCGTGAACGGCGCGACCGGTACGGCGAGGTCAACCTGGCCGAGGCCGACGCGCTGGTCGCGACGATCTCCCGGCTGGCTCTCGACCCCGACTACGCCGGCCTGACGTTCGGCGTCGTGAGCCTGCTGGCCAGCAGCGGGCAGGCGCAGTACATCAACGAGCAGCTGGTGCGTCACCTGGGCGAGCAGGAGATGGCCCGGCGTTCGTTGAAGGTCGGCGACTCGTACACGTTCCAGGGCGCCGAGCGCGACGTGATGTTCATCAGCCTGGTCGTGTCCGATCGCGACGACCACCGGGCCGCGTTCACCGGCGCGGACCACCACCGCCGGGTCAACGTGGCGGCTTCGCGGGCGAAGGACCAGATGTGGGTGTTCCACTCGGTCGGCCCGGAGAACCTGCATCCCGACGACGCCCGGGGCGCCCTGCTGCGGTACTGCGCCGCGCCCCGGCTGGGGTTGGCCGCGCTGGCCGCGGAGCCGGTGCCGGACGAGACGCTCTACGCGGCGTGCGAGTCCGAGCTCGAGCGGTCGGTGCTGCGTGAACTGCTCAACATCGGGATCCGGCCCGCGGTGCAGTACCCGATCGGGCGGCACCGCGTCGACTTCGTGATCCCGACCGCGGACGGGCGCCGCCTCGCGATCGAGTGCGACCACGGGCGGTACCGCGGTGCGGCCCGGTGGGCGGAGGAGATGCGCCGCCAGGCCGTGCTGGAGCGGGTCGGCGGGTGCGTGTTCTGGCGGGTGCGGGGCACGCTGTTCGCGCGCGATCCCGATGCCGCGCTGGCCGGGCTGTGGCCGTTGATGGACGAGCTCGGGTTGTTGCCCGAGGAGTATCGGGAGTATCTGCTCGGCCGGGAGACGTTCGAGGACCCCGAGCCTTTCACCGAGCCCCAGTCCTTCGAGGAATTCCCCTCCATCGAGGGGGAGCGGTCCTTCGAGGGGGAGCGGTCGTTCGAGGGAGAGCGGTCGTTCGAGGGGGAGCCGTCTTCGGTCGGGGAGGCGGGGGAGAGCCTCGAGGAGTGGGTCGAGGACGACGGGTGGGACGAGAACGGCGAGTGGGTGGAGGACGTCCCGGCGCCGGCTCGGGCCGGGCTGACCGATCTCACCGTGGTGCTGCCGTTCGTGCGCCTGCCCGAGGACGAGGCCGAGCCGGATCCCGCCGACGAGTCGGATGCGCCGGGGGACGCGGAGTCCGATGAGGACCAGTGGGCTGGTGACGCTCCGACGATCGTCCGGCTGGAAGACCTAACCGGTGAGGTGCCGTCGCCACTGAACCCCTGGGTCGGGGACGCGCCGACGATCCCGACGATCGAGCACCTCCCCCCGGACCACCCGGCCCGACGCCTGCTGCCCGGCCTCATGTCACGCACCCCCACCGAATCGCCCTATCCGGTCTCACCGGCCGCCCAGGAGCCCTACCCGGTGTCGGCGCCGGCCGAGGAGGCGTACCCGGTCTCACCGGCGGCGGAGCGGTCCTATCCGGTCTCGCCGGCGGCGGAGGGGGCCTATCCGGTCTCGCCGCCCGCTCGGGAGCCCTACCCGGTGCCGTCGGCGGTCGAGGAGCCGCACCCGGTTTCACCGGCGGCGGAGGATCATCCCGTGTCGCCGGCCGCGGCGGGGATGGACCGGCCGGTCTCACCGTCCTACCCGGACTCGCCAGCGGGTCAGCCGACGTACCCGGTGCCGCCGGGCCGGGACGCTGTTCACCCGGTGTCTTCGGGCCGGGACGAGGGCTACTCGGTGTCGCCGGGCCGGGACGAGGGCTACCCGGTGTCGCCGGGCCGGGACGAGGGCTACCCGGTGTCTTCCGGACGCGACGAGGTTCACTCGGGGGCGTCAGGTCGGGATGAGGGCTACCCGGTGTCGCCGGGTTCGGGTGAGGTTGTGTCGTCCGTGTATCCGGTGTCGCCGGCGGGTCAGTCGGTTTATCCGGTGGCGCCGGACCCGGCCGGTGAGGATCAGCCCGATTCGCCCGCGGAGGAGCCGGTCGCTCCGGTGGCACCGGCCGCGGCGCGGCTCGTGCCGCATCCGGCTCAGCGCGCCCGCCAGATAGCCCAGCAGGCTGCCGCTGCGTCTTCTTCGCCGCAGAAGCCGCAGGTGCCGGTCGAGCCGCCGTCACAGGCCGGGGTGTACGGGGTTCGGATGGAGGACTCGGCATCGCAGCCGGAGGCGCCATCAGTGCCGCCGGGCGTGCCCGGTTTGCCCACGCGACGGCCCGTGACGGTGCCGCCGCCGGAGGACCTCAAGCGGTTCGAGTCAACCGAGCCGCCCTTGCCGGCCGCGGGGTCCCCAGCCACTCCGCCCCACACGGCCCCGCAGTCCCAGGCACACGTGCCGCCCCACCAGGCCCAGACACATCACCCTGCCCATATGCAGCACCAGGCCCAGGCTCCCGCCTACGAGGCCGAGGCGCCCCAGCCCCACGGCCAGCACCAGACCCACGTGCCCGCCTACGAGGACCAGGCGCCCCAGCCCCACGGCCAGCACCAGACGCAGGTGCCCGTGTACGGGGCCGAGGCGCCCCAGCCCCATGGTCAGCACCAGACGCAGGTACCCGTCTACGGGGCCGAGGCGCCGCAGCCCCACGCCCAGCACCAGACGCAGATGCCCGCCTACGAGGACCAGTCGCCGCCGCCCCACGGCCAACACCAGGTCCAGGCTCAGCATCCGGCCCAGGTGCCTGCCTACGAGGCGCAGTCGCCGCAGCCCCAGGAGCCGCCCCAGTTCCCCGCGCCTCGCCAGGCCCCTGGGCCTCACCAGGCCTCTGCGCTTCACCAGGCCTCTGCGCCTAACCAGGCCTCTGCGCTTCACCAAGCCTCTGCGCCTAACCAGGCCTCCGCGCCTCACCAGGCTCCTGCGCCTCACCAGGCTCAACTGCCACACCAGGCCGCTGCGCAGCACCAGGCTCATTCCTACGAGTCCCAGGCGCCCCAGCAAACCGAGGCGCCCCAGCAGGATCAAATGCCCCAGCCCGCTCAGATAGCTCAGCAGCAGGCTCCGGCGACCCTCCAGCAGCCTCAACCGGCCCCACTGCCGTCCCGTTCGGCTCAGCAGCCGCCGATGCCGTCACAGCCGCCTCAGCAGCCGCACGCGTCCCCTCAGCAGCCGCACTCGCCCTCTCAACCGCACCAATCGATGGCACAAGCGCCGCTCCTGCCGCCTCCGAACGCGCAGATCCCCGGCGTGGCGCAGGTGGCGCCGACCTCGCCGGGCGGATCACCGGTCAGCTGGTGGGAGGACCGTCCCGCCGCGCCGAGCCCTCACTTCGAAACCACCCGTCCTCTACCGCTCCTCACCCCGCCCGAGCCGGCCAATTACCAGGAGATCGGTGCGATCCGCGCGGACGAGGCCCGCGCCGCCCTCCAGGCCTACCGCTCGGGTGTCGACACGCCGGTGCAGTCCGGCGGCAAGATCGTCGGCTGGGCGTGCTTCTACCCGGACGACTCGATCGAGGCGCAACGCAACCGGGCCAACGTCGAGGTGATGCGTCAGGAGGAGGCGCTCACCGAGACCGCCGGCTGGCTCACCAACCCGGAGGCCGCCGCGATCGTCGCCGCGTCCGAACAGCGCCGGGACGTCCCCGTCGTCGACCCCACCTACGGCGAAGTGGGCCTGGTCCGCTTCGCCCCGGACGCCTTGACGCTCCTACGCCGCTGAACCCCGAAGCCACTGAACCCCACGCCGCCGAATCCAACGCCGCCGAAAGCCACCTAACCCCCCAGCAACACCAGCAGCCGGTTCAGTGCGGGTAACGCGGCGGCCAGCGCCTCGACGTCGGCCTGGTCCAGTTGGTCGGCGGCCGAGATCGCGATCCGGCGCCGCCGGTCGGTGTAGCCGTCGATCAGCTCGGCGGCGCTCGGCGTCAGCGTGAGCCGTACCGCCCGCCGGTTCTCCGGGTCGGGGGTCCGGTCCAGGTATCCACCCGAGGTGAGGTCACCGACGAGCGTGCTCACCGTGTTGGGCGCCGTGCCCAGCGCGGCCGCGACCGCTTTGACGCCGATGCCGGGCTGCGCGCGCACGACCCGCAGCACCTCCGTCTGGGCGGCGGGCAGCGGTCCGTCCGGCTGGTCGCTCCGGGCGGCTCGGCGCAACGTCCGATGTAGCCGACCGAGTAACGCGCTCAACTCGTCGGCGACCGCTCCGGGGGTGGCCGCCATGGCACTCCTTTGTGGTCACGTGGCGTGCACGATCGCCGAGGAGGCCCCCGCCGACCTGCGAGAAGGGAATGATGGCGGGATTCTGCGTCCGGCGGCAGTCGTCCGTTCAGTCCAGATCGTCCACCGGAACGCCAGCCGGCCCCGCTCCGCTGCGGAACGGGGCCGGCTGGGGACGGCTCACCCGATGAGGATTCGCATCCCGGGGTGGATCACGTCCGGGTTCGCCCCGATCGCGTCCTGGTTCTTCTCGTAGATCGCCTGCCAGTCGGCCTGGTGGGCCGCGGCGATGCTCGCCAGGCTGTCGCCTGACTGCACGAGGTAGCTCAGCGCGGGTGGAGCGGCGACCAGTGGACGCTGGTCGCGGGTGAACTGGCGCTGGGGTACGAAGTCGAGCACCTCCGCCGGCTGCACGGCCACGGTGTGGGTCGTGCCCTTCTTCGGCACCGCGAGTGCGGTGTACCGGTGCTTCTTCGTCCAGGTCCGGTGCGACCGGTTCTCGGTCGGCCGGCTCTGCCAGGACTTCTTGGCGTACGAGCGCTTGCTCTTGGTCCAACCGGTGTGCTCAGCGGAGGATTTCTGCCGCTTGTAGCTCCGGCTGGCCTGCTCGGAGCCGTCCCGGCTCCGGTGGTAGCCCTTCCGGCCGCAGGTGGGCCAGGCGCCGATCCCTTGGCCGCGGAGCACCTTTCTGGCCACGGCGATCTGTTCCGTCCGGCTGGCCTGGTGGGCGCTACCGGCGTACCGCTGTCCTCCGTAGGCTCGCCACGTCGACGGGCTGAACTGCAGTCCGCCGTGGTAGCCGTTGCCGGTGTTGATGTTCCATCGACCACCGGATTCGCACTGCGCAATCGCATCCCAGTTCACGTCCGCGTTCGCCGGTGTTGCCCCGACTACCAGCGGTGTGATTCCCGCAAGGCCGGTGACCACGGCGAGTGCCAGGCCCCGACCGAGCGGGCTCAGGCGCCCTGGCGCCCGATGCCGTCCACCCGCACGAGGCGAGCTTCCGGCGCTGAGCTGGGTGGGATGGGAAGACTCCTTAGACATATCCGACCCTCTCCACGCCTACGAGGTGAGCTGTCGGGTTCGGGCTGAGTCGGCCCGGCCACGCGATACGTGGCTTCACCCCGAGGCGTCCAACTGCGACGCCGGAAAAGTGGGTCCCCCGCTCCTGCCCGAGGTTCAGAGTCCTCGTCGCCCGGGGCAGGATTCGGCGTAGCCGGGCGCGAGGTCCGCGGTGTACGGACGAAAACGACAGAACCATAAAATGGGATGAATGCCAAGTTACCGCCCCGTGATACACGAAAAGTTTTGTATCGGGTCATTAAGGTTGCGGCTGCTGTAGAGGATCGGCGGTCAACGTGCGACACAGCGAATTGGATCGGTCTATGGGTTTCGCCCGAATCGATCGTGTAACTCTTCGAAGCTGGTTCACTTCGCCGAGTGAAGCTGCCTTAATACCTCACTAAGTGACGCCTGTGCCTCTGGGCGTGAGTTGTTTGCGCCGGTCAAGATGGCTTCCATGACCGACGCTCCACGTGCCGGCCTGCTTTCCCAGGCCGGTCTCCGCGCCGGCCCGTACCTCGCTCGGCACCGCCGTGAACGTGCGAACGGCCGAGCTCGCACCGCCGCAGTGGGCGCCGCCGCGCTCGGCTCCGTCGTGGTGATCGGTGGTACCAGCCTGGTCGCAGCGAACGCCACCGCCGACCCCGACCATTCCTGCACGGCCGCCTACACGGTGCACCGGTCGTGGTCGACGGGGTTCTCCGCCGAAGTGGCCGTGCAGAACACCGGCGAAGACGCGGTGAAGAACTGGAGCGTCAACTGGTCCTTCCGCAGCGGCCAAGCCGTCGTGAAGGGCTGGGAGAACGGCGACTGGACGCAGGACGACGGTCGGGTGACCGTGCGTGCCAACGAGGACAGCGTCCGCCTGGAGCCCGGTAAGACGCTGACGTTGCGGTTCAGCGGTTGGCATCCGAAGGGCGACGCGCCCGAGGCCTCGGACTTCGCGCTGAACGGCGTCGAGTGCGGTGTCGGCGACGACGACCAGAAGATCGAGCAGCCGAAGGAGAGCGCTTCCCCGGAGGAGTCCTCGATCGCGTTGCCGCCCGGCTTACCCGGGCGTCCGGTGCCGACCCCGACGAAGAAGCCGCCGACGTCCGGTCCGCTCGGATCGCTGTTCGTGGACACCGAGGGCCAGGCCGTCGAGTGGGTCGAGGGGAACTCCGGCGACCCGCGTGCCGCGGTCATCCGCGACCGCATCGCCGAGCAGCCGCAGGCGCACTGGCTCGCCGCGAACAACCCCGGCGAAGTGAGCGGCGACGTCCGCTCGTACGCGTCCAAGGCGCACGCGCGGGGCAAGGTGCCCGTGCTCGTCGCGTACAACATGACCAACCGTGACTGCGGCGGCGCGAGCGCGGGCGGCGCCGACAGCGCCGACGACTACCGCACCTGGATCAGCAACTTCGCCTCCGGGCTCGGGTCCGGCGCGTCGATCGTCGTGCTGGAGCCGGACGCGCTGGGGCACCTGACCACCTGCCTCTCGTCCGACCAGCAGCAGGAGCGGCTCGACCTGCTGCGGTACGCGGGCAAGGTCATCAAGCAGTCCAGCCCGAAGGCACGCGTCTACTACGACGTCGGGCACTCCGCGTGGATCGCCGCGAGCGAGGCCGCGGACCGGGCCCGCCGCGCCGGTGCCGCCGATTACGGCGACGGAATCGCGCTGAACACGTCGAACTACAACGTCAGCAGCCAGGAAGTGTCGTACGGCAAGCGGATCCTGGCCGCGCTCGGCCGCGGTCAGATGGTCGTCGACACCTCGCGCAACGGCGCCGGCCCGGCCGGTGGCGAGTGGTGCGACCCGGCCGGTCGCAAGTTGGGCCGCAACCCCACGACGGCCACCGGTGACGCGAAGGTCGCCGCGTACCTGTGGGTCAAGCGTCCCGGTGAATCCGACGGCTGCAGCGGCGCGGCCGGCCAGTTCATCCCGGACACCGCCTACGACCTCAGCTCCTGACGCACGCGCGGAGTACCTTGGTCAGTAGCGTCGGCCAGGGAAAGAGGGGGCAGTGAACAGCGACGCCCCGCTTCCCGCGATGTACTTCCTCGGTCACTCCACCGTGCTGGTGGAGACCGAGGGCGTCCGTGTGCTCACCGACCCGGTTCTGCTGCCCCGGGTGGCCAACGTCCTGCGCCGGGCGGCCGCGCCGCTCGATCCGGCCCTCCACTCCGACGTCGACGTGGTCTGCATCTCGCACCTGCACGCCGACCACCTCGATCTGGCTTCGCTGCGTCGCCTCGGCCGGGACACGCTGCTGGTCGTGCCCGAGGGCGCCGGTGAGCTGCTGCACCGCAAGGGTTTCCGGGAGGTCGTCGAGCTCTCGCCGGGGAAGTTCCACGACGTCGGCGCGGTACGCATCACCGCCACACCGGCCGTGCACGACGGTCTCCGTACCCCGTTCGGCCCGCGTGCGCTCGCGGTCGGCTACCTGATCGAGAGCGCGACGACACGCGTCTACTTCGCCGGGGACACCGATCAGTTCGACGAGATGGACGACCTGGGGGCCCTCGGTCTCGACGTCGCGTTGATCCCGGTCTGGGGCTGGGGCCCGAACCTCGGCCCCGGTCATCTCGATCCGCGCGGTGCCGCCGAGGCCACCGGGCGGCTCCGTCCCCGGTTCGCGGTGCCGATCCACTGGGGCACGCTGCACCCGTACGGCATCGGCCGCTGGATGCGTGCGCACCTGATCGACCCTCCCCGCCGCTACGCGCAGGCGGTCACCGAGCTCGGCCTGCCCACCCGTGTCCTGCACACGGAGCCGGGGCGCCGGGTGGAGGCCCGATGACGGCCGCTCTGACGTCGGCCGAGGTGCTCGCCACCGCCTGGCCCGACCGGATCGCCGACGCCGCGTCCGCGAGTTACCCGGTCCTGGTGGTCGCGGTGCTGCTGGGCGCGATCGTGCCGGTGATCCCCACCGGCGCCGCGGTGAGCGCGGCCGCGGTGCTGGCCGTGCACAACGGCGGCGTGTCGCTGATCCAGGTGATCGTGTTGGCCGCCGTGTCGGCCTGGCTCGGCGACTGCGTGGTCTACGCGCTGTTCCGCTGGGGGCGTCGGGGCGTGACGCGGTTCATCGCGCGCCACCCGATCGACTCCCCGGAGGCGAACGACCGGTTGGAGGAGACCCGCCGCCGGTTGACCGAGAACGGCACCCAGGTGCTCGTCGTCTCCCGCCTGATCCCCGGTGGCCGGCTGCCGACGATGTTCGCCGCGAGCGCGATCCGTTACCCGTGGCCGCGGTACGTGAGCGGCGCGGGCGTGGCGGCGCTCGTCTGGGCCATCGCCTACGCGGTGATGGGTCTGCTCGGCGGCAGCCTGTTCGCCAACCCGCTGGTGGGCATCGCGGTGACGGTGGTCGCCACGCTGCTGGTCTCGCTCGTCGCCAGATACGTCCAGAGATGGCTGGCCAACCGGCAGTCGGCCAGCGAGGGTTCGGCGACCGGGCCGGTCGGCTGACCCGGCGTGACGTCCTTCCGGCTGCTGCGTCGCGGCGGACGCCGCCTGGTGCGAGGCGGTCGGACCGCCACCCGGATCGTGCTGGTCTGGTCGGTGGGCGCCGGTTCGGTCGGGGTGCTGTCGGTGGCGCTGCCCGGCTTCGACATCGGGCGGCCGATCAACGCGCTGATCGTCTCGGCCACGCTGAGTGCCCTGAACGCGATCGTCTGGCCGTTCCTGATGCGGTTCGCGCTGGTGATCTCGGTGCTGACGCTCGGCCTCGGCTCGTTCGTCCTCAACGGACTGCTGGTGTACGTGGCGCTCGGCGAGATCCCCGACGTCCGGCTGCCGGGAGCGCCCACCGGTGTGCTCGTCGCGTTCGCCGTCTCGGCGATCACCGGGGTGACGAGCAGCCTGGTCGGCGTCGACGAGGACGAGTTCTTCCACCGCCGGGCCCGGCGCCGCGCCAAGCGCAGGCTCGGCACCCCGACCAACGTCCCCGGTCTGGTGATGGTGCAGATCGACGGGCTCGGGCACGACGTGCTGCAGCGGGCCATCCGGGACGGGGACGCGCCGACGCTCGCGCGGTGGCTCTCCGCGGGCAGCCACCGGCTGATCCCGTGGACGACCGACTGGTCCTCGCAGACCGGCGCCTCGCAGTGCGCGATCCTGCACGGCTCGAACCGCGACATGCCGGCGTTCCGCTGGTACGAGAAGGACCACGGCCGCCTGCTGGTGAGCAACCGCCCGGCCGACGCGGCCGAGATCGAACGGCGGCACTCCGACGGCCGCGGGCTGCTGCACGACGACGGGGCCAGCCGGGGCAACCTCTTCACCGGCGACGCCGCTCACAAGAGCGTCACGCTCAGCAGCGCCGGGCGACGCAAAGGCAAACTCGGCGCCGGTTACCAGGGCTACTTCGCGAACCCGTTCAACGCGGTGCGGACGCTCACCGGCGCGCTCGTCGACGTCGTCCGTGAGCTCGTCGCCGCGACCATCCAGCGGCAGCGCGACGTGCGGCCGCGGGTACCGCGCGGCGGCGTCTACCCGCTGGTGCGCGCGCTGGCCACGGTGGTCACCCGCGACCTGGTCGTCGAAGGCATCCTGGACGACATGATGGCCGGGCGGTCGGTCGTCTACGCCGACCTCACCGGCTACGACGAGGTCGCGCACCACTCCGGCATCGAGCGGTACGACGCGCTCGCGGTGCTGCGCTCGATCGATCAGCAGATCGGGCGGCTGGCCCGTGCGGCCGAGTTCGCGCCCCGCCCCTACCGGCTGGTCGTCCTGTCCGACCACGGGCAGAGCCAGGGCGCCACGTTCGCGCAGCGCTACGGCATCACGCTCGAGCAGATCGTGCAGACCTCCTGCGGTCGGCAGCCGCGCAGCATCGAGGACAGCGTCACCGGGCCGGACGGCAGCGCGCTGGGCTTCGCCGCGCGTGCACTGCGTCGCCTGGTGCCGGCGGCCGAGCACAAGCCCGCGATGGCCGGGGAACGGGTACGCAGCGCCGAGGAGGAGGCCGCCGCCGAGGAGGGTGTGCTCGTGCTCGGCTCCGGCAACCTCGGCCTCGTCTACTTCACCGAGCACACCGGGCGGCTGACCGTCGAGCAGATCCAGGCGACCTACCCCGACCTGCTGCCGACGCTCGTCGAGCACCCCGGGGTCGGGTTCCTGCTGCTCAGCACCGAGTCGCGTGGCTCGGTGGTGCTCGGCCGCCACGGCGCCCACTACCTGGAGACCGGCGAGGTGCTCGGCGTCGACCCGCTGGCGCCGTTCGGGCCGCACGCACCGGCCCAGGTGCGGCGGGCCGACTCCTACCCGCACGTCGCCGACATCATGGTGAACAGCCTGCACGATCCGCAGACCGACGAGGTGGCCGCGTTCGAGCCGCTCGTCGGCTCCCACGGCGGGCTGGGCGGCCCGCAGACGACCGCGTTCCTGCTCTACCCGGCCGACCTGCCGACGCCGGTGGAGCCGCTGGTCGGACCGGAGGAGGTGCACAAGGTGCTGCGTGCGTGGCTCGCCTGGCTCGGCCACGACGCGTACGCCGACGCGGTGGCCGCGACCGCGGCGGTCGAGGAGCCGGGGCCGCCGGTCGAGACCCTCGAGCTGGGTCACCTACCGGTGGGCGAGGCGAAGCTGCTGTAAAAAAGGCGGGCCCGAACGGGCCCGCCTTTTTTGTCAGCTGGCGCGACGCTTGCGGCCGCCGCTCCGCCAGGTGAACGGACCCGGCAGGTCGTAACGCTGCTCCTTGGTACGGGAGTTCCACGACCAACGACCCAGCTTGAACGACCACGACGACATGCCGTTCTGAGTCATGTTGATCTTGAACGGCCCGAACGAATGCTGCTTCCGGTACTGAACGGGCATCGGTCTCTCCTCTTCACGCCGCTGACTGACTTGAAGCTTCAGTACCCCACGTCGCATGTGGCCGAACATCAGTTCACGTCGTCGTCACCGTCGCCGTCACAGCGGCCGTGGTGGCGGCCATCAGCGCCACCTGAATGGCCTGGATCGCGTCCTTGATGGCCTTGGCCGCCCAGTCGCCCTCGGAGATCCGGGTGAGCCGTGCCTTGACCTCCTTGGCCGGCAGGTCGGGGAACAGCTTCGGCCCGAGGTCGATGGCGTGCACCAGCGACGCGAGCGCGGCGGTGTGGCGTCCGGAGAGGTCGTCGTGCCGGATGGCGGCGTCCAGGCGGCCGTGCGCCGCGGTCTCGGGGGCCGGGTTCAGCGCCGGGTAGCGGACCGTCCGGAACAGGCCGAGCACTTTGCTCTCCTCGCGTTCCACGACGCCGGTCTCCACCAGCCGGTCGAGGATGCGGTTGCGGAGTCCCTTGCCCAGCGGCATCAGCCAGCTCTTGGGGTCACGCTCCCGGCTGGACGCGCGGATCCGGTCGAGAGCGGCCTCGGCGATCGGGTCGTCGACCGGCGAGGGGTCGACGACCCTGACTTTTTTGCCCTCGACCGCGATCCGGCCGGCCAGGGCGAGCTCGACCAGGACGGCCCCCGCCAGCCCCAGGTCGAGCGTCGTGGTGGAGACCAGGGGCTTGCCGGCCGCGTCGTCGTAGGCGAGCAGCAGCAACTCGTCGGGCAGCGGAAGAACAGTCATGCTCACACGGTAAGTGGGGGAGGCCATCGGAGCCGCTCGCGGGCGGCTTCGGCCCAGTGCGTCGCCCCGAGCCCCTCCGCGACGCGCAGGGCGTCCCGGTAGTGGTCGTGGGCGGTGTCCGGCTCGCCGAGGAACGCGGCCAGGTCGCCGAGGATCGCCGCGGTCGGCCCGAGCGTGATCGATCCGCTCGCCAACCCGGGAAGTGTCCCGGCGTAGGGCAGCAGCGCCCGGTAGCAGTCCGCGGCGACGTCCGGTGCGCCGAGGCCGAGCGCGTTCTCGGCCCGGAACGCCATCCAGAGCAGCCAGTAGTAGTCCGGCGGGACCGCCGACGTCGGCTGCCAGACGGCACGCGCCTCGTCGACGCGTCCGGCGTGCAGCAGCAGGCGGGTGTAGGGCTCGGAGATCAGGCGGGTCTCCTGGGCGTGCAGCGCCCCGATCGGTTCGACCAGGCCGAGCAGCTGCTCGTGGTCGCCGCGGGCCCGGCCGACCGCGTACAGCGTCAGCTGCTCGACGCCGGTCGCGTTCGGCGCCCCGATCTGACGCATCTGCGCGATCACCGCGGCGTACGCGTCCGCCGCCTCGTCGAACCGGCCCGCGACCAGCGCACGCAGGCCCCGGAACATCCGCACGACGCCGAGTGCCAGCCCGAGCTGGCCGGTGTCGGAGTACTCGACGGCCCGGTCGGCCTCGTACTGGGCCGGCTCCAGGTCGTCGAGGTAGGGGCGGCTCAACGCGTGCTGGAACAGGATGTGGTGCGCCTGGGCGCGGTAGCCGGTCAGGCCGGCGCGCACCGCGGTCTCGCGCAGCTGGGTCCCGAGCTCACCCAGGCGGTGCCGGCTGTCCGGCGCGACGTCGACGTAGTAGCGCGCGCTCAACGCCCGGCAGAGCAGCTCCGGATCGTCGAGCCCGCGCGCGATCGTGAGCGACTCGTCGCTGCTCCGCGCGGCCAGCCCGGGATCGACCCCCTCGATCTCGACGGTGAGCGTGGCCAGGAGCTGGGCGCGCCGCGCGACCTCGGCCGCGGGGAGGTCACGCAGCACCGCCTCCAGGCCGTCGACGAACGGCCGGTCGACGCTGCGGTTCTCACGCACGCTCCAGATCACCGGGGCGTCGAACGACGCGTAGGCCTGCGCGAGCGCGCCGACCGTCCCGATCTCCCGTGCGACAGCGATCGCACGCACCCGGGTGACCCGGGCCTCGATGACGTTCCCGGCGTAACCCTGTGCGGACACCAGCGAGCACAGCAGGTCCAGGCGGAACCCCGGCTCGACCGGCCCGTCCGCCCGGGCGAGCACGCTCAGCGCACGCCCGAGCAGCGTCGCCGCCTCCTGGTGGGCGAACAACGCCGACGCCGAG
>NZ_BAAAGX010000029.1:180251-186428 GCF_039524755.1 Cryptosporangium japonicum
GTGGTGGGCCAGCCCGGCGCGGTCACCCGGGCGCACCTGGGCCAGCGCCTCGACCGCACGGCCGTGCATCCGGGTACGGCGCAGCCGCGGGACGTCCTCGTACAGCGTGTCGCGGACCAGGGCGTGGGCGAACCGGACCGCGCCGGTCGAGGGTTCGACGAGCAGTCCGGTGAGGACGCCGGCCTCCAGCGCGTCGAGCACCGTGTCCTCGTCCGTGCCCGCCAGCGCGAGCAGCACGTCGACGTCCACCTCGACACCGAGGACGCTCGCCGTGCGCAGCACCGCCCGCGCCGGGCCGGGCAACCGGGCCAGCCGCCGTCGGAGCACGTCGCGGACGCCGGCGGGGACGGCGTCGGCCGCGGCCCCCGGACCCTCGGCGGCGATCAGCCGCGCGGTCTCGGAGACGAACAGCGGGTTGCCGCCGGTGCGCGCGGTGACCAGCTCGACCAGCGCGGTGTCCGTGGGCGCGCCCTGGCGTCGCAGGAGCTCGGCGACGTCGTCCGCGGGCAGCCCGGCCAGGTCGATCCGGTCGGCGGCGGAACCGGCGAGCGCGGCCCAGCAGGCGCTCAGGTCGTCGGTGACCTCGGCCGGGCGGTACGTCGCCACCACCAGGACCGGTCGACCGGCCAGTTCGGACGCGACGTGCCGGAGCAGCTGCAACGTCTCGCCGTCGGCGCGGTGGACGTCGTCCAGGACGACCAGGAGCGGGCCGGTGGCGGTGAGCGTGGTGAGCAGCTCGGCGACGGCCCGGCCGAGCCAGAACGGGGGGACGTCCCGGGCCGGTGCGGCCGGCGCCTCCTGGTGCAGCAGCGGGGCGAGCCGGGTGGTCAGCGCGTCGTCGATGCGGTCGATCGTGGCGTGCACGACCTCGCTCCAGGCCCAGGCCGGTGGTGCGCCGTCCACTTCGGGGCAGCGTCCGCGCAGCACCTGCCAGCCGCGCTCGGCCAGGACGCCGGCCACCGCGCCGGCCAGCGTCGACTTCCCCGCGCCGGGATCCCCGCCCACCCAGGTGACCCGGAACTGCCCCGCGGCCGCCCCAGCGGCCGCGGCCGAGATCCGCGCCATCTCCCCGCGCCGCCCCACCAGTACGCCCGCCTCGGTCGGGTCCGCGGACCGGGCCGGGGCGTGGTCGCGAGGGGGTGCCGGGCGCACGGCGGGAGCGGAGGTCAGCTCGAGGGCGGGTGAGTGGGCCAGCACGTCGGACTCCAGGGCCCGGAGAGCGGGGCCCGGGTCGACGCCCAGGTCGTCGGCCAGCCGCGTCCTGGCGTCCCGGAGCACGGTCAGCGCGTCGGCCTGGCGCCCGGTGCGGTAGAGCGCGCGCGCCAGCAACGCGACCGCGTCCTCGCGCAGCGGATGCGCACGCACGTGCCGATCGAGGTCGGCCGCCACCTCGGCGTTCCGCCCGGCGGCCAGCATCGCCTCGGCCCGCCGCTCGACCGCGACCCGGCGCAGCTCCTCGAGACGCTCGGCCTCCGGAACGGCCCAGGGTTCGTCCGCGAACTCGGCGTACGCCGGCCCGCTCCACTGCGCGAGTGCCTGATCGAGCAGGTTCGCGGCGTCCACCGCCGACGCGCCCGCCGCCTGCTCCAGCAACCGCTCGAACCGCCACGCGTCGATCGCGTCGTCCTCGAGCCGCAGTGCGTACCCGGGCGCGGCGCTCACCAGCACCTGCGCGGGGGTCCGCGGCGCTCGCCCCGGCTCGAGCGCGCGCCGGAGGTGCGAGACGTACACCTGGAGAGCGGCGAGCGCCTTCGGTGGCGGCTCGCCCTGCCACAGGTCATCGACGAACCGTTCCGTCGACACCACGTGCCCACGCGCGCTCACCAGCCGCGCCAGCACCGCCCGCTGCCTCGGGCCGCCGAGTTCCACGGGTTGGTCGGCGACCTCGGCCCGTAGCGGCCCGAGAACGCTCAACCGCACCATGGGGTCGAAGCCTACGGGCGGTCTCCGCACGTCGTGGGCCTCTGTCCGGAGCCGGACGGCGTGCGCGGCGGCGACTTCACCCCGAAACGGGGTCTGGTACCCGTACCGGCACTGTTGAAACACTGATTGAACTCGTTCCAGTCCGGCGACCGCGTGAGGAGCTGTCATGCCCTACGTTTCGTCCGCGGTCCGGCGGCGGCAGATCGTACTGGCCGCCCGCGCGGTGGTGGAGCGTGACGGGCTCGCGCACGCGTCGCTGCGCGCGGTCGCCGACGAGGCCGGTATCGCGCTCAGCACGCTCCAACACGTCTTCAAGACGCGCGAGGCGTTGTTCGGTGCCGTCGTCGAGGACCTGCTGTTCGGGCAGAGCGTCTCGCCGGTGCCGCTCAGTAGCGTGAACCAACGGTTCGGTGACTGGCTGAGCGAGACGCTCCAGGCGCTCTGGCAGCACGTCGTGCGGCAGAGCGCGCAGGCGCACCTCGGCCGGCTCGAGGTGACGCTCTACGCGGTGCGTGCCGGGCTGACCCACGAGTTGGCCCGCTGGCAGGACGAGCGGATCCGTCTCTGGGCCGGCAAGACCGCGGCGCTGGCCGGGTGGAGCTTCCTGATCCCGGTCGACCAGGTGGCGCGGCTGGTGATGGCGATGATCGACGGGTTGCTGATCCAGTTCCTCGCCGACCCCGACCCCGAGCGGGTCAGCACGGACCTGCGCAGCGCCGCCCTCGCGATCGCCGGCGTCGCCGAAGCACCGGCCACTCCGAGGCCCGCCTAGCTCGCGTGGATCACCGCGGGGGCAGGGGTGGCGCGGCCGAAGAGGGTGGCCGAGAGGTCGCTCAACGTGTGGGCGCCCCGTTCCAGCGAGTCCTGGCCCGGTGGCATCGAGTACATCTCGGCGACGACGTAGCGCTCGTCGTCGCCGGCGAAGCCGACCGAGCTGGTCAGCCAGTGTTCCCGGCCGTCGTCCTTCTCGACCGACCAGCCGTTCTTGTTGCCCGGCTCGACGTCGGGACCGGCCGACCAGATGCCCCAGTGCTGGATCTCGTCGGTCTGACGCATCCCGGTGACCACCAGGTCACGGTCGGCCGGGCCGAGCTTCTCCAGCATGTAGTCCATCAGCGTGACCAGGTCACCCGGCGTGCACTTGACGAAGCCCCAGTACTTGTCGAAGCCGTCCACGTACGTCGCGTGGCTCATGCCGTAACGCGACTTGAACCGCGTCAGCAGCGCCGACCGGCCGTACTCGCGCCAGAGCGCGTCGGCCGCGTCGTCGGAGGAGAACGCCAGGATGTCGCCGATGCGCTGGGTGTCGGTGTCGGACAGCTCCCGGACCCCGGTGCGTGACTGCTCGAGCGCGGTCGCGACCAGCCCCAGCTTGATCGTCGAGCCGGTCCAGAACAGATGGTCGACGTCGCCGGTCTGCCAGCGGTCACCGGTGCGGCGGTCGAGGACGACGACGCCGAGCTCGCCGGGCGCGTCCGCGGCGATCCGGCCGGCCGCGGCCAGGCGCGGCGCCCACTCGCAGCCCCAGCCCGCGCTGTCGTCGCAGCCCGACGGGCTCGCCGCGCTCGCGGCCGGCGCGACCGGGGCGCTCGACGCGCTCGGCGTCCGCGGCGTCGGCGTATCGGCGTTCCCCGCCGAACAGGCCGCCGGCGTGAGGAGCGCGAGCGCGGCGACGGCCACCGCGACCAGACGAGTCCGCATGATCCGCACGCTAGCCCGGTGGTGCCGGCGCCGACGCCCCGGGAGCCCGGTCCAGGCGAACCTCCGCCGACCTCGGGCCGACCGCCCGGCGACCGCCGGCACGGCCCGGACGGGATGTCCCGGTGCGCCGGGCGGAAAGCCCGGGACGACTGGTCGCACAGCTGATCAGCGTTCACAGCAGCCACGGACACAATGGAGCCGGACGAGCAAGACCAGATAACGCACGACGACGTCGGCCCGGTGCGAGGGGTACCGGGCCGACGTCCGTGTCACACCGTGGCCGGTTCGGGTTCCGGGGCCACCGGCGGCTCGAACTGCTCCGCGTGCGGCGCCACCGGTGGCAACACCCGCTCCAGCCAGCCCGGCAACCACCAGTTCGCTCGCCCCAGCAACGCCATCGTCGCGGGCACCAGCACCATCCGGACGATCGTCGCGTCCACCGCGACCGCCACCGCCATGCCGACGCCGACCATCTTGACGGTGAGGTCGGAGTCCAGCCCGAACCCGACGAACACGGCCACCATGATCAGCGCCGCACCGGTGATCACCCGGCCGGTCGACGCCAGCCCGCGCACCACGCTGCCGTGCGCGTCGCCGGTACGCAGCCAGTCCTCGCGGATCCGCGACAGCAGGAACACCTCGTAGTCCATCGAGAGCCCGAACAGCACCGCGAACATCAGCAGCGGCACCCACGTGGACACCGGCACGGCGTGCGGCAGGCCGAGCAGCTCGGCACCCCACCCCCACTGGAACACCACGGTCATCACGCCGTAGGCCGCGGCGATCGAGAGCAGGTTCATCGCGGCCGCCTTCAGCGGAACGACCACCGATCGGAACATCACCAGCAGGAACACCAACGACAAGCCCACGACGACGCCGACGACGTACCAGAGCCGCTCGGAGAGCAGCGCGGAGATGTCGCGGAAGATCGCGGTGATGCCGGTGATCTCGGCGCCGGCCGGGAGCACGTCCGCGCGGAGGTGGTCCACCAGTTCGGAGGCGCGCTCGTCCTGCGGGCCGTACTTCGGCTCGACCGTGATGACGGCGGCCCGGCCGGACGGGGCGGTGATCGGCGCCGAGACCCCCGCGACGCCCGGGTCGGCGGCGAGGCGCCTGGTCAGGTCGGCGAGGCTCGCGGCGGGCACCTTCGTGAGGTCGACGGCGACCAGCAGCGGGCCGTTCGCACCCTCGCCGTACTCGGCGGCGATCAGGTCGTAGGCCTGGCGGGTGGTGTTGCTGGTCGGTTGGCTGCCGGCATCCTGCGGCCAGGTCCGCATCCCGAGCATCGGCGCGGCCAGCGCCACCAGCACCGCGAGCGCGGCCAGCGCCCAGGGGAGCGGACGCCGCCCGACCCGGGCCGCCCAGCGGGCGGTTCCAGCGGTGGGTGTGGTCGGCCCACCGGCACTGGCCATACGCGCGGTGGTGCCGGGGGCGGCGTGATTCTGGATTTGGCGGTGGGGGCGGGGGAGCGCGCGGCGGCCGGAGAGGGCACACAGCGCGGGCACCAGCGTGATCGCGGCGGCGACGACGACCGCCACCACCAGCGCGGTGGCCGACCCGAACGACCGGTAGATCGGGAGGCCCGCGGACGTGAGGCCGAACAGCGACAGCAGCACCGTCGCACCGGCGACGACCACCGAGACGCCTGCGGTCGCGGTCGCGGTGGCCGCCGCGAGGCGGGCCTCGAGCCCGGCGCGGACGCCTTCGTTGTAGCGGGTCACGAGCAGCAGCGCGTAGTCGATGCCGACGCCGAGACCCACCATCGAGGCGACGGTGGGGGCGGTCGTGCTGACGTCGGTGACCGCGGCGAGCAGCGTGATCGTCGCCGACCCGATGCCGAGCCCGACGAGCGCGACCGCGATCGGCAGACCCGCCGCCACCACGGAACGGAACGCCAACAGCAGGATGACGAGCGCCGCGACGACCCCGATCGCCTCGGCGACACCGCTGATCGCCCCGATGTTCTCGGCCACCTGACCGCCGAACTCCACCTGCAGACCACGCTCGACCGCGGGCCTCGTGGCGTCCTCGAGCGCGTCCACGCCCTCCGTGCCTTGGAAGTCGGTGACCGGCACCGTGTACGTGAGCGAGAAGAGCGCGGTGTCACCGTCCGCGGACCGGCGGGGAGGGGACACGGTGCCGACGTGCTCGAGCGCGCCCAGGCGCTCGGAGAGCGTGCTCAGCAGGGCGGGGTCGAGGTCGTCGCCGTGGACGACGACCCGGGCGTCGGTGCCGGAGACCGACGGGAACGCGCGCTCGAGCAGGTCGATTCCGCGTTGGGACGGTGTTCCGGCGACGTGGTAGTCGTCGTGCGTCGTGCCACCGGCGATCCCGGCGACGGCCAGTGCGGCGACCAGCGCGGTCAGCCAGACGGCGACGGTCCGCCACGGGTGCGCGGCGGCCGCACCGCCGACGCGGTACAGGAAGCGGGACATCGGTGAGTACCCCTTAGCGCGAGATGGTGTCGGGCTGACGTTCTCGCGGGGTACTTCACGGCGACTTGGTGCTGACTTGGTGCCTAGGTGTGCTGTGCAGGGACGTTGGCACAGTTGT
>NZ_BAAAGX010000030.1:0-612 GCF_039524755.1 Cryptosporangium japonicum
AGATAGAAACTTGTTGAAAAACAGTTACTTGTGATTAGATTGGTTGCTTTAAGTGATGAATTTGATGATGAGATGGTTTAGAGAATAAGTTTTAAAAATATCGAAATTACCTGTTGACTTTTAAGAGATTAAGAGTAATATAGCCGACCTAGCTTGCTGGTGACGAACCAGTAAGAAGATCATTAAGAGAATTGAAGAACAACTTGTGTGGATTTTTACTGATTGATTAATCGAAATAATTTTCATTGATTGATTGGTTTAAATTACTCGAAGTTTATTTGAGCGAAATTTAAGTCAGTAATTGATGAGCCAGAATTGGCACCTTGTCTATAAATAAGGTGCAAAATGATTTTAACTGAAGAGTTTGATCATGGCTCAGATTGAACGCTGGCGGCAGGCTTAACACATGCAAGTCGAGCGGGGGAAGGTAGCTTGCTACTGGACCTAGCGGCGGACGGGTGAGTAATGCTTAGGAATCTGCCTATTAGTGGGGGACAACATCTCGAAAGGGATGCTAATACCGCATACGTCCTACGGGAGAAAGCAGGGGATCTTCGGACCTTGCGCTAATAGATGAGCCTAAGTCGGATTAGCTAGTTGGTGGGGTAAAGG
>NZ_BAAAGX010000031.1:0-100990 GCF_039524755.1 Cryptosporangium japonicum
CCGGCGCCGGCCGGGCTCTCGCCCGCGCGCCCGCCGCGGGAGTCGGCGCTCGCGCCGCCCCGACCGCGCCCGGAGGCGGCCGCCTGCACGGGGGCCTGCGGTGCCACCGGCTCGGCCGGCGGGCCGGTGAGCTCGAGGATCTCCGCCGCGCCCGGCCTCACCGCGACCGTCTTCGGTGCGATGCCCGCGCGGCGGGCCAGCGTACGGACGTCCGACTGCTGGTCCGGCGTCGCGATCGTGACGACCACGCCGCTGGCCCCGGCCCGTGCCGTACGGCCCGACCGGTGCAGGAACGCCTTGTGCTCGGCGGGCGGGTCGACGTGGACGACCAGCGCGACGTCGTCCACGTGCACGCCGCGGGCGGCGATGTCGGTGGCCACGAGCACCTTGACCGCGCCCGACGTGAACGCGGCGAGGTTGCGCTCACGCGCGTTCTGGGCCAGGTTGCCGTGCAGGTCGACGGCCGGCACCCCGGCCGCCGTCAGCGACTTGGCGAGCCGGCGGGCGCCGCTCTTCGTCCGGGTGAACAGCAGTGACCGGTCCCGCCCGGAGGCGAGCTGGCGCACCACGTCGGCCTTGGTGTCGGAGGCGACCTGGAACACGTGGTGCTCCATCGTCGCGACCGGAGCGACGGCCGGGTCGACCGAGTGCGTCACCGGCTTGTGCAGGTAGCGGCGCACGAGCACGTCCACGCCGTTGTCGAGCGTCGCCGAGAACAGCAGCCGCTGGCCGTCGGCCGGCGTGCGGTCGAGCAGGCGCTTCACCGACGGCAGGAAGCCGAGGTCGGCCATGTGGTCGGCCTCGTCGAGCACGGTGATCTCGATGCCGCCGAGGTCGCAGTGCCCCATCCGGATCAGCTCCTCGAGCCGCCCGGGGCAGGCCACCAGCAGGTCGATGCCGCCGGCCAGCACGCTGATCTGCTTGCCCAGGCCGACGCCGCCGAAGATGGTCGTCGTGCTCAGGCGAGCGGCGTCGGCCAGCGGGCGCAGCACGGCGTGCACCTGCGTCGCCAGTTCACGCGTCGGAACCAGGATCAGCCCGCGCGGGCGACCGGCCCGGCGCGGTGCCTTGGCGGCCGCCAAGCGGCTGACCACCGGAAGTACGAAAGCCAGCGTCTTACCGCTGCCGGTGCGACCCCGCCCGAGGACGTCCTTACCGGCGATGGTGTCCGGCAGCGTCGCGGTCTGGATCGGGAACGGCGTGGTGACGCCTTCCGCGGCCAGTGCGTCGACGACGACGGGCGGAACCCCGAGGTCAAGGAAAGTGCGGGCAGGGGAGTGCGACTGCTCAGCTGAGAGCAAGGAAGTCCTTCCAGATGACGGAACGCCCGGCTAGGGCGGCGGCGCTGGCGCGCGGTGACGAAACCTCGCGTCCGGGCCCGCCACATTGCGTGCCTCACACCCAGCCGGCGAGCGCGCCGGCCGATTCCGTCGTTCCGGACGCCACTCTACCGGCACCAACCAGCACGATCGCCCGCCGATTCCCGCCGCTCCCCTCCCGCACCACGTCAGACGGGTTCAGACCTCCAGCGGGGGCGGGGTGTGCGAGGTGATCGCGAGCCGGTTCCAGAGGTTGATCGTGCCGATCGCCAGGATCAGGTTGGCCAGGTCCTTCTCCTCCCAGACGGCGGCGGCCTCGTCGTAGACGTCGTCGGGCACGCCGTGCTCACCCAGCCGGGTCATCGCGTCGGTGAGCGCGAGCGCGGCCCGCTCCCGCCGGGTGAAGAACGGGGCTTCGCGCCAGGCCGCCACCGCGAACAGCCGCCGGCTGTCCTCGCCCGCCTTCGCCGCGTCCCGCGAATGCATGTCGACGCAGAACGAGCAGCCGTTGAGCATCGAGGCGCGGAGCTTGACCAGCTCGAACACCACGGGCTCGACGTTGCTCGCGACGTACTTCTCCAGTGCGAGAACGGCCCGGTAACCCTCCGGGACGAGGTTCGCCGCGGCCAACCGGGGCTCGATGATGACGTTGTTTTCGCTCATGGGGTCTGGACGAGCCGGGAAAAAGGAATGTGACAGCGCGCGGTAGCATTGATGCATAGGCATCGACCCGGCCATCACCGGTGAGCCTCCGGAAGAACGGTCTCCAGGACCTAGTAGAACCGGACGGGTAAGGCCCGTCACAGCCGAGAACAGAGCGGGTCTCTCCGGAGACCAAGCGAGGTGGTACCGCGGGCGCTCGCGCTCGTCCTCGCACACGAGGAAGTCCGAGACCGTGTGCGAAGGGAAGCGTCCGATCATGGCGTATCCGCAGAACGACCCGAAGAAGCCGGTGCCGGCTGCCGCGTCGTTCCCCGAGATCGAGCAGCGAGTGCTCGACCACTGGAGCAGCGACGCCACTTTCGCCGCGAGCATCGAGAACCGTCCGGCCGGTGAGAACGGCAGCAACGAGTACGTCTTCTACGACGGCCCGCCGTTCGCCAACGGCCTGCCGCACTACGGCCACCTGCTCACCGGGTACGTGAAGGACCTGGTGCCGCGCTACCGGACGATGAAGGGCGAGCACGTCGAGCGCCGCTTCGGCTGGGACACCCACGGGCTGCCCGCCGAGGTGGAGGCCGAGCGTCAGCTGGGCATCTCCACCAAGGCCGAGGTGCTCGACCTGGGCATCGCGAAGTTCAACGACGCCTGCAAGGCGTCGGTGCTGCGCTACACCCAGGACTGGGAGCGCTACGTCACCCGCCAGGCGCGCTGGGTCGACTTCGAGAACGACTACAAGACGCTCGACACCAGCTACACCGAGAGCGTCCTCTGGGCCTTCAAGACCCTGTTCGACAAGGGCCTGGTCTACGAGGGCTTCAAAGTGCTGCCGTACTGCTGGCGCTGCGAGACCCCGCTGTCGAACACCGAGACCCGGATGGACGACGTCTACCGGTCCCGGCAGGACCCGGCGGTGACGGTCGCGTTCGAGCTGGAGACCGGCGAGAAGCTCTGGGTCTGGACGACCACGCCGTGGACGCTGCCGAGCAACCTGGCCGTCGCGGTGGGGCCGACGTTCGAGTACGCGAAGTTCTCCAACGGCACCGAGACCGTGATCCTGGGGGCGGCCCGGGTGGGCGCCTACGAGAAGGAACTCGAAGGCTACGAGCAGGTCGGCACGGTCACCGGCGCCGAGCTGGCCGGGCTGAAATACACCCCGCTCTTCGACTTCCTCACCGGCCGGGAGGACGTGGGCAACGCTTGGCGGGTCCTCGAAGGCGACTTCGTCACCACCGAGGACGGCACCGGCGTCGTGCACATGGCGCCGGCCTTCGGTGAGGACGACCAGAACCTCTGCAACGCCAACGGCATCCCGACGATCGTCACGGTCGACGAGCACACCCGCTTCACCGCGCTGGTGCCGCCGTACCAGGGGCTGCAGGTGTTCGAGGCGAACAAGCCGATCAGCCGTGACCTCCGCGACCGCGGTGTGGTCGTGCGGCAGGACTCGTACGAGCACCCGTACCCGCACTGCTGGCGCTGCGACACGCCGCTGGTCTACAAGGCGGTGTCGAGCTGGTTCGTCGAGGTGACGAAGTTCCGCGACCGGATGGTCGAGCTGAACAAGCAGATCACCTGGGTGCCCGGCCACGTCAAGGAGGGCTCGTTCGGCAAGTGGATCGCGAACGCCCGGGACTGGTCGATCAGCCGCAACCGGTTCTGGGGTGCGCCGATCCCGGTCTGGAAGTCCGACGACCCGAACTACCCGCGGGTGGACGTGTACGGCTCGCTGGACGAGCTCGAGCGTGACTTCGGCGTGCGCCCGGACGACCTGCACCGGCCCTACGTCGACGACCTGACCCGGCCGAACCCCGACGACCCGACCGGCAAGTCGACGATGCGCCGCGTGCCCGAGGTGCTCGACTGCTGGTTCGAGTCGGGCTCGATGCCGTTCGCCCAGGTGCACTACCCGTTCGAGAACACCGAGTGGTTCGAGAACCACTACCCGGGCGACTTCATCGTCGAGTACATGGGGCAGACGCGCGGCTGGTTCTACACGCTGCACGTGCTGGCCACGGCGCTGTTCGACCGCCCGGCGTTCACCACCTGCGTCTCGCACGGCATCGTGCTGGGCAACGACGGCACCAAGATGAGCAAGTCGCGCCGGAACTACCCGGACGTCTACGAGATGTTCGACGTCTACGGCGCCGACGCGATGCGCTGGTTCCTGATGTCGTCGCCGATCCTGCGCGGTGGGGACCTCGTCGTCACCGAGAGCGGCATCCGGGACAGCGTCCGCCAGGTGCTCAACCCGCTGTGGAACGCGTACTACTTCTTCACCCTGTACGCGAACGCGGCCGGGTACGAGGCCACGCGGCGGACCGACTCGGCGAACGTGCTCGACCGGTACGTGCTGGCCAAGCTGCGTGACCTGGTCTCGGACACCACCGAGTCGCTCGACGTCTACGACATCTCGGGTGCGTGCGCCGGTGTCCGGAGCTTCTTCGAGACGCTGACGAACTGGTACATCCGGCGGTCGCGGGACCGGTTCTGGGCCGGCGACGCGGACGCGTTCGACACGCTCTACACCGTGCTCGAGACCGTCACGCGGCTCACCGCTCCGCTGCTGCCGATGCTCACCGAAGAGGTCTGGCAGGGGCTCACCGGCGGCCGGTCGGTGCACCTGCGCGACTACCCGGTGGCGTCCGAGCTCCCGGCCGACGCCGCGCTCGTCGCCGCGATGGACCGGGTGCGTGACGTGGCGTCGTCGGCGCTCTCGCTGCGGAAGGCGAAGAAGCTGCGGGTGCGCCTGCCGCTGGCGTCGCTGACCGTGGCGGTTCCGGACGCCGAGGCGCTCGAGCCGTTCCGCGAGCTGCTCGCCGACGAGGTGAACGTCAAGGAGGTGCTGCTCCAGCCGGACGTCGACCTGGCCTGCTCGAACGTGCTGACCGTGGTGCCCAGGGCGCTGGGGCCGCGCCTCGGCAAGGACGTGCAGCGGGTGATCAAGGCGGTGAAGGCCGGCGACTGGACCGCCGGGGACCGGGTGGTCGCGGGCGGCGTGGAGCTGCTGGAGGGTGAGTACGACCTCAAGCTCGTGCCCACCGAGCCGGACCGGTCGGCCGCGCTGCCCGGCAACGTCGGAGTGGTCGTGCTCGACACGGACCTGACGCCGGCGCTGCTGGCCGAGGGTGTGGCGCGTGACGTCGTCCGGGCCGTGCAGCAGGCACGCAAGGACGCCGGTCTGGACGTGTCGGACCGGATCGCGCTCCGGCTCGAGGCGCCCGACGACGTCGTGGACGCCGTCCGGAACCACCAGGAGTTCGTGGCCGCCGAGGTGCTGGCGTCGGTGGTCGAGTTCGGTCCGGTGGCGGACGCGGCGCACGAGACCGAGGTGGGCGAGGGCTCCCCGATCCGGGTGGGCGTCGCCAAGCACTGAGTCGATGGGCCGTGCACTTTCTGGTGTACGGCCCATTTCGGGCGTTATGTAGTATTAGGTGCGTGTGGGGGGAATGGCGACTCGGGGTCGGTAAGAGCACCGGTGGCGGGATCATGCTCGTCGCCGTCGTGCTTGCGGTCGGCCTCACGTTCACCGGCTGGCAGATCGGGCAGATGCGTGCCGACGGCGGCCCGGTGCAGGTCGCCGAGCGCGGCCCGTTGCCGCAGGACCCCACCGCGTGGCCGACGTCGTCGGGCGGCTCGAACGAGCAGTCCCAGCAGGGTGCGATCGCGCCCGGCCCGCCGCCGGAGTCGGTGGAGGCCACCGGGAGCCCGACCGCGTCGCCGAGCCCGGTACCGGTGCCCACCGGTCGCTGGGCCGGCACGGCCAGCGTGACGATCTCCGGCAGCGACGCGGGGTGCCGGGCGAGCACCAAGACGTTCCGCATGCCGGCGGTCCTGCGTATCGAGGCGCCGCTGCGGGGTGACGGCAACGCGATCCGGATCACGTTCGCGTCCGACAATCCGGCCGCCGAGGGGTCGTTCCGGATCGCGTCGAGCGTGCCGTCGACCGGCCTGGGCGCCACCCGGTGGTGGGTGCTGTCCGGCAACGGCGCCGGGGGGTTCGTCGGGCGGTTGTTCCGCCCGGCCGAGGGTCCCATCGAGGACGCCGGTGAGATCGACAACCTGCTGTTCGCGACGCGCAGCCTCGACCAGCAGTGCGGCGCGATGCTCTCCGCGCCGCTCAGTTTTCCGCTCGGGTCGGGGTCCTCGCTGCAGCTGACCGGGCGGGGTGCCCAGCGCGGCGTATTGGTGACCGGCCGCACCAGCGACACCACCCGCTCGTACCAGATCGCCTGGGCCTCAACCTGACGCTCGGGGTGAGCGGATCATCAGGGCAGCCTCGAAGTCGTCGGCGCCCGCGGCGTAGAAGTGGGGCGCGTCCGCGTGGAAACGGATGTACGACCCCGCCGTGGCCTGCTGCGGAGCCTCGACCGGTCCGACGGTGGCGTCGCCCCGGAAAACGGTGAGGTGCTCGGTGACCCCGGCGCCGTGCGCGGGGGAGACCTGGGTCGCGCCGGCCCGGATGCGGATCCGGTAGAGCTCGTACGTCGCGTCCGGCCCCTCGATCACCTCCAGGAGCGTCGCCTCGCCCGCCGCGCCCCGCACCACCGGCGCGGCCGCGTGGGGACCACCCGCCGCCGGTGGGCTCAGCACCGCCGCGAGTGGTACGCCGAGCTGGCCGGTCACGGCGTAGAGCGTCTCCAGCGTGGGGTTGCGTACGCCGGTCTCCAGGCCGGAGAGCGTGGCCTTGCCGACACCCGCCCGGCGCGACAGCTCGGAGAGCGAGATCCCGCGCTCTTCGCGCAGGGCCCGCAGGCGACGGCCAACCGCAGCCGGGTCTTCCCCCAGTGCCCCCGCTCGGGGGGCCGGGGTGAACGGGGTTGGGGGATCGTCCGCCATGGGGCTATCCTGGCGCATCGGAGCGTTCCGTTTATGGAACGGCCACTGAGGAGGAGAAATGCGGGGGTCGTGGCAGCCGGTGCTGGCCGGGGTGGTGACGGCGCTGGTCGGGTTCGCCAGTTCGTTCGCGGTGGTCGTCGCCGGTCTGCGCGCGGTCGGCGCCGATCCGGCCCAGGCGTCGTCCGGCCTGCTCGCGTTGTGCGTCGCCACCGGCGTCAGCGCGATCTACCTGGCTCGCCGGTACCGGATGCCGATCACGATCGCCTGGTCGACGCCGGGCGCCGCGTTGCTCGTCTCCACCGGCGCGATCGACGGCGGGTTCCCGGCGGCGGTCGGCGCGTTCCTGGTGGCCTCGGTGCTCGTCGTCGTCGCCGGCCTGTTCGCGCCGCTGGCCCGCTGGATCGCCGCGATACCGGCGCCGGTGGCCAGCGCGATGCTCGCCGGCGTGCTCCTCGACCTGTGCCTCTCGCCGGTGCGCGCGGTCGTGGAGACGCCGGCGCTCGCGTTACCGGTGATCGTCGTCTGGGCGCTGCTGACGCGGTTCGCCCGCGCCTGGGCGGTGCCGGCCGCGCTGGTGGTGGCCGCGGCCGGGGTCGCGATCACGCGCTTCGACGAGGGCCTGGACGCCACGCTGCGGCCGGCCGTCGTGCTCACCGCGCCGACGTTCCAGCTCGGCGCGGTGGTGAGCATCGCGCTGCCGCTGTTCCTGGTGACGATGGCCGCGCAGAACGTGCCGGGGATGGCGGTGATGGCCAGCTACGGGTACCGGCCGCCGCTGCGCCCGGCGCTCGTGACCACCGGGCTGGGCAGCGCGCTCGCCGCGCCGTTCGGGGGGCACGCGATCAACCTCGCGGCGATCAGCGCCGCGCTGGCCGCCGGGCCCGACGCCCACCCCGATCCGGAGCGGCGGTGGATCGCGTCGGTCACCGCCGGGGCCGGGATGGCGTTGCTCGGGCTCGGCGCCGGGCTGGCCACCGCGCTCGTCGTCCTGGCGCCGCCGGTGCTGATCGAGGCCGTCGCCGGCCTGGCGTTGCTGGCCGCGCTCGGCGCCGCGTTGACGGCCGCGCTGACCTCGGCCGGCTCGCTGTCCGGCGGGCGGGAGGCGGCGGTCGTCACGTTCGTCGTGACCGCGTCGGGCGTCACGCTCGCCGGCGTCGGCGCCGCGTTCTGGGGCCTGCTCGCCGGCGGCGCGATCCTCCTGCTCTTCCGCCGCCGGTCAGAGCGGTCGGTAGACGTAGGAGTACCGGGGGCCGATGAAGCAGCCGACCGCGCACAGTAGGTAGCCGAGGATGCTGAGGTAGGCGCCGGGTTCGAGCTCGGTGCCCTCGGGGAGCGAGGCGAGCGCGGAGAAGTGCACCGCGGCGAAGCTGAGCAGGCCCAGCCCGGCCAGCACCCGGTAGCCGGCGCCCTTGAGCTTGAACAGCAGGATCGCGACGCCGACGTAGACCACGAACGCCACCAACAGGATCACGCCGAACACGCCGACGGCCAACCCGGTGCCCTCGGTGTTGAACTCGCTGCCCATCGCCCCGGCGGCCGCCCCCACCAGGAGCAGCGACAACACCGTCGACCCGAAGAACGCCAGCCCGATCAGGACGTAGATGACCCCGTAGGTGATGCGCCAGCCGGCGTTGTCGGTGGTGCCCGCCATCGAGAGGAAGAACGCCCAGACGGCGATGACCAGCCACACGTACCCGAAGTACTGGTTGCTCCAGGTTTTCATCGCGTCGCCGCCGACGTCCCAGAGGTTGCCCATGATGTTCCAGAGGTTGAACGTCTCCGGACCGGCGTCGACCCAGGGCAGCGACGGGCAGACGATCCCCACGATGAGCAGGCCGACCAGCGGCAGCGCGATCGAGGCGGAGGTCCTCGACGTCCGGACCGTGCGCACCCCGGCGGGCGGGGGACCGTAGGCCGGGTGCGGCGCCGGATACGGGCCGGCCCCGTACGGCGTCGCCGGCGGGTAGTAGGGCGGAGGGCCGTAGGGCGGGCCTGGCTGCATGGTTCGGAACTCCCCGTAAGACGAGTGGTCAGCGTACCGGGGAGAACTCTGGTGCCTTCAGGCCTCGAGCGGATCCTCAGTTCGTGCCAGACGCACACGGAGCCCGTCGATCATCAGCCCGAGCCCGAACCGGAACACCGCGTCGTCGAGCGCGGCGACCCCGTCGTCCGGCGGCGGACCGGAGGTGAGCTCGGCCACCGCCGCCGCGAGCGTCGGGTGGCGGCTCGTGTCCTGCATGTGCTCGAACACTTCGGCCTCCGCCGCTGAACTCTCGCGTGACGTGGTGAGCTGCCGCTCCAGCACGCCACCGATGAGGAAGTAGCCCGACGCGAGCGTGAACAGCAGCGCGTCGGCGGGGGAGATCCCGATCGCCGTCAACGCCGACAACTCGGCCTCCACCCCGGGCAGTGCGTCGGCGGTCGGTCGGTTCCCGGCGACGATCAGTGCGCTGTCGCGATGGGCCAGGAGGCCGTCCCTGGCGTCGAGCAGGGTTTTCTCCAGCCACTCCGACCACGGCTGACCGTCGCTCGGCGACGTACCGGTCAGACCGCGCTGCTCGGCGCCGAGCAGGGCGGCCACCGCGTCGAGCAGGTCCTGCTTGTTGCGGAAGTGCCAGTAGAGGGCCGGCGCGGGCGCGCGAACCTCCGGCTGGTGGGCCGGCTGTCGCGCCTCTCCCGCACCGCGGCCCGGCGCCGGGCCGACGAGCTGCTGGAACGGTTCGACCTCACCACGGTCGCCGACAAACTCGTGCGCACCTACTCCGGCGGTACCCGGCGCCGGCTCGACCTGGCCGCGAGCCTGCTGGTCACGCCGGAGGTGCTGTTCCTGGACGAGCCGACGACCGGACTCGACCCGCGGAACCGCTCGGTGATGTGGGACCTGATCCGGGAGCTGGTCGCCGACGGCACCACCGTGCTGCTCTCCACCCAGTACCTGGAGGAGGCGGACCGGCTGGCCGACCGGATCGCGGTGATCGACGACGGCCGGGTGGTCGCGGAGGGCAGCCCGGCCGCGCTGAAGTCCCAGGTGTCGGGCGAACGGATCGACGTGGTCGTCGTCCACGCGGACGACCTCGTGGCCGCGGCCGCAGCGGTGGGCGACGTGACCGGCGCCGAACCGATCGTCGACCGGGACACGCTCCGGATCTCGGCGCCGGCGAGCGGCGTCGGCACGCTGGTCGGAGTAGTGCGTGAACTCGATACGAACGGTGTCGCGCTCGCCGACATCGGCCTGCGCGGGTCCACGCTCGACGAGGTGTTCCTGCAGCTGACGGCGGTGGCGGTATGAGGAGGGTGGGGTCGGACACGCTCGTCGTCGCCCAGCGGCACCTGCTGCACGTGGTCCGGGTGCCGGAGGAGGCGATCGCCGGGCTGCTGCTGCCGATCGTGTTCGTCGTGCTGTTCGCGTACGTGTTCGGGAGCGCGGTGGTGCTGCCGGGCGGCGGCAACTATCGGGAGTTCCTGATGCCGGGCATCTTCACCCAGTCAATGGCGATGATGTGCACGGCGATGTCGGTCGCGGTCGCCACCGACCGCACGACCGGCTTCATCGATCGGCTCCGGTCGCTCCCGATGGCCCGGTCGGCCGCGCTCAGCGGGCACGTCCTGGCGACGATGCTGAGCGCCGTGCTCGCGCTCACGACGATGAGCGCCCTCGGGTACGTCGTCGGCTGGCGCATCCGCACCGATCTGCTGCACGCGGCCGCGGCGTACGGGCTGGTGCTGCTCGCGGCGGCGATGCTCTGGGTCGGCGCGTACATCGGGCTGCTGGCCCGGACGGTGACGGTCGCCGACAACGCGACATTCGCCTGGATCTTCCCGCTGACGTTCCTGGCCAACACGTTCGTGCCGTCGCAGGGGTTACCGGGCTGGCTGCGCCCGCTCGCCGAGTGGAACCCGGTCGCGTCGACGGTGGCCGCCGTACGGACGCTGTTCGGCAACCCGGTGCCGCCGCACCGCGACTCGCTCCCGCTGCGGCACCCGGTGCTCAGCGCGGTGTGCTGGTCGCTGGCGCTGCTGGTGGCCTGCGTCCCGCTGGCCGTGCGCCGCTACCGGACGGCCACCAGGTAGGCGGTCGTACAGTAATCGCCGTGGCCGCCGACTTCGAATACTTCGTCGCTTCTCCCGACCGGATCGCCTCGCTCGACCTGGGCCGCGGCCCGGTGGGCCAGTTGCCGTCCGCGACGGCCGCCGACCTGCCCGGCGTCGACCCGGCCGTGGTGTTGTTGGCGTTGGTCGAGGTGCTCAGCACCGAGGAGTACGAGGCGCTGCTGGCGAAGGGGCCCGGCGAGGTGGTGCACGACGGCGGCGACAGCGGGCCCTGGGTGATCGCGATCGACGATTTTGTGGTCGCCGCGATCCAGGGTGCCGACGGCGACCCCGAGATGGAGTGGGACGACGCGGTCGCGCTCTGGAGCGGGCTCACCGAGATCGACGAGGACACCCTGTTGGAGACCACCGACCAGCTGCGGCGGCTGTGCGGTCACGTCGACGCGGAGCACCGGCTGTACTGCTGGGCGAAGCATTAAAGGTGTCTTAAACGGTGCTACCGACGGCCTCCTACTCACTTATGTGGACGCTCAACGTCCATATAAGTGAGGAGAACCGATGCGAGGTCGCCAATGGGGCGTCGCCGTCCTACTCGGCGCGCTGGTGATCAACGGGGGAGGTGTAGCGGTCGCGGCCGAGGAAAGCAGCGGAGGGCGTTCCCCGGCCGCCGACGCGCGGCTGGCCGCCGCACTCCAGAAGGCCGTCGACGGACAGAAGTTCGCCGAGGTGCTCGACACGGTGCCGCCGTCGACGAGCGCGGCCAAGGAGCTCTACCGCACCGAGCTCGCGCCCGACGACAAGGGCCGGTCGGCGGCGCCCACCACGCTCGCCGCCGCCGCGGCCCCGATCCACCAGACGCCGCAGCTCGACGCGACGGTCATCAAGCTCGACCGGGCCGGACGGCCGATCGCCGCGGCGGACGTCATCCTGAGCCCGCAGTACCCGAACGGCAAGATCATCCCGCTCGACGCGAACCTGACCACCGACCAGGTGCGCTGGCGTCAATGGGACGACGCCACCTGGGACAACGGCGCCCAGGGCACTGTCGACATCGTTCCCGGCCGGGAGAACGCACCGGTCGACTACATGTCGCCCTACCCCGCGTCGGTGCTGAAGCTGATGGTGGCGTTCGGCATCCTGCGGATGGTCGACGCCGGCGAGCTGACCCTCGCCGAGACCTACGCCTACACGCCGGTGGGCACGCCGAGCTCGCTCTGCGGCGGCGCGCGGGCGGCGACGTCGATCACTCAGCTGTTCGACGAGATGATCACGGTGTCGTCGAACCCGTCGACGTGCGCGCTGATCAAGCTGATGCACGACCGCGGCAAGATCGACGGGCTCAACCAGCAGTTCGTCGACCTCGGGCTGCCGACGCTGCGGGTGAAGGGCACGAACCCCAACACCGGCGGCACGTGGGCGAACGCGGTCACGATGACCTCGATCGACACCGCGAAACTGCTCCTGCTCTTCAACGGCTCACCGGGGACGCTCTGGAAGACGCCGTCGGGGACGCCGGTGAACGCGTCGGTGCTCAGTGCGTCGTCGCGGTCGTACCTGCTCGGGAAGCTGCACGAGCAGGGCCTCAACCAGGTGCTGTCGACCACGAACTACTGCGGGCGCGCCTACCCGCCGCCGGGCATTCCGCAGGTGACGCCGTCGCGGTGGATCGACCCGGCGACCGGGGTGGTGACCGTGGCCGGACGCAACTACGGGCAGGACGTGCGGCCGTGCAACGCGGCGGCGACCGTGACGTTCGCGCACAAGACCGGGCTCGCTGACACGTCGGGCAACGACGCGGGCATCGTGAAGTCGCTGCCGGGCAAGCCGTTCCGCTCGTACATCGTGTCCGTGCACTCGAACCTCGGGTACCGGTACGTCGACGCGGACCGCCCCGCGGACCCGGCCGGGGTGTACCCGGTGCAGTACACGAAGAAGCTGGCCCTCCTGGGCCGGGCGATCAACGCGCTGTGACGCGAGGGGTGCGGGGCGACGGCCCCGCACCCCGTTCCCCTAGGCGGTGCGGGACGCCGCGATCCAGCGGTCGACGACGTCGCCCAGGACGGCCAGCGGGAGCGAACCGCCGGCCAGGATCACGTCGTGGAACGCCGAGAGCTCGAAGGCGTCACCGAGCTCCTTCGCGGCCCTGGCCCGCAGCGACTGGATCTCCAGCCGACCGACCATGTACGACAGTGCCTGCCCGGGATACGCGATGTACCGGTCGATCTCGGTCGCGCACTCCTTCTCCGAGACCGGTGTGTGCGTGAGCATCCAGTCCAGCGCCTGCTGCCGCGACCACCCCATCGCGTGGATGCCGGTGTCGACGACCAGCCGCCCGGCCCGCCACGAATCGGTCGCCAGCACGCCGAGACGCGCCACGTCGTCGGAGTACAGGCCCATCTCGTCGGCCAGGCGCTCGCAGTACAGGCCCCAGCCCTCGGCGTAGGCGGTGTCGTTGAGCAGCCGCCGCGCCAGCGGCAGTTCGGTGAGCTCCTGGGCCAGCGAGATCTGGAAGTGGTGCCCCGGCACGGCCTCGTGGAACGCCACGACCTCGGCCAGGTGCCGGTTCCGCTCGGTGGGCGCATAGGTGTTGAGGAAGTAGGTGCCCTTCCGCGACCCGTCGATGGCCCCCGGCAGGTAGTAGGCCGGCGGAGCGCCCGGCGCCGCGGCCGCCGGAACCGGCTCCACGACGCACTCGGTCGACGGCAGGCGCCCGAACCAGCCCGGCGCGGCCGCCCACGCCCGGTCGACGGCGGACCGCGCCTGCGCGAGCATCTCCTCGCTGTCGGCGTAGCGCAGCGCCGGGTCGGTACGCAGCCGCCGGAAGATCTCGGTCTGGTCCCTGGTGCCGAACACCCGGTGGCCGGTCTCGGCGTACTCCGCCTCCAGCGCGCCGATGATCTGCAGACCGACCTGGTGCAGCTCCTCCGGCGTGCGGTTCGTGGAGGTGTGCTTGCGGGCCAGCGTCGCGTAGATGTGCTCGCCGCCGGGCAGGTACGTGAGCCCCACCCGGTCGTCGGGCCGGCCGGCCGGCAGCATCTCGTCGCGCAGCACGTCCCGGTAGGTGGTGAGGGCGGGAACCACCGCCTCGGCGAGCAACCGGTCGCGCTCGGCGGCGAACGCCTCCTCGTCGGCGACGCCGGGGCCGCCGGCCACCCGCAGGCCGGACAGGTTCTCGTCGGCGAGCACACGGTCGAGGTGGTCGATCGCGGCCTGCACCAGCGACGCGATCGGCACCCGACCGGCCGCGACACCTTCCCGGTGACGCTCGGCGACCGCGGCGAAGTACGTGGGGAACTGCCCGAGCCGGGCCAGGAAACCGGTGGCCTTCTCCGGCGTCACCAGCGGAACGCGGGGCAGCAGGTCGATCAGCGTGGCGGCGGGCGCCACGAAGAAGTCGGTGATCGTCCACTCGACCGTGCGCAGGTCGGAGACCTCTCTGGTGGTGCGCGCGACGTGCGCCACGAAGTCCCGGGTCTGCCGGTCGGTCTCGCTCGTGACCTCCAGCGCGGCGGCACGATCGGCCAGGTCACCGAAGAGGGCGCCGTAGCGCTCCTCGGCCGCCAGCGTCATGTCGGCCAGGCCGTCGTCGTGACCGGGCAGGCCCAGGAGCGACGCGCCGAGAGGGTCGGACTGACACACCAGCTCGAGCAGCTCATCAGCGAGTGAGGACGCCGTTACGGAGGGATCGAGAGTCACGAAGGAAACCGTACGTCAACCGGACGGACGATGTTCCTCGATCCAGTCGTCGATCCGTTCCCACCAACGGTAGAGCCACTCGACCTGTTGCTCGGCGTCGCCGCGGGGAACCTCGGCCGCCGGGACCAGCCAGAACCGCATCGTGATCGTCTTGTCCATCGGCAGCTCACGCCACACGTCGGCCACCGTCAGCATGTGGTCCAGTCCGGTGTGGGCGACGAGCAGCACGTCGGCCTCCTCCGGCGCGGCCTTGAGCGCGGCCACGACGCCGCCGGGGCGCGGCGCGAGCACGTGGATCATCTCCTCGGCGCGCTGGGCGGCCTTGTGCAGACCGCGCTTCTTGAGACTCGCGATGATCTTCGTGCGGCGGTTCGGGGTGAAGTTGCCGCCCTCGGGGAAGATCACGAACGCGTCGTTCTCGTCCAGACCGGTGGCCAGCGCGGCGATCTGGGCCTCGACCGCGTCGCCGCTGGCGCCGGGGTTCGGTGAGATGAACCGGCTCGGCAGCCGGTTGAGCAGAACGTCGACCGCCGGATCCCACTGCATCGTG
Organism: Cryptosporangium japonicum; assembly: GCF_039524755.1. Lineage (NCBI taxonomy): Bacteria > Bacillati > Actinomycetota > Actinomycetes > Cryptosporangiales > Cryptosporangiaceae > Cryptosporangium > Cryptosporangium japonicum. Next base: position 15,115 of record NZ_BAAAGX010000031.1, read on the forward strand.
TCTTTGAGGACGATGCGTGGCTCGCGCGCGTACTTGTTGATCAGCGCGTTCGTCAGCAGGAACGAGTCACCGGGACCCGCGTGCCGGCAGAGCACGAGCAACGGGCGCCCCGGATGCGCGTCCGGGTCGGGGCCGTCGGTGCGGATGTGGAGCTTGAGCACCCGGCCCGCCTGCTTGGAGGCGATCCGGAGCACCCACCCGACCAGCTGGTAGTGCCGGAGCTGGAACTTCGGGCTGCGCACGCGTTGCGCGCTGCACCCGGCCGCCAGCCACAAGCCGAACAGCTCGATCAGGACGACGAGCTCCATCACCATGTACACGGCCACGAGCCAGACGACCCGGAGGAGCCGGCGTCGCCCCTTTAAGCCGATCGAGACCAGGCCGACCACGATCAACCAGAGCGGCATCGTGAGCAGCAGCCCGAACAGGATGCCGGCGAAGGCCGGAGCCACGACGACGCGACGGAACCACCGGGGGATCGGCATCGTCTAGACCAGCCCGTTCTCGGCGAGATAGGCCGCGCTGGCGCGGTACGCGCTCTCGATCCGCGGTTCTATCCGGTGGAACGACCGGTAGGCGAGCGGGTTGGCGACGTCGGTGGACAACCCGGTGGGAAGCACGTGCACCTCGACGTCGCTCGGCAGCGACGCCATGTCGCGCGCGAACCGGTGCCGGCGGGCGATCTCGAACGAGACCATCGCCACCTCCCACGGCTTCGTCGGCGCCTGCAGCGGCCGCTCGATCCGCCCCACCTGCAGGACGAACACCCGGTCGGCCCCGAGCTCGATCGCGCGACTGACCGGGATGCTGTTGACCAGGCCGCCGTCGAGATAGTGCTCGTCCTTGATCTTCACCGGCGGCAGCAACCCGGGCACCGCGCAGGAGGCGAGCACGGCGTCGACGAGCGGGCCCTCGCTGAACCACTGCTCGGCGGCGCGCTCGATCGAGGCGGCGCAGCACTGGAACATCGTCGGGAGATCCTCGAAGTTCAGGTCCTTGATCGGCTCGAGCAGCGCGCGCAACGGTTGGGCCGAGTGCGCGTGCGTGCCGCTGCGGACGAGCTGACCGAACTGGCGGGCGACGTTCGCGCGGAAGACGTCCTTGGCGGCGGTGGAGGACCAGAGCTCGGTGAGCCGCTCCTCGGCCTCGCGGGGCGGCACCGCGGCGATCACGACGCCGTTCAGCGCGCCGATCGAGGTGCCGACGACAAGATCGGGGTAGATGCCGGCGCCGTAGAGCGCGCGGACCATGCCGACCTCGACCGCGCCGAGGACGCCACCTCCCCCGAGGACGAATCCGACGGTACGGCCCATGCTGCGATCCTCACACGCCGGTGGGACAGGACCGGGTGCGGCCCTGAGCGTCGACATCGGACCCCATGTTTACTCTTGGTGGTTTTCGATTGGGTCTTAGGGGTTCTCCCGAGTTTTCGGTCGGCTACGTTTGCACAGGGGGTAACAACGGACGCTGAGGTCCCTTCCCGTACCTGATAGCAAGGATGGTCATGACCGGCGACTACCCGCCCTCGGACGGATCGCCTCACCCGCGTTCGGTGGGGTGGGCGGCTGGAGGTCCGGCCGAGCCCGGGGCGTTATCGGAGGGTTCGGGGGTTTCGGAATCGCCGGACGAGCCGGGGAACGTGTCGCGGACCGGGTTGATCCAGCGGATCGAGCAGCGACGTAACCGACCGGACGAACGGGGCAGGCACCCGGACGACGGCGACTACTACCTGGACTATCTGCACACCGCCGGCCATCGGGTGCTGGGGCCGGTCGACGAGCCGGATGCGTGGGACGACGGCCGGTCGCGTTCCGGGGAGCCGGGGCGGGCTCGCTACGACGAGGACCCGTATCCCGAACCGGGGCGTTCGCGGCGGCGCGATGACTCGTACGAGGAGTCTTCGTACGAGTCGTCGTACGAGTCTCCGTACGAGTCGCCGTATGACGAGTCGTCGCGTCGGCGGGAAGAGCCGTACGAGGAGGAGCGCGGGCGTTCGTCCCGGCGTGGTGGCGACGATTCGACGCGGCCGATCGAGGGTGGGCGGGCCGCTGCCCGGCGGGCCCGGGAGGCCGCGGAAGCCCGGGGATACGAGCCGGAGGGGTACGAGCCCGAGGTCCGGTCGCGGCATGATGCGGATGAGGACTGGTCGGCTAGCGAGCCCGAGGTTCGTTCGCGGCGTGATCCCGATGACGCGGGTTGGTCGAGCGGTGAGCCCGGGGTGCGCTCGCGGCGTGGGGCGGATGATTCCGGCTGGTCGGGTGGCGAGCGCGAGCCTCGTTCCGGGCGTGACGCGGATGACACGGGCTGGTCGACCGGTGACCTCGATCCGGCTTGGGAGGCTCGAGATCCGGGCCGCTCGGGGCGGGCGAGCGCATCGGTGCCCCGCCAGCGTGCGAGTCGCGAGCCTGCCGACCGGGAGGCGTTCCGCGGGCGGGACTCCACCGACCGGGACGGGATCCACGACCCCGCTCTGCACGGGCGGGATCTGCGGGAACCCGATCCGCGCGACCCGGATCGTCGCGAGCGCGATCTTCAGGAGCGCGATCCTTATGAGCTCGAGCCTCTTGAACCTGATCCTCGCGAGCTCCGAGGCCGTGAGCGGGGCAGCCGTGAACCGGGCCGGCGTGAGTCCGGTAGACGCGAATCCGGCCGGCGTGATCCTGACAGCCACGAGCCGATCGGCCGTGATCCCGGTGGCCGCGAGCCCAGTGGCCGGGGGTCCGGCAGCCGCGATTCGGGCGGCCGTGAACCGGGTGGCCGTGAGTCGGGCGGCCGTGAATCGGGCGGCCGTGAGTCCGGTGGCCGGGAGTCCGGTAGTCGGGAGTCCGGTAGCCGGGAGTTTCGTGCGCGTGAGGCGCGTGAGTCTGGTGCCCGGGACACCGGAGACCGCGGCTACAGCACCCGTGAGCCCCGCGGCCGAGATGGGGCCCGGGACACCGGCGGCCGGGATCGCGGCACCCGCGAGCCCGCTGACCGGGACGCGATCCGGGACACCGGCGGACGAGGCCGCAGCGCCGGCCCGCGGGACCGTGACACCGGCGAGCGCGGCCCGGTCGAGCGCAGCGGGCGGGCGTCCGTCGCTCCGGTGAGCGGCGCGGCCCCCGTCTACGGCGCGGCCTCCGTGAACGGAGTGGCCCCGGTCAGCGGAGCGGCCCCCACCCGCGGCGCCGCCTCGGTAAGCGGCGCCGCCTCGGTCGGCGGCGTCGCCCCGGTGAGTGGTTCCGCACCGGGCCGAGGTGCGGCCTCGGTCGGCGGCGTCGCCCCCGTGAGCGGCACATCACCCAGCCGGGGTGCGGCTTCGGTCGGCGGTGTGGCTTCGGTCGGCGGTGTGGCGCCGGTGAGCGGCACCGCCCCTAGCCGGGGTGCGGCTTCGGTGGGTGGCGTGGCCCCGGTGAGCGGCTCGGCACCCGGCCGGGGTGCTGCCGCCGTCGGGGGAGTGGCCCCGGTGAGCGGCACGGCGCCCGGTCGAGGTGCGGCCTCGGTCGGCGGCGCGGCCCCGGTCTACGGCGCCGGACCCGCGAGCGGCGCAGCCCCGGTGGGCCCCGGCCCGGCCGGACCCTTCGGCGTCCCCGGCCCAGGCCCGGCGAACGGCCCCGGCACCACCGCCCCGATCTACGGCGGCCCCGCAGCGGTCGGCGGAGCGGCGGTAGGCGGAGCAGCGGTAGGCGGGGCGGCGGTCGGCGGGGCGGCGGTCGGCGGAGCCGTCCCCGGTGCAGGCCCGGCCGGACCGATGGGCGGCGTGGCACCAGTCAGCGGCGCGGCCGCCGGCCCCACCGCACCCGTCGGCTGGAACGTCACCGGCGACATCCCCTCGGCCTGGTCGCCCGACCGCCCCCGCGGAGCCTCGCTCGAACCCCCGGACCCGGGCCCCAGCGCCACCCAACCGATCTTCACGAAGATGATGCTGCTCGGCCTCACCGGCGCCGGCCTCGTGATCGCGATCGTGTCGTGCCTGCTCGGCTCGGTCGTCGGCATCCCGCTGCGCGGCGAACCGGCGCCCGACGTCAACGTGAAGATCTCGGTCTCACCGTCGCCCGTCTACGTCACGGTCACCCCGAGCGCCGCCGGTGAACCAACCCCGAGCGACAGCGCTACTCCCTGAACACATACAAAAGGCCCATAGCTGCTCCGCTATGGGCCTTTGCTGTCTACTGTGGCGCCCCACCTACAGTGGCGAGGGGAGCTTCGTCGCCGTCACCCGATTCGACAGCTCGTTGGTGAGTACGGTCTCGGGGAGGTCCCGGCCGGCGTCAGTCGAGGTCGGTCTCGATGCCGTGCCGAACGAGGGTGTGCACGGCGGCGTCAGAACCACCGGCGTGTGAAGCCAGCTCCGCGAAAGCGCGGCGCTCGCCCTTCTCATCGACGAGACGGGCCCAGGCGTCCCGGGCGTGCCGGGCCGACCGTGCACGCACCAGGGCGTTCGCGGCGGTACCGGAGAAAAACATGTCGCACTCCTACTCTTCCGGGCGCTCCTTGCGCCCACATCGACTGTAACGATCAAGAAGGCCATCGTCATCCGCCCGAAGACGTGATGGTGGTCATGGGCGCCCCGCGGGCACCAGTACCCTGGAGGCACTATGAGCGTCCAGTCGGTCTTCCCTCGCCTCGAAACCCTGCTCCCCAAGGTGCAGAAGCCGATCCAGTACGTCGGTGGCGAGCTGAACTCCACGATCAAGGACTGGGACGCCCACCCGGTGCGGTGGGCGCTCATGTACCCCGACGCCTACGAGGTGGGCCTGCCCAACCAGGGCATCCAGATCCTGTACGAGATCCTCAACGAGCGGCCCGACGCGCTCGCCGAGCGCACCTACGCGGTCTGGCCCGACCTCGAGCAGCTCATGCGTGAGAACGACGTCCCGCAGTTCACCGTCGACGCCCATCGTCCGGTGAAGGCCTTCGATGTCCTCGGTGTCTCCTTCGCCACCGAGCTCGGGTACACCAACCTGCTCACGGCGCTCGACCTCGCGCGGATCCCGCTCAACGCGAAGGACCGCACCGAGGACCACCCGATCGTGCTCGCCGGCGGTCACGCCGCGTTCAACCCGGAGCCGATCGCCGACTTCATCGACGCCGCGGTGCTCGGCGACGGCGAAGAGGCCGTCAACGAGATGACCGACGTCATTCGCGACTGGAAGGCCGAGGGTCGCCCTGGCGGTCGCGACGAGGTGCTGCTGCGCCTGGCCCGCACCGAGGCCGTCTACGTTCCGCGCTTCTACGACGTCGACTACCTGCCCGACGGCCGCATCCAGCGGGTGGTGCCCAACCGGGCCGACGTGCCGTTCCGCATCCGCAAGCGCACGACGATGGACCTCGATGCCTGGCCGTACCCGAAGCAGCCGCTGGTGCCGCTGGCCGAGACCGTGCACGAGCGCGCCAGCGTCGAGATCTTCCGGGGCTGCACCCGGGGCTGCCGGTTCTGCCAGGCGGGGATGATCACCCGCCCGGTGCGCGAGCGCTCGATCACCGGCATCGGCGAGATGGTCGACGCGTCGCTCAAGGCCACCGGCTTCCAGGAGGTCGGGCTGCTGAGCCTGAGCAGCGCCGACCACTCCGAGATCGCCGAGGTCACCAAAGACCTGGCCGACCGGTACGAGGGCACGAGCACGTCGCTGTCCCTGCCGTCCACCCGGGTCGACGCGTTCAACATCGACCTCGCGAACGAGCTGTCCCGCAACGGCCGCCGCTCGGGGCTCACGTTCGCGCCCGAGGGTGGCAGCGAGCGCCTGCGTCGCGTCATCAACAAGATGGTCAGCAAGGACGACCTGATCCGCACCGTCACGGCGGCCTACTCGGCCGGCTGGACGCAGGTGAAGCTCTACTTCATGTGCGGGCTCCCGACCGAGACCGACGAGGACGTCCTCGAGATCGCCGAGATGGCGCACGACGTCATCCGGGCCGGTCGGCAGGCCGCGGGTCGCAAGGACATCCGGTGCACGGTCAGCATCGGCGGGTTCGTCCCGAAGCCGCACACGCCGTTCCAGTGGGCGGCGCAGGAGGACCCCGACGTCGTCGACGACCGGCTGCGCAAGCTGCGTCAGGCCATCAACGCCGACCGCGGCCTCGGCAAGGCCATCGGCTACCGCTATCACGACGGCAAGCCGAGCCTGATCGAGGGCCTGCTCAGCCGCGGTGACCGCCGGGTCGGCCGGGTCATCCGCAAGGTCTGGGAGGACGGCGGCCGGTTCGACGGCTGGCACGAGCACTTCTCCTACGAGCGCTGGATCGACGCCGCCAAGACGGAGCTCGAGCCGCTCGGGGTGAGCCTCGCCTGGTTCACCACCCGGGAGCGCGAAGAGCTGGAGGTCCTACCCTGGGACCACCTCGACTCCGGTCTGGACAAGGAGTGGCTCTGGGACGACTGGCAGGACGCGCTCGACTCGGTCGAGCAGGACGACTGCCGCTGGACGCCGTGCTTCGACTGCGGCGTTTGTCCCACGATGGACACCGAGATCCAGATCGGCCCCACCGGGAAGCGGCTTCTGCCGCTAACGGTAGTTAACAGCTGAAGGAGCCCGCCCTGTCTCGAATGCCCGACGGTCCGCCGCCGCCACCAGTCGTCCAGCGAGTCCGGCTCCGGTACACCAAACGTGCCCGGCTCCGATTCACCTCGCACCGCGACTTCGCCCGCGCGTTCGAGCGGGCGCTCCGCCGTGGCGGCGTACCGATCGCGTATTCGGCCGGGTTCAGCCCGCACCCGAAGGTCTCCTATGTCGGCGCGGCACCGACCGGCGTCGCCAGCGAGGCGGAGTATTTGGAGATCGGCCTCGCGAAGGTCGTCGACGTCGAGCAGCTGCGTCAGACGCTCGACCGGGCGCTGCCGCCCGGCATCGACATCCTGGAGGCGGTGGAGGCCGCCGGCGGGTCGCTGCCGGACCGGATCGACGCTTCCGAGTGGCGAATCGAGCTCCCGCGGGTAAGCACCGCTCGGGCGCAGTCGGCCGTGGCTGCGTTGCTGGCCGCCGAGACGGTTCCGGTCGAGCGCCGGACAAAAAGCGGTCAGCGGACGATCGACGTGCGATCTGCGCTGGTCAGCGTGGTTGTGACCGAGGAGGTGGGGCCGGCCGGGACGACGGGTTCCACCGCCACCGAGGCTCAGCTGGGAGTGTCCACGGCTGACGCGGGCGTCCCCTGTGCGATAATCATTTGCGTTGTACGGCATACGACACCCGCCGTGCGACCCGATGACATCCTGACCGGTCTGCGCCACGTGGTTGCCAGCGCCGATCTGGACCCGGCGGAGCCACCCCGCGCCACACGTCTGGCGCAGGGAGCCCTCACCGCCGAAGGCCGGATCGACGATCCGCTCGAGGCCGACCGCGGCGGGCTCGCCATCGGCGCGTCGACCTAACCGGCGCAAATAAGAGACTCGGCGGTCATCGGATTTCCGGTTACCGCTTGACAGCACCGATACGACACGCCCCTGAGTGGCCGCGGACACGCGCCCGGGGGCGGACGGGAGACTTGCCCGGATGCTCGACAACGAGCCGACCGGGGCCGGTTCGGCGGGGGACATCCCCACCGAACAGACCACCGGTCGCACGAATAGTGACAGTTCCGCCGGCTCGACCGGCGCCGACGCGTCGCCGACCCCGGAACCGGCCGCGCGCCCCGCACGGCGGCGCGCCGCACGCCGGCCGGCCGGTCCGCCGGCCGAGCCGCCGTCGACCGCCCCCGATCTTCCGGCCGAGGCGGTGCCGGCGGCGGTGATCGCGCCGTCACCCGCGCCCGCGGACGACACGAACGCGGCCGACCTCGCCGACCCGGCGTGGCCCGTGGTGCCCGCTCCCATAGCCGACGAGCCCCGCGCCGACGAGCCCGGCGCCGCCGAGCCAGCGCCGCGCCGCCGAGCCACCCGCTCGCGCCGCCGCGCCGCCGACCCCACCACCGACACCGCGCCCACCAGCGCGGAAACCAGCGCCGCCGTCGCCGGCACCGCGCCCACCAGCGCGGAAACCAGCGCCGCCGCCGGCACCGGCGACGCACCGGCCGCCGCGGCTCCGGCCGAGTCCGCCGCCGGAACCCCGGCCGAGTCCGCCGCCGGAACCCCGGCCGAGTCCGCCGCCGGAACCCCGGCCGAGTCCGCCGCCGGAACCCCGGCCGAGCCCGCCGCCGCGGACGCACCGGCCGACCCGACCCCGCCCGACGTGGCCGTCGAGGTCACCCCGCCGCGCACCCGCCGTCGCCGCCGCGCCACCAGCGCCGAGACCGAGACCGAGACCGCCGAGGTCACCACCCCGGCCGGGCCGGCCCCGGCCGAGCAGGCCCCCGCCGAGCAGGCCCCCGCCGAGCAGGCGCCGAACGAGGCCGCTGCGGTGGAGGAGACGCCCGCGCCGACCTCACGCCGTCGCCGCCGGTCCGCCGGCGCCGCCGCGGCCAACCCCGAGGCCACCACGGCGGCCACCCCCGAGGCCGACGCGCCCGAGACGGCCGCCGCGACCGACGACACGCTCGTGGCGTCGGCACCGAACGACGTCTCCGCGGACGCGGTGACCGCGGAACCGGGCCGGCGCACCGCCGACACCCCGTTCGCGGCCGGCGCGGACGCGGCAGAGCCGCCGTCCACGCACCGCACCCGCGTCCGCCGGGCCCCGATGGTCACCTTCATGGCGCCCGACCCGGCCTCGGTGCCGTTCCGGGCACCCGAGCCCGCGCCCGAGCCGGAGCCGATCGAGGACGAGACCGAGCCGACCGACGAGCTCGACGACACCGACGACATCACGGGCGACGAGACCGCCGCCGAGACCGACGCCGACGGCGACAACGACGAGGACGGCGACGACAGCCGCCGTCGTCGTCGCCGCGGTCGCCGTGGCCGGGGCCGAGGCCGCGGCGAGAACGGCGGGGAGGCCGGCGAGGCCGACTCCGACGAGCCGTCCGCGGAGGACGAGCCCGACGCCACCGCGTCCGACGAGACCGACGACGCGGACGACGAGGCCGCCGACGGCGCGGCCGACTCCGACGAGGACGGCGGCACCAGCCGTCGCCGTCGCCGCCGTCGTCGCCGGGGGGCCGGTGACGCCGAGGTCTCCAGCGACGACCCGCCGAACACCGTGGTCAAGGTGCGTCAGCCGGCTCCGCCCGCGCCGCCCCGTTCGATCGAGGACGAGGTCCAGGGCGTCAAGGGCTCGACCCGGCTGGAGGCCAAGCGCCAGCGTCGCCGGGAGGGCCGGGAGAGCAACCGGCGCCGTCCCCCGGTGCTCACCGAGGCCGAGTTCCTGGCGCGGCGCGAGGCCGTCGAGCGGGTCATGGTCGTCCGCCAGATCGGCGACCGCACCCAGATCGCGGTGCTCGAGGACGACGTCCTGGTCGAGCACTACGTGACGAAGGCCAGCTCCACCTCGTACGCGGGCAACGTGTATCTCGGCCGCGTGCAGAACGTGCTGCCGAGCATGGAGGCCGCGTTCGTCGACATCGGCAAGGGCCGCAACGCGGTGCTCTACGCCGGTGAGGTGAACTGGGACGCCGCCGGCATGGAGGGGCGCCCGCGCAAGATCGAGGTCGCGCTGAAGAGCGGCGACTCGGTTCTGGTGCAGGTCACCAAGGACCCCATCGGGCACAAGGGTGCGCGCCTGACCAGCCAGGTCAGCCTTCCGGGCCGGTTCCTGGTCTACGTCCCCGAAGGGCAGATGACCGGTATCAGCCGGAAGCTGCCCGACACCGAGCGCAAGCGTCTGAAGGACATCCTCAAGAAGATCGTCCCGGAGAACGCCGGGGTGATCATCCGCACCGCGGCCGAGGGCGCCAGCGAGGCCGAGCTGACGCACGACGTCGAGCGGCTCGAGGCGCAGTGGCAGGCGATCAAGGAGAAGTCGACGAAGGGCGGCGCCCCCGCGCTGCTCAACGCCGAGCCCGACCTGGTCATCCGGGTCATCCGGGACGTCTTCAACGAGGACTTCTCCAAGCTCGTCGTGTCCGGGTCCGAGGCGTGGCCGGAGGTGGAGTCCTACGTCCGCGAGGTCTCGCCCGACCTGGCCGAGCGGCTCGTGCACCACACCGCCGAGACCGACGTCTTCGCGGCGTACCGCATCGACGACCAGCTCATGAAGGCGCTCGACCGCAAGGTCTGGCTGCCCAGCGGTGGCTCGCTGGTGATCGACCGCACCGAGGCCATGACGGTCGTCGACGTCAACACCGGCAAGTTCACCGGGCAGGGCGGGAACCTCGAGGAGACGGTCACCCGCAATAACCTGGAGGCGGCCGAGGAGATCGTCCGCCAGCTCCGGCTGCGTGACATCGGCGGCATCATCGTCATCGACTTCATCGACATGGTGCTCGAGGGCAACCGTGAGCTCGTGCTCCGGCGCCTGACCGAGTGCCTCGGCCGGGACCGGACGAAGCACCAGGTCGCCGAGGTGACGTCGCTGGGGCTGGTGCAGATGACCCGCAAGCGGGTCGGCCAGGGCCTGCTGGAGGCGTTCAGCGAGACCTGTGAGACCTGCCGCGGCCGTGGCGTCATCATCCACAACGAGCCGTTGATCGGTCGCCAGACCGGTGGCAACGGCGGGAACGGCGGGAACGGCCACCAGCACGCCGAACCGGCGGTGGCCGAGGTCAAGGAGGGCCGCCGCAGCCGCCGGAAGCGCGGTGGTGGTGGCGGCGGCGAGACGGTCGGGTCGACGACGGCGCCCCCGGCGGTGGCCGCGGTCGCGGCGATCCACGCGGCCAGCACCCGTGCGGCGGTGTCCGCGGACGACGACGACGCGGACGACGCGCTCGTCGTGGACGAGATCGCCGAGACCGAGGGCGACCTCGCCTACGACGTGGCCGACGCGGAGATCGAGACCGTTCCGACCAGCGGGATCGGCACGGCACACGCGGCCGCGGCCGACGCCGTGCCGGCCACCGACCCGGTGAAGCCGACCGATCAGATGGTCGTCAACGGGGCGGCGACCGTGCCGGTCGTCACCGACGGGGACGTGGTGCTCGTGGCCGAGCCCGCCAAGCGACCCCGGCGAGCCCGCCGGGCCGCGTCGCGTCCGGCCGGGCCACCGGAGGGTGCGGAACCCGAATGACCTGGGCCGGGACCCTCGGTTCGTCGTTCGCGCATTCGGTACGGTAGTCTTTCCGTTGGCGCGTTCGCCGCGCCCCCGCTGTCTGTGCGCTAGTAGGCCAGACACGCACGCACGTCAGTTCATTGTCTTCCAGAGCAGGTAGGAGACCCGCGTCTCATGTACGCCATCGTCAAGACCGGCGGCAAGCAGTACAAGGTGGCGGTCGGCGACGTCGTCGAGGTCGAGAAGATCTCGGGCGCGCCCGGTGACGCGATTACGCTGCCGGCTCTGCTCGTCGTCGATGGTGAGGGTGACAAGGTCAACGTCACCCACGAGGCGGCCAAGCTTGCGGCCTTCACCATCTCCGGTGAGGTCGTGGCCCACACCAAGGGCCCCAAGATCAAGATCCACAAGTACAAGAACAAGACCGGCTACCACAAGCGTCAGGGTCACCGTCAGCCGCTGACCCAGATCAAGGTCACCGGGATCGAGAGCGGGAAGTAGGGCTTAGCGACATGGCACACAAGAAGGGCGCATCGTCCTCCCGTAACGGGCGCGACTCCGCCGCCCAGCGGCTGGGTGTGAAGCGCTTCGGCGGTCAGGTCGTCAAGGCCGGCGAGATCATCGTCCGCCAGCGCGGCACCCACTTCCACCCGGGCGACCTGGTCGGCCGCGGTGGCGACGACACGCTGTTCGCACTGGCTCCGGGCGCGGTGACGTTCGGTAGCAGGCGCGGTCGCAAGACGATCAGCATCGTCCCGGTGGAGGCCTGAGCCCGCCGGATAGCACGTCGAACAAGGCGGGTCGGGTTCCTCCCGGCCCGCCTTTTTCGTGTCCGTCGAGTAACCGTCGCGCGGTGGTACGCCGCTGAGCGTCGATATGAGCAGGAACAGCAACCGGGCAGACGGGGTTGACCCCGACGGACCGGTACCGAAATCCGACAGAGGAGTCACCGTGGCGACGTTCGTCGACCGAGTGGTGCTGCACGTCACCGCCGGTGATGGCGGCCACGGCTGCGCATCCGTGCACCGCGAGAAGTTCAAGCCGCTGGGCGGCCCCGACGGCGGCAACGGCGGCAAGGGCGGCGACGTCGTGCTCGTCGTCGACCCGCAGGTGCACACGCTGCTCGACTTCCACTACCGGCCGCACGCCAAGGCCACCAACGGCCGCCCCGGCATGGGCGCGAACCGGTACGGCGCGAACGGCACCGACCTGGAGCTGCGGGTACCCGACGGCACCGTGGTGCAGGCCGAGGACGGCGAGATCCTCGCCGACCTGACCGGCGTCGGCACCCGGTACGTAGTGGCCCAGGGTGGCCACGGAGGGCTGGGCAACGCGGCGCTCGCGACCACGAAGCGCAAGGCGCCCGGGTTCGCGCTGCTCGGGGAGCCGGGCGAGACCCACGACGTCGTCCTGGAGCTCAAGAGCGTCGCCGACGTCGGGCTGGTCGGTTTCCCGAGCGCGGGCAAGTCCTCGCTGATCGCGGTCGTGTCGGCGGCCCGGCCGAAGATCGCGGACTACCCGTTCACGACGTTGGTGCCCAACCTGGGTGTGGTCACCGCGGGCGAGACCGTGTTCACGATGGCTGACGTGCCGGGGCTGATCCCGGGCGCGGCGACCGGGCGCGGGCTCGGTCTGGACTTCCTGCGTCACATCGAGCGCACCGCGGTGCTGGTGCACGTCGTCGACACCGCCACCGAGGAGCCGGGGCGCGACCCGGTCGCCGACATCGACGCGCTCGAGGCCGAGCTCGCCGCCTACGGTGGCCTGGAGGACCGGCCCCGGCTGGTCGTGCTCAACAAGGTCGACGTGCCGCACGGACGGGAGATGGCCGAGATCATCCGGCCCGATCTGGAGGCGCGCGGCTATCAGGTGTTCGACGTCTCGACCGTGACCAGGGAGGGGCTCAAGCCGCTGCTGTTCGCGCTCGCGGGCATCGTCGAGGAGGAGCGGGCGCGCCGCGGTGCGCCGGACCCGACCCGGATCGTGCTGCGGCCGGCCGCCGTGGACGAGACCCCGTTCACCGTGGTGCCGGACGACGAGGGCGGTTTCCTCGTGCGCGGCACCAAGCCCGAGCGCTGGGTGCGTCAGACCGACTTCCAGAACGACGAGGCCGTGGGCTACCTGGCCGACCGGCTGGCCAAGCTGGGCGTCGAGGAGGAGCTCGCGAAGGCCGGTGCGCACGCCGGCGACGCGGTGACGATCGGCGGCGTGACGTTCGACTGGGAGCCGACGCTGGGCGGGGCGGCCGAGGTGCTGCTGACCCGCCGTGGGGAAGACCCGCGCCTCGCGCTCACCGACCGGGCCGGTGCGTCCGACCGGCTGCTGGCACGTCGTCGGCGGCGCGGGCAGGACCCGGAGAAGGGCGGCGAGCGCGGTACCTACGACTACGGCGACGATCTATGAGGTCGGCCGTCGCGGGCGCGCAGCGGATCGTCGTCAAGATCGGGTCGTCGTCGTTGACCCGGCGGGGCGGCGGGATCGCCACCGAGCGGATCGACGCGCTCGTCGACGTGCTGGCCGAGCGGCGGAAAGCCGGTGCGCAGGTCGTGCTGGTGTCGTCGGGGGCGATCGCGGCCGGTATCGCGCCGCTGGGGTTGTCCAAGCGTCCGCGTGACCTGGCCACCCAGCAGGCGAGCGCCTCGGTGGGGCAGATGCTGCTGGTGGCGCGCTATGCGGCCTCGTTCGAGCGGTACGGCCTCACCGTCGGCCAGGTGCTGCTGACCGCGGACGACATGATCCGCCGGGCGCACTACCGGAACGCGAGCCGCAACTTCGAGCGACTGCTGGACCTCGGTGTGGTGCCGATCGTCAACGAGAACGACGCGGTGGCCACCGACGAGATCCGGTTCGGTGACAACGACCGGTTGGCCGCGCTGGTGGCGCACCTGCTGCGGGCCGACGCGCTGGTGCTGCTGTCGGACGTCGACGGGCTGTACTCGGGGGATCCGCGCAAGCCGGAGTCATTTCTCGTCTCGACGGTGGCGTCGGCTTCGGACTTGTCCGAGGTCGTCGCCGGCACCACGGGAGCCTCGGGCGTCGGCACCGGGGGGATGGCGAGCAAGGTCGCGGCGGCGGAGGTGGCGACGTCAGCCGGGGTGCACGTGGTGCTGACCTCGGCGGCGCGGGCCGCCGAGGCGCTTTCCGGGGCCGACGTGGGCACCTACTTCGCGCCGACCGGTCGGCGGCTGCCCACCCGGCTGCTCTGGCTGCGTCACGCGACGACACCGCGCGGTGTCCTGCTGCTCGACTCCGGCGCGGTGGAGGCCGTGGTCTCGCGGCGCGCGTCGCTGCTGTCGGCGGGCATCACCGGCGTGCGTGGCGACTTCGTGGCCGGTGATCCGGTGGATCTCGTCTCGCCGGCCGGAGTGTCGGTGGCTCGTGGTCTGGTGGCCTACGACGCCACCGAGCTGCCGCCGATCCTCGGCAAGTCGACGCACGACGTGGGGCCGAAGTACCGGCGCGAAGTAGTCCACCGGGACGACCTCGCGTTGCTCTAAGATTGTTGAACAATCCTTAGGCGAAGGAGCAGGCGATGACGACCGAGCAGGAGGTCCGCGCCGTCGCGGCCCGGTCCAAGGAGGCCGCCGCCGAGCTCGCGCCGCTCTCCCGGGCGGAGAAGGACGCCGCGTTGCTGGCGATGGCCGACGCGCTGGTGGCTGCTTCGGCTTCGGTGCTCGCGGCCAATGAGCGCGATCTGGCCGCCGGCCGTGACGCCGGTCTGGCCGCGGGCATGCTCGACCGGCTGGCGCTCTCCGAGGAGCGCATCGCCGGCATGGCGCAGGGGCTGCGTGACGTGGCCGGCCTGCCCGATCCGATCGGCGAGGTCGTGCGTGGTTACACGCTGCCCAACGGCCTGGAGGTGCGCCAGATCCGGGTGCCGCTCGGCGTCGTCGGCATCATTTACGAGGCGCGCCCGAACGTGACCGTGGACGCCGCGGGGTTGTGCCTGAAGAGCGGCAACGCCGCGCTGCTGCGTGGCTCGGCGTCGGCGTACCACTCGAACACCGCGCTCGTCGGGGTGCTGTCGGAGGCGGCGGCGAAGGCCGGTCTGCCTGCCGACGCGGTGCAGCTGGTGCCCGGGGTCGACCGGGAGTCGGTCACTCATCTGATGCGTGCCCGCGGCCTGGTCGACGTGATCATTCCGCGCGGCGGCGCCGGGCTGATCAGGAACGTCGTCGAGAACTCGATCGTGCCGGTGATCGAGACCGGCGTCGGCAACTGCCACGTCTACGTCGACGCGGCGGCCGACCTGGAGATGGCCGCGTCGATCACGATGAACTCGAAGGTGCAGCGGCCGAGCGTGTGCAACGCGGCGGAGACGCTGCTGGTGCACTCGTCGGTGGCCGAGACGTTCCTGCCGTCGGTCGGGGCGTTGTTGCACGGTTCCGGGGTGACGCTGCACGTGGACCCCGCGGCCGCGGCTCTCGTGCCGTCGGGGCCGCTGACCGTTCCGGCGACCGACGAGGACTGGGAGACCGAGTACAACTCGCTGGATCTCGCGGTTCGGGTCGTCTCGTCGGTGGACGAGGCCGTGGCGCACATCCGGCGCTGGGGGAGCGGGCACACCGAGGCGATCGTGTCGTCCGACACCCGGGCGATCCGCCGGTTCAGCTCCCGGCTCGACAGCGCGGCCGTGATGGTGAACGCGTCCACGCGCTTCACCGACGGGGGCGAGTTCGGCTTCGGAGCCGAGATCGGCATCTCGACGCAGAAGCTGCACGCACGCGGTCCGATGGGCCTGCCGGAGATGACGAGCACCTCCTACCTGGTGACCGGCGACGGACACGTGCGGTGAGGCGCTCGGTTCGATGACGTGACGAGGCTCCCAATCCAGTCGGGCTTCCGGGGTCTTCGCGGCCGAGATGCGAAGATTTTCGGATGAGTGAACGGCGTCCGCCCTGGCGGGTCGGGGTCATGGGCGGCACGTTCGACCCGATCCACCACGGCCACCTCGTCGCGGCCAGCGAGGTCGCCAGCCTCTTCGCGCTCGACGAGGTCGTCTTCGTCCCCACCGGCAACCCGTGGCAGAAGGACGACGCCAAGGTCAGCCCGGCCGAGGACCGCTACCTGATGACGGTGATCGCCACCGCGTCGAACCCGCGGTTCTCGGTCAGCCGGGTCGACGTCGACCGCCCCGGCCCGACCTACACGATCGACACGCTGCGTGATCTCCGGCGCCTGCGCGGGGCCGACGTCGAGCTGTTCTTCATCACCGGGGCGGACGCGCTGTCGGCGATCCTCTCCTGGAAGGACGTCGACGAGCTCTTCGATCTGGCCCACTTCATCGGCGTGACGCGGCCCGGCTACACCCTCTCGGACGAGCACCTCCCGCAGGACGCGGTAACGCTCGTCGACGTGCCCGCGATGGCGATCTCGTCGAGCGGCTGCCGTGACCGGGTTCGGGCGGGTTTGCCGGTTTGGTACCTGGTGCCCGACGGGGTGGTCCAGTACATCGAGAAACGGCGGCTGTACCGCCCGTAGTGGCTTCTGTCGTCTCTGGACGGATGTTTCGCCGATAGCGGCCGACGGGCATTGAGGGCCTGAGCTTCTTCAGCAACTCATCTGTCCAGAAGGGGGCAGTGTCGAAATGAGGAACGCAGGCCGCGCGGTGATGGCGATCACCGTCACGTTGGTTTTAGTCATCTGTTTGGGGATCTTCTTCGTACTGGCGAACGCCAACCAGACGAACATGATCGTGGACTTCGTGACCGACATCGGCCGGTGGCTGACCACGCCGTTCCAGAACCTGTTCTGGATGGATAACCGCGACCAGGCGGTTCTCGTCAACTGGGGCATCGCGGCGGTCGTCTACCTGTTCGTTGGTTCGGCGCTGGCCCGGCTGGCGCGACGCGGCTGAGCTTCCGCCGAAGGGCGCCCGGGTTTCCCCGGGCGCCCTTTTATTTTTCGACGTTTGTTACCTCGTGGGCTACGTTTCTGCTGCTGTTTCGATGCCGAGCAGCCTCACGCCGACGATCCGCGCCGGGACGTGAGACGCTTGATCAGGAATTGTCAGTTACAGGAAGGGGCCGCCGTGGCCGTCTCCGACCGCGCGAACGAGCTGGCGCTCGCCGCCGCCCAAGCCGCCTCCGACAAACTCGCTACCGACATCGTCGTTCTCGACGTCAGCGAGCAGCTCGTCATCACCGACGCGTTCGTCATCGCGTCGGCGCCGAACGAGCGTCAAGTGTCGGCGATCGTCGACGCGGTGGAGGAGCGGCTGCTGGGGCTGGGAGCCAAGCCGGTACGCCGCGAGGGCGAGCGGGAAGGCCGTTGGGTACTGCTCGACTTCGTCGACATCGTCGTCCACGTCCAGCACGCCGAGGAGCGGTCGTTCTACTCCCTCGAGCGGCTCTGGAAGGACTGCCCGGTCATTCCGTTCGTGGACGCCGCGCTGGCCGACACCGGTAACCAGCAGTGACCGCACGCCGGGTCCTGATCTGGCGACACGGACGAACCGAATGGAACGCCGCCGGCCGGATCCAGGGCCAGACCGACGTCCCGCTCGACGACACCGGGGTGCAGCAGGCGCTCCAGGCCGCGCCGTACCTGGCGGCCGAGGCGCCGGACGCGATCGTCAGCAGTGACCTGAAGCGGGCGTTCCGGACGGCCGAGGCGCTGGCCGCGCTCACCGGGCTCCCGATCGGCGTCGATCCGCGGCTGCGTGAGACCGGGTTCGGCCCCTGGCAGGGGCTCTCGCACGCCGAGCTCGCCGAGCGGTGGCCGGCCGAGTACGCCGAGTGGAAGCGCGGCGAGACGCCGGAGGTGCCGGGCATCGAGCGTCCGGCCGAGGTCGTGGCCCGGATGCGGAACGCGCTGGCCGATGCGCTCGGCGCGGTCGACGGCACGCTCGTCGTCGTCTGCCACGGTGGTGCGGCTCGTCGTGCGGTGCAGGCGTTGACCGGCTGGAGCGACGAGGTGGCCGCGCAGCTCGCGGCGCTGGGCAACTGCCGGTGGACGGAGCTGCGGCTCTCGTCGACGCGGGGCTGGCGTCTGCACGCGCACAACGTCGGTCCGCTGACCGGTGCCGCCTCCAACGACGAGCCGTCGACCGCCGCCGATGCCGAGCCGGCCGCCGACGACGAGCTGATCAAGGCCTCCGAACGGGGCTAGTGTTCGTGCATGGCACCGCACGTCGCCGTCGTCACGGACTCCACGTCCGACATCCCGCGTGACCTGGTGGCCCGGTACGACCTGACCGTCGTGCCGACGTTCGTCACGATCGGCGCGACGACCGGTCGGGAAGGCGTCGACATCAGCTCGGCCGACGTCGCGGCGGCGTTGGAGCAAGGGCGTGGCCCGGTGACGACGTCCCGGGCCACGCCGCATTCGTTGAGTGCGGCGTATTCGGCGGCGTTCTCGCGGGGCTACTCGTCGGTGGTTTCGATCCATTTGTCGGCCGGGCTGTCGGGGACGTACGAGGCGGCCGTGCTGGCGGCCGCGACGGCGCCGGGGCCGGTGACCGTGGTGGACTCGCGGTCGATCGCGATGGGGCTCGGGGCGGCGGTGCTCGAGGCGGCGGGCGTCGCGCAGGCGGGCGGATCGGCGTCCCAGGTGGCGGCGGCGGCCGTCGCCGCGGTGGAGCGCAGCACGGTGCTGTTCTACGTGGACACGTTGGAGCACCTGCGTCGGGGCGGGCGGATCAGCGCGGCGGCCGCATTGATCGGCACGACGCTGTCGGTGAAGCCGATCCTGCGTGTGGAGGACGGGCAGATCGTCGTGGCGGAACGGGTGCGGACGTCGGCCCGGGCGCTGGCGAAGCTCGAAGCGCTGGCGGTCACCGCCGCGGGAACCGACGGTGCCGACCTGGTGGTGCAGCACCTGGCCGCGCCGGAGCGGGCGGAGGCGCTGCGGACGCGGTTGTTCGAGCGGGTGCCCCGGCTGGGACGGGTGCTGGTGGGCGAGGTGGGGCCGACGGTCGGAACCCACGTGGGGCCCGGCCTGGTCGGCGTGGCGGTGACCCGCGACAAGTAACACACCCGGCATGGCGTGGGCGGCTGTCCACAGCGGGCCGGGTTCTGCACAGCGTGGGTATTCGTGCTGCTCGGAGGCGGGCGGGCGCGCCTACGGTCGGCCGATATGGGGAGCCAAGAGGTCGCACGGAACGCTTCGATCGCGCGGTCGCGCGTCGGGGCGCTGTTCGACGACCCGGCGCCGCCGCCGGCCGAGGTGCTCGACTCGGCGGGCGGGTGGCGGCGGTGGATGCCGGAGAGCGTGCGGAGCGCGGCGTTCGGGCCGGGGCGGCGTGGGGTGTGGACGCTCGCGGTGGTGGCGATCGTCGTCGCGCTGGTGGCCGGCATCGTGGCCTGGCGGGCCCGGCCGGCTACGGAGCCGGTCGACACGGCCCGGATCGTGGATGCGCCGCCGCCGTCGTCCTCGGCGGCGCCGTCGGCGACGGTCGTGGCCGCGGTCTCCGGGCGGGTGCGGCGGCCTGGTCTGGTGCGGTTGCCGCCCGGTGCCCGGGTCGCGGACGCACTGGCCGCGGCCGGCGGTGCGTTGCCCGGCACCGATCTCAGCGCGCTGAACCTGGCCCGCAAGGTGCTCGACGGTGAGTTGATCGCGGTCGGGGTGCCCGGTGCCGCTCCTGGTGCGCCCGCCGCCGGTGAGCCCGGCTCGCCGCTCGATCTGAACGCCGCCACCGTCGACCAGTTCGACGCGCTGCCCGGTGTGGGCCCGGTGCTCGCCGAGCGGATCGTCGCCTACCGCACCGAGCACGGCGGGTTCCGCTCGGTCGATCAACTGCGCGAGGTCGACGGCATCGGCGACAGCCGGTTCGAGAAGCTCCGTTCCCTGGTGCGGGTGTGAGCGCCGGTGCGGTGGCGCGGGCGCCGCTGGATCTGCGCCTGGCCGGGGTGGCGCTGGGGGCGTGGGCGGCGGCGTGGTGGTGTCTCGGGAACGGGCCGGGCGCGGCCGCGGTCGTGGCCGGTGGTGCGGCCGTGGTCGCGGCCGTGGCGGCCACGGGCACCGGCCGGTCCCCGGTCGCATTGGGGTTGGTGGGGGTGGCGTTGGGCGTGGGCATGGGGGCCGCGGCGGCGGCGCCGCGGTTGGCGGAGCGGGACACCGGGGCGCTGGCCCGGGCGGTGGAGCGCCCCGGCTCGGTCGAGCTGCGCCTGGTCGTGCGCGACGACCCGCGCCCGGCGGCGTCGCGGCGCGGCGGTGCGCCGCTCTGGGTGGTCGCGGCGTCGCCCGAGGAGGTCACCGTCGACGGGGTCCGGCGCGCCACCTCCGGCCGGGTTCTCGTGCTCGGCGAGCACCCCGGCTGGGCCGGGCACCTGCCCGGCCAACACGTCACCGTCGACCGCGGACGCCTGCTCGCTCCGCAACGCCGCGACCTGACCGCGGCGGTGCTGCGCACCCCCGCCCGGCCCCGGCCCCTCGGCACCCCACCCTGGCTGCAGCGGGCGGCCGGCTCGCTGCGAACCGGCCTGCAAGAAGCCTGCGCGTCGCTCCCCGGCAAACCCGGCGGTCTCCTCCCGGGCCTGGTGGTCGGCGACACCTCGAAGCTGGACCCCGGTGTCGACGACGCGTTCCAGCAGACCGGCATGACGCACCTCACCGCGGTCAGCGGCGCGAACCTCGCCATCCTGGCCGGTCTGGTGCTCGCCGCTCTGCGTGGTGTCCGGGCCGGCCCCGGCTGGTCCGCCGTGCTGGCCGCCCTCGCCATCGCCGGCTTCGTGATCCTGGCCCGGCCGTCACCGAGCGTGGTCCGCGCGGCGGCGATGTGCGGGCTCGGGCTGCTCGCGCTCGCGCTGGGTCGTCCCCGCGCGGCCGTCCCCGCGCTGTGCGTCTCGGTCGTGCTGCTCGTGCTGCTCGATCCGGCGCTGGCCGCCGCACCGGGCTTCGCGCTCTCGGTCGCGGCCACCGCGGGGCTGCTGCTCGTCGCACCGGCCTGGTCCGAGGCGCTGCAGCGTCGGGGTGTGCCCGCCCTGGCCGCCGACGCCCTCGCGGTCCCCGCCGCGGCGCAGGCCGCCTGCGCGCCGTTGATCGCGGCCTTCACCGGCACGGTCAGCCTCACCGCGATCCCCGCGAACCTGCTCGCGGCGCCGGCCGTCGCACCGGCCACCGTTCTCGGTCTGCTCGCCGCGGTCACGGCGCCGGTGGTGATGCCGCTCGCCACCGCGCTGGCCTGGCTCGGGCAGTGGCCGGCGTGGTGGCTGGTCGAGGTGGCCGAGCGGGGCGCGCGCGTCCCCGACGGCCTGCTGCCCTGGCCCGGCGGCGCCGCCGGTGGCTGGCTGCTCGCGGCGCTCCTGGTCACCGCCGCCTTCGCCGCCCGGTGGCGCCTGCCCCGCCGGTTGATCGCGGTCGTCTGCGCCGCGGTGGTCGTGGCCGTGCTGCCGATCCGGGTGGCGGCACCGGGCTGGCCACCGCCGGGCTGGGTGGTGGTCGGGTGCGACGTCGGCCAAGGCGACGCGGTCGTGCTCCGGGCCGGCACCGCGTCCGCGGTCGTCGTCGACGCCGGCCCCGACCCGGCGCCGGTCGACGCGTGCCTGCGGCGGTTGGGCGTCGACCACGTCCCGATCCTGTTCCTCAGCCACCTGCACCTGGACCACATCGGCGGCCTCGACGGCGTACTCCGCGGCCGCAGCGTCGGTGCGATCGCGCTCGGGCCGTTCCGGGAACCGCCCGAGGGCGCGGCCGCGGTGCACCGCGAGGCGCGTCGGCACGGCGTGCGCGTCGTGTCGGTGACGGCCGGTGGGCGGCTGACCGCGGGCGCGGTCGGCATCCGCGTGCTGGGGCCCCAGCGCGTGCTGCGTGGCACCCGGTCGGACCCGAACAACAACAGCCTGATCCTGCGCGCCGACGTCCGCTCGGTCTCCGTCCTGCTGCCGGGCGACGCCGAACACGACGCCGAACGGACGGTGCTCGCGGCCGGTGAGCCGCTGCGGGTGGACGTGCTCAAGGTGCCGCACCACGGCTCGGCCTGGTCGGATCCAGCGTTCCTGGACGCCGCGCACGCCCGCGTGGCGCTGGTGGAGGTCGGTGCCGGCAACGACTACGGGCATCCGGCCCCGGCCGTCCTCGCACACCTGGCCCGCCAGGGCGCCCGGGTGTTGCGTACCGATCTGGGGGGAGATCTGGCCGTGGTCGCGCTCGCCGACGGCACGCTCTCCACCACGGTTCGTGGCCGTCGGGGGTGACATATGGTGCACAGCACAAGCGCGGGACCGCACCGTTCCGCGCACCGTGCAACGATGTTCGTCATGCCTGGCTCGGCTGCCCCCTCCCCACTCGCGCCGCTGCACCTCGTCCTCGGGGACGAGAGCTTCCTCGCCGGACGCGTGGTCGCCGACGTGGTCTCCGCCGCCCGCGCGGCCGACCCGGAGTGCGACGTCCGCGAACTCGACCTCACCCAGCTGACGCCCGGCGCGCTGCCCGAGCTGTTCAGCCCGTCGCTGTTCGCCGAAGCGCGGGTGCTCATCGCCCGCGACGCCCACACCGCGGGGAAGGATCTCGCGGCCGCGCTGCTCCAGCACGCCGTCGCGCTCGCGAAGGACCCGAGCAGCGGCATCGTGCTCGTCGTCACCCACCTCGGTCAGGCGCGGGGCAAGGCGCTGAGCGACGGGCTGAAGAAGGCCGGCGCGCAGACCACCACCGTCGCCAAGATCACCAAGCAGCGCGAGAAGGTCGGCTTCGTCCGGGACGAGATCCGCCGGGCCGGTGGGAAGGCCAGCGAGGAAGTCGCGTCGCTGATCATCGACGCCGTCGGCTCCGACCTGCGTGAACTCGCGTCGGTGTGTAGCCAGCTGGTGGCCGACACCGGAGGGCGCGTCGACCTCGAGGCGGTGCGCCAGTACCACCGCGGGCGCGCGGACGTGAGCGGCTACACCGTCGCCGACGCCGCGATGATCGGGGACACCGCCGGTGCGCTGGAGGCGCTGCGCTGGGCGCTGGCCATCGGCGTCGACCCGGTGCCGATCGCGGACGCGCTCGCGGACGGCGTGCGCAGCGTGGCGCGGGTGGCCGGCGCGCGGGGGAGCGGCTACCAACTGGCGAGCACGCTGGGGATGCCGCCGTGGAAGGTCGAGCGGGCGCAGCGCCAGGGCCGCGGTTGGTCGCCGTCCGGGCTCGCCACCGCCGCCCGCGCGGCCGCCACCGCCAACGCCGACGTCAAGGGCGGCGCCGACGATCGCAACTACGCGCTGGAGCGGGCGGTGCTCGCAATCGTCTCGGCCCGGGAAGTCCGGTGACGGGCCGCTTACTCCACGCGCTCCGAGCAGCCCCGAGACCGGATCAGCAGCGTCCGCTGTACGCGCGGATCCTCCGACTGCGTCATGTCGAGCCGGGCAAGGTGCTGTGCGCGCTGTTCTTCGAAGGCTCGATCGTGCTCGCGATGTTGCTGGCTTTCGCCGACCTGGTGAGCTGGTGGGGCGTGCTGGCGACACCGGCCGTGGTGGCGGCGATGGTGAAGCTGAACGATGTGGTGGCCGGGCGGTTGCCGGATCCGCATGCGGCGCGGAGGCCGAGGGCGCGCTCGGAGGCGTCGGGGTACGAGGGTTCGTCGTCCGAGGCACTTCGGGGCCGGCGAGGGGCGGCCGGGGAGTTGGGTTCGGGGGGTGCGAGGCCGGCGGCGGAGTTCGGAGGGCCGGAGTTCGCGGCCGGGGTGTCGGATGTCGTGGTGTCGGGGATCGTTCGGGTCGGTCCGGAGGATTCCGACACAACGGTGCCGCTGCCACCGCTGCCTGCCGGTGATCCAGAGGCTGATCCAGAGGGGCGCTGACCTCTCGCGAGGCTGATCTGTGGCGGCGCTGCCCGGCGGTGTCGCTTTGTGCGGGTGCCGCGGGGTGTCGCTTTGTGCGGGTGCCGCGGGGTGTCGCTTTGTGCGGGTGTCGCGGGGTGTCGCTTTGTGCGGGTGTCGCGGGGTGTCGCTTTGTGCGGGTGTCGCGGGGTGTCGCTTTGTGCGGGTGCCGCCGGGTGCCGCGCGGTGCCGATTCGCGCGGTGCTGTGCTGCCTCGCGCAGCAGCCTGGTGGCGCCTCCGCGCGCTGCCTCGCGCTGTGTGGAGCTGCCTGGTGTCGCCTCCGCGCGCCGCCTCGCGCTGTGTGGGCTGCTTGGTGCCACATACGCGCGCCGCGCCATCCCCGTGGGTGCCGCCTCGCGTCTAGGCGTTATCTGACGCTCCGCCGAAGCGGTCCCTCTTTGGCCTTGTCCTTCGCGGGCTGCCCCGGGGGCCGCGCTTCCTCCGCCTCGTGGCTCTTGGTGCCGCTCGAAGCGGTTCCCTCACCCCTCGCGGAGCTCCCTGGGGTGGCGTTCTTGTGTCGTTCTGCGCCATTTGGCACCGCTCGGAGCGGGCGGGCGCTCCGGCCAGGGAGCTGGGCGCGCGTCCAGTTCGAGCGGGCTGGGCGGTGGCCTCGTAGTGCATTGCCTCGAGATGGGCGCGAAACGACGAAGGCACCGGCCCCCGAGGGGTCGGTGCCTTCCGTGCACGCAGGCTCAGAGAGCGGCGGCGCGCTTCGCCATGGCCGACTTCTTGTTGGCGGCCTGGTTGGCGTGGATGACGCCCTTGCTGGTCGCCTTGTCGAGCGCACGGGACGCGTTGCGGAGCTCGGTGAGAGCCACCTCACGGTCGCCGGCGTCGGCGGCGGTGCGGAACTTCCGGATCGCCGTCTTGAGCGACGACTTGACGGCCTTGTTCCGCAGGCGCGCCTTCTCGTTGGTCTTGATGCGCTTGATCTGGGACTTGATGTTCGCCACGCGTAAGCCTCGGGTCTGGTCGTGTTTTGCTGGCAGGTTCCGGCGATGGCGGGATGCTCTCGTGCGAAACACTCTCGTCGAGCAGCGCACATCGCGCGCCCACCGCGCGAATAACCAGGCTACCAGCTAGGCCACGATGCGTTCAAAACGCCCGCCACTCCCTCGCGACCCCCGCCGACATCCCCGCAGGCTAGCGGGGCAGCATGCCGGCCCCGCGGTCCTCCTCGGGCAACCCACAGCTGCGCCCGGCCGCGCCGGCGACATCCCGAGTCTGCCTACAGCACTCGCAGCCCGGCAGCACTCGCAGCCCTGAAGTGCCCGCAGCCCCGTGGCGCCCGCACCCCGCAGTCCCGTGGCGCCCGCACCCCGCAGTCCCGTGGCGCCCGCACCCCGCAGTCCCGTGGCGCCCGCACCCCGCAGTCCCGTGGCGCCCTGGCGCCGCAAGAGGACGCCTATGCTTTCCGCAGTTTGCGTCCGCTGCGTCCGCTGCGTTGTCGATAGCGCCTTAGTTCCACCGGGGACGCCGGCAGCCCTGCCGACAGTCCCCGTGGCGCCGCCCGAAGTTCCCACCACCCGGCCCCCAGCCTCATGGCTCTGCCGCAGTAGTTACGGCTCTGCCCGATGCATCACGGCTCTGGCCTAGAGGTCCTGCGACTCGCCGCCTCTCTCGTCGCCCCAGTCACACCCTCCGCCCACGGCCCGGGCACCCCACCAACGAGCTCCTCGTACCCACGAGGCTCGAGCCATGAATCGGGGTCATTCGGGCCGGAATGAGCCCGATTCTTCGCCCAGGAGCCCTGCCGCCGCGCGCGACCGACGTCGGCGGAAGCCGCCGAACCCGCACCACTCCGGGCGCGGGAGACGGCTATTCGAGGCGCGTGGGAGAATCAGAAGGGACGCCGACCACGAACCGGCGCTAGCGGTGCGCCGGGCCAGCTTCAACCAGCCCCGCACCACCCAACGCCTTCAGAGAAGAGAGGGACACCCGCGTGCCCCCGACGCCGCGCCCGGGATCCACCGACCCGAGCCTGATCCGCAACTTCTGCATCATCGCGCACATCGACCACGGCAAGTCGACCCTGGCCGACCGCATGCTGCAGAAGACCGGCGTGGTCAACGAGCGGCAGATGCGCGCCCAGTACCTCGACCGGATGGACATCGAGCGCGAGCGCGGCATCACGATCAAGTCGCAGGCCGTCCGCCTGCCGTGGGAGGTCGACAACACCACCCACATCCTCAACATGATCGACACCCCGGGCCACGTCGACTTCACCTACGAGGTCTCCCGGTCCCTCGCGGCCTGCGAAGGCGCGGTGCTCCTCGTCGACGCGGCGCAGGGCATCGAGGCGCAGACGCTCGCGAACCTCTACCTCGCGCTCGAGAACGACCTGCACGTCATTCCGGTGCTGAACAAGATCGACCTGCCGGCCGCGCAGCCGGAGAAGTACGCCGAGGAGCTCGCGAAGCTCATCGGCTGCGAGCCCGAGGACTGCCTCCGGGTCTCCGGCAAGACCGGTGACGGTGTCGAGCACCTGCTCGACGAGATCGTCCGCCAGTTCCCGGCCCCCACCGGCAACGCGGACGGCCCGGCGCGCGCCATGATCTTCGACTCGGTGTACGACACCTACCGCGGCGTCGTCACCTACGTCCGGGTCGTCGACGGGCAGCTCAACGCCCGTGAGCGCATCAAGATGATGTCCACCGCGGCCACCCACGAACTGCTGGAGCTCGGCGTCATCTCGCCGGAGCCGGTGTCGTCCGACGCGCTCGGCGTCGGCGAGGTGGGTTACCTGATCACCGGTGTGAAGGACGTCCGGCAGTCGAAGGTCGGTGACACGGTCACCAACAACGCGAAGCCGGCGCAGCAGAGCCTCCCCGGGTACGCCGAGGCCAAGCCGATGGTGTTCTCCGGCCTCTACCCGATCGACGGTTCGGATTACCCGATCCTCCGTGAGGCGCTCGACAAGCTCCAGCTCAACGACGCAGCGCTCGCGTACGAGCCGGAAACCTCGGCCGCGCTCGGCTTCGGTTTCCGCGTCGGGTTCCTCGGCCTGCTGCACCTGGAGATCATCCGCGAGCGGCTCGAGCGCGAATTCGGTCTGGACCTGATCGCGACCGCGCCGAACGTCGTCTATCGCGTGGTGATGGAGGACAAGACCGAGCACGTCGTGACGAACCCCAGCGAATTCCCGCATGGGAAGATCGACGAGGTGTTCGAGCCGATCGTGCGGGCGACGGTGCTCGCTCCGAGCGACTTCATCGGCGCGATCATGGAACTGTGCCAATCCCGGCGCGGCACGCTCATGGGCATGGACTACCTGTCTGAAGACCGCGTCGAGCTGCGCTACACGCTGCCGCTGGCCGAGATCATCTTCGACTTCTTCGACCAGCTGAAGTCCCGCACCAAGGGCTACGCGAGCCTCGACTACGAGCCGATCGGCGAGCAGGCCGCCGCGCTCGTCAAGGTCGACATCCTGCTCCAGGGCGAGCAGGTCGACGCGTTCAGCGCGATCGTGCACAAGGACAAGGCCTACAACTACGGCACGACGATGGCCCAGAAGCTCCGCGAGCTCATCCCGCGGCAGCAGTTCGAGGTGCCGATCCAGGCCGCGATCGGTGCCCGGGTGATCGCGCGCGAGAACATCCGCGCGATCCGCAAGGACGTTCTCGCCAAGTGCTACGGCGGTGACATCTCCCGGAAGCGCAAGCTGCTCGAGAAGCAGAAAGAGGGCAAGAAGCGCATGAAGATGGTGGGCCGCGTCGAGGTGCCCCAGGAGGCCTTCATCGCCGCGCTCTCCACCGGCGACGCCAAGGAGTCCGGCGGCAAGAAGAGCTGACGCCGTACGAGCGCTGCCGGCGCCGTGCCTCGCGCGGAACCGGCAGCGCTCCATCGGTCTCAGGCCTCGACCGGCGGGCGACGCAGCAGCGACCAGGCCGGCGCCGCGCTGGCGGCCACCGCCAGCACCAGGCAGATCGCGATGGACACCCCCAGCGGGACCCACGGAATGGACGGGGTCGCCTCGCCGACGACCCGGGACAGCGCGCTCGTCAGACCCAGCAGGCTGAGCACGGTCGCGGCGATCGCCAGCCCGCTCCCGACCAGGACCACCAGGGCCGCTTCGGCGACCACCACCCGTAGCCCCTGCCGGGGAGTCGCGCCGGACAGCCGCAGCAGCGCCAGCTCCCGACGTCGATCGAACGTCGCCATCAGCAGCGTGTTGACGATCGCCAGCCCGGTGTAGAGCAACGCGACGCCGAGCAACGCGATCAGCGCGAGCTGGTTGCCCTCGTCGGCTTCGGCGCTGCGCATGTCCGCGTACGCGGTGCGGTCGATGGCCAGCCCGCCGAGCGGCGCCACCGCCGAGCGGACCGCGTCGGGTGAGCCGCCACGCACGTACACCGCGTCCGCGAGCGCCGAGGGGTCGTGCTCCCGGACGGTCTCGATCGGCAGCAGCACGCTCGAGGACTGGACCGACGCCACGATGGCCGCCACCCGCAGTTTCGCCGTCACGCCGTCGGCGAACGTCACCCGTACCGTGTCGCCCACGTCCAGCCCGGAGACCTCCGAGGCCGTGATCGTGCCCGGCCGCAGGTCGGACAACGAGCCCTTGACGACGGCGACGTCCAGCGTGCGGCGCAACGACGCCGGGTCGACGCCCAGCGCCGAGCCGCTCAGGTCGTGCCCCTCGTACACGCCGTCGGAGTTCTTCGGGACGACCTCCCACACGGTCGTCGCGAGCGACGCCGACACGGTGGCGTCGGGCGCGGCGGCGCGGATCGCGGCCGGGACGTCGGCGTTCAGCCCGGGCCCGTCACCGGGCACCACGATCACGTCCGCGGTGAGCCGCGCCCGCAGGTCGGCGTCGGTCGCGTCGGCGAGCGTCGCGATCGACCCGATCATCGACCCCGCGATGCCGACCGTCACCAGCACCGGCGCGGCCGTCGACGCGACCCGGCGCACCGCGGTGAGCGCACCCTGGCGCACCAGCAGCGGGCCGGCACCGCGCGCCGACGCGAGCGGTGCGGTCACCACCCGGATGACCGGCGGGATCACCACCGGCGCCAGCAGCGCGAACGCCACCACGAACAGCTCACCGACGAAGACCGTGAGCGCGATCGCCTCTTCACCGCCGGCGGCCGAGGCCGCGACGATCGACGCGATCGCGCCGGCCAGGAACAGCACGCCGAAGATCCACCGGCCGACGGTCATCGTCCGGCGTTCCACCGTGGCGTCGCGGAGCGCCTCGATCGCCGGGACGCGACCGGCCCGACGGGCGGCGGCCCAGGAGCCGATCATCGAGACGACCAACCCGACGCCGAAACCGATCGTGAGCGGCCAGAACCGCGCGCGTGGCGCGAACGCCTCCGGCACCAGGTCGGCGTTCTGCAACAACACGGCATAGAGCGAGGAGAGCGGGACGCCGAGCAGCGACCCGACCGCCGCGGCCAGCCCGCCGACGGCCAGCGCCTCGACGTGGACCGAGCGGCGGACCTGCCGCGGCTGCGCCCCGACCAGGCGGAGCAGGGCGAACTCCCGGCGCCGCTGCGACACCGCGAACGCGAACGTCGAACCGACCACGAAGATCGCGACGAAGCCCGCCAGCCCGGCCGAGATACCGAGCAGGGCGGTGGCGTCGTCGAGCTGCTGACGCCCCGGATCGGGCTCGGCGAACCAGCGGTCGCCACCGGTGCGGACCGTGGTGCCCGGCCCGGCGGCGCGACGAACGGCCACCGCGACCGCGTCGACATCGGCCGAATCGGTGAGGACGCCGACGGCGCGAACCGTCCCCCACCGAGCCGCAGCGCCGTCGGAGACGTACACGGCCGGTCCGGCGACCAGACCGGACACCCGCAGACGGTGGTCGCCGTCGGCCAGGCGCGCGGTGACCGTACCGCCGGGCGCGACCCCCGCCTCACGCCCGAGCACCACCTCACCCTCGCCGGGTGCCGACCCGGACACCAGGCGCACCCCGGCCAGCCTGCTGCTGGCCCAGCCCCGACCCTCCTGGACGCCGACGCCCTCGA
Source organism: Cryptosporangium japonicum (assembly GCF_039524755.1). Classification (NCBI taxonomy): domain Bacteria; kingdom Bacillati; phylum Actinomycetota; class Actinomycetes; order Cryptosporangiales; family Cryptosporangiaceae; genus Cryptosporangium; species Cryptosporangium japonicum. The sequence continues at coordinate 44,821 of NZ_BAAAGX010000031.1, forward strand.
CCCGGACGGTGAACGCACGGTCGGCGACCGCGGCCGTCACGCCCCGGACGGACGCGAGCCGCTTCTCGACGCCGGGCGGAGGCGGCGGGGGAGACGAGACGATCGAGCCGTCGTCCTGCATGGTGCCCTGCACGACGATCGGCGCCTCGGGGTAGAGCGTGAGCGCGGTCGACAACCCGTCGCGCGCACCTACGCCGGCGAGCAGCTCGGCGGCACCGCTGATCAGCGCCGCACCGAGCGCGACCGCGACGATCGTGCCGAGCAGCCCCGTCCAGCGGGCCTTCAAAGTCGTCAGGGTGAACATCAGGCTTCCAGGTGGGCGAGTCGGGCAGCGACAGCATCGGGGGTGGGGCCGACAATTTCGCCGACGAGGCGGCCGTCGGCGAGGAAAACCACCCGATCGGCATAGGAGGCAGCCACCGGATCGTGGGTCACCATGACCACCGTCTGGCGCTCCGAGTCCACGAGCCCACGCAGGAGCGCGAGCACTTCGCGTGACGTGGTGCTGTCCAGCGCGCCGGTGGGTTCGTCGGCGAACAGCACGGCCGGACGGGTGATCAGCGCGCGGGCGATCGCGACGCGCTGCTGCTGCCCACCCGACAGCTCGGTGGGCCGGTGGCGGGCGCGGTCGGCGAGCCCGACCGCGGCCAGCGCGTTCCGCACCTCGCTGCCGGACGGCCGGCGCTTGGCCAGCCGCAGCGGCAGCTCGACGTTCTGCGCCGCGGTCAGCGACGGCAGCAGGTTGAACGCCTGGAACACGAAGCCGATCCGGTCGCGTCGCAGCAGGGTCCGCTGCACCTCGTTGAGTTTGTGCACCTGGACACCGGCGACCTCGATCGCGCCCTCGGTAGGGGAGTCGAGGCCGGCCGCGCACTGCAGCAGCGTCGACTTGCCGGAGCCGGACGGGCCCATCACCGCGGTGAACGAGCCGGTAGGGAACGCGAGCGAGACGCCGTCGAGCGCGGTGACGTGCTGACTGCGTGATCGATAGACCTTCCGGACGCCGTGCAGGGCGGCGGCGACGCCGGTGTTCGTGTCGGTGGCGAGCATGCCTCCAGCGAACCGTCCGGGACGCCACGGGTCACGGCGGGAGAATGGTGTCCTCGCGGTAGAGCCAGGTCTACTTCGGGCGGTCGGAGAATTGTCGTAGGGGTGCCCTAGGTTGCTGGGCATGGCACTCGACCTCATCGCGCTGCTGCCCGAGCCGTGGCAGGCCGTTCTCACGCCGTTCCTCGATCGCGACCGGGTCGCGGAACTCGGGCGGTTCGTCGAGCGGGAGTACGCGGAACAGACCGTCTACCCGCCGGTCGACGACCTGTTCGCGGCGTACCGGCTGTGTGCTCCCGACGACGTCCGGGTGCTGCTCCTCGGGCAGGACCCGTACCACGGCCCGAACCAGGCGCACGGGCTCTGTTTCAGCGTCCGTGCGGGCAACCGGGTTCCGCCGTCGCTGCGCAACGTCTTCAAAGAGATGGCTGCGGACGTCGGCGCCGAGATGCCGAAGAGCGGTGAGCTGACCGCCTGGGGGCAGCAGGGCATCTTGCTGCTCAACTCGGTGCTCACGGTGCGGGGCGGCAAGCCCGGCTCGCACGCGAACAAGGGGTGGGAGGAGTTCACCGACGCCACGATCCGGGCCGTGAACACGCTCGATCACCGCGTGGTGTACCTGCTCTGGGGGAGCTATGCCCGGAAGAAGGCCGCGTTGGTCACGAATCCGGAGCACGTCGTGCTCGAGGCGGGGCACCCGAGCCCGATGAATCCCCGCGGGTTCCTCGGTAGCCGGCCGTTCAGCGCCACCAACAAGGCGCTCACCGACGCCGGGCTTCCGGAGATCACCTGGGAGCTCACCGCCTGAAGCAGGCTCGACCTCGAGGAGTAGGTCCAGCTCTACCGACACCGCGGCGGGAGGCACTTACGGTCGGTGGCATGACTGGCACCCGTCCCGACCCGACGCTTTTCGGTGACCCGGCCGGCTCGGGGGCCGCATCCAGTGCGACGGCCCCCGCCGCTTCGGCCGGCCCGAGAGCGGCTACGAGCCCGCTCCACCCCGACGGCCCACTCAGCGCCGCCAGCACGCAGGCGCCCGGCGGCCAGTCCGCGACAGTGGCCCCCAGCCCCGCCGCCGACCCGCTCGACCCCGCCGGTGCGGCGGGCTGGGACGGTGCGGTTGGTTCCGGCGGCGCAGCTGGCCCGCTCGGCTTGGGCGGTGCGGCGGGCTCCGGTGGTGCGGCCGGCTCCGGTGGTGCCGCCGGCTTGGGTGGTGCGGCCGGCTTGGGCGGTACGGCCGGCTTGGGTGGTGCGGCCGGCTCGGGTGGTGCGGCGGGCCCGCTCGGAGCTATTGGCTCGGCAGACGCCGGTAGCTCATCTGGCCTCGCCAGCTCATCCGGCCCACTCAGCCCCAACAGCCCCGGCAACAACCCCAGCAGTCCCGGCCTCGGCTTCGCGGGACCAACCACCGCCGGACCAACCGCCGCCGGACCAACCACCGCCGGATCGACCACCGCCGGATCGACCGCGGCCGGATCGACCGCCGCCGGACCAACCGCCGCCGGATCAACCACCACCAGGCCAGCCACCACCGAAACACTCACCGGCCCGGGGCCCGGCGGCCTCACCGCCCCAACCCCCAAACACGACCACGAACAACACCCCCGCACCGCCTGGCAGGCCCTCACCCGCCCCCCAAAAAAATTCCTCCTCTCCTCCTGGCCCTGGCGCTCCCTTCTCTACCTCGCCTCCGGCAGCGCCCTCGGGCTGGCCGTCACCATCGCCCTCTTCGTCGTGGTGATGACCGGCGCGGTGCTGTCGTTCTTCGTGATCGGCCTCGCGGTCCTCGCGCTCGTGCCGCTCGTCGGGCTGCTCACCGGCCCGGTCGAGCGGTGGCGGCTGCGTCTCGTCGACGCCGAGCCGATCGGCAACCCGCACCGGCCGCCGCCCCGGCCGGGGCCCTGGGCCTGGTTCAAGCACCGGTACCGGGAGGCCGTCACCTGGCGGGAGCTGGCCGCCACGATCCTGCTCGGGGTGCTCGGCATCGCCGACATGATCGGGTTGTCGGTCGCTCTCACCAGCGTGAGCCTGCTCATCGGGAGTCCGCTGCTCGTCGTGCTCGACAACTCGCCCGAGGGGGCGATCATGTTCGGTAGCTGGCACATCGAGTCCGTCGCCGAGTCGCTCCCGCTGATCCCGATCGGCCTGCTGCTCGGGGTCCTGCTCGCGTACGTCGTCACCGCCTGGGCCGCCGGGCGCGGTCAGCTCACCCGCATCCTGCTGGCGCCACGCGACGCCGAGCAGGGCGAACGGGTCGTGGCGCTGACCCGGTCCCGCGCCCGCCTGGTCGACGCGTTCCAGGCCGAGCGTCGACGGATCGAACGGGACCTGCACGACGGCGCCCAGCAGCGGCTCGTCGCGCTCACCGTGGAGCTGGGGCTGGCCCGGCTCGACCTGCCGGCCGACTCCGCCGTCGCCGGGCGGGTCGGCCACGCCCACGAACAGGCCAAGCTCGCGCTGGCCGAGCTGCGCGAACTGATCCGCGGCATCCACCCGCAGGTGCTCACCGACCGCGGTCTCGGCCCCGCGATCACCGACGTGGCCGGTCGGACCGCGGTGCCGGTGAAGGTCGACGTGAAGGTTCCCCGGCGGCTCGCGTCGGAGATCGAGGCCGCGGCCTACTTCGTCGTCACCGAGGCACTGGCCAACGTGGACCGCCACAGCCGCGCGACCAGCGCCGAGGTCCGGGGATCGATCGCCGACGGGCGTCTGAGCGTCGAGGTCATCGACGACGGCGTCGGCGGCGCGAACCCCACCGCGGGCAGCGGTCTGGTGGGTCTCGCGGACCGGGTCGCGGTCGTCGATGGAGTACTCACTCTTGTCAGCCCGGTCGGGGGCCCTACGCTGCTGCGTGTGGAGATCCCCGTCAGGTGAGGATTGTTCTCGCCGAAGACAGCGTCCTGCTCCGAGAAGGCCTGGTCGGCCTGCTCACCCGCTACGGCCACGACGTGGTGGCCGCGGTCGGTGACGCCCCCGGCCTGGCCGAAGCGGCCCACCGGCAGAATCCGGACCTGGTGGTCACCGATGTCCGGATGCCCCCGACCCACACCGACGACGGCCTGCGTGTCGCGGTGCGGCTGCGGTCCGAGCGGCCGCAGCTGCCGATCCTCGTGCTCAGCCAGTACGTCGAGCAGACCTACGCCGCCGAACTGCTCGACACCGCCGACGGCGCCGGCGTCGGTTACCTGCTCAAGGACCGGGTCGGGGACGTCGACGACTTCGCCGACGCGGTGACCCGGGTGGCGAGCGGCGGCACGGTCGTCGACCAGGAGGTCATCCGGCAGTTGTTGCGACGGCGCTCCGATCCGCTCGACCGCCTCACCGGCCGGGAGGAGGAGGTGCTGGGGCTGATGGCGGAGGGCCGTTCGAACGCCGCGATCGCCCGCAAGCTCGTCGTCACCGAGGCCGCGGTCACCAAGCACATCGGCAACATCCTGGCCAAGCTCGACCTGCCGATCGACGCCGACGACCACCGTCGTGTGCTGGCAGTTCTCGCGTATCTCCGTAGGCTCGCACCATGAGCCAGGTCGTCTCGGTCAACATCGGCACCCTGCGCGTGGTGCCCTGGACCCAGAGCATGGGCAGCACCGGAATCGACAAGCGGCCGCACCCGGGCCGGGTTCGCGCGGTCGGTGTCGGGCTCGAATCGGACGTGATCGTCGACACGAGGAACCACGGCGGTTACGACCAGGCCGTGTACGCCTATGCGAGCGAGGACGCCGACTGGTGGGAGCGGGAGCTCGGCAAAGAGCTCTGGCCCGGGGCGTTCGGCGAGAACCTCACCACCCGGGGCGTCGACTGCACCGGCGCGGTGATCGGGGAGCGCTGGCGGGTCGGGAGCACGGTGCTGGAGGTCAGCCGCCCACGCATCCCGTGCCGCACGTTCGCCGGCTTCTGGGACGTCCCGAACCTGGTCAAACGCTTCACGAAGGAAGGCCGCCCGGGGGCCTACCTGCGGATCATCGAGGAGGGTGACCTCGGCGCCGGCGACGACGTGGAGATGGTCCACCGCCCGGGGCACGGCGTGACGATCGGTGAGGTCTTCCGGGCCCTGACCGGGGAGCGGTCGCTGGCCGCGCGGATCCTCGAGGCCCCGGAGCTGCCGGAGTCGGTCCGGCAGAAGGCGGGGAAGATGCTCAGCTCGCAGCCGCCATCCTGACCTCGACGAACTCTTCGCCCGGCGCGGACGTGTCCGGCACCCACTTGCCGCTGTCGGCGGTCCAGACGTCGCCGTCGAACGCCACCCGCCGGACGCCGTACTCGTGCGCTTTCGCGACGAACCAGTGGGCCGACTGCCAGCCCAGGCGGGATTTCGCGCCGCCGCCCACCGCGACCGTGAGGATCGGCGTGTCGCCGTCGACGCTCGGGTTCACGGTGAGTTTGCCCAGGTCGGCGGCGAGTTCGGCGACCAGGGCCGTGCTCGCCTGCTGGCCGGACATGTCCGGTGGGCGCCGCAGCTGACAGGTGACCGCGCCGGCTTCGTCGCCGAGCAGCGCGGCGGCCAGCGTCGTCGCGTCGGCTTCCCACTTCTGGTACAGCTCCGGGTGCGCGCTGCGCTGGACGGCCTGGGCGGCGTCGGTGAGCCGCATCTTCTGCCAGCCCCGCACCCGCACCAGGTGGTCGTAGAACTCGCCGGCGGCGTAGCGGGGGTCGGACAACTCCTCGGGGGTGCCCCAGCCCTGCGAGGGGCGCTGCTGGAACAGCCCGATCGAGTCGCGGTCCCCGGCGTCGAGGTTGCGGAGCTTGGACTCCTGCAGCGCGGTGGCGAGCGCGATCGCGGCGGCCCGCTCGGGCAGATCCCGGCGTGCCGCGGCCGCCACGATCGTCGCGGCGTGCGTCAGCTGATCAGGCGCCAGGCGCACGACGTCGTTCGACGCGTAGCTGCGGCACGTATCGGACAGGAAGGGCACATGCAGCTTGGTGAGCCTGGAGACGCTGACGATCGTCACCGCGGCCAGGGCTACCAACACGACCGCCAGCACGGCCGCTTTGCGCATCCGACCTTCCTCCGTTCCGCAAACAGATTTCGCGTTTGTGAACAACGATCAGGGGGTAGTGGGAGTGCCCGAGGCCTGAGCCTACGACGTCCGTGTGAGCCTGCGCTGAGACGGCGCTGGCACACTGGGGGAATGGCTGGACCTCCGCCCGACGGGCAACCCGCCCCGGACGACGGCCACCTCCCCGAGAGCGCCCTCGTCCGGCTCGGCGAGCGTGGCTTCGGAATTTACGTGCACGTGCCGTTCTGTGCTGCCCGCTGCGGCTACTGCGACTTCAACACGTACACGCCGAGCGAGAACGTGGGCAGCGCGGAGACCTGGCTCGCCGCCGCGCTCGCCGAGATCGACCTCGCGGGCACCGTGCTCGCGCCCGCCCCGGGCGGTCTGCCCAGGGTGGACACGATCTTCGTCGGCGGGGGCACCCCGACGCTGCTGCCGACCGATTACCTCGCGCGCGTCGTCGAGCGGATCGGGGACGTGTTCGGGCTCACGTCCGACGCCGAGGTCACCACCGAGGCGAACCCCGAGTCGGTCGACGCGGCGACGTTCGCGCGGCTGCGCGGCAAAGGCTTCACCCGGGTCTCGCTCGGCATGCAGTCCGCCCGCTCGCACGTCCTCGCGGTGCTCGACCGGCGGCACACGCCCGGCCGGGCCGTGCAGGCCGCCCAGGAGGCCAGGGCGGCCGGCTTCGCGCACGTCAACCTCGACCTGATCTACGGCGCACCCGGCGAGTCCGACGACGACTGGGCGGCCTCGCTGGCGGCCGTGGTGGCCGCCGGGGTGGACCACGTCAGCGCGTACTCGCTGATCGTGGAGGACGGCACCCGGCTGGCCCGGCAGATCGGCCGGGGCGTGCTGCCGATGCCGGACGACGACGTGCTCGCCGACCGGTACCTGATGGCCGACGAGGCGCTGACGCGGGCCGGCCTGCACTGGTACGAGGTGTCGAACTGGGCCGCGGACGAGGCGGCCCGCTGCCGGCACAACGAGCTCTACTGGCGCAGCGGCGACTGGTGGGGCGTCGGCCCCGGCGCGCACAGCCACGTCGGTGGCGTCCGCTGGTGGAACGTGCGCCACCCGGCGCGCTACGCCGACCGGCTGGCGGCCAAGACCTCGCCGGCGCAGGCCCGCGAGGTCCTCGGGGCCGACGACCGCCGGGTGGAGGACGTGCTGCTCCGCCTCCGTCTGGCCGAGGGCCTGCCGCTGTCGGCGCTGGACGCCGCCGGGCGGGCCGCCGCGACGCAGGCGACGACCGACGGCCTTCTCGATCCGGCCGCGCACGGAACCGGCCGGGCCGTGCTCACCCGACGCGGCCGTCTCCTGGCCGACGCGGTCGTGCGCGCCCTGCTTACTTGATGATCTTCACCGACAGCGGATACGAGTAGAACTCGTTGTTCGACGCCTTGACCCCGGCGATGATCCCGAACGTCACCGCGATCACGAACGTGGCCAGGGGGAACACCCAGAGCACGATCGCGCCGAACCCGAACGTCACCGCCGAGCCGCAGAAGAAGATCACCAGCGCGACGACGTTCGCGATCGCCCACGTGATGTGGAAGTTCAGTGCCTCGACCGAGTGCGCGCGCACGGTGGGGTTCGTCGGGCCCTTGCTGACGTAGGCGATCAGCGGCGCGACCCAGCCGGCCACGGTGCCACCGACCACCACGCCGGCCACGCCGCCGAAGTGCGCGACCATCAGCCACGTCTTCGTGTCGTCGACCGGCCTCGGCGGGTATCCGTACCCGGGCGGCGGCTGCTGACCGTACGGCGCCCCGTACGGGCCCTGCGTCCCGTACGCCCCACCCGAGGTGGGCGATCCGCCGGACGAGGTCGGATAGGACGGCCCAGAGGCGGGGTACGGCGGCTCTGACCCGTAGGGCCCGGGAGCGTTCGGATCGGTCACGCAGGCAGCGTACGGCCGTGAACCCGGGGGAACCCCATACTTGGGTAACCGATCCGACACGGCGAGCGGGTTAGGCTGTTGCCCGCGTGACGGAGGCGAAAGGCAGAGGTGGACCAGTGGCCCAGACGCGGTGGCTCAGCCCCGATGAGCAGCGCACCTGGCGCTCGTACATCGAAGCGAACCGGCTCCTGAACGAAGCGCTGGACCGGCAGTTGCAACGCGACGCCGGGATGCCCCACACCTATTACGAAATCCTCGTCCGGCTCGCCGATGTGCCGGGGCACAGCCTGCGGATGAGCGAACTGGCGCACTCGTCCCTGTCGTCCCGGAGCCGGCTGTCGCACGCGGTCTCCCGTCTGGAGGAACGCGGTTGGGTCCGGCGCGAGAGCTGTCCCACCGACGGGCGCGGTGCGCTGGCGGTCCTCACCGACGAGGGCTTCGCGGTGCTCAGAGCGGCCGCGCCGGCGCACGTCGCCGAGGTACGCAAGCGTCTGATCGATCTGCTGACCCCGGAGCAGGTCGATCAGCTCGGCGAGATCGCCAGGGCGATCTGTGCCGGAATGAACGAGACGGTGCGCGCGTAATCGCCCGGTCACTGGAAGTGATTTCTCTGCGCGGAGGTGATTCTCCCCGCACGAAGGAAGCGGATGACCCGCTCCGCCCCGTATGCTTGGCACTCTCAGTACTGGAGTGCCAGCAGTGCGGTCGGGGAGGTGACGGCGTGACGCTTGACGAGCGGAAGCTGGCCGTCCTCCGGGCGATCGTGCAGGACTACGTCAACACCGAGGAGCCGGTCGGCAGCAAGTCGCTGGCCGAGCGGCACCAGTTGGGCGTGTCCCCGGCGACGATCCGCAACGACATGGCGGTGCTGGAGGAAGAGGGCTACATCGCCCAGCCGCACACCAGCGCCGGCCGCATCCCCACCGACAAGGGCTACCGCCTCTTCGTCGACCGGTTGGCCGGCATCAAGCCGCTCTCGGCGGCCGAGCGGCGCGCGATCCAGACGCTGCTCAACGGCGCGATCGATCTGGACGACGTCGTCACCCGCACCGTGCGCCTGCTGGCCCAGCTCACCCGGCAGGTCGCGGTGGTGCAGTACCCGAGCCTCACCCGCAGCGCGGTCCGCCACGTGGAACTGGTCCAGCTGAACGTCAACCGGCTGTTGCTGGTGCTCATCACCGACACCGGCCGGGTCGACCAGCGCACCGTCGAGTTCCCGTCCGGCATCAGCGACGACGACGTCAACGTCCTGCGCAGCGCGGTGAACAACGCGCTCGTCGGCCAGCGCCTCTCGGACGCGCCCACCCGGGTCGAGGAGCTGCTCGACACGATCGCGCCCGCGCTGCGCCCGGCGTTGACGACGGTGGCCAGCGTCCTGCTCGAGACGCTCGTGGAGCGGCGCGAGGAACGGGTCGTCCTGGCGGGCACGGCCAACCTCACCCGCAGTACGGTGGACTTCCGCGGGTCGGTGTTCCCGATCCTCGAGGCGTTGGAGGAGCAGGTGGTGCTCCTCAAGCTCGTCGGCGAGGTCGACTCGCCGAGTATGTTGCGGGTCCGGATCGGCGACGAGAACCAGGTTGAAGAGTTGCGGGGCATATCGGTGGTGACAACGGCCTACGGTGCTGGTGACACCGCATTGGCAGGCCTCGGGGTGGTCGGTCCGACTCGGATGGACTACCCCGGCACGATCAGCGCAGTCCGCGCCGTGGCGCGGTACGTCGGTGAAATTCTCGCAGGGAACTGAGCGGGGCTGGGCAGGGATATGCCTTCCGGAGTTGGGGACACACACGTGGCGAAGGACTACTACGGAATCCTCGGGGTGGCGCGGGACGCGACACCCGAGGAGATCAAACGGGCCTACCGCCGGCTCGCGCGCGAGCTGCACCCGGACGTGAACCCTGACGCCGAGGCGCAGGAGAAGTTCAAGGACGTCTCGGTGGCGTACGAGGTGCTCTCCGACCCGGCCAAGCGCGAGCTGGTCGACCTCGGTGGCGACCCGATGGCGCCCGGCGGCGGTGGCCCGAGCGGTCCTGGCGGTCCGTTCACGATGGGCTTCCAGGACATCATGGACGCCTTCTTCGGCGGCGCCACCACCCGCGGTCCGCGTCCGCGCACCCGGCCCGGTTCCGACGCGCTGATCCGCCTCGACCTCGACCTGGTCGACATGGCGTTCGGCGTCAACCAGGAGCTCACCGTCGACACCGCGGTGCGGTGCACGACGTGTTCCGGCGCCGGCACGGCACCCGGCACCCACCCGGCCACCTGCGAGGTCTGCGGCGGCCGCGGCGAGGTGCAGACCGTCCAGCGCTCGTTCCTGGGCCAGGTCATGACGTCCCGCCCGTGCGCGGCCTGCCAGGGCTTCGGCACGGTCATCCCGCACCCCTGCCCGGGGTGCGCCGGTGACGGCCGGGTGCGCAGCCGCCGCACGCTCACCGTCAAGGTGCCCGCCGGCGTCGAGGACGGCATGCGGATCCGGCTGGCCGGCGAGGGCGAGGTCGGCCCCGGCGGCGGCCCGCCCGGTGACCTCTACGTCGAGGTGCACGAGCGCCCGCACGACGTCTTCACCCGCCAGGGCGACGACCTGCACTGCCGGGTCTCGCTGCCGATGACGGCCGCGTCGCTGGGCACGAACATCAACCTCAAGACGCTCGACGGCGAAGAGCAGATCGAGGTCAAGGCGGGCACCCAGCCCGGCACCGTCGTCCGGGTCCGTGGCCGCGGTGTTCCGCACCTGCGCGGCAGCGGCCGCGGTGACCTGCACGTCCACCTCGAAGTGCGTACTCCCACCCGGCTCGACGCCGAGCAGGAGCGTCTGCTGCGCGAACTGGCAAAGCTGCGGGGTGAGGAGCGCCCGGAGCCGATGCGGCAGCAGGGCGGTTTTTTTTCCAAGGTCCGTGACGCGTTCAACGGACACGCTTGACTGAGCGCTCGGGCGAATTCCGGCTAGCAGAGTTGATCGGTCAGTCATGACGGCGCCGACCGCTAGGGAGGGGTCGGCATGACTGATCCCGTCTTCCTCGTAGACGAGTTGCCGCCGGTCGGGCCGGCGGTGCTCGACGGGCCCGAGGGCCGGCACGCCGCGACGGTGCGCCGCCTCGGCCCCGGTGAGACGTTGCTGCTGGCCGACGGCGTCGGCGGGCGCGCCTCGTGCGTGGTCGTGGCCGCCGACCGCGATGCGCTGCGGCTCGACGTCCGGGGCATCGAGCGGGTGCCGCAACCGTCGCCGGCGGTCACCGTCGTGCAGGCGCTGCCGAAGGGCGATCGCGGCGAAGCCGCGGTCGAGATGATGACCGAGGCCGGGGTCGACACGATCGTGCCCTGGTCGGCGTCGCGGTCGGTCACCCGCTGGAAGGAAGCCCGCGGCGACAAGGCGCTCGGGCGCTGGCGCAGTACCGCGCGGGAGGCCGCGAAGCAGTCCCGCCGCCTCTGGCTGCCCGGGGTCGCGGATCTGGCGTCCACTGCGGACGTCCGGAAGCTGCTGTCCTCGCACGACGTCGCGTTCGTGCTCCACGAGGACGCCACCGAGCCGCTCGCGGTGACCGCGCTGGCCGCCGGGACCGGCACGATCGCGCTGGTCGTGGGCCCGGAGGGTGGCATCGCGCCCGACGAACTCGACGGGTTCGTGGCGGCCGGGGCGGTGCCGGTGCGGCTCGGCGACACCGTGCTGCGCACGTCCACCGCGGGGGTGGCGGCACTCGCCGTCGTCAATGCGCGTACGTCACGTTGGGGTTAACGGGCATAACAGTACGTCCGGCTGGTTACCCTTCTCTCAAGGTCGAGAGGAGTCCGGGATGCCACCGACCGGCGAGGCGACGGCGGCCTGCGAGCGCGTGATCCGCACGCTGCAGGCCGAGGAACGAGTACCTGCCGTGGCGGCCGCGGTGGTCAGATCCGACCGTCCCGGGTGGAGCTTCGCGCTCGGGGACGCGGGCAGCGGAAGGCCGGTCGGCGTCGAGACGCAGTTCCGGATCGGCTCGGTCACCAAAACGTTCACCGCGGTGCTCGTCCTGCAGCTGCGTGACGCCGGGATGCTCGACCTCGACGACCAGATCGACGCCCACCTGGCGCTGCCCGCGCACGGCCAGCTGACGATCCGCAGCATCCTCAACCACACGTCCGGCCTCCAGCGGGAGCCGTGGGGCAACCTCTGGGACACCCTCGACGTCCCCGACGACGCCCGGCTGCTGGAGGAGGTGGCGAAGGCCGAGGCCGTGCTGAGCCCGCGGCGGCGGTGGCACTACTCGAACCTCGGCTTCGCCCTGCTCGGGCACCTGGTCAGCGCCAAGACCGGGGCGCCGTGGGCGGAGGTGCTCGCCGATCGTCTGCTGACGCCACTGGGGCTCTCCGACACCACCGTGCAGCCCCGCGAGGACGCCGCCCAGGGCTATCTGGTCGACGCCTACTCCGATCACGCCCGCCCGGAGCCGCACTTCGACCTGCGTGGGGCCGCGGCCGCCGCGCAGCTCTGGAGCACCGCGGGCGACATGGCCCGCTGGGCGCTGTTCCTGGCCAAGCCCGACCCGGCCGTGGTGGCCCGGTCGACGCTGGAGGAGATGTACGAGCCGGTCGTGGTCACCGACCCGGTGAACTGGCACACCGGCTGGGGGCTGGGGCTGCAGGTCGCGCCGCAGGGCAGCGGCTCCGACCGGGCGGTGGACATCGGGCACAACGGCGCGATGCCCGGCTTCCTGGCCGGGGTGTGGTGCCGTCGCGGGGTGGAGATCGGGGCCGCGGTGCTCGGCTCCTCGGGCACCGCCGCCGGCATCACGGCGGCGCCGCACCGGTTGATCGCCGAGTCGCTGCGGCTCGATCCGGTCCGGGTGGAGCCGTGGACGATCGGCGACCCGGCGCCGCGGGAGTACGCCGGCATCCTCGGCCGCTGGTGGTCGGAGGGCAGCGAGTTCGTGTTCCGCTGGACGAAGGGCCACCTGGAGGCGCGGTCGGCCTCGGCGGTGGCCGCGGCTCCGCCGGCGATCTTCGCGTTCGAGGCGCCCGACCTGTTCCGCGTGGTGTCCGGGCGCGAGGCCGGCGAGCGGCTGGAGGTGTTCCGCGGCCCCGACGGCGCGGTCGACCACATGCGCTGGGCCACCTACCGCTTCACCCGGGACCAACAGACTTACGCCTGATTCTCAGGAGCCACACACCGACCCTGCCCGGTAGGATTGAGGGGCAGAACAGGTCCCGAGAACGGAAGCAGGCGGAAGCGGCCACACCGGCCGGCCCATGGCAGAAATCAAAGCGCCCACCACGGCGCAAACCCGCATCGTCGTCCCCGACGCCCACGCGATGGTCTCCCTGCTGGGCTCCGGTGACGCCATTCTGACCCTCATCGAGCGCTCGGTCGCCGCTGACGTGCACGTCCGCGGCAACGAGATCACGCTGACCGGTACCCCGGCCGACAACGCCTTCGCCGAGCGGCTCTTCGCCGAGCTGCTGACGCTGGTCGAGCGCGGCGAGGTGCTGACCCCGGACGCGGTGAACCGCACGATCGCGATGCTCAAGTCGAACAGCGACGAGCGACCGGCCGAGGTCCTCACCCTCAACATCATCTCGAGGCGTGGGCGGACGATTCGTCCGAAAACGCTCAACCAGAAGCGCTACGTCGACGCGATCGACGAGCACACGATCATCTTCGGCATCGGCCCGGCCGGCACCGGCAAGACGTACCTGGCCATGGCCAAGGCCGTCCAGTCGCTGCAGGCCAAGCAGGTCAACCGCATCATCCTCACCCGGCCGGCGGTCGAGGCGGGGGAGCGGCTGGGCTTCCTGCCGGGCACGCTGCACGAGAAGATCGACCCGTACCTGCGTCCGCTCTACGACGCGCTGCACGACATGGTCGACCCGGAGTCGATCCCGCGCCTGATGCAGGCCGGGACGATCGAGGTGGCCCCGCTGGCGTACATGCGCGGCCGCACGCTCAACGACGCGTTCATCATTCTCGACGAGGCCCAGAACACCACGGCCGAGCAGATGAAGATGTTCCTCACCCGGCTCGGGTTCGGCTCGAAGATCGTCGTCACCGGCGACGTGACCCAGGTCGACCTGCCCGGCGGCGCCACCAGCGGCCTCCGGGTCGTCCGGGAGATCCTGGACGGCGTCGAGGACGTGCACTTCGCCGAGCTCTCCAGCAGCGACGTCGTGCGTCACCGCCTGGTCGGCGACATCGTCGACGCGTACGCGCGCTACGACTCCGACCACGCGCCGGCCCCGCGCGACGGTGGTGGCCGCCGCGCCGCCGGTGGTCGCTCCGCCCGGCGCAGCTGACCCGGTGTTGGATAGGACCATGTCGATCGAGATCTCGAACGAATCGGGCCACGAGGTGGACGAGGCAGCGCTGCTGTCCGTCGCCAGGAGCACCCTGGACGAGATGGGTGTCAACCCGATGGCCGAGCTGTCGATCCTGCTGATCGACGTCGGGTACATGGCCGAGCTGAACCATCGCTGGATGGAGAAGACCGGCCCCACCGACGTGCTCGCGTTCCCGATGGACGAGCTCGACGCCGACCGCGGCCCGGGCGCGGACGAGGACGGCCCGGAGCCCACGCTCCTCGGCGACGTCGTCCTGTGCCCGGCCGTGGCCGAGAAACAGGCCAAGGTCGCCGGCCACAGCACTCCCGACGAGCTGATGCTGCTCACCGTCCACGGCATCCTCCACCTGCTCGGCTACGACCACGCCGAGCCGGAGGAGGAGCGGGAGATGTTCGGCCTGCAGAATCGCCTGGTCAGCGCGTACCGGCGCAGCATCGGCATCCCGGCGGTGGCCGACATCCCGCTCAAGCCGACCGTCTCCGACCACTGATGAGCACCCCCGGCCTGCTCGCGGTCGCGGTCGGCCTCGTCGTCGTCGCCGGTGCCGTGGCGGCGGCCGACACCGCGTTCAACCAGATCTCCCGCGCGCGTGCCGAGGAGATGCAGCGCGCGGGCACCCGCGGCGCCGGGAACCTGGTGGCGCTGGTCGGCAACCTGCCGGTGCACGTCAGCCTGCTGCTGCTGATCCGGCTGGCCTGCGAACTCACCGCCACCACGCTGGTGGCCATCGTCGCGATCGACCGCTGGGGTCCCGGCTGGGTGGCCGGCATCGTCACGGCCGCGAGCATGACCGTCGTCAGCTTCGTGCTGGTGGGGGTCGGGCCGCGGACGATCGGCCGGCTGCACCCGTACCCGGTGGCGTTGGCCAGCGCCGGCATCACCCGGTGGCTCGGCCGCGTGCTCAACCCGCTGGCCCGGCTGCTGATCCTGGTCGGCAACATGGTGACGCCCGGTCGCGGCTTCCGAGAGGGTCCGTTCGCCACCGAGACCGAGCTGCGTGAACTCGTCGACCTCGCCGAGGAGCGGGGCGTGGTCGAGAGCGAAGAGCGGGAGATGATCCACTCCGTCTTCGAGCTCGGCGACACGATCGTGCGCGAGGTGATGGTGCCGCGCCCGGAGATCGTCTGGATCGAGCGCACGAAGACCGTCCGGCAGGCGACGTCGCTCGCGCTGCGCAGCGGCTTCTCGCGCATCCCGGTGCTGGGCGAGAGCATCGACGACATCGTCGGTGTGGTGTACCTCAAGGACATGGTCCGGCGCGTGCAGGGCCAGCCGGAGGCCGACCGGCAGCTGCGTGTCGAGCAGATCATGCGTGACGCCGAGTTCGTGCCGGAGTCCAAGCCGGTGGCCGACCTGCTGCGCGAGATGCAGCAGCGGCGCATCCACATGGCGATCGTCATCGACGAGTACGGCGGCACCGCCGGTCTGGTCACGATCGAGGACATCCTCGAGGAGATCGTCGGGGAGATCGCCGACGAGTACGACAACGAGCGGCCCCCGGTGGAGAACCTCGACGACGGCTCGGTGCGGGTCACCGCCCGGTTGCCGGTCGAGGACCTCGGTGAGCTGCTCGACGTGCGCCTGCCCGACTACTCCGACGACATCGAGACCGTCGGTGGTCTGCTGGCGCACGAACTGGGCAAGGTGCCGATCCCCGGCGCGAGCGTCCGCATCCAGAACCTGGAGCTGACCGCGGAGAGCGCCGGTGGGCGCCGTAACCGCATCGACACCGTGCTGGTGCGGCGGCACGAGCCCGAGCCCGAAGAATCGCCCGCCGAGGAGACGCACACCGCCGATGTCTGACCTGCACCCGGAAGACGCGAAGATCATCACGCTCGCCCGCTCCACCCGGGCACGCAACGGCGCCCCGGAGGGTGCGGCCGTGCGCGACACCGACGGGCGCACCTACGCGGCGTCCACCGTGGCGCTGCCGTCGCTGGGGCTCTCCGCGCTCCAGGTGGCGGTGGCGATGGCGGTGTCGAGCGGTGCTCCCGGCTTGGAGGCCGCCGCCGTGGTCACCGCGGCCGGCGAGGCCGACGCGTCGGGCGTCGCCGCCGTCCGCGACCTGGCGCCGAGCGCGTACGTGCTGGTCGCCGATCCGTCGGGCACGGTGGTCTCCCGCTCCTAGCGGCTACGGTGGTCTCCCGCTCCTAGCGGCTCAGGACAGCCGCTCGCGCAGGATCGGCACGCCGTCGCCGCTGAGCTGGTCGAGGCCGGCCGCACGGCCGGTGATCACCAGCAGCAGCCCTTCGGCGGGGCCGCGGACGGTCGCGCCCCGGCCGTGGGCCCAGTCGAGGTCGTCGGCCTCGAAGCGCAGCCGGTCGAGCAGGTTCCTGGGCACGAACCCCCGGGGCGCGCGGCCGGTGAGGTAGCCGAGCACCGTACGCAGCCGTTCCGGCGGGACGTCCCGGGCCAGCCGCAGCGGGTGGCGGATGTCCAGGCCGTGCACCAGGAGGTCGGTGAGCGGCGCCTCCGGCCCGGACCCGGGTGGCGTGAACCGCGACCCGGCCTTGGCGCGCAGCACCGTGGTGATCTCGTCGATGGGCCGGCGGGCCTGCTCGCGGGTGAGCCGGACGTTCGCGCGGTCGAAGTCCCCCCGGCAGAGCAGCGCGGTGAGCGCGAACTTCGCCATGCCCACCTCGAGCGGCATGATCAGGTGCGCCGCCACGTCGTGGACGGTCCAGCTCTCGCACAGGCTCGGCGCGGCCCGCTGCTCGCTCGTCAACCCCGACAGCAGGTCGGCCAGCGCGCGGCGCTCGTCGGCGATCTCGGCAAATGTGTCCACGGGCCACCGCATCTCGTGTCGTCGGCTACGCTACAAAAAATGTAGTAACCCCGGGAGATTGTCAATCGATGAAGTCCTACGGTCAGCTCTGCGCGGTGGCGCGTGCCTTGGACGTCGTCGGGGACCGGTGGACCCTCCTGATCGTGCGTGAGCTGCTGATCTCCGGGCCGCTGCGGTTCACCGAGCTCCAGCGCGGGCTGCCCGGCGTCCCGCCGACCCTGCTCACGCAGCGGCTGCGTGACCTCGAGCAGCACGACGTGGTGCACCGGGTGCCGGGCGTCCGGTACCGCCTCACCGAGCGAGGTGAGCAGCTGGAGGGCGTGCTGCGCGAGCTCCTGCGCTGGGGTGCGCCGACGGTTCCGGACGCCCCGGCCGACGCCGAGTTCCAGACGCACTGGCTGAGCCTGCCCGCGCGATACCTGGCCCGGGACGGCGACCCGGCCGGGCCGGACGTCACCGTCCGGTTCGGTTCGCCCGCCGACGGCTTCGACCTCACGGCCTCGGCCGGGGTCGTCACCGTCGCGCCGAGCCGGCCGGACGAGACCCCCGACGCCACCGTCGACGGCCCCGGCCCGGTGCTCGTCGGCCTGCTGCAGGGAACGCTCGACCTCACCCGGGCGGTCGCGGCCGGAGTCACCGTTCACGGAAGCGAGGACGCGCTCCGGCGGATCGTGCCGACCGTCCGGGTGGGAGAATGAACGCGTGAGCGATTTTCATGCGGGCTTTGCGTGCTTCGTCGGTCGGCCCAACGCGGGTAAGTCCACGCTGACGAACGCTCTGGTCGGCACCAAGGTCGCCATCACCAGCAGCAAGCCGCAGACCACGCGGCACACCGTCCGCGGCATCGTGCACCGCCCGGACGCGCAGCTCGTCCTCGTCGACACCCCCGGGCTGCACAAGCCACGCACGCTGCTCGGCGAACGCCTCAACGACCTGGTGCGCACCACCTGGTCCGAGGTCGACGTCGTCGCGCTGTGCGTGCCCGCCGACGAGCCGGTCGGTCGCGGTGACCGGTTCATCGCCGACGAGATCGCCGGTCTCAAGAAGAAGAACGTGCTCGCGATCGTCACGAAGACCGACCTGGTCGACAAGAAGCGCCTGGCCGAGCAGCTGCTCGCGGTCTCCCAGCTCGGGGAGTTCGCCGAGATCGTGCCGGTCTCGGCGAAGGCCGGCGACCAGGTCGACCTGCTCGCCGACCTGCTGGCCAAGTACCTGCCGGAGTCCCCGCCGCTCTACCCCGACGGCGAGCTCACCGACGAGCCCGAGATGGTCATGGTCGCCGAGCTGATCCGCGAGGCCGCGCTGGAGGGTGTACGCGACGAGCTGCCGCACTCGCTGGCGGTCGTCGTCGAGGAGATGGAGCCGCGCGAGGGCCGCGACGACCTGCTCGACGTCCACGCGACCGTGTTCGTCGAGCGGCCGAGTCAGAAGGCGATCGTGCTCGGCGCCGGTGGTGAACGCATCAAGCACGTGGGAAGCACCTCGCGGCGCCAGATCGAGGCGCTGCTCGGCACTCGCGTCTTCCTGGACCTGCGCGTGAAGGTGGCCAAGGACTGGCAGCGCGATCCGCGTCAGCTGCGGCGGTTGGGCTTCTAATTGCCCCTCTACCGGGACATCGGCGTCGTCCTCCGCGTGCAGCAGCTCGGTGAGGCCGACCGCATCATCACGCTGCTCACCCGGCGCCACGGCCGGATCCGGGCGGTCGCGAAGGGCGTCCGCAAGACCAAGAGCCGCATCGGCGGGCGGCTCGAGCCGTTCAGTCACGTCGATCTGCAGCTCTACGAGGGCCGCTCGCTCGACGTCGTCAGCCAGGTGGAGACGCTCGACCCGTTCGGCAAGCACCTCGTCGACGACTACACCCGGTACACGACGGCGAGCGCGATCGCCGAGACCGCCGAGCGCCTGACCGCCGAGGAACGGGAACCGGCGCTGCGTCTGCACCTGCTCACGGTCGGCGCGCTGCGTGCGTTGGCGGCCGGCGAACACGACGCCCCGCTGGTGCTCGACGCCTACCTGCTGCGCGCGATGAGTTACGCCGGCTGGGCTCCCACGCTGATGGAGTGCGCCGTCTGCGGTCTGCGCGGTGCTCACCGTGCGTTCTCGGTGCAGGCCGGCGGATGTGTCTGCGGCAACTGTCGTCCGCCCGGTTCGGCGTCGCCGTCGGTGGAGGCGCTGGAGCTGATGGTGGCGCTGCTCGACGGCGACTGGAACCACGCCGGGCGCACCGAACCGCCCACCCGGCGCGAGGCGAGCGGGTTGGTCGCGGCCCACCTGCAGTGGCA
The DNA here is from genome assembly GCF_039524755.1 of Cryptosporangium japonicum. Taxonomy (NCBI): domain Bacteria; kingdom Bacillati; phylum Actinomycetota; class Actinomycetes; order Cryptosporangiales; family Cryptosporangiaceae; genus Cryptosporangium; species Cryptosporangium japonicum. Next base: position 64,144 of record NZ_BAAAGX010000031.1, read on the forward strand.
TTTGGAGCGGGGCCTACGCTCGTTGCCGCTGGTGGACCGCACGAACGTAGGGGAGAACTCGCGATGATCAAGCGGCGTGGGCCGGTGCGTCCTCCGACCCCCCACGCGAGCGGTGCGCGGCCGCCAGCGATCCCCGCCGACCTGGTGCCGCGTCACGTCGCGTTGATCATGGACGGCAACGGGCGCTGGGCCAAGCAGCGCGGCCTGCCGCGTACGGAGGGTCACAAGCGCGGCGAGGATTCGCTGTTCGACGTCATCGAAGGATGCATCGAGGTCGGGGTCGAGTACCTCTCCGCGTACGCGTTCTCGACCGAGAACTGGAAGCGGTCGCCGGACGAGGTGCGGTTCCTGATGGGGTTCAACCGCGACGTGATCCGTCGCCGGCGCGACCAGTTGCACGCGATGGGCGTGAAGGTCCGCTGGGCCGGGCGTCGTCCGAAGCTGTGGCGGAGCGTGATCGCCGAGCTCGAGGACGCGGAGGAGATGACCCGCGGGAACGACGTGCTGACCCTGCAGTTCTGCGTCAACTACGGCGGGCGGGCCGAGATCGCGGACGCGGCCGCGGCGATCGCGCGTGAGGTGGCCGCCGGGCGGCTGAACCCGGAGAAGGTCAACGAGAAGCTGTTCGCGCGCTACCTCGACGAACCGTCGATTCCGGACGTCGACCTGTTCGTGCGGTCCTCCGGTGAGCAGCGGATCTCGAACTTCCTGCTGTGGCAGTCCGCGTACGCGGAGCTGGTGTTCGACGACACGCTGTTCCCGGACTTCGACCGGCGCAACATCTGGCGGGCCTGCGAGGTCTACGCGTCGCGTGACCGCCGGTACGGCGGCGCGATCCCGAACCCGGTGGCGGTCGAAGACACGCTGGGGCAAGCGAATTAACTGACGTTAGGTGAAAGTGAGTGAACGCTGCGTCACTCTACCGAACGTCGATCCCGCAAGGTCCTATGGATGTCGGGCGGTCTCGCCCGACGGTCGCGGGGTACGCCTCGCCGGGGAGCGTCGGGTGGAGAGCGGTCGGGCACCGGTTCCCGGTCTGGTGCCCGACCGCGCGATCGGCGCCCGGCGGCGGCTACTCCGGACGCCGCTGGTCGCGGTCCGCTCTCCCCGGCGTTCGTTGCGGGCCCTTCGGACGCCGGGTGATGATCCGGGCGCGGCGGCTACGGAAACCCCACCTGAAGCCGCTGCGCCCGGGCGGACCCGCCGACCGCCATGGGCTGAGGGCGATGCAGCTCATGGCGGATCGGCGGTCGCTGGTTTCAGTAAAAATGAATGTCTTATTCATCTATGGGCCTGTGGGTAACCCGTCGTCCAGCCCGACGCGCGGATAGATTCCTGGCGTGGCGCCCACGACTCTCGCGAGCCGCTGGCGGCTCGGCTCGGTCGAGCTCCTCGCGGCGACGCTCATCGCGGTCATCGTGTTCCGTGGTCCGCTCGTCGCGGCCTTCGACAGTCCGGCGGCGCGCACCTGGGCCACGATCTTCGTCTCGATCGTCGTCCAGGCCCTGCCGTTCCTGGTCTTCGGTGTCCTGATCAGCGCCGCGATCGCGGTCTTCGTCCCGGCGTCGTTCTTCGTCCGTGCGCTCCCGCGCCGGGCCGCGCTCGCGGTGCCGGTCGCCGGTGTCGCCGGGGTCGCGCTGCCCGGCTGCGAGTGCGGTTCGGTGCCGATCGCCGGCGGTCTGGTCCGACGTGGGGTCGCTCCGGCGGCGGCGCTGACGTTCCTGCTCTCGGCGCCGGCCGTGAACCCGGTCGTGCTGGTCGCCACCGCGGTCGCCTTCCCGGGGCGTCCCGAGATGGTCGCCGCCCGGTTCGTCGCCTCGGTGCTCACCGCGACGGCCGTGGGCTGGCTCTGGCTGCGGTTCGGCCGCACCGACTGGATCCGGCTACCGCAGCGTCCCGACCTGAGCACGATGCCGAAGTGGACGGCTTTCTGGCTGAGCGTCCGGCACGACGCGATCCACGCCGGCGGCTTCCTCGTCGTCGGCGGGCTCACGGCCGCGTTCCTGAACGTCACGGTGCCGCGCCGGTGGCTCGACGCGCTCGCCGAGCAGCCGGTCCTCGCGGTGCTGGCGCTCGCGCTGCTGGCGGTGCTGCTGTCGATCTGTTCGGAGGCCGACGCGTTCGTCGCCGCGTCGCTGAGCCAGTTCTCGCTCACCGCGCGGCTGGCGTTCCTGGTCGTCGGCCCGATGATCGACGTGAAGCTCTTCGCGATGCAGGCCGGTACGTTCGGCCGCGGGTTCGCGCTGCGCTTCGCCCCGCTGGTGTTCACCACCGCGGTGCTGATCAGCGTCGTCGTCGGGAGCGTGCTGCTGTGCTGAGTGACCGATGAACCGCGAGGCGCAGAGCATCGTCCTGCTGCTGATCGGCGGCGCGCTGCTCCGCCTCACCGTGTTCTCCGACGTCTACCTGCGGTACGTGAAACCGGGGCTGCGGTGGTACCTGGTCGCGGCCGGGGCGGTGCTCGTCGTCGCGGGCGCGATCACGCTCTGGCGCGACCTGTTCGGCGAGGAGCGGCCCCACGCCGGTCCGAAAGTCGCCTGGCTGCTGCTCCTGCCGGTGCTCACGATCTTCCTGATCGGGCCACCGGCGCTCGGTTCCTACGCGGTGGAGAAGCAGGGCGCGGCCGCGGTGCAGCAACCCCGGTCGGACCTGCCCCCGCTGCCGGGCGGCGACCCGGTGCGGCTCTCCGTGCTCGACTACGTCACGCGCGCGCTCTGGGAGGACGGGGCCTCGTTCCGGGGGCGTCAGGTGCGGCTCACCGGGTTCGTCACGGTGGACGACAGTGGCACCGCCTATCTCACGCGCATCGTGCTGAGCTGCTGCGCCGCCGACGGGCGCCCGCTGAAGGTCGCGCTGGCCGGGGTGCCGCCGGCGACGCTCGAACGGGACGTGTGGATCACGGTGGTCGGCGGTTACGACCCCACCCGCCACACCGACCCGGTCAGCAACGAAACCGTGCCGACGATCGCGGTCCGCACCCTCACCCGCATCCCCCCACCCCCCGAGCCCTACGATCGTTAGCTCGTCGCGAGGGTGTCCACCTCGGACTCGTAGAGCAGCGCCGGGTCGAAGCGCGTCGGGATGAACGCGCCCTGGATCGAGGCTGAACACACCGTGCAGCCGCGTCCGGCGTCCGGCGGCCGTGGTCGTCCCGTCCGGGGCGCGGGACCCGGGCACCGGCGTCCCGAACAGCAGCAGGTACCGGTGCGGTTCGGCGATCGCCCACGTCCGGAACGCGCCGAGCACGGCACGCAGACGTTCCTCCGGCGAGCCGCCGGCGGTGCGGGCGGCCGCGCGCTCCAGTGCGTCGCCGATCGCGTCGAAATCGTCGGTGACCAGCGCGGCCCGGTTGGCGAAGTCACCGGCCCCGACACGCTGACGATCGACGACCGGGACCTGCCCCCGCCCGGTACCCGGGACGCGGTGGTACGCGTCGAGGCGGCCGGCGTCATGGCGGCCGAGGTGCGGATGGCGATGGGGCGCTACCCGGGTCAGCCCGCGCTCCCGTTCGTCCCCGGCTACGACCTCGTCGGCACGGTCGTGGAGGCCGGGGTGCCCGCGTCGGGCAGCGCGTCGCGGCGATGACAGGCACCGGCGCCTGGGCCGAGCAGGTGGTCGTACCGGCCCGCCGGCTGGTGCCGGTGCCGGCCGCCCGCGACCCGGCCGACGCGGTCGTGCTGGTGACCAACGGCGTCACGGTGTACCAGTTGCTCCACCGGTCGGCGCGGGTGCGCTCCGGGGAGACCGTGCCCGTCCTCGGCGCCTCCGGCGGGGGACGCTGGCCACGCAGCTCGCCGTCGCGGCCGGCGCCACCGTGCTCGGCACCGCGTCGACCGCCGAACACCACGTCGTGCGGCGGTTCGGGGCGTGGACTACCGCGGGCCCGATCTGCCCGGCCGGATCCGCGCGGTGGCCCGGGCGGTGTGGACGTCGTGCTCGACTCGGTCGGCGGTGACGCCCTGGGCGACATGTGGCGGCTGCTCCGGCCCGGTGGCCGGCTGGTCTGCACCGGGCGGCGGAGGCACTGGACGCGCTCGTCGGTGGCCGGATCACCGGCAAAGCGGTGGTGCTGCCGAACCGGGGCTCAGCCGCGGGCGGCGCACTCGGCGCAGGTACCGAAGATCTCCAGGGTGTGTGACACGTCGGCGAAGCCGTGCTCGGACGCCACCCGGTTGGCCCAGCTCTCGACGGTGGGGCCGGCCACCTCGACGGTGCGGCCGCACACCCGGCAGACCAGGTGGTGGTGGTGCCCGCTGGAGCAGCGCCGGTAGAGGTGCTCGCCGCCCGGCGGGCGCATGACGTCGATCTCCTCGGCGTCGGCGAGGGCCTGGAGGGTGCGGTACACGGTGGTGAGGCCGACGGACTCGCCGCGCCGGCGCAGCAGCTCGTGCAGCTCCTGTGCGCTACGGAACTCTTCGACTTCGCCGAGCAATGCCATGACTGCCGTCCGCTGACGTGTGGTTCGGCCGACACTCGTTTGCATTGGGGCATCCTCTCCGGCCCGCCGGACGGGCTCCCACCCATCCTCTCAGGTCATATGCCATAACCGCGATGTGTCCCCAGCCCTAACCGATCAGGTAGGGGAATGTGCGGAGTGGGCGACGGCGTCACGCACGACGTGCGCCACGTGGGAGTCGGCCAGCGAGTAGGCCACCTCACGGCCGCGCCGGTGCGAGGTGACGACGTCGGCGGCGCGGAGGACACGCAGGTGCTGGGAGACCAGCGGCTGCGGCACGCCGAGCGCGTCGACGAGCTCGTGGACGCAGAGCGCTCCCTGGTCGAGCCGCATCACGATCGCGATGCGCAGCGGCGACGCCAGCGCACGCAGCAACTCCGCCGCCGGCGTGTACCCACCGACCTCGTCCACCGGCGGCTGGGTCGCCCCGGCGGGGCCGGGAAGGGGGGTGAACGTGACGTCCGGCGCGACGCCGTCGGCGGTCATCGGCCCGGGAGGCCCGCGCCGGTGGGCTCGGCCGCGACCGGGTCGGGCAGCGGAGCGGGAGCCGGGAGCGAGGACCGGGAGGCGGCGGAGCGGCGCTGCCAGACCCGGACGGCCGCGGCCACCGCGGTCACGACCACGAACACCAGGACGGCGAGGACGACGATCGACGCACCCGACGGGACGTCCAGGTAGAACGAGCCGACCGCGCCGGTCAACGCGACCGCGACGCTCAGCCCCATCGCACCGGCCATCGTCGCGACGAACCCCCGCGCCACCTGCTGAGCGGTGGCCACCGGGATCACCATCAGCGCGCTCACCAGCAGCACCCCGACGACTCGCATCGCGACGGTGACGGTGACCGCGGCCGAGACCGCGAGCAGGATGTTGAGCAGCCGCACCGGCACGCCCGACACCCGCGCGAACTCCTCGTCGTGGCAGATCGCGAACAGCCACGACCGCAGCCCGACGGTGAACAGCAGCACCGCGACCGCGAGCACGCCCATCACGATCAGATCGGACGGTGCCGTGGTCAGCAGCGAGCCGAACAGGTACCCGAGCAGGTTCACGTTCCCGCCGCTGGGGGCCAGGCTGATCAGCAGCACCCCACCGGCGATACCGCCGTAGAACAGCAGGGACAGCGCCACGTCGCCGGACGCGCCGCCGCGGGAGCGGATCAGCTCCACCGCCACGGCGCCGAGCGCGGCCACGACGACCGCGCTGATCACCGGGGACTGGCCGGTGAGGAAGCCGAGCGCGACACCGGTCAGCGCGATGTGCCCGATGCCGTCACCGACCAGCGACATCCGCCGCTGCACGAGGTAGATGCCCACCGCGGGCGCGGTCAGCCCGACCAGCACCGACGCGATCAGCGCGCGGACCATGAAGTCGTAGTGCAGGATGCTCATCGGTTCACCGCCTTGGCCGGACCGGCGTGGTCGGGAACGCCGTCCCACTCGCCATGTGGGCTCGCCGTCGGGTTGCCGTGGACGTGGTGCCGATCGGTGTCGATCCAGTACCCGCCGACGTGCCCGTCGGCCCACGGCGCACCGTCGTGGGTGATCCGGCCGTGGTCGAGGACGATCGTCCGGGTGATCAGCTCGGCCAGCGGCCCCACTTCGTGCAGGACGACCAGCAGCGTGGTGCCGCGCTCGACCAGCCGCTCGACGGTCTCGGCGAACGCGCGCTGGCTGGCCGCGTCGACCCCGGCGTTCGGCTCGTCGAGCACCAGCAGATCGGGGGAGCCGGCCAGCGCACGCGCGATCAGGACCCGTTGCTGCTGGCCGCCGGAGAGCGTCGAGACCCGCTCGCGGGCGCGCTCGGCGAGCCCCACGGTCTCCAGCGCGTCGGTCACGGCCGCCCGGTCGGCGGCGGACGCGAAGCGCAGGAAACCGCGGCGGGCCAGCCGGCCGCTGGTGACCACCTCGCGCACGGTGGCCGGCACGCCGGTGGCGGCACCGGCCCGCTGCGGCACGTACCCGATGCGCTGCCAGTCGCCGAACCGTGCGGTGGGGGTGCCGAACAGCGAGACGGAGCCGCCGGACAGCGGAACCAGCCCCAGTAGCGTCCGGACCAGCGTCGACTTGCCGGAACCGTTGGAACCGAGCAGGGCGACGACCTCACCGGCGGTGACCGAGAGCGAGACGTCGCGGAGCACCGGACGCTCGCCGAGCACGACCGTGGCGTGCTCGGCGGCGGCTACTGGGGCTGACTCTGTCACTGACACTGCAACGCGCCTCGCAGGGTGGTCAGGTTGGTGCGCATCACGGAGAAGTAGTCGTCGCCGCTGTTCTTCTCGATGCCCTCGATCGGGTCGAGGACCTCGGCCTTCGCGCCCACCTCGGCGGCGAGTGCCTCGGCGATCTTGGGGCTGACGAGCGTCTCGAAGAAGATCACTTTCACCCCGTTCTGCTTCGCGTAGTTCGCCACCTCGGCGAGGCGGGCCGCGGACGGCTCCTCTTCCGGGGTGAGCCCGGTGATCGCCACTTGCGTGAGACCGTACCTCGCAGCGAGGTAACCGAACGCGTTGTGGCTCACGACTATCGTTTTCTCCTGACAGCTCGCCAGGCCCGTCTTGTATTCCTGGTCGAGCGTGCCCAACTTCGTGTCCAGCGCCTTGGCGTTGGCCGTGTATTCCGACGCGTGGTCCGGGTCGATGGCGCCGAGTTTCTTCGCCACCGCGTCCGCGATGCCGGCCAGGCGGGTGGGGTCGAGCCAGACGTGCGGGTCCTTGCCCTTCTCGTCCTCGTGCAGCTCACCCTCCTCCAGCGGCACGTAGCCTTCCTTCAGCGGCTCGACGGTCGCCACGTCGAGCGACTTGTCCTTCGCGCCGCCGTCCACCGCGTCGTCGACGGCGGGCTGGAAGTTGCGCAGGTAGACGACCGCGTCGGCGTCGGTGACCTCGGCCACCTGCTTCGGGCTGAGCTCGAGGTCGTGCGGCTCGGTGCCCGGCTCGACGAGGTTGGTGACCGACACCCGGTCGCCGCCGACCTGCTGCGAGACGTACTGCAACGGATAGAAGGCGGCGACGACGTCGAGCTTGCCGTCCGCGGCGGCAGCGCTGGAGTCGGTGGAGGAGCAGCCGGTTGCCGCCGTAGCGACGCCGACAGCGAGCAGCGCGGTGAGGGCCGCGCGGAGGGGTCCGCTGTACATGACAACGATTCTCATTACTGACGACAACGAATGTCAATCTCGAGGCGGGGGTACTTGCGTTGTTACGTTGAGTGATTGTGCCTCGTTCGGTCAGATCTTGAGGACCGCGAGCAGGAGCAGGACCGCCACCACCGCCGCTCGGACGACCCGCGCCATCGGGGCGGCCGAGTCCCAGGCCAGCCAGGCGAGCCAGCCGACGAGCGCGGCGATCAGCACGATGAAGAGCGCACCGAGGACGCCGGGCAGGAACGCGCCGGCCAGCACGAGCGCCACCACCCCCAGGACGAGCACGAGCCGCGGCAGGCGCAGCAGGAACGTCAGGAGGGTGGTGGAGCGGGATCCCAGCTCGGGCACGGGGGATTGCCTCCTGAGTAGCGTGTGGGGGACATCATCGTGGCATTCGGAGGAGACGCCTTGCTGGTCATCAGCCGGTTCGACGTGCCGGAGACGGACGGGGATGGCTTCCTCGAGCGGGCCAGGGCGGCGCTGGGCGCGTTCGCGGCGCGCCCCGGGTTCGTCCGCGGACGCATCGGACGCTCGGCCGACGTGCCGACGGCCTGGGCGCTGACCACCGAGTGGGAGTCGGTGGGCAGCTTCCGGCGTGCGCTCTCGGACTTCGACGTGAAGGTGCACGCCAGCACGCTGCTGGCCGAGTCGAGCGACGAGCCGAGCGCGTTCGAGCTGATGGGCAGCTGGGACGGCCCGGTGGAGACGGCCGGGCGCACCGACCGGGCCGTCGACGCGGACACCACCCGGGTCGGTGAGCGGCCCGTTACGCGCGGGTAGCAACCTCGGCTATCCGTTCCGGTCGGGGTGAGGCAGGCTGAGGGAGTGCGGAGCGAACGGTCATGACCTGGGTTCCCCCCTCTAGCGGGGGCGGCGGCCGCCAACCATCCGGCGATCCGCCGTATGGCCCGCCTGTCCCCAGCTCGCCCCCGGAGAGCACCACGCCCTACCGGGCACCCGGTCATGGCGCGCCCGGTTACGGCGGTGCCGTGCCCGCGGGGCCCGCTCCCGGCGGTGCGCCTCCTGGCGTCGGGCCGAAGGCGGTTCCGGAGCGGGAGCTGCGACGGGAGCGTGCCCTGCGCGCGCTTCCGCCACCGCCGAGCCCCCCGCCGGGCATGGGTGCGAAACCGGCGTTCGCGCCGCCGGTGCCGCGGCGCAGCCACACCGTGCTGATCGTGTCGCTGGTGGTCGGCGCGGTGCTCCTGGTGTGCGGCGGAGGCGGCGTGACGGTCGTCGGCGGCCTCTTCTACGTCACGTACGACAACGCGCAGAACTCGGCCGTCGACGCGGTCGAGACCTACCTCGGCGACCTGCGTGACGGCCGGTACCAGCAGGCCTACGGCCGCCTGTGCCTGGAGGCCCGCTCCGACCGCAGCCTCGACGAGTTCACCCAGGCCGAGCAGACCGCCGGCCAGGTGGTGTCGTACACGATCGAGGACCGGGTCGGCAACGACCAGGACGGCAACTGGGTGCTGACCGCGCAGGTGTCCCGCCAGGGCAACCCGCCCCGTTCGGAGTTGTTTCCCGTCACGTTCGCCACCGGAAACACGGCCCAGGTCTGCCCCTGATCCGGGTCGATTCGGTATCCACAGGGACGAAATGGGGTGGCGGCGGCCCCGACCCGGCGGGGTAGCCTGGCACGTCACAACCCGCCGAACTGCCAGTCCGGATGGAGAATCCCGGTGTCCGCCGATCGTATGGACGTCATCGTCAACCTGAGTAAGCGACGGGGCTTCGTGTTCCCGTCGAGCGAGATCTACGGAGGTCTCCGGGCGTCCTGGGATTACGGTCCGCTCGGCGTCGAGCTGAAGACCAACGTCAAGCGCCAGTGGTGGAAGACGATGGTGACGGGTCGCGACGACGTCGTCGGCCTCGATTCCTGCGTGATCCTCGCGCCCGAGGTCTGGAAGGCATCCGGGCACGTGGAGACGTTCTCCGACCCGTTGACCGAGTGCCAGAGCTGCCACAAGCGCTTCCGGGCCGACCACCTCGAAGAGGCGTACGAGCACAAGCACGGCAAGCCGCCGGCGAACGGCCTCGCCGACGTCAACTGCCCGAACTGCGGCACGAAGGGCGCGTTCACCGCGCCGCGCCAGTTCTCCGGGCTGCTCAAGACCTACCTCGGCCCGGTCGAGGACGAGACCGGCCTGGCCTACCTGCGCCCGGAGACCGCGCAGGGCATCTTCATCAACTACCGCAACGTCGAGCAGACCGCGCGGAAGAAGCCGCCGTTCGGCATCGCCCAGCAGGGCAAGAGCTTCCGCAACGAGATCACGCCGGGAAACTTCATCTTCCGCACGCGTGAGTTCGAGCAGATGGAGATGGAGTTCTTCGTGGTGCCCGGCTCCGACGAGGAGTGGCACCAGTACTGGATCGACACGCGCCTGCAGTGGTACGTCGACCTGGGCATCAACAAGGAGCGCCTCCGGCTCTACGAGCACCCGAAGGACAAGCTCTCGCACTACTCGAAGCGCACTGTCGACATCGAGTACAAGTTCGAGTTCGCCGGCACCGAGTGGGGTGAGCTCGAGGGCATCGCGAACCGCACCGACTTCGACCTCCAGGCCCACTCGAAGGCCTCCGGCGCCGACCTCTCCTACTTCGACCAGGAGAAGGGCGAGCGCTGGACGCCGTTCGTCATCGAGCCCGCGGCCGGTGTCGACCGCACCGTGCTGACGTTCATGCTCGACGCGTACGCCGAGGACGAGGCGCCGAACGCCAAGGGTGTGCTGGAGAAGCGCACCGTGATGAAGTTCGACCCGCGGCTCGCGCCGGTGAAGGCGGCCGTGCTCCCGCTCTCGCGCAACACCGACCTGTCGCCGAAGGCCCGCGATCTGGCGGCGAAGCTGCGTCAGCACTGGAACGTCGACTTCGACGACGCCGGCGCGATCGGCCGGCGCTACCGCCGCCAGGACGAGATCGGGACGCCGTACTGCATCACCGTCGACTTCGAGACGCTCGAGGACCAGGCCGTGACGATCCGCGAGCGCGATTCGCGGTCGCAGGAGCGGGTCGGTCTCGACGCCGTCGAAGGCTACCTGGCGCAGCGGCTCATCGGCTGCTAGGCAGGTCGGCCAGCTCCGGCTGCTCGGCCAGCGCGATCAGATCGGGGCAGTAGCGAACATCGGGGTAGGGGCACGCCAGCCCCTCCTCGATCAGTTCGAGTTGCCGCGCGGCGACCGCGATCCGGTGCTCCAGCATCGCTTTGCGCCGTTTCAGCAGCACCGCGCGCTCCTCCACGCTGCGAGTGGCGAACAGTTCACGCAGCTCGGCCAGCCCCAGGCCGAGCTCGCGTCCGAACCGGATGAACCGCACCAGCCGGACGTCGAGTTCGCTGTACCGCCGCTGGCCGTGCTCGCGGGCCGGTTCCAGCAGACCGGCGTCCTCCCACTGCCGCAGGAGGTGCGGGCTCACCCCGCAGACCGCGGCGACCTCGCCGATTGACCTCATGTGCACATTAGGGTCCACGCTGCTGCGCATGGTCAACCTGGTGGAGTCCTTGGTCCAGCGCGTCCTGACGACTGCTTCGGTGGTCGCGGTGGCCCGGCTGGGAGAGTCGATGTACGAGGTGACGCTGACCGCACCGGCCTTCGGCGACTGGCGGTACGTTCCCGGCCAGAGCGTCCGGCTGGCCCTCGGGAACGGGCTGAGCTTACGGACGTACTCCCTCTGGACGCTCAGCGAGTCGACGGTGGTGCTGCGTGGCTTCTCGCACTCCGATGGTCCGGGGAGCCGGTGGATGGCGTCGGCGGAGCCCGGCACGCGGGTGGCGTTGACCGCGCCGAAGGGGGTGTTCGTCGTGGATCAGGAGGCGCCCTGGCACCTCTTCGTCGGCGACGACACGGGGGCCGTGCCGCTGCTGGCGATGCGTGCCGCGCTGCCGGCTTCGGCGTCCGTGCGTGGCGTGGTCGTGTCGCGGGAGGAGATGCCGCCGCTCGGGGCCTCGCTGCCGTGGCGCTCGTCCGGCACGTTGCTGGACGCGGTGCGATCACTGGAGCTGCCGTCGTCGCCGGGGGTGGCGTACGTGGCCGGTGAGCAGAAAGCGTGCCTGGAGGTGCGGGACTACCTGCGTAACTCGCTCGGCTGGCCGCGCCGCGCGGTGAAGGTGTCGGCCCACTGGACGCCGGGCAAGCGCGGCCTGGAGTGAGCTGGGCGCGGGCGGGGGCGCGGTTCGCGGTTCCGCTCGGCGCGGTGGGCGGGCCAGGATGGGCGTATGCGTGAACTCGGGCGGACGGTGGCGGAGTGGTTGGGCGCGGGGCACCGGGTCGCGGTGGCGCGCGTCGTGGACGTGCACGGCTTCGGGGCGGTGCCGGCCGGTGAGGTGCTGGCGGTGCGCGACGACGGCGAGCGCGCCGGTGAGCTGTTGCGCGGTGTCGCCGACCCGGTGATCTCCGGTGCCGTGCCGGCGGCGCTGTCCGGCTCGGCGTCGGTGGTGAACGCCCCGGTGGGGGAGTCGGACGCGGTGGCCGCCGGGCTGGCGTGCGCGGGTTCGGCCCGGGTGCTCGTCCACGCGGTCTCCGACGCCTCGGTGTGGGCCGCGCTGGCCGAGGGCTCGCCGGTGGCCCTGGCGACGTCCTTGACCACGGGTGATGTCGTCTCGTCCGCCGAGGCCGGCGAGGAGGCGTCGCGGTTGCTCGCGGCCGGGGCCACCGGGCGGGCCGTGGTGGGCGATGTGCTGGTGGACGCCTGGGTGCCGACGCCCAGTGTGGTGACGATCGGCGGGGGTGTGCTCGCCGCGGCGATCGCGGCCCAGGCCGAGCTGCTCGGATGGTCGGCGCGGAACGTGTCGACGGTGTCCGACGCGGTCGCCGAGGTGGCCGCGTTCGGACCGGCGGACGTGCTGGTGCTGCTGGATCACGACCCCGCGATGGACGAGGTGCTGCGCGTCGGCCTGCACCACGGACGCGGGTTCCTCGGCGCGCTGGGGTCGCGTCGCACCCAGGCGGCGCGGCGCGAACGCCTGCTCGCCGCCGGGGTGCCCGCCGACGCGGTGGAGCGTGTCCACGGCCCGGTGGGGCTCGACCTGGGCGCACGCTCACCGGCCGAGACCGCGGTGAGCATCGTCGCCGAGGTGCTGGCCACCCGCTCCGGCCGCGGCGGTGCGGCGCTACGCGCGTCGGACGTCGCGATCCACTGACCGGGGCAGCCCGAAGAACGGGAGGACGGTGTTCTCGAAGCGGGTCAGCGCGCTGATCCGTTCACCGGCGAGGTCGAGAACGTAGAGACCGGTGCCGTGGCTGACGCCGGTGGGCGTCCGCAGGTACGCACCGAACGCCGGCTGGCCGTTGGCTCGCGTCGGCACCAGATCGAACCGGCGGCCGGTCGCGAAGATCCGGGCGAAGAAGCGGGTCACCAGCTCGCGGCCCTGGTACTCGAACGGGGTCGGCGGCATCGAGATGAAGACGTCCTCGGTCAGCAGCGCCACCAGCGCCTCGACGTCGGCCGACTCCCAGGCTTCGACGAACCTCGCGGTGATCGCGTCCTCGGTGGCCGAGCCCGGCGCGGGCGGGTTCTCGGCCGCCCGGCGCTGCTCCAGCGCGGCCCGGGCGCGTTTGAGCGCACTCTTGACCGACTCGACGCTCGAGTCGAGCATCTGTGCCACCTCGTCGGCCCGGAACCCGAGGACGTCGCGCAGGACGAGCACCGCGAGCTGACGCGGCGGCAGCACCTGCAGTGCGGTGACGAAGGCCAGCGAGATCGTCTCCGTCTGCTCGTACCGGGCCTCCGGCCCGAGCAGGGCGTCCGGGAACGGTTGCAACCACACCGTCTCGCTCAGCCCGGTCGGCTGGGGCGCCTCCGCGGTGGGCACGATCCACTCCGCGACCGGACGCCGATCGGTGGCCCGACGCGCGTTGAGGCACCGGTTGGTGGCGATCCGGTAGAGCCAGGTACGGAGCGACGCGCGCTCCTGGTACCCGCCCAGCCCTCGCCACGCGGCCAGCAGCGTCTCCTGGAGTACGTCCTCGGCGTCCTGGAACGAGCCGAGCATCCGGTAACAGTGCACCCGTAGTTCGGCCAGGTGCGGTCCGGTCAGTTCGCCGAACGCGTCGTGGTCGCCGTTGCGTGCCCTGGTGATCAGATCCGCTTCCACGTGCTCCCCGTTCCCTCCGTGCCGTCACGCGTATGGACACCGCCGGGAAGAAAAAGGGGGCGCCCCCCTTTCCGGCGCCGCGGTGTCTACCCAGTGGTAGCGACAACACCACGACGGGAGAACCCCCATGGGAAAGATCGTGATCTCGACGAACGCGACGCTCGACGGGATCGTGCAGGACCCCGACGGTGGGGAAGGGTTCGACCGCGGTGGCTGGTTCGACCGTTTCGGTGGTGCCGACCTCGCGGAGTGGGCCCGGGTCGAGACCGAGGAAGCGCTCGAGGCCGCGGCCCTGCTGCTCGGCCGGCGCAGCGACGAGTGGTTCGGCGCCCGGTGGTCGTCCCGCACCGGCGTCTGGGCCGACCGGCTCAACGCCATGCCCAAGTACGTCGTCTCCGCGACGCTCGAACAGCCGGCCTGGACCAACGCCACCGTGCTGCGCGGCGACGTCGCCAAGGAGGTCGCGGCGCTGAAGCAGGCCGTCGACGGCGAGATCCTCGTCTACGCGAGCTATCAGCTCGGCCGGGCGCTCCTCGAGCACGACCTGGTCGACGAGGTGCGACTCGTCGTGTTCCCGGCGGTCCTCGGCGCGGGTGTCCGCCTCTTCGGCGACACCAGCGCTCCGAAGGCGCTGCGGCTCCAGGAGAGCCGCACCCTCGGCGACAACCTCACCTTCCTGCGCTTCCAGGCCTGAGAGGACCAGCCATGCCCACCGACACGATCCGCGAACTGCACGACCGCTTCGCCGTCACCGACGTGCTGTTCGCGTACGCGCGCTCGTCGACGAACGCGCCTTCCCCGACGCCGACCACGCCGAGACCACCTCCTACCTGCACGCGTGGCACGGCGTCGCCGGAGCCGACGTCGACCCGGTCGTACTGGCCCGCTACGTCGACCGGCTCGAACGGACGCCGACCGGCTGGCGCATCGCGCACCGGCGCATGTTCGCCCACGGGCTGATCGGCTTTCCCGAGGGCGTGATCCGGCCGCTTCCCCGCCGGGAGCCGGCGGCCGTCGCGGACAGCGGCTCGTGACCGCGGTGCGGTCCGCGCGCTCCAGGGCGCCGGCGCCGCGTTCGTCATGCCGCTGGCGCTGGCGCTGCTGAGCACGGCCGTTCCACCCGACCGGCGGGCCGGTGCGCTCGGGCCCGGTGGCGCTGCTGCTGGTGGCCGGTGCGGCGTTCGGCCTCGTCTGGGCTCTGGTGCGTGGCGACGCGGCCGGCTGGACCAGCGTCGAGGTGGTGTCGGCGCTGGCGGCCGGTGTGCTGCTCGTCGCCGGGTTCGCCGGGTGGCAGCGGCGGGCCGCCGAACCGATGATCCCCGCCGACGTGCTCCGCTCCCGGTTGTTCGGGTCGGCGCCGCGTGCCGTGGGGCGCGACGACGTTCCTCGTGCCGCCGATCGCCGGGCACTTCATCGGGCGCTTCGGGGTACGGCCGTTCGTCGTCGCCGGGCTGGGGCTGCACGCGGCGGCGATGGTCTGGATCGCGGTCCTCGTCGACGACGGCCTGGGGTACGGGCAGTTGATCGCACCGCTCGTGGTGTCCGGTACCGGCGTGGCCCTGTCCCTGCCGGCCACCCAGGCCGCCGCGCTGAGCGGTGTCGGGCCGCGCTCGCTCGGGGCCGCGTCGGGCGCGTACAGCACGATGCGCCAGCTCGGCGGCGCGTTCGGCGTCGCCGTGGTGGTGGCGACGTTCCTCACCGCCGGTAGCTACGCGTCGCCGCGGACCTTCGTCAGCGGTTTCTCGGCCGCGCTCTGGGCCTGTGCGGCGTTGTCGCTGGTCGGAGCGCTGACCGGCCTGGCGGCGCGCCGGTCTTCGGCGCCGATCGGCCGCCCGGCGTCCGCCCACCGGGTGGCCGAGCCCACCGCGTGAGACGCTGGAGAGCGTGTCTTCTGCTCCGACCGTCGCTCGTCCGCTCACCGTAGGCCCGCACACCGTCGACCCACCGGTGGTGCTGGCCCCGATGGCCGGCATCACCAACGTGGCGTTCCGGCGGCTCTGCCGGGAGTACGGCGCGGGGCTCTACGTGAGCGAGATGATCACCACCCGCGCGCTGGTCGAGCGCAACCCGAAGACGATGGGCCTGATCACGTTCGCGCCCGACGAGCAGCCCCGCTCGATCCAGCTCTACGGCGTCGACCCCGACGTCGTGGGGCGGGCCGTCGACATGGTCGTCCAGGAGAACCTGGCTGATCACGTGGACCTGAACTTCGGCTGCCCGGTGCCGAAGGTCACCCGGAAGGGCGGCGGGTCGGCGCTGCCGTTCCGGCGGAAGCTGTTCGCGCAGATCGTGCAGCGTGCCGTACGCGCCACCGCGGGCACGAACGTCCCGGTCACCGTCAAACTGCGCATCGGCATCGACGAGAACCACATCACGTTCCGCGACGCCGGCCGCGCGGCCGAGGACGCGGGCGTGGCCGCGGTCGCGCTCCACGGCCGGACCGCCGCGCAGTTCTACGGCGGCCGCGCGAACTGGGAGCCGATCGCCGAGCTCGCCGCCGCGCTCGAGGTGCCGGTGCTCGGCAACGGCGACATCTGGGAGGCCGACGACGCCGTGCGCATGGTCACCGAGACCGGCTGCGCGGGCGTGGTCGTCGGCCGCGGCTGCCTCGGTCGCCCGTGGCTCTTCGCCGACCTCGCGGCCGCGTTCGCCGGGCGTCCGGAGCGGGTGCGGCCGAACCTCGGCGAGGTCGCGGCCACCATGCGTCGGCACGCCGAGCTGCTGGCGGAGTGGAAGGGCGAGGCGTGGGGCCTGCCCGACTTCCGCAAGCACGTCGCGTGGTACCTGAAGGGCTACCCGGTCGGGTCGACGATCCGGCGCGAGCTGGGCATGGTGAGCACCCTGGCCGAGCTCGACGACCTGCTGGCCAAGCTCGACCCGGCCGCACCGTTCCCCGCGACCGAGATCGGCGAACCACGCGGCCGCACCACCGGCGCCCGCCGCGTGGTGCTCCCGGAGGGCTGGCTCGACGACCCCGACGCCCTCACCGCCCCCACCGACGCCGAACTCGACGTCTCCGGCGGCTAACCCTTTGTTCTCAGTCGTCCGAACGGACCGGGGTTACTTCGGTGACGGCGGTCATCGGGAGGGCGCCGTAGTAGTGGGGGTAGGGGTCGCCGCCGGTGGAGGACTCCCAGCGGAGATCCTCGCCCAGGGAATCGGCGTTCACGGCCAGCAGCATCAGGCCGGTTTCGCCGGCGAAGAAACGGTCCAGGGTGCCGGGCAGCTGGGACGCGGTGGAGAGGTGGACGAAACCGTCGCGGAGGTCGTCGGGGGAGCCCTCGTAGTGCTCGGTGGTCTGGGCGGCGGCCCACTCGTCGGCGCGGAGAATTTTGTACACGGTTGTCACCCGGCAAACGTATCGCCGGATCAGCCGCGGACCCAGACCCGAGAGAGGTCGGGCACGGCCCAGAACGTGCTCACGAACATCCCCGACACGCCCGAGCCGCGCAGGGCCAGCCGGCGCTGGTCGAAGTACGGGATCGCCGGGGCGAACTCGGTGAGGATCCGGCGGGAGAGCGCCCCGTAGGCCGTGGCCGCCTTCGCGCGGTCGGGCATCGTCGCGATGCGCGCCAGTTCGGCGTCGACGGACGGCTCGTTGAGGTAGCTGACGTTCGTGCTGCCGACGGCACGGATGCCCTGGCTGGAGTAGAGCGGGCCGAGCATCGCGCTACCGTCCAGGTAGTCCGGCGTGTACTCGCACAGGTACAGGTCGTACGGGTTGCTCCGGCGCGCGACGGCCGCGAGGAACTGCTCCGCGATCACCGGGCGCAGCTCCACGGTGACGTTCGCCCGGGCGAACGCCTCCTTCACCGCGACGGCCAGCTGGTTGCCGTCCGGGGTGTCGCGGAACGCGTAGACGAGCGTCACCTCGGCGTCACCGAGGAGATCACGCGCCCGGGCCGGGTCGCCCGACCTTCTCGTCCGGTCCTGGTTCACCGGGTAACCGGGCAGCCGGGGGGAGAGCAGGCTGTTGGTGAAGTCCCCGACGAGGTTCGTGCCGGTCGAGTTGAGCGCGGCCTCCGGGTCGAACGCGAGCGAGAGCGCCCGGCGGCGCGCCGGGTCCTTCACCCGCGAGGAGTTGAAGCACAGGTCGCGGTGCCCGGTGCCGACGCCGTCGACCAGCCGGCCGGTCTGACGCCGGTCGTAGACCTTCTCGATCTGGGTCGGATCCAGGGTGCTGAGCTGGACGCTGTTCGGCTGGTCGTCGCTCATCATCAGGTTCGTCACCACCGACCGGTCCGGCAGGAAGCGGACGTCGTAGCGGTCGGGATAGGCGACGCGGATCGGGTCGGTCGCCGGCTTCCAGGCCGGGTTGCGCTCCAGCGTCAGCTTCTTGCGCAGTTCGTGCGTGACGACACGGTAGGGGCCGGTGACCGGCACCGGGTCGGCGTCGGAGTAGCGCCAGTCGCTCGGGACGGCCGCGGTGGTGGGCAGCGCGGCGACCGTGGGGAGATCGGGGTGCGGGGTCGGGAACGTCAGCCGGAGCGTGCGGTCGTCGGGTGCCTCGACGCCCGGCGGGTACGGCGCCTTCGGGGTGGGGCCGGTGTACACGGAGCGGAAGTCGGCCCGGCCGGTCAGCCAGCGCTGCAGGTAGGTGAAGCCGGTGGCCCGGTCGCTGAACGAGCGGGCGATGCCGTTCGCGACGTCCGGCGCGGTGACCGGGTCGCCGTTGTCGTACGTGACGCCGGGGCGGAGGGTGAACTCCCAGGTGCGGCCGCCGTCGGTGCTGCGACCGGTGTCGGTGGCCAGGTCGCCGACGAGCGTCACGCCGTGCAGGCCGTCCTCGCGGTAACCGGTGAGGGTGCGGGCCAGCAGGCGGGAGCTGCCCATCATGCCGTCGGGGTAGTGGTTCTGCACCGGGTCGAGTTCCCAGTACTGCGCCTGCGCGTACACGGTGACGGTGCCACCGGGCCGGGCGCCGGGCACGGCGGGGGCGGGGCCGGTCGCGGTGTCGTCGGCGGCGTACTGCTTGACGGTGAGGTCGGGCTTCGGCGGCGGAGCCGTCTGCTGTTCCCGGTCGGGCCACCGCGCCCAGATCACGCCGGCACCGGCCACGAGGGCCAGCACCACGGCCGCCGCGGCCGTACCCACCACCACCCGCCGTCGCCGCCCAGCGCCCGGCACCACATCCGCGGTCGGAGAGGACGAGGCGGTCGAAGGGGATGAGGCGGTCGAAGGGGACGGGGCGGTCGGGGGAAGTGACGCGAACTCGCTCGTCAACCGGTCCGGCGTGTTCAGGTGGACGGTGTCCCGGCTCGCGCCGTCGTCGGCGGCCCGCACCGGCGGCGGCACCGACGGCAGCACCCCCGGCCGCTGCAGCGTCAGCGCGGCGAGCAACTCCTGGGTGCCCGGCCGCTCGCCCGGTTCTTTGCGTAACGCGGCCGCGACGAGGCCGCGTAACGGCGCGTCGAGCTCGCCCAGCTCCGGCTCGCGCTCGAGCGTCCGGTAGAGCATCACTTCCGGTGGCCCCACCCCGAACGGCGGAACGCCGGAGCCGGCGAAACACACCGCCGCGCCCCAGGCGTGCACGTCGGTGGCCGGGGTGACCGCGGCCCCCCGGAACTGCTCCGGTGCCATGTACGGCGGCGACCCGATCGGGCCGCTGGTCAGCCCGCTCACCAGGTCGGCCGCGCGGGCGATGCCGAAGTCGATCACCCGCGGCCCGAACCGCGACAGGATCACGTTGCTGGGCTTCAGGTCGCGGTGCACGATGCCGGCCTCGTGGATCGCCACCAGCGCGGTCGCGATCCCGATCGCCACCGCGTCCAGAGCGCCGCCGTGCAGCGGCCCCTGGTCCTCCACGACGTCCTGCAGCGTCGGCCCGTCGACGAACTCGGTGACCAGGTACGGCTGCTCGCCCTCGACGTCGACGTCGAGCACCGCGGCCGTGCTGAAGCGGGCCACCCGCGCCGCGAGGGTGGCCTCCGACCGGAACCGGGTGCGGAACTCCGGGGCGTCGGCCAGGTGCGGATGGATCACTTTGACCGCGACCGGGCGCGTCCGCCCGTCCGCCTCCTCGGCGACCCCCGCGTAGACGATTCCCATGCCGCCGGCACCGAGCCGTCCGGTGAGCCGGTAACGACCGAGCTGCCGCGGGTCCTTGTCGCGAAGCGGCTGCACGCGCGCAGCGTAGCGAGGCTCCACCAGGGAGAAACTGTGGGGCCTTTCACGTGCGGTTTTGCGCGTCTCTGTTCTCTGAATCGGAACAGACCGACCAAGTCGGGTGCGACTGCTCACAACGGGTGCTGCGGTGGGTACGCCCTCATTAACCTCGGCCCATTCCCGCTCCCGCTCCCTACGGAGGCCGCGATGACGGACGACCAGCAGAAGTACGTCTACGACTTCTCCGAGGGCAACAAGGACCTCAAAGACCTGCTCGGTGGCAAGGGCGCCAACCTGGCCGAGATGACGAACCTCGGCTTACCCGTGCCGCCCGGGTTCACGATCACCACCGAGGCCTGCACGGTCTACCTCGAGACCGGCGAGACGCCCGGCGGCCTCGACGACGAGGTGGCCACGCATCTGGAGGCCCTGGAGAAGGCGCGCGGCAAGAAGCTCGGAGACCCGGACGACCCGCTGCTGGTCAGCGTCCGTTCCGGGGCGAAGTTCTCGATGCCGGGAATGATGGAGACGGTGCTCAACGTCGGGCTCAACGACTCCTCGGTCGAGGGCCTGGCCCGCCAGGCCGACAACGAGCGGTTCGCGTGGGACTCCTACCGCCGGCTGATCCAGATGTTCGGCAAGACCGTGCAGAACATCGAGGGTGAGGCGTTCGAGGACGCGATCGAGGAGATCAAGCGCGAGAAGGGCACCCAGAACGACCTGGATCTGGACGCCGGCGACCTGCGGAAGCTCGTCGACGTCTACAAAGGCATCGTGCGGGAGCACACCGGCGAGGACTTCCCGCAGGACCCGCGGGAGCAGATGACCGCGGCCATCAACGCGGTGTTCGACTCCTGGAACTCCGACCGGGCCGTGCTCTACCGGCGCCAGGAGCGCATTCCCGCCGATCTCGGTACGGCGGTCAACGTTGTCGCGATGGTGTTCGGCAACATGGGGATGGATTCCGGCACGGGGGTGGCGTTCACCCGCGACCCGGGCACCGGTGAACAGGGCGTCTACGGCGACTACCTGCAGAACGCGCAGGGAGAGGACGTCGTCGCCGGCATCCGCAACACGGTGCCGCTGCAGGATCTCGAGAAAATCGACAAGACCTCCTACGACCGCCTGATGGACATCATGGCGACGCTCGAGGGGCACTACCGCGACCTCTGCGACATCGAGTTCACGATCGAGGCCGGCCACCTCTGGATGCTCCAGACCCGGGTGGGCAAGCGCACCGCGGCGGCCGCGTTCCGGATCGCGTCCCAGCTCGTCGACGAGGGGGTCATCGACCTCGACGAAGCCGTGCAGCGGGTAACCGGAGAGCAGCTCGTCCACCTGATGTTCCCGCAGTTCGACACGTCGGCGAAGGTGCACCAGCTCGGCCGGGGCATGTCGGCGTCGCCGGGTGCGGCGGTGGGCAAGGCCGTGTTCGACTCCTACACCGCGGTCAAGTGGTCGCGGTCGGGCGAGAACGTGATCCTGGTGCGCCGGGAGACCAACCCCGACGACCTGAACGGCATGATCGCGGCGCAGGGCATCCTGACCAGCCGCGGTGGCAAGACGTCGCACGCGGCGGTGGTGGCGCGCGGCATGGGCAAGACCTGCGTCTGCGGCGCCGAGGAACTCCAGGTCAACACCAAACGCCGGTTCCTGACGGCGCCCGACGGCACCGAGGTGCACGAGGGCGACGTGATCTCGATCGACGGCTCGACCGGCCGGGTGTACCTCGGTGAGGTGCCGGTCGTCGACTCGCCGGTGGTGGAGTACTTCGAGGGCGCGGCCGCCGGGGAGGACGACTTGGTGCAGGCCGTCGACCGGATCATGAAGCACGCCGACGAGAAGCGCCGGCTCGGTGTGCGGGCCAACGCGGACACCGCCGAGGACGCCGAGCGGGCCCGCCGGTTCGGCGCCGAGGGCATCGGGCTGTGCCGCACCGAGCACATGTTCCTGGGGGAACGGCGCCAGCACGTCGAGCGGCTGATCCTGGCCGAGGACGACGACCAGCGCGACCAGGCCCTGGAGGCGCTGCTCCCGCTCCAGCGCTGGGATTTCCTGCAACTGCTCACCGCGATGGACGGCCTGCCGACGACGATCCGGCTGCTCGACCCGCCGCTGCACGAGTTCCTCCCCGACATCACCGAGCTGTCGGTGCGTGTCGCGCTGGCCGAGTCGCGCGGGGAGAAGAACGAGAACGATCTGCGGCTGATGCAGGCCGTGCACCGGCTGCACGAGGCCAACCCGATGCTCGGCCTGCGCGGGGTGCGGCTCGGCCTGGTGGTGCCGGGGCTGTTCAACCTGCAGACCCGGGCGATCGCCGAGGCCACGGCCCAGCTGGTGAAGCTCGGCAAGGAACCCAAGCCGGAGATCATGATCCCGCTGGTGGGCTCGGTGCAGGAGCTGGAGATCATCCGCGCGGACACCGAGAAGGTGCTGGCCGAGGTCGCCGAGGAGACCGGCATCGATCTGCAGATCCTGGTCGGGACGATGATCGAGCTGCCGAGGGCGGCGCTGACCGCGGACCAGATCGCCGAGAGCGCGGAGTTCTTCTCGTTCGGCACCAACGACCTGACCCAGACGACGTGGGGCTTCTCGCGCGACGACGTCGAGGCGGCGTTCTTCTCCACGTACCTGGAGGTCGGCATCTTCGGCGTGTCGCCGTTCGAGACGATCGACGTCGACGGCGTCGGGGAGCTCGTGCGGATCGGCACCGAGAAGGGGCGCGCGACCCGTCCCGACCTCAAGGTCGGGGTGTGCGGCGAGCACGGGGGCGACCCGGACTCGGTGCACTTCTTCCACCAGGTCGGGCTCGACTACGTGTCGTGCTCGCCGTTCCGGGTGCCGGTGGCGCGCCTCGAAGCGGCACGCGCCACCGTGGCCCAGGAGAGCGGCTCGGACAGCCGTTAACCGAGGCCGGACGCCACCGCGGTCAGGAACGCGGTGGCGTCCGTCTCGTACTCGTCGACGCTCAGCGTCAGGTGGGCGAGCGTGCGGACGCCGAGGCCCTCGCCGCCGCCCGGGAGGCGGACCACCGCGGGACGGCGGACCGGCGAGCCCAGGGCGAGCACCGGCCCCTCCCAGGCGGGCACCGCGAGCAGCGCCTCGGGCACGGTCACCACGAGCAGCGTGCGCGCCGGGTCGATCTTCGCCGACGCCGGGTCGGCGAGCAGCTTCTCGATGCCGTCTTCGTTCCGGTCGCGGACGCCCGGGAGGTAGGCGAGTCTGCCGTCGACGCGGGTCACGATCGGGCGATCGGCGAGCTGCGGGGCGTCCACCACGGCTTTGATCAGCCGCGCCAGACCCGCACCCCGGGCCGTGACGTCGACCTCGACGGTGAACACGGAGCGCGCCGCGGCGCGCTCGGTACCGGCCGCGGGCAGGTCGGCGGGGCGGATCCGGCCGCCCACCCCGGTGCCCGTCACGGAGGCGAGGTCCACCCCGGTGGACGCGGCCAACGCGCGGACGTGGGGGGTGACCCACGGGGCGGACACGGGGTCGGTTCGGGTGCTGTAGAGGACACCGCGTGCCATCAGTTCACTCCAGGAGGTGCGGTCGATTCGCGGAGCACCAGTTCCATCGGGCCGCCGACGGTCTCGGCGACCGGGGTGTCCGGGTCAGTGGTGGTGAGCTTCTCGACGCCGCGCCGGCCGAGTTCCTCGAGCGGCATCCGCACCGTCGTCAACGCCGGCACCAGGTACTCGGCCAGCGGCAGGTCGTGCACCGCGACGATCGACAGCTCGGACGGCACCCGCACCCCGCAGCGGTACGCGGCCCGCAGCGCACCGATCGCCGACGCCACGTTCGCGACGAACACCGCGGTGGGGCGGGGTGTGCGTCCGAGCAGCTCGGTCATCGCGTGGAACCCGCCGTCGGCCGTGTAGTCCGCGCGCACCGCCAGCGCCGGGTCCGGCGCGGCGCCGTGCAGCCGCATCGCGGCCCGGTACCCGCTCGCGCGCCGCGACGCGGTGTCCGACCCGTCCGGACCGGCCAGGTGCGCGATCCGCCGGTGCCCCAGGCTCACCAGGTGCTCGACCGCCATCGCCGCGGCGCCCTCGTCGTCCAGGACGATGTGGCGGGTGGCGTCGGTCATGCTCCAGTTGAGCAGCAACCAGGGCATGCGTGATTCGCGGAGCGCCGCGAGCGTCGCCGGCGCTTTCACCCCGCCGGCGAGCAGCAGCCCGTCGACGCGGCCGTCGGCCAGCAGATCCAGGTACGGCTGGGCCGAGCCGGCGACCCGGCCGGAGCCGGTCACCAGCACGCACTCCCGCTCGGCCGCCGCGGCCTCCGCGCCTTTGATGATCTCGGCGTACACCGGGTTGGCGTAGTCCGGGATGAACAGCCCGAACGTGCGGCTCTGGCGCGTACGCAGCGTGCGCGCGGCCGCGTTCGGCCGGTAGCCCAGCGTCTTCACCGACGCGAGCACCCGTTCGCGGGTCTCCGGGCGGATGTTCAGCCCCGGATCGCTGTTCATCACCCGCGAGATCACCGAGCGGTCGACTCCCGCGTGTGCGGCGACGTCCGCGAGCGTGACGCGTTTTCCTGGTTTCACGGCGCAGATTCTTCCGGTCGCTGAGCGTCGCCGGAGTCCATAGCGCGATACAGCGCCTCGACGAGCGCGAGCGTCCCGAGATTGTCGCGTCCCGACGTCTCCGGTTCGCCGTCGGTGGCGATCGCGCGCAGCAGCGAGCCCATCGGCCCGGCGAACGCGTCGGGGATCCAGCGCCGCGTGACCGGGTAGTTCAGCCACCCGTC
Organism: Cryptosporangium japonicum; assembly: GCF_039524755.1. Classification (NCBI taxonomy): domain Bacteria; kingdom Bacillati; phylum Actinomycetota; class Actinomycetes; order Cryptosporangiales; family Cryptosporangiaceae; genus Cryptosporangium; species Cryptosporangium japonicum. The sequence continues at coordinate 88,689 of NZ_BAAAGX010000031.1, forward strand.
GGTGTGCTCCTCCGAGAACACCGCGAGGGTGTCCGGGCGCCCGTGCGGATAGTCGTAGAGCAGCCCGATCGTGCCTTTGATGCTGCCGCGCGAGCCGTCGATGCGATAGGCGGCGTGCGCGTCGCCGGTGCGGTTCTCGTGGTTGACGTGCAGGATCGCGTTCGCACCAGCGGCGAAGGACAGCGTGGTGATCGTGCGTGTCTCACCGGCGACCCGCTGGCCCGGCGTTCGCGACCCCACCGCGTACGCCCGCGCGGGGTTGCCCAGCAGCGCACGCACCGAGTCCAGGTAGTGGATCGAGTGGTACCAGACCTCGAGCTTCTCGCGCTTCGCGAGCCACTCCCAGGACGAGAAATCAGTGACGATGTCGACGTCGAAGCTGAACGTCGTGACCTCGCCGACCCAGCCGGCCCTGGCCATCGCGATCGCGGCCGCGATGCCTTCCTCGAAGCGCATCTGCTGGTTGACCGCGATCTTCCGGTTCGCCGCCGCGGCGGCACGCACCATCTCCCGCGCGGTGGCCAGATCCTCGGCGAAGGGCTTCTGGCACAGCAGGTGCTTCCCGGCGGCGAGCGCCCGGTGGACGATGTCCGGCTGCACGTTCGCCGGGACCGCCACGTCCACCACGTCGACGTCGGACGAGAGCAGTTCCTCCAGGGAACCGTGCACGGTGGGGATGCCGTGGCGTGCGGCCACCTCACGAGCGCGGTTCTGGTCGAGGTCGTAGATGCCGCGGACGTCGAGCCCGGCGCGGCGGTACGCGGGCAGGTGCGCCACGTCGACGATCGCGCCGGCGCCGACGATCGCGATCGGGCGCCGGTGCTCGGCCGCGACACCCAGGTCCGTCGCCGCGACGATCGGCTGCAGTTCGTCGAACACGTCAGCCCAGACCGGGGATGCGGTAGAAGTCGATCGCGGTGCCGCCGAGCACGCGCTCCCGGTGTTCGGCCGGCAGCAGCTCCTGGATGGCGGCCCAGGCGCGCTCGTAGCCGCCGGCCAGCACGGACACCGGCCAGTCGCTGCCCCACATCAGACGGTCCGCGCCGAAGACCGCGAGCCCGTGGTCCACGTAGCGGCGCAGGTCGTCCGGGGTCCAGTCGGGTGCCGCCGCGGTGTCGAGCCCGGAGATCTTGGCGTACACGTTCGGGTGCTCCGCCGCCCGGGAGAGGAGGCTCGCCCAGGGTTCCCAGCCGTGCTCGGCGATCGGCGGCTTCGCCAGGTGGTCGATCACGATGCGCAGGCCGGGGTGCCGCTCGGCGAGCGACGGCACGTGCTCCAGGTGGCGCGGGATCGTCGCGATCTGGTCCCAGGTGAGGTTCTTCCCCGCCACCAGGGCCAGGCTCTCCTGCACCGCCGGCTGCCCGATCCAGTCCGGGTCGGGCTCGTCGTGCACCTGGTGCCGCACGCCCACGTACCGCGGGTCCTTCCCGTACCGCTCGAGCGCGTCGGCGGTCGCCGCCGGGTCGAGCAGCGGCACCCAGCCGACGACCGCGGCCAGCCGGGGGTGCCGGTCGGACAGCGCGAGCATCGAGTCGGTGTCGGCGAAGCTGCCCTCGGCCTGCACGAGCACTGTCGCGTCCACACCGCACGCGTCGAGCTGCGGCTCCAGCTCCTGGTAGGTGAACGTGCGATGGATCGGGCCGGCCTCGGGGGTGAGCCAGGCGTACTCGAGCGCATCGACGTCCCAGAAGTGCTGGTGCGCGTCAACCACGGGCATGCGCGACTCCCTCGTCGTGGGGCATGATGTCCCCGAACTGTAGGTCAAACGATTGACTCGGAGCAAGACCATGCACCTGCTGGGCCGCACCTTCGACGGGTTCGCGAGAGCCACCGCTCGCCAGTCGGCCGGGTTCGCGCTGACGGCCTCGTGGCTCGAGCTGCCGGAGCTCGAACGGGCCGTGCTCCACGGCGACGCGCTGTTCGACGGCCGCGTGGACCTGGCGCTCGTGGTCAGCGACTGGCTTCCCGCGTTGATCGAACGCGGCGCGGTCCGCGACCTCTCGGGCCACCTGCCCCCGGACCACCCCGGTGGGTGGAGCCCGTCGATGTGGCAGCTCCAGACCCGTGGATCGCGGGTGTACGGCCTGCCGTACCACGACGGTCCGATGATGCTCCTGTACCGCCCCGACCTCTTCGCCGACGCCGGTGAGCGCGCGGGATTCGCCGCACGGTTCGGCTACCCGCTGGCGCCGCCGGTCACCTGGGATCAGTTCCTCGACGTCGCCCGGTGGTTCACCCGGCCCGGGCTCCACGGCACGGTGCTCGCCGGGCTCCCCGACGGGCACAACGACGTCTACGACTTCCTGCTGCAACTGTGGAGCCGGGGTGGTGACCTGTCCTCGCCGTCCGGCCCGGCAGCGGTCTCCGGGTTGGAGTTCCTGCGCCGGTTGCACGCGGAGAACCTCGTCGACCCGGCCTCGCTGGAGTGGGACAGCGTGGCGTCGGGGGAGCGGTTCGCGGCCGGTGGCGCGGCGATGATGGTGAACTGGTCCGGCTACGCGGCGATGTGCGCGCCGGGCTCGGTGGCGTGCGCGCCGGTGCCGGGCGGGGTGTCGCTGAACATCTACTGGGTGCTGGTGGTGGCGGCGGGGTGCTCGTCCCCGGAGCGGGCCTACGAGTATCTGCGACACGTGGCCACCCCCGAGATGGACGTGATCACGTCGCTGGAGGGCGCGAACGGGGTGCGCCTCTCCACCTGGCGCGACCCGCGGGTGCGGGCCCTGTCCCCGTGTTACGCGGTGATGGAGGAGGTGCACCGCACCGTGGTCAGCCCGCCGCCGGTGACGGCCTGGCCCGCGGTCTCGGAGATGCTGTCGGCCGCGATCGCCGGTGCCGTGCGCGGCCGCTCGGAGCCGGGCGAGGCCCTGCTCGCGGCCGCGGCGGAGATCGAACGGGTTCTCGGGCCTACGACGGCTCGGGTGACCCCGGGAAGACGTCGTAGGCCCGGGAAGGCGTCATCGTGACGGGGGTTGGACCAGCTCCAGGGTTTCCCGGTCGGGGCCGAAGAAGTAGCAGGTGTACCCGCCCTTGTTCACGCCCGCGGTGATCTCGTTCGGAGCGGAGAGGAACTCGACGCCCGCCGCGTTCAGCCGCTCGTACGTGCCGAGGGCGTCGTCCGTCGTGAACGCCAGGTGGGCGGCGCCGGCCCGGTTGCGCTCCGGATCGGTGGGTTCCGCACTGGGGGACAGGTACTGCACCAGTTCCAGGTCGTGCGACGAGTTCGTCGACGACGCCGGTGGCACCGCGAGCTGCGCCACCCGGAGATCCGCGTCGGAGTACCCGACGAGCCTCCGCGTGTACTCGTTGTCCTGGCGCTGCTCGTGCACCAGCACCAGGCCGAGCAGGTCACGGTAGAACCGGATCGAGGCGTCCAGGTCCGCCACCGTGAAGCTGAAGTGCCAGAGCCCGGTCAGACCGCTCACGAGGTGGTCACCTTCTCGGGCGTCGCCGGTGCGGTGACCGCGGGTACATCGGCCGCGGTGAGTTTCCGGCGGCCGCCGCGCTTCTCGGCGAGCACGTAGATCGTGGCCGCACCGATGATCACGACACCCTTGATCAGGTCCTGGTAGTTCGCGCCGAGGTTCAGCACGCCGAACCCGTTGGCCAGCACGAACAGGATCAGCGCACCGATCACCGACTTCAGCACGTTGCCGGCCCCGCCGAACAGCGACGTGCCGCCGAGGATCGCCGCCGCGAGCACGGTGAGCTCGATGCCGGTCAGCGCCTGCGGGTTGATCGCCGAGAACCGCGACGCGTACAGGATGCCGACGAGCGCCGCGAACAACCCGTTCAGCACGAACGGCATCACCTTGTAGCGCGCCACCCGGATGCCCGAGAGCCGCGCGGCCTCCACGTTGCCGCCGACCGCGTACAGCCGTCGCCCGACCACGGTGAACTTCAGGACCGCCCAGGCGACGAGCACGATCACCAGGAAGATCCAGACCTGCTTGGACAGTGCCCAGTAGGTGGGGAACCAGATCACCGACACCGCGGCCAGCAGCGCACCGGCGATCACGTACCAGTAGCCCTGGCCGTCGGTGACCTTCCCGGCCCGTTCCCGGCGGAGCGAGAAGACGCCCACCCCGACGAACACCAGGCCCACGACCGCGGCCCACACCTTGAGGTTCACCGGCCAGTCGCCGGTCAACAGGTCCGCGAGACCCGTCTCGGTGGTCTGGATCGAGCGCCCGTCGGTGAGGATGAACAGCAGCCCGCGGATGCCGGTCATCGTCCCCAGCGTGACGATGAACGCGTTCACGCCGACGTACTGCACGAACACGCCGTTGAACGCACCCATCGCGACGCCGGTGAGCAGCCCGAGGAGCAGCGCCACGCCGACGCCGAGACCGCTGTTGAGCACGGTCAGGGTGACGCCCGCGGCCAGCGCCCCGGTGGCCCCGATCGACAGGTCGAAGTTGCCGCTGATCAGGCAGATCGTCATGAAGACGGCGAGGATCCCGACCTGTGCGGTCTGGTCGAGGATGTTCGCGCTGTTCAACGCCGACAGGTAGAACGGCCGACCGGTGCCGGCCGCGGCCGAGGTGAAAACCACCAGGATCAACGCGAACGCGTAGACCACGCCCGCGCGCTGGAGCCGGAACGGCGCGAGCCGCTCTTTGACAGTGCTCATCCGGTCCGTCCTTCATTGGCGCCGAGCCCGCTCGAGAGCGCGAGCAGCTCGGCCTCATCGGTGTCCTGGGCGTTCCGCTCGGCGACGATCCGCCCGCCGCGAACGACCAGAATGCGTTGGGCGACGGCGAGCAGCTCCTCGAACTCCGAGGAGACGATCACCACCGCGTTGCCGGCCCGGGCGAACCCCCGGACCAGCTCGAGGATGTCGGCCTTGGCGCCGACGTCGACGCCGACCGTCGGTTCGTCGAGCAGGTAGGCGCACGCGTCGCCGTACATCCACTTGGCGAACACGACCTTCTGCGCGTTGCCGCCGGAGAGCGCGCTCACCGGCGTGGTCACCGAGGGCGTGCGGACCTTCAGGTCGGCGACGGCCCGCCCGGCGCGCGCGTGCTCGGCTTCGGCGTCCGGCAGCATGCGTTTTTTACTGAGTTTCTGGACGTCGGGCAGCGTGGTGTTGCGCCAGATCTCCCAGCCGCCCACCAGGCCCTGCCGGTTGCGGTCCTCGGGAACGAGCGCGAGCCCGGCTTTCACGCGCTGGTCGACGCGCTTTCCGACGTTCCGGCCGCGGACCTTCACGGTGCCGGAGCACCGTTCGTCCGCGCCGAAGATCGCCTCGAGGATCTCCGAGCGGCCGGAGCCGAGCATCCCGGCCAGGCCGATCACCTCGCCGGCCCTCACCGTGATCGACACGTCGTCCACGCCGCTGGGGGAGCGCAGGTTGATCGCTTCCAGCACGTTCTCGGCGGTCGGGCTCACCGGCTCCATCCGCGCGTTCTCCATCGCCGAGAGCTTCCGGCCGACCATCAGGTCGACCAGCCGCTCTTCGGTCAGCTCCGCGGTGGCCCCTGTGAACACCATCCGGCCGTCCCGGAGCACCGACACCTCGTCGGTGAGCTCCAGGACCTGGTCGAGGAAGTGCGAGCAGAAGACGAACGACGTGCCCTCGGACTCCCGGAGCCGGTTGACCGCCCGGAACAGCAGCTCGACCTCGGCCGAGGCCATCGAGGCCGTCGGCTCGTCCATGCAGATCAGGGTCGCGCCGGCGGCCAGCGCCTGCGCGACCGCGACCATCTGGCGCTCACCGATCGGCAGGTCGCCGACGCTCTTGTTCGGGTCGACGCGATAGCCGAACCGTTCGCAGAGCGCGTCGTACCGCTCCATCAGCCGGCCGCGCCGGAACAGCCCCGACATCTCGCCGAGGAACACGTTCTCGAGCACGGACAGCGTCGGCACCAGCGGGATGTGCTGGTACATCGTCGCCACTCCGGCGGCGCGGGGGGCCGCCGGAGTGGACCAATCGACCGTCGTGCCTTGCCAGATCAGCTCGCCCGCGCTCGGTTCGTGAGCGCCGGCGATGATCTTGAACAGGGTGGACTTGCCCGCGCCGTTGGCGCCCACGAGGCCGTGGATCGAGCCACGGGCGATCGTGAGGTCGACGTCCCGCAGTGCGACCGTCCCGTTCGGGAACCGCTTGGAGACTCCGCGTACCGCCAATAGTTCACCCATGGGTACCTCAGCTCACCACTGCGGGTCGCAGTCAGCGACGTTTGACTTGTCGATCGACGGGGTGTCGTAGAAGACCAGCTTGGCGGTGCCGTAGTTCTCGTCCTGGATGGCCTTCTTCAGTTCCTCGGCGGCCTTCTTGCCTCCGTCGACCGGCTTGTAGCAGATCGTCCCGGTCAGGCCGCCGTTCTTGATGGCCTCCACGCCGAGCTTCGAGCCGCCGACGCCGAAGACCAGCGCGGTGGACTTGGCCGCCGCGACCGCCTTCTGGCAGCCCACACCCATGTCGTCGGAGATCGCGTAGATGCCGACCAGGTCGGGGTGGGCGTTGAGGATGCTGGCGCAGGCCGACTGGCCCTGGTCGGCGACCCAGCCGCCCGGCTGCTCGGCGACGATCGTGAACTTGCCCGCCGTCGCGGTCTTGAACTTCTCCACCCGCAGCGTGTTCTCGGCGTACCCGGGTGCGCCGATGATCACCGCGACGTTGCCGCCGTTGGGCAGCGCCTTGAGCATCGCCTGCCCGGTCTGCTCGCCGGCACCGGTCTCGTCCTCGATGACCAGCGCGGACAGCTTCGGGTAGACGTCGTCGATCTTGCGGTCGGCGCCGATGATGCTGTGATAGCTGACGACCTTGATGCCGGCCGCGGTGAACTGGTCGACGAACTTGGCCGCCTCGGCCGCGTTGGCCGGGATCATCACGACGCCGTCGGGCTTCTGCGCGATGATGTTCTGGACGTTCGCCGCCTCGGTCTGGACGTCGTTCTTGCCGTCCAGGTTCGCGATGATCTCGCAGCCGATGCTCTTCGCGGCCTCTTCGATGCCCTGCGCGCCGGCGTTCGGGAACGGGAACCCGGTGCCGGAGCCGTTGTCGATGGCGATCCGGCAGCCGTCGCTCTTCGACCCGCTCGACGCGGTGTTCTCCGGTTCGCTCGCGCAGCCGGCCATGGCCAGGGCCACGGATGCCGCGAGGGCCACGTACGTGATCGGTCTCTTCAGGCCCAGGCCTCGTCGCATCTGGGGTCCTTTCCTCGTCACAGGGGGTTTGGTCAAACGTTTGACTACACGGCCGGTCAGCCGCGCGCCGCCAGGTCGCTGATCGCCGCGGCGATGCTCCGGACGTCGGGGATCAGGGCGTTCGCGAGCACCGGTGCGGCGGGTAGCCGCATGTCGGGCACCGCGATCCGGACCGGTGGCGCGGCCAACCGCACACCGGCCTCGACGACACGGGCGACCACCTCGGCGCCGAAGCCACCGGTGCGGTTCGCCTCGTGGACGACGGCGAGCCGCCCGGTGCGGCGCACCGACGCGATCACCTCGTCCCAGGGGAACGGGTTGAGCCAGACGGTCTCGAGGACCTCGGCGTTCTCCGCGGCTTCCTCGACGCGCCGGCTGATCGCGCCCCAGGTGACGACCGTGACCGCGTCGCCGTCCCGGCGCTTCCGGAGGCCGCCGATGGGCTGGACCTCGCCGTCGGTGACGACCTCCGCTTTCGCGCCGTGGTACAGCGTCCGGTTCTCGATGACGATCGTCGGGTCGTCGCAGTGCACGGCGGCGAGCGTCAGGTCGTAGGCATCCTGCGGTGTACTCGGCATGCAGACCCGGATACCGGGTGTGTGCAGGAAAAACGCCTCGAGGTTCTGGGAGTGCTGAGCGCACGCGCCGGGGGAGTTGCCCTGCTGGGTGCGGATGGTCAGCGGGGCTTTGACGGTGCCGTTGGATACGTAGCGGACATTCGCCGCCTGGTTCACGACCTGGTCGAGCGCGACCAGGAAGAAGTCCGACCACATGATCTCGACGATCGGCCGGCGACCGAACATCGCGGCGCCGACGGCCGAGCCCAGGATCGCCGACTCCGAGATCGGGGTGTCGAACACCCGGTCGCCGAACGCCTTGTGCAGGCCCTTCGAGACGCCGTGCACACCGCCGGGCACGCCGACGTCCTCGCCGTAGAGGAGGGTCTCGGGGATCTCGTCGAGGCAGCGGCGCAGCGCGGCGTTCACGGCCTCGGCGTAGCTCAACTTACGCATAGAGGTGCTCCTTGACCGTGCTGACGTCGGCGAGCGGGGCTTGGAGGGCCGCTGTCGCCGCGTCCTCGACCTCGCTACGGGCGTTGCTCTCCGCCTCGTCGATCCGGGCTTGGCTGGTGCCTTGTTCTCTGAGCTTCCGGGTGGCCGCGGCGATCGGCTCGACCTCTCTCGCCGCCTCCAGCTCGCCGGGGCGCCGGTACTGCTCGGGGTCACCGATGTAGTGGCCGACCAGGCGCTGGGTCATCAGCTCCAGCAGGGCCGGGCCGCCGCCTTCCCGCGCGGCCTCGATCGCGTCGCCGACCCGGTCCCGGACGACCGACGGGTCGTTGCCGTCGATGCGCTCGCCGAGGATGCCGTACGCCCGGGCCCGCTCGGCCAGGATCGGGTTGCGCACCATCTCGTCGATCGGCGTCAGCTCCGACCAGCTGTTGTTCTCGCAGACGAAGATCACCGGCAGGTCGAGCGCGGCGGCGAAGTTCATCGACTCGTGCACCGCGCCCTGGTTCATCGCGCCGTCGCCGAACACGGTGAGCGCCACCCGGTTCGTGCCGTCGTACTTGCCGGCCAGGGCCGCGCCGACCGCGAGTGGCGCTCCCGCGCCGACGATCGAGTTCTCGCCGTGGAAACCGTGCGCGAAGTCGGAGAAGTAGGCCGAGCCGCCGCGTCCGCCGTTCACCCCGGTGGCCCGCCCCAGCAACTCGGCCAGAATGCCCTCCACGGGGACGCCACGCGCGACGGCCCAGTTGTGGCCGCGGTACGTCGCGAAGAGCGCGTCGTTCTCACCCAGCACGGAGCAGGCCCCGACCGGACCGGCCTCCTGGCCGATCGACAGGTGCACCGAGCCCACGATGTCGTTCGACGCGCGGAGCTCGCGGACCTTCTCCTCCAGCAGGCGGATCCGCCACATCTGGTGGAGATCGTCGAGCAGCGTGTTCACCGGTTCTCCTTCGCGGTCGCCCACCGGGTGAGTGCGGCGTCGCAGATCCGCTCGTTCTCGCCGAGGTAGTGCTCGGGGGTGATCGGGGTTGTGGTCGCTGCTTTCACGGCCGGGTCCGTCGCGGCGATGTCGGCGACGGCGGCCTTCAGCGTCATGCCGTTCTGGCGGGCCGCGCGGGCGGCGTCGTACACGACGTCGTGGGCGTGTTCCCGGCCGAGCTGCGGCGCCAGCTTGAACATGTACGCCTCCGCGAGCACCAGGCCGCCGTCGGCGTCCAGGTTCGCGCGCATGACGTCCTCGAAGACACGCAGGTCACGGACGATCTCGGCGGCGAGGGCCAGTGCGCTCGCCGCGCTGCAGGCCAGCTCGGGCAGCACCAGCCACTCGATCTGCCACTCGCCGGCGGCCCGCTCGTGGCCGGCCTCCAGCGCGCGGTGCAGTGCCGGGAGCAGCGTCGCCGCGAACGTGCTGAACCCGAGGATGGCCTCGGACGAGATCGGGTTCGCCTTCTGCGGCATCGTCGAGGACGCACCGCGGTGGTGCCCGTCGGCCTCCTTGAGCTCACCGATCTCGGTGCGGGAGAGGTCGACGACCTCGCGGGCGATGCGCCCGGCGGTGCCCGCGGCCAGGGCCAGCGCGCTGCCGAACTCGACGAGCCGGTCGCGGGCGACGTGCCAGGGCACGTCGTCGACGTCGAGCTGGAGTTCTTCGGCCATCCGGCGGCGTACCGCGGCGGCGTTCTCGCCCAGCGCGGCCGACGTGCCACCGGCGCCGTAGAGGGAGAGCGTCCTGACTTCCTCGCGTGCTCTCCGGACGCGCGCGAGGTCGCGGGTGACCTGGGCCAGGTAGACCGCGAGCTTCGTGCCGAACGTGGTGGGGACCGCCTGCTGGGCGTGGGTCCGCGCCGCCGTCACCGTGTTCTTGTGCGTTTCGGTCTGGGCCGCGAGCGCGTCGCCGAACTCGGTGAGCAGCGCGATCATGCGGTCGCCGGCCGCGACGAGCTGGAGCACCAGGCCGGTGTCCATGATGTCCTGCGTGGTGGCGCCCCAGTGGATGTGCCCGTCGGGGCCCTCCGGGAGCTGGCCGGCGAGCTGACGCACGAGCGGGAGCACCGGGTAGCCGACGTTGCGGGCCTGCTCCCAGAGCTGGTCGCGGTCGATGCGGTCGGTGGCGCTGATCGCGGCGAGCGCGTCGGCGTCGGCCGCGGTGACGACGCCGACCTGGGCCTCGGCCTTGGTGAGCGCCAGCTCGGCGCGGAGCCAGCCGTCGATGGTGGCGGCCTCGCCGAAGATCTCGGCCATCGCGGTGTCGGCGTAGAGGGCGGTGAGAAGCCGGAACGGTCCTGGGCGTGCGCCGGAGAGTGGGGGCGCGCTGTGGGTCGCGGTTTCTGGGGCGGTCGCGGTTTCTGGGGCGGTCGCGTTTTCTGTGCCGGTGGGGTCGGGTGCGGTGTTCGGGTCGGTTGCGGTGGCTTCGGGGGGCGTCGCCGAAGCGGTGGCGCCCGGAGTGCTTCCCGGGGTGGAAGCGTCGTGGGTGGGCGCGCTCATCAGTCCATCTCCAGTCCGCCGTCGACGTTGACCGCCTGGCCGGTCACGAACGAGGCAAGGTCACTCACCAGGAACAACACGACCGCGGCGAGCTCGGCGGGGTCACCGTCGCGGCCCAGCGCGCAGGCGGCCTTCACCTGCGCCAGGTACTCCTCGCCCGCACCGGCGCCGAACTGGCGGGCGCGGTGGGCGATGATCTCGTCCCACATCGGCGTCAGGAACACGCCCGGGCAGACCGCGTTGACCCGGATCTCCGGCCCGTAGGCCAACGCGGCGGACTTCGTGAGGCTCAGCAGAGCGGCCTTGCTCGCCGCGTAGTGCACGGCGTTCGGACGCCCCGACCGCCCGGCGACGCTCGCCAACGTGACGATCGCGCCCCGCTCCATCGCTTTCGCGGCCGCCTGCGTCAGCAGAAAGGTCGACGTGAGGTTGACGTCGATGATGCGACGCCAGGCCGCCTCGGTGACGTCGGGCAGCGGGACCGTCTCCATGATGCCCGCGCAGTTGACCAGCGTGTCGAGGCTCGTCAGCTCCGCGACCGCGGTGTCCACCAGCGCGCCGGGCGCGTTCTCGGCGGTGAGCTCGGCCGGGATCTTGAGCACGTGCTCCGTGCCGTGCTTGGCGACGAGAGCGTCGGCGGCGGTGTCGAGCCGAGGGCCGGGCAGGTCGCTGATGGCCACCCGCGCCCCGGCCTCGAGCAGCGTCTCGGCGCACGCCAGCCCCAACCCACCAGCAGCGCCGGTAACCAGCGCACAGCGCCCAGCGAGATCGATGGCGATGGCCACGTGGCCTCCAGGTCAATCGGTTGACCGGGACGTTAGCAGCGTGTTTCGGCCCTCACAAGAGCAAACGTTTGACTAGCTCGTCGGCGCGCCTGGGGTGGGGTGCGGAGCCGGGCGGCTGCTCGTGGTCGCGGCCTGGTCGCGAGGTAGTCGACGGCGGGGTTCGTCGACGGCGGGGTTCGTCGGCGGCGGGGTTCGTCGGCGGCGGGGTTCGTCGACGGCGTGTGGCGGTGCCGCGGTAACGCGTCGGGCGGTCGATTCGGCCTTCGATCATGTGGTGCTGCGGTTCGGTTGACCGTGGGGCTACGACGTTCGGTTGCGCGGCGAGCGACAACGCTCGGCCTCGGCTTCCAGGTGGGCCGTGTGCTCAGCCCGCCGCGCGACTATCCGGGGCTATGGCTGCGGTGCCCCCTCCGAGCGGTTGGTTTCTGCCCGGCCCGGTGAGCCATGTCGGCGAGTTCCGAGCTCGGTCGACAGGTTCCAGGTGATCAGTCCCGGCGGTGGGCCGGGCTGGCCGAACGGATGCGCCCCGATCCCGTCTGCTCGCAGTCCGGGAACAACCCGTAGGTGGCCTCCCGTGGGCTCCAGTGTTCAGGTAGGTCTCGCCATGGCTCACCGGGCCGGACTCGCCACCGGATCCCACGGATGCCGGGCCACCCTGCGGACACATCGGCCACCGCAGGCGCACTTGCCACCCACAGGTGCACGTACTGCTCGGGGGCGCACGGTGCGCCTGCCGCTCAGGGGGCACCTGTCACCTAGGCGCGCGCCTGCCACCTAGGCCCGGTCCTGCAAGTCCATGCTCGGCTGCGGCTCCGCTCAGCCGCCGCCAGGCCGCGTTGTCGGCCTTCCCCGATACAACAGCTGCCCACAAGCT